>NZ_JBWKJG010000028.1:0-65838 GCF_056432325.1 Streptomyces sp. NPDC045287
AGCTGTCCACCCCGGACGGCTTCATCCTGCGCTACCCGACGCAGGGCACCGACGAGGGCGTGGACGGCCTGCCCGGCGACGAGGGCGCCTTCCTGCTGTGTGCGTTCTGGCTCGTGGATACCCTGGCGATGATCGGCCGTACCGGCGAGGCCCACTCACTGTTCGACAGGCTTCTCGCCCTGCGCAACGACCTGGGGCTGCTCGCCGAGGAGTACGACCCTCGCACCGGCCGCCAGCTCGGGAATTACCCGCAGGCGTTCAGCCACATCGGGCTGATCCTCGCCGCCGTGCGGCTGGAGCAGGCAACCGCTCTGGCCGTGCCCGGGCAGCGCAGTGCGGAGCCGGACCTTCCCGCGGTCTGTCTGGACGCGGCGGCCGCCGGACGGACCGGGGACGAGCCGTGAGCAACGCGCGCGCCGGGAGGGGGTTGCATGCCGGTGCGCGGTGGCTGGCGGTGGCGGCCGGGTATACCCGGCCCTCACCGCGCCACCACCCCTGGGTGGAGTCCGGTGACCACATGCCCGCGGAGATACCCCTGGGCCGGGCCTTCCACGTCGTGCGGGTCCCTCTGGACGTGGGGCAGCGCGCCCTGCACTACCTGGAGGAGACCGGTCACAGAACCGGCCCGGTGATAGGACGCACTTTCCACGCGGACTTCCTGGTGCCCACCAGCATGGTCGACGGGCGGGACGTCCCCGGCGGCCTGCTCCTCACCGGCATCGACGCACCCCACACGATCGCCTGTCCGATGCCGGGCGGGCGTTTCCCGGGCCCGCCGCACTGGCTGGTGCAACCCGACGGCACAGGCCACGGCCTGACCAGGCCGGCGGATCTGGCCCAGGCCCTTCGCCACTCCCGCTACACGCACTCCTTCCTCCGCTCCCTGAAACACGGCTGACACCAGGCCCGTACCGGCCCCCTTTCCGCGATGACACGCCGGGGGCGGCAGGGCGCCCGGCCGCGGAAGGCCGCGGCCGGGCTGCCGAGAACAGGCCCGCCACGACGGGGGCACAACCACCACCATGAGAGGACAGCCCCAATGAGCCGCACCCACGACAACACCTTGACGCTGCTGTGCTGGAACTTCGAACGCAACGGCAAGGGAGACCCCACCCTGCGCCAACGCGCGTATGCCCTGCTCAAGAGCCTCGCTCCTGACGTGGTCTTCCGTCAGGAGCTCCCCGACGCGGAGGGTGGCGGCCGGCAGGTCTTCTACGAGATGGAAGAGGCACTGGGCCTGCGTGGCAAGCTCGGTCCGAAGTCGTGCACGGCCGTGTTCTATCACCCGGAGCGGTTCGGGGTCGTGCGGGACTGGGACGAGGGCCTCAGCCCGGCCTGGGTGCTGCCGCCCACCGCCCTGACCGTGCGCTACCGGGCGGCCGGCCCTACCGCGCTTCCGCTGATCCTGGTCTCCTACCACCTGGCCTACGCCAGCTCGACCCAGCGTCTGATCGAGGCCGAGTGGCTGACCACGTACGCCGACAAGGGCTGGCAGAGCAGCGGGCAGTGGACGACCCTCCCGGCGATCCTCGCCGGCGACGCCAACTCCTACCCCGAGCCGGGTGCGGTGGGTGAGCCGGCCCTGCCCGAGATGGAGGCGATCGCCAACCGCCCGCACCGCCTGCACCGCTCCTACCCGGCCGCGGACGCCACCCGCCGGATGGACACCCGGCCGGACGCCACGCTGCGCACCGCCGGGCTGGAGGATGTGGCCCGCTACTGGGCCGCCGCCCCGCACGGCGACCCGAGCACGCTGGCCCGCACGGTCAATCGCAGCCTCAGCCATGGCCCGGACAGCCGGATCGACCGGGCCTACCTCACCGGCGGCCTGCTCCCGGCCGTCACCGGCGTCGACGTCATCGAGGTCGACGAGGACCTGTCCGACCACCACATCGTGCGCATTACCCTCGACGGATCCTGCCTCGCCGACATCCTCACCAGCCGCGCCCGATAGCCGCGACGCCGACTGCGAGCCCTCAACCCGCGGGAACACCCCATGCCCTCATCCACTGATGCCCAGCCGCCCGGTGCCCTGCTGCGCCGCGACCGCTCCTTCCGGGCGTACTGGGCGGGCCAGGCCGTGAGCCTGGCGGGCTCCTCGCTGCACGCCGTCACCCTGCCGGTGATCGCCGTCGAAGCGCTTCGGGCCACCGCGGGGCAGGTCGCCGCGCTGGCCGTCTGCGCGTCGCTGCCCGCGTTTTTCCTCGCGTTGCCCGCCGGCGTCCTGTGCGACCGGCACCCGAAAAAGGTGATCATGGTGGTCACGGATCTGGCGGCCGCCGCGGTGGTCGCCGCGGTGCCGCTGTGCTGGGCCACCGGCGCGCTGTCGGTGCCGGTCTTGTACGCGGTGGTGTTCCTGCTGGGCGCCTTGACCGTGCTGCACCAGGCCGCCGCGATCGCGGCCGTGCCCGAGCTGGTGGAACCCGCGCTCCTACCGGCGGCGAACGCCCGCCTCTCGGCGGCGCTGTCGATATCCGGCTCCGCGGGCACGCACGGCGCCGCCCTGGTCATCGCCTGGGCCGGGGCGGTGACCACGCTGCTGCTGGACTGCCTGTCCTATCTCGTCAGCGCCTGGTGTGCCGCCCGGATCCGCCCGACCCCCCGGGGCCGTCCCCCGTCCGGGCCGCGCCGCCCGATGACCACCGAGGTCAGGGAAGGACTCTCCTACGTGATGCGCCATCGGCTGCTCAGGCCCCTGGTCCTGGCGCTCTCGGCAACCGGCTTCGGGTTCGGGATCATCGGCACGTACTGGGCCTACTACCTGCTCGTCCACCTCGATGCCGGCAGCACGGGCCTGGGGCTGGTGATGGGCGCGGCCGGCACCGGCGGCCTGCTCGGCGCCCTGGCCGCACCCCGGCTGGCACACCACTTCGGCCCCGGCCGCCTGATCCTGACCGGCTCCCTCACCTCCCTGGCCACCTGCATCCCGCTCCTGGCCGCCCCTCCCGGGCCGGTGTGGCTGGGCGTGCTCATCGTCTGCGAGGCCGTCTCAGCGGCGGTGGCCGCCGCGGCCGGGACCACCCAGCGCTCGGTGCGCCAGCAGGTGTGCCCGCCGCGCATACAGGCCCGAGCACAGCAGACGTCCCTCTGGCTGAATCTGGGGCTGCGGCCCTTCGCCGCCCTGACCGCCGGCGCCATCGCCACCGCCTTCGGAGTACGGGCGGCGCTCCTGACCGGGACCGTCCTTCTGGTGGTGCCGGTTGTGCTGCTGTGGGCCTCCCCGGTCAGGCACCTGACCACCCTGCCCGCCAGCGCTCCCCCACCTCCCGGGCAAGCCGCTGGTCGGCCGTCCTGCCTACGGAAAGGGGACAGCCCTGTCCGGTGAGCCTGCCCCCGCCACCGGCAACCCCGACCGGCCGGAGCGGCCGCCAGCCCCTCTATCCGCCTCGACCGCCTGACCTCTCGATCCACCAGGACCTGAAGATGACCACCCTGACCGCCGATCCCACCGCGCCCCTGTCCCCCGCGGCCGAACGTGTCGCCGCGCGCCTCGTCCACGGCGACAGCGACGCCTTGATCGCCGCGCGGCTGAACCTGTCGGTGCACGGCGTGAGAAGCCAGGTGCAGGCGGCACGCAAGCACCTGGGATGCCCGACCGGCGTCTCCCGAGCAGTACTCGCGCACGCGCTCCTCACCGCCCGGCATGTCGACCCGCCCGCGTGCGGCAGGCCGGCCCCGCACCTCACCGACACCGAACGGCGGCTTTTGCACGCCCTCACCCGGCACTCCCACAACGCCGACCTCGGCGCGGCCATCGGCGTCCCCGCCCGAGACATACGGGCAGACATCGGCGCCCTCCTGGCCACGGCGGGCGCGCACAACACCACCCATCTGGTGGGCCTCGCCCACACCTGGAAGCTCCTCGACGACCCCGCCCCCTGCCCGCCTCGCCCAAACCGAGCCGGCCCCGGTTCTGGGAGCCAGGCGGTGAAGGCGTCCACCACCACCCCTGCGGCCAGCACGTGGCGCAGCGGTGTGAGAGCGGCCGGACCGGCGTGCGAGGTACGTCCGCTCACCGCGCACAGCATCGTCCCGGTCTCAGCCCGATGAACCACCGCACTTCCCCTTGTCGTGCGATCGAGGGCACCGAACCACAGGAAGCGACCACACGATGACACAAGCACCGAGACGGTTTTCTCTTCGTCTGACCGATCCGCCCAGCCAGGGCTGGCCGCTCGCCACACCGGGCTCCGCGCGGCCGTGGATCCCGCGCTCCCGCACGGTCGCTGTCGCATGCGGCCGGTACTTCCACGCAGTCCGCGTGCGCGCCGACATCGCCGCGCCAGCCCTCCGGAGCCTTGGAAGCGGCACCGGGCCCGTCTTGGCCAACGACATCCTGCGTGCCTGGTGGTTCCTCCTGCCACTGGAGCAGATGCAGTACGAGTCGTGGGGCTCCGGGATCCGGGTGCTGCGCCCCGGCACGAGGATCGGCATCCCGCCCTTGCACATCACCGCCGGAAAGGACGTGCGCTGGGTGGTCGCACCGGGCCACGGCGACACCTCCCCCGACCAACTCCGCGAAGCCCTGACCACCGGGGGGACCCCTTCCCGCACCCCAGTCCGCCACGAGACCTGCCAATCCTCTCGCCCACAGCAGCACGGCAGCCCGCGCCCCCTCACCCCCGCGCAACTGCGCGTCGGCAGACACCTCCTGGCCGGGAACACCGATCACGAGACGGCTGCCGAGCTCGGCCTGTCCCTCACGACCGTCCGCGAGCACTTGGCGAACATCAGCGACCGGGCCGGCGGCACCACCCCCGCGGGCCGAGCCGCCGCCCTGCTCACCGGACGGCACCTGCCCGCCCCGTCGGCCGACACGCTCACCGTCCCCGAGTTCACCGCGCTCGACCTCGCGGTCCTGCGCGTGCTCGCCGAAATCTCCCCGAAGACAACCCTCCCCGAGGAACTGCGCCCCCAACGCGCCTTCAAGGCTCACGCTACCTGCCTGCGTCAGCAGGCCGGCGCCCGGACCGACGCCCACCTGGTGGGCCTGGCCTACGCCTGGGGCCTGCTGGAACCCGCGGCCCAGCTCACGCCCGCACAACACGAAAGGCAGCTCCCGTGATCGGTGGCCTGCGCGTCGTCTGTTGGAGCGTCGAGGAGAACTGTCCGCGTACGCATCGGAGTGCTCGGGCAGGCACGGATGAACGTGCTCAGCTCGACGTTCGGTAACGCGGGGGCTTGGAGGACTTCGGGATGCCATGGAGTGCGACAATCTGGCCGTGTCTGAGGAGTTGTCGCGCTGGTATCGAGGCCGCCTGGTCGTGGGGCCGTTCCGACCGTTCGAGGTCGGTGAAGTCGAAGGTCTCGAACGGGAGATCGGGCTGCCACTGCCGCGTTCCTACCGCTCGTTCCTGGAGACGGCGGGCGGGGGAAGCCTCACGTACTCGGTCCGATTGCCGGCCTGCGGGCCGGAGCCGTTCCAGAGTTTCGACGACCTCTATCAGCTCGGCCGTGACGACGATGGTCAATACGGCTGGGGCACCCTTCTGGGCGAGTACCGTCGCAGCCGTGATGGGCGGCTCGCCCATCAGGTCTCACTGGTCGGCCTTCTTCCGATCGCCCGCAACGGCGGGAGCGACACCCTGTTCCTGGACCTGAACCCGGCCACTCATGGCCAGCTCCATGCCTTCGTGCATGGCATCCCTCACCCCGGCTACCTGCCGAAGGGGGTCTTCACCAAAGTCGCTGACGACTTCGACGCCTACCTCGACAGCCTCGTCGTCGATCCGGACGTCGCCGAAGACACCTGGGCCGATGTCGTCGACCACGACGCCACCGACCCTTGGCGACAGACCGTCGAGGAATGGCTGGACAAGGAACTGCCGGGCTGGCGCGCCGAGCCGTGGGCGGCGGCCTGACCGCGCGGGCTGGGCGATTCCTCAAGCGACGTCGGTGTCGCGGCTGTACTGATCCGGCCGGAGGCCAAAGAAAGGCTCAGGCAGTCCGGGACTGCTCACGCGGCCGCGTGGCACTTGGACGTCGAGGGCTCGCGGGTGTCCGCAGGGCCGCTGGTGGCTCAGAGCGCCTTGCCCGGTTCGGCCCGTCAGTGGGCGTATTCCTTCTGGGTGAGGTCCACTGCCAGGCGCCAGCCGTTGCCGTCCGGTTCGAAGAGGAAGACGTGGGACGACACATACGGGATGGTTGGCCGCGGTTCGGCGCCGGAAGGGCTGGTGGTGTAGGGCGTGGTGAAGTTGCTGGCCCAGATCTTGGCCCGCTCGCCCTGCATCTTCACATGGTCCACGACGGCCTTCGCCTTCGCCTCGCCCCAGATGCGGCCCGCCGGCGCCGGGGTCTCCCGCCACGCCGGGGCCGTGTCGGCCGTGCGCTGGAAGATCGCCTCGGCGGCGACACGCAGCGACTCCCGCTCGGCCTGCTCCTTTTGCTCCTGCCGTTCCTGTACCGCGTACACGGCCGAACCGGCCGCGATGACGAGCGCGACCGCCCCTGACAACATCTTGTGGCTCTTGCGCATGGTTCCCCCTGTGTCGACCGGTGTCGGATCGCAGCGTAGCCGGGCAACATCGACCGAGCACTGTAGGTTCTCACACTCCGTGTCATCTTCTCCGTCGCGATGCCATCGGACTGGCCGAACTGGCATGGGATCGAGGATCACCACTCACTGCCACCACTCGTTCGGATGGCCTCGCTTCAGGTCCGGGGTGGGAGCCTCACGCGGATGCGACCGTAGCGCTCGCGAAGGAGGCCGCCGACGTTCCGGAGGTGACGCATGGCGGCAGCGGCTCTCGCGCTTCCTCGCAGCGCGGCCCTATCCCACCCCCACCGAAGCGAACTTCGGAGAGCCGCGTTTGAACGCGCGGAACGCGGAAGGATCATGAACCTGATCCTCTTCGGTGAGAAGGTCGTGGCAGCCGCGGTCACAAGGTCATGTCAGCCCTGATGCTGGGCGTCATCGGCCTCGAACTGCGAGCTGATGTTGTTCCACATGAAGCCGTCCTTCCAGCCCGTCTCGTCGGCCGCCCAGCCGAGCATGGCGGTCAGGACCTTCTCCTGGGAGACGGTCCGTGTCTGATAGTGCTCGGCGGCGATCCCGTCCCGGAATTCGAGTTGGTACGTGTTGTCGTCACGAAGCAGCACCTGGACATACCAGCTGCCTTCCTTGTCCTCCTCCACGCGTTCCAGGACCAGATGCGCGTTGCCGCGCTGGAGGCTGGCCAGCATCCTGCCTATGGCCGGCTTCGAGGCTCTCTTCACCACGCGCCCTGCCTCATCGGTTGCCATTAGCATGGCGCGATCCTCCACCACAGCTCTGACATCGGCCCGAGGAGAGTATGGAGGACTCCGTCATCATGGGCTGGTGACGACATGGATGCGCTGCTACTGGGACGAGGAAGACGTCTGGTTCTACTTCGAGGTCGACGCCGAAGGCTGGGTGACCCGGCAGATCGAGATCCAGGGTCCTGAGCTGACTCCGATCGCAGCAGCCTCGCTCGACGAATGGCAGCGGGCCCGCGACGCAGGCCGCCTCGATGAGTACGCCAGCAGATTCGGGATCACCGCCGAGCTGCCCGTCTCGGAATGGGAAGGCCACGACCCCGAACACCTCACCTCCGAGGAGTTCGAGGAACTCTGGCGAGCTGCCCGCCGCCAGATCGCTTCCCCGCCCAGCTGACCTCTCGCCTCCGCGGGCGCTTCTTGGCATCATCGCGGCATGACCCCGACCCTTCCCCGCACCGTCCGAGCCGTCGACACCGCTCAGCTCCTGGACCTGGCCCAAGAGGCCGCCATGCACGGCTTCAGCCAGCGGCTCCCGGTCGACTGGCTCCGAGAGCACCTCGCCGCGCAGGCGACGCACTACCTGCTCCCGACAGTCGTGCAGCGGCTCACCCACCGCCCCGAGACGCCGCTGCAGTGGAGGTGCCGGCAACTGCTGACCGTCAGCACCGGCGAACAGCTCTGGGGTCTGCTCGACGTCCTTCCCGATACCTTCGACAAGATCCCGGAGACCTTGGACACGGAGTCACAGAAGGACATCGTCAACCGCATCAGGCAAGCAGTAACCGTGCGCGAGTGGATGGAACGGATGGCTGCCGATGCAGGCTCGTGACGCCCCGGGGCAGCGTTGCAGTCTGCTGGACAGTCCCAGGAGATGACACCGTTCTGCGACAGCCGCCTGTCGACACGTCGTGAGACGGAAGGGGAACGTCCAGGCACAGCGGCGACGCCTGACCCGAGAGTGAGAACCTACAAGTACAACGCAGGTGCGAAAGCCCTCCGGCAGGAAAGACCGCCACCGTCCGCAAAACCCGCGCCCGGCCACGAGGTGCCTCGGCCCGCGGGCGGCACCGAGGAACGTGACGGCGGGGCGGCTCTCCCGTGCCCGCGGCGCGCGGCGCGGAAGAGGGCGGCGCGCGTCTTTGAGGGCTCCCTTTGAGGCTGTGTGTACTGCAAGAGCTTCCTCAAAGGGGCCCTCAACCGGTCGGCGGAGAGTACGGCGCTCCCTGCCTGGCGTTCGGCCTTAGCGGATCCACTCGTAGTCGTCGTCCGCGTCCCATCCGGCATCGCGGTCGTCGCCGTTGAGCAGGTCGTTCATCTCGTCCTCGGTGAGTTCGCGTACCTCGTCCATGCCTTCAGGATGCCCCGGCCACCGCCGTGCGCGCCATATGCCACGGGCAGTGCCGCGAAACCGGTCTCCCTCCCGGGGTGGGGTTGAGGGATGGGTCTTCTCGGATGAGGGGGTGGGCACGGTGGGTCTCTCTCCCCGGCCCAGGTCAAGTGGGCGGTTGGGAGCGTGCCATGTCCGTGGCGGTCGTCTGCTGGTTGGAGCTTCGGGAGGGGCGGTCCCCTTCTTGACCGGTTCCCTTCTTGTTTCGGCGTCGCACCGGCGGAAGGGAGCCGTCGCGTAGGTCCGCGGTCAGATGACGGGTGGTCGTCCCAGTCGGGTCATGCGCCACACGGTCCGCCACCGGATGGGGTGTCTGGGTGGGCAGGGGACTCGGAGCCCTTCGAAGAAGCCGGCCCACCAGGCGCGGATGCCCCACCAGGGGTGGCGCTGGGTCAGGGTGTAGGCGGCCCAGGTGGTGAGGTAGAGCGGGATGAGGAGGGCGGGCAGGCGTCGCCGGGCCAGCCAGACCCGGTTGCGGCCGGTGTTGCGGTAGAAGACGGTGTGCCGGGTGGCCGGGGTGCGGGGGTGGCGCAGAATCACGTCGGCCCGGTAATGGATGTCCCATCCGGCGTCCAGGGCGCGCCAGGCGAAGTCGGTTTCCTCGTGGGCGTAGAAGAAGGCGGCGGGGAAGGGGCCGACTTCGTCGATGACGGTGGTGCGGATGGCGTGGGCGCCGCCGAGGTAGGTGGTGACGGGGCCGGAGCGCAGCGGGTCGGTGGCTCCCAGGCGGGGGATGTGGCGGCGCTGGGTGTGGCCGTTGTCGTCGACGATGCGGAAGCTGACGATGCCGAGGCGGGGGTTGGCATTGAAGGCTTCGCGCAGGAGGGGGAAGGTGTCGGTGCGGGGCAGCAGGCCGTCGTCGTCGAGGATGACGACGAGGTCAATCCCGCCGTGGTCGCGTAGCCACTGGACGCCGGCGTTGCGGCCGCCGGGGATGCCCAGGTTCTCCGGTAGTTCCAGCGGGACGGCTGGTGCGGGCAGGGGTGGCAGGGGGGTGCCCTGGCCGACGACGACGATGGTCGCGGGCGGGCCGTCTTGGGCCGTGGCGGAGGCGATCAGCGCGTTCAGCTCTCGGGGGCGGTCGCCCATGGTGAGGATGACGACGCCGATCCTCAGGGCCGGGGTGTCGGTCATGTGCGGCTCCGTAGGAGGTCGGTGGCGCGCTGGGTCAGGGCGGCGGCGCCGGGCACACCGCGGCGGGCGTAGCCGACGCAGGCCGCGCGGATGGTGGTGATCTGCTGCCTGGTGCGGTGGGAGTCCAGACCGTCCATGACGTCGATGCACCGATGCCACAGGCGTACGGCTTCCTCGTGGCGGTGCTGGGCGGCAACGGACTGTCCGAGGTTGACCAGGGTCAGGGCGTGGCCTCGTTGGTAGGGGCCCGGGGCGCGGCCGGCGAGGGCGGTGCGGTAGTGGCGTTCGGCGGCGGGATGCTCGCGCATCGCGGTGAGGGTCTTGGCGGTGTGGGAGGCGACGGTGGCGGTGATGGGACCGGAGCCGGCGGCGTAGGGGGAGACGGGGTCGCTGGTGTCCGCTGCGGCTTGTTCGGCGCGCAGGAGGGCGGCTGCGGCCTTCGCGCTCTGGCCGGCGGCGCCGTAGGCGCGGGCGCAGGTCACCAGGAGCAGGGCCTCGGTTCGTCGGTCGACCTTGCCTTTCGCCCGGCGCAGGGCTTCTTCCGACAGCTCGACGCAGGAGCCGGGATGGCCGAGGTCGAGCGCCTGGTGGGTCATGGCCCGCAGCATCCACGCGGCGTGCCCGTTGGGGTCGGCTTCGCAGGCGAGCTGGTAGCCGAGCTGGTAGTAGCGCTGGGCGGCGCCCTCGAGGCTGAGGTCGTGGTGTTTCCAGCCGACCAGGCAGGCCAGCTGGGCGGCGGCCCCGTACGCCTGCCTGCGGAGGTCCTCGGAGGGGAAGCGGGCCTTGAGCAGGGGGCCCACGGTGTCGGTGAGGTAGGTGGTTGCGGTGGTCAGGCCGTGTCCGCCGCCGAGCTTGTCGTCGGCGGTCCTGAACATTTCGGTGATCTCGCGGACGGTGTCGATCTCGCCTGCCCCCACGCTCCCCTGGCGGGCTGCGGCGTGCAGGGTGGCGGCGACGGCTTCGTGGTCGTAGGTCAGGGGGAGGGCGACGGCCGCGGTGGAGAAGGCGGAGTGGAGGAAGTCTCTGCGCCGGAGCATGACGTATCTCCCGAGGTCGGCGACGGCGGCGAGCGGATCGGCCGACATGGCCCATCCGGTGCCTGCGGAGCCTAGACCGATTTCATCGACCGTCACCGTCCGCTTCATCCTTCGGGTGAGCGCCTCGGCGATGTAGGACGGCGTCTGGCCCGATGGTGTGCCGCCGGCCACCCAGTAGGCGACGGCGGACGGCCGAGTGCCCAGCCGCTCTCCGGCTTCGGCCGCGACAGCGCGGATTGCGCAGGCCAGCGCGTTGTAGGTGATGCCGGCCTCGGCGATGACGGCGGCTAACTGCGCGTTGGGATCCGGCATGCCCGTCCTCCGGTGAGTGATCTTGAACGAGTTGAACGCATCCGCGGGTCAAACACCGTACCCCTCTTTCACTCACCGAGGGTTCAATCCTCACAACGCTCCGCATCGCCCAGGCGGTCATCACTT
The DNA here is from genome assembly GCF_056432325.1 of Streptomyces sp. NPDC045287. Taxonomy (NCBI): domain Bacteria; kingdom Bacillati; phylum Actinomycetota; class Actinomycetes; order Kitasatosporales; family Streptomycetaceae; genus Streptomyces; species Streptomyces sp. NPDC045287. The sequence continues at coordinate 11,236 of NZ_JBWKJG010000028.1, forward strand.
CACCCGGGTCGCCCAGGGCCAGGACGCATCGCACCGTCAAGGAGGTACAGCACGCAGCCGCCCCACACCTCCCTCTCGCCCCTGTGGTGGTCGGGGATCGATGATTCCGCCCAATCACCTCACCAGCGCGCCGCGTCCCCCGCTGTTGGCGCTTTGGTGCTTCTTGAGCGTCACCCGTAGCCGGACACGCCTTGAAGGGGAGATCGCCATGCGGTCGACAGCGCCGGCCCTCGCGGCCGCGCCTGTGCTTGCGCCCAGATCTCGCCGCGATGCCGGCTTCGGGTACCTCGTGAAGGGACTTTCCTCATGATCAACAATTCGTCAACGCTCGAGATGAAAGACGCGACCTACCACTACGCGGCGCGCGGCTTTCAGACGCGGGTCGACCTCGGGCAGCACTTCCTGCGGTCGCCGGAGTCGACCCGTGCTCTCTTGGACCGAGCGGGTATCCCTGCCCACGCGCAGGTCGTGGAGGTCGGAGCCGGTCTGGGAACCTTGTCAGCGGCAATCGCGCAGGCCGGCCACCGCATCTGGGCGGTGGAGAAGGACGTGCGGCTGCGCGCGCAGCTGACGAGCCGACTCGCCCCGTACGGGAAGCGTGCCCGTGTCACCTTCGCCGATGTGCGCCGGCTCGACCTCGCGGGGGGCCTGAAGGCGGGCAGCGCCCTGGTGTCGGTGTCACCACGGAGGATGCCCGTGAAGGTGATCACCCGCTTGGTTCTGCAAACCAACAGGGGGCGCAGTGCAGCCGGGGGACAGAGGCCCGCATGAGTCCAAGCAGTGCCCACTGGATGAACTACGCCATTAGCGTCGCAGAAAAGGCTCCATACCAAGGTCGGCGTGTCGGCGTCGCCCTCGTTTCCGAACACAATGAGTTGATCTGCTCCGCCTTCGAGGGCGAAGCAGCCGGCGGATCCTGGTATCGCATCCTGCGGAGCAAGATTCAGGAACTCGGAACGCCCAGCGTTCATAGCGCATATCTGACGATCAACACCCTGTCAGCAGACGGCTCGTTCGAGCTCGGCGAACTCTTGAAGGAAGTGCGCATTGACAGGGTCTACGTCGGTCTGCCAGACCCTGCGCTGACGACGTACCTCGACGACGATCCCGTCACTGCGCGAGGCCATGTCCACCGCTTCTCCGACGATTTGCAGCGTCAGATCCTCAAGCAGAACCACGACCTCTACGCAGCGAGCGAGCAACGTATCGACTGCAACCCCCACTACTCCACACACCGCATCAGTGAAGCCGTCGCCGCCCGGCTGACGTCGAGGGGGTTCGCCCTCACCAGGAGTGATGTCAACGCGAACAGGGGAAGGTTTGCGCTTGCTTCTCTCATTCGCCAGAGGTATGGGATCGATCCTGAAGAGGCTGATCGCGCCGTAGGCGCCGCCCTGTCCGAAGCGTTCGATGCGAAGTACGGCGCCTATGACCACGTGTACGACGCTCGCGCCGCCAACGCGAGGTGGATGGACGACTTCATGTCGGTTTACCGACAGTCGTCCACACGTTCGCTGCCCAGCGTCAGCATCCTCAACGTCGGTGTCGGGGCCGGCCACGAAGCGGTCGCCCTGTTCTCTGATTGCCCGCAAACAACATTTGTTGACATCGCAGAAAGCGGCCTTGCGAACATAAGTCGACGTATTCCCGCGTCCAGAACGGTCGTCTCCAGCGCCGAAGACCTGTCCGCGCTACCGGAAGACAGTTACGATCTTTACGTCTCCTTGAGGACGTACAACTCCTCGTTCTTCGACACGTCCGCGGCAGCCTCAGAAGCCCACAGGGTGTTGAAGCCCGGCGCGGTGATCGTCGTCTCCGTAGCCAACGGGTTCTTATATACTCAGCGGGGCCGCATCGTGCCAGGATTGATCATCCCCGGTACCGAGTTCGTCGACCTCTACCGTGGAATGGACACGGCCAATCTGATTGGCGCGGAGTTCGAAAGGGCCGGCTTCAAAGACATTCGAATGCGCCCGACAAGCACCGAGATCTATCTGTCGGCTGTCGCCACCTGACGCCCCCCAGTCGGCCACGTCCGGCGACGGCCGGGGGCGACCGGACTGTCCAGAGCGACCAGTGAAAAGGAAGGACTTCTGCAATGAACGGGCAAACGACCGTTGCCGACCGGATCCTGCGGTTCAACCAGGAACTTGCGGAGACGACACTTGAACTGCCGCCCGGATTCGCGGTCCTCAACCCGTTCAGCGGCCCCCAGAAGGAGCGCGTCCACGAGGTGACGACCGCGTTCTACCGCAAGTACTACGCCGACGACAGGCCGCGCCGTCTGGTGCTGGGGAGCTCGCCCGCCCGACGGGGCACGGCCGTGACCGGGGTCCCGTTCGAAGACGCCAAGCTCCTCGAAAGCGAAACGGGAGTCGATGTCGACGGCTATGCGGTAAGCCGGCCCTCCGCCGGATTCCTGCACGACGTCATCAGGCGCTACGGGGGCCGGACAAGGTTCTACGCCGACTTCGTCATGAGCTTTGTGTGCCCTCTCGGACTGGTGAGAACGAACCCCCAGGGAAGGGAGGTCAACTGCAACTTCTACGAAAACAAAAAGTTGCTGGAGCTTCTACACACATTCCTCGTGGACTCCCTGGAGCGTCAGGTCACATTTGGAACCGACACCTCGGTGTGCTACTGCATCGGCAGCGGCGAGAACTTCAAGTTCCTCTCGAAGGTGAACGAGGGCCAGCGCTTCTTCAAGAAGATCGTGCCTCTGGAGCACCCGCGCTTTATCACGCAATACAACGGGGCGAGAAAAGAAGAATTTGCCGAGAAGTACCTCAGTGCTTTCCGCGGAGAAGGCGACTAGCTGTGCCGCCCTCCGCAGCGCCTCTCTCGGCTGATTCCCCGCAGGCTGACGGCTCCCAACGCGACGGATCGAAAAGAAGGAGAACAGCACAGTGGTGACAGAAGGCAGGGTCCTGGTCCACTTCGGTTCGGAACGCGTCAGCGTCCACCGCTTCCAGAGCGGCGAGCTGCAGCTGCTCGCGAGGGAGCGGCTTCCATTTGGAGCTGGCCTCACCGGCGTGGCGCTCGCGGACAGCGTCGGCGAGTTCTGCGCCGGGCTCAAGGAGTTCACCGAGGCCGTTGACAACAAGAGCACGCGGGTGCACGCCACCGGGGTCTTCCAGCAGCTCCCGCAGCCGGAAGCGGCCACGCTGGTCAACAGCTTCTACGTCGACACGGGCCTCTACTTCAACATCGTGAGGCCCGAGCTGGAACGGTTCTACCTGGACACGGGCATGTCCGCCTGCGGCTCGAGCGACATGGTGGAAGGTTTGATCCGGCGGGAGTTTCGGACGGCAGTCGTCTGCGGCAGCTTCCAGCAGTCCCTGGGGCACATCGAGGGCACCATCACCCAGCTGCGTAAAACCGGCACTCAGGTGCTCAGCCCCCGCAGCACCAGGATCAAGCCGGAGACCGAGGGCACCGACTTCATCCTCTTCGACTACCAGGACTTGCTGAAGAACGAACGCGACACGTGGCGGCACAAGTACGTGCACATGGACGCCTTCAGGCAGGCCGACGCTGTCGTCGTGTGCAACCCGGGCGGTCGCGTCGGAAGCGGCACCGTCTTCGAACTCGGCTTCATGTCCGCCCTCGGTAAGAGGGTCATCTTCACGGAGGAGCCCCTGGGCGTGTCTGTCTCCTTCCCCTGCGAGGTAGGCCTGGGCGCCTGAGCAACCCGCGGAGGACTGCCGCACCTCATCCCGTTCCCGCGTCTTCGCCCGGATCGGGTCTCGGTGAACGGCGCAGTCCCCGCGCGCAGGCCGCCTGCTCGTTTTCTCTACCCACCCCGATCCCGCTTCTCGGCTACGAAGATCCGGAAAGGACTCCCGCCGGTGGAACACATCGATATAGCGCGCGACAGACTGCGAGAGATCGTGGCGTCTGTCCTTGAGGTGGAAAAGGAAGCCATCGCGCCTGGTGCTCAGTTCTATGAGGAACTCGGCATGAGTTCCCTGGAGAAGGTCGAGGTCGTGGTCGCGGTCGAGCGCGAGTTCGGAGCCCTGTCCGCGCAGGAAGCGGCAGCCTTCACCAGCCTGGACGCCGCGGCGGCCGTACTCGGCGAGCGGGCGAAGACCCTCCGGGATGTCGACCTGATCGACCTCTTGGTGGCGGGCCATGTCTGCGCTGGCCGGGGTGACCGAGCCAGCTACCTCGACCCCCAGGTCGGGGAGATCACCTACGCGGGCCTCTTGGAGGCAGCCCGCGGGCTCCTGGTCGCCGACGACTCCGTGGCGACCGTAGTCGCCGTCCTGGGCTTGTGGTGGCACGGCTGCGTCCCGGTGGTGATCAGTCCGGCGCTCACGGACGACGAAGTCCGTTACGTCGCCGACGACTGCGCCGCCGCGATGGTGCACCTGGACGCGGCCTCCGCGCGGCAACGCGCCCTGGAGAAGCTGTTCGCCACGACCCCCCGGTTCTCCGGCGCTGACGTCCGCGCTGCTCTGGCGACGGCCAAGGCCGGCCTCGCGCACCGCCCGCAGGAGGCCGGGCTCCCCGCCGCGTGGAGCGTGGGCCGTGAGGCGCTCGTGCAGTACACCTCCGGAAGCACCGGCATGCCCAAGGGGGTGCGGCACTCGGCGGGCGCGATCGCGGCCATGGCCGACGGCATCGGCACCGTACTGGCGCTGACTTTCGAGGACACCGTGCTGTCCAGCGCCCGGATGAGCTTCGGCTACGGCTTCGGTGCTTCCGTCCTGTGCCCGTTGGCGGCCGGCTCCCGCGTCGCGCTCATCCGCGGCCCGGTCGATGTCCACTCCCTCACCGCCGCGATGCAACGCCACCGGCCCACCGTGCTGTTCTCCGTCCCACGGCTGTACGCCGCGCTGCTGAACTCCCCCGAGACGACGGCGCTCGCCTCCGACTCCGTGCGGCTGTGCGTGGCGGCGGGCGAGAACCTGCCGGGCCCGCTCAGCGAGCGGATCCGCACCGCCTTCCAGGCCGAGCTGCTCAACGGCCTCGGCGCCACCGAGGTGCTCCACATCGTCGTCGGCACGCCGCCGGGGAACGGGCGTCCGGGCACCTTCGGGATCCCGATGCCCGGGATCACCGCGACCGTCCGCGCCGCGGACGGCGCGCCCGTCGCCGACGGCCAGGAGGGCCGCCTGCACATCGCCGGGCCGACCGTCGCCCTCGGCTACATCGGCCGGCCGGAGGCCGCAGCGCTCACCTTCGCCGACGGCGGTGCCTACACCGGCGACGTGGTGCGCCGAGCGCCGGACGGCACGTTCACCCATCTGTGCCGCGTCGATGACGTGCTCAACCTGGGCGGCTACAAGGTCGTGCCGAGCGAGATCGAGGGCGTCCTGCGCGATGTGGAAGGGGTTCAGGACTGCGTGGTGGTCGGCGGCCGCGACGCCGACGGCCTGGAGCAGGCCGTGGCGTACCTGGTGGCCCGGCCGGGATCCGACTTGGCCGTGGTGCGGCGCGCGGTGCTCGCCGCGATCCGTGGCGGTCTTGCCGCCTACAAGCGGCCCGCCCGTCTGGAGTTCCTCGACGAGCTGCCGACCACGTCGACCGGCAAGCTGGCCGCCTTCGAGCTCCGGAAGGCGGCGGCACAACCGTGACCTGGGACATCACGGGCATGGCCGCCGTCGCCAACATCGGCGCCAGCCCCCAGGAGATCTTCGCCGCGCTGTGCGCGGGCCAGGAGAGCCGCAAGCCTCTGCGAGCGTTCGACCGGGGCAAGTACAGGGCGGCCTACGCCTACGAGATCGATGACCGGCCCGAGGGCTGCGACATCCCGCGGCGCGCCACCCGCTGGCTCACCACCGTGGTCCGCCAGGCGGTCGCTGACGCGGGCCTGGGCGAGGACCTCTCCCAGGTACCCGTGCTGGTCGGGACCACCATGCGCGAGCAGCGCAGCCTCGAACTGTGGTGGCGTGACGACGCGGGAGTCGGCCTCGAAGACCTGCACTTCGGCACCGCCCTGAAGAAGACCTTCGGGGCGTCCACCACGTACACCTTCGCCAACGCCTGCTCCGCCACGCTGTACGCGCTCGGCATGGCCACCGACATGATCGAGATCGGCATGGCCGACACGGTCGTCGTCGCCGGCACCGACGCCGCCACCGAGAGCGGCTTCGGCACGCTCGACCGGGTGCAGAACGGCATCCCCGACGCGCTGCGCCCCTTCGACGCCACGCACAAGGGCATGCTGATGGGTGAGGGCGCGGCGGCCGTCGTCGTCCAGCGCGCCGACACCGGGAGCCGGCCCGTACACGCCCGGGTGCGCGGTGTGTCCATGAACTGCGACGCCCACCACGCCACCGCGCCCGACTCCGACGGCATCACCCGCGCGGTCCAGGACGCCTACCGCAGAGCAGGGGTACAGGCGCAGGACATCGACTTGGTGATGCTGCACGGCAGCGGCACCCCCCTCAACGACGCGACGGAGTCGAGCGTCCTGCGCCGCATCTTCGACAGCGCCGGACCCGGTCCGCGGATGACCGCCATCAAGGCGATGACCGGCCACACCCTGGGCGGCTCGGGACTGCTCAGCCTCCTGATGGCGGTGCTCGCCATGAAGGAAGGGACGGTACCCCCGGTCCTGGGACTCACCGACCCGATCCCCGAGGCCACGGGGCTGGGCCTGGTGCAGGGCTCCCCCGTCCCTGGCGACCTGGCCATCGCACAGATCGACGCGTTCGGCTTCGGAGGGATCAACGCCGTCGCGATCGTGGAGGCAGGTCGATGAGTATGACGAGCACCGCGCACATGAGGAACCCGAACGTCCGGGAGGTCGTCGTCACGGGCATCGGACTGGCGCTCCCCGGTGTCGCGACGTACGGCGACCTCCTCGGGCCGCTGCCGGGTGAGGGCGGCTTCGACCCGGCAACAGGACTCAGCGGACGCGGGATGCGCCACAAGGACCGTGCGTCCCGGCTCGCTCTGCGGGCCGCCGAGTTCGCCGTCCACGACGCGGGCCTGACCGACGCCGACGCCACGTTCATCGGCGCGGCCGATGCGTCCGCCGTCGTGGTCAGCACCAACCTGGGCAACGTGGACAGCGTCTGCGCGGCCGCCGACACGATCGCCGAAGAAGGCGTGCGGGGCCTCAGCCCGCTGGGCCTGCCGCAGACGTCAAGCAACGTCATCGCCGGCTGGGTGGCCATCCGCTACGGGCTGCGCGGCCCCAACCTCACCGTCTGCAACGGCGTCACCAGCGGTCTGGACGCCCTCGCCTGGGCCCGGAATCTCATCGTGTCCGGGCGCGCCGAAGCGGCCGTCGTCGTCGGCGTCGAACCAGCCAACGACGTGGCAACGAAGCTGCTCGGTGAGCAGTCCACCGACGCGGCGGTCGCCGTCGTCCTCGAACCGGCGGACGCAGCCGCTTTCCGTGGCGCACGGCCGCGCGCCACGATCGCCGGGTATGCACGGGCCTGGGACCTCGCCGCGGCGCTGACCTGCGCCGGTGTGGCAAAGGGGGAATCCGTCGGATTGTGGCTCGGGGACGAGGCGGGTACCGGGGCGGGCCAGCTGCTCGCAGCCACTCGCCGGATCGACCTGGAAGCCCAGCTGGGCCCGCTGTCCGGGGCGCTGGGCGTCTTGCAGTGCGCCGCTGCGGCTGCCCACTTCGAGGGCGGCACGACCGGGAATGTGCTCGCCGCGGCCGGAGGCCCTCGCCACGACGCGGTAGCCGTCCTCCTGCTGACCCCTTGACCGACCACTCGTCCATCCACGCAGGAGCCGGAGGAAGACCCATGACCAGTGCGACCGTGAACATCGAGGATCTCCGTGCCCTGATAGCCGGCGTCCTGGAGATCGAACCCGAGGAGGTCACCGACGAGGCGCTCTTCACCGACGAGCTCGACATCGACTCGCTGCTGATGCTCGAGATCTCCACCCGCGTGGAGAACGCGTACGACGTCCCGGAGAACACCGTGGTCGTCAGCGGTGCCAGGACGCTCGCCGAGCTGCACACCTATCTCGTCTCCAAGCTCGTCGGCGAGACGCCGGCCGGGCCGGTCATCCGCCCGAGGCCGCTGAGTGACCCAGCGGCGCGCCTGTTCCTGTTCCACCACGCCGGCGGCTCACACCTGCTCTACCGGGGCTGGGCGAAGCACTTCCCCCAGGACTGGGAACTCTGCCTCCTTGAGGCCCCCGGCCGAGGCCACCTGCAGACACTCCCGCTGATCGACGACTGCGACCGGCTGGTCGACTACTTCCACAACGCCATCGCTGCCCTGCTCGACCGTCCCTTCGGGTTCTTCGGCCACAGCCTGGGCGCCCTCATCGCCTACCAGCTCACCCGCCGACTCCACCACGAGGGGGACCCGCTGCCCACCTGGCTGGGTGTGTCCGCCTATGGCGCGCCGCGAAGCGAGGCCGGCACCGACGACCGCCCGCACCTGATGTCCGACGACGAACTGCGCGGCTGGCTACGGAACGTCGGCGGCAGCCCACCGCGGCTCCTCGACAACGACGCCGTCTGGCCCACGTTCGCCCCGGTGTTCCGCAGCGACTTCAAACTCCTGGACACCTGGGCGCCTCCCCACGACCCCGAGCCGCTGCCCGTTCCGCTCTCGGTGTTCGGGGGCCGCCGCGACAAGCTGATCGGCGAGGACCGCCTGCTCTCCTGGCGAGCGTTCACCACGCACTTCCGCGGACTCGAGCGTTACGAGGGCGACCACTTCTACGTGATGAACCACCGGCAGCCTCTCGCTGCCGCCATCACGGCCGCGATGCGTTCCGCCGCTGCATGAGCTCGCCTTCACGACCACGCCACCCGCTGGATGATCACGTCCAAGAGGGTGCCCGCGACGGGCACGGGGGCGGGCCCTCAGGCGTCGGGGTCGACTTCGGGGTGCGTGAACCGCACGGGCCTGCCCAGCAACCGGGCGTAGGCGATCTCGGCCCGGGTGCTGTCTCCGATGTAGTCGCCGACCACGAGCACCTCATCGGCGAGCAGGATCTTCGACCGGTGCAGTTCGTCGAGTCGAACCTTCAGCGCCTCAGCCTCGACAGGATCGGACCAAAGCTCGTGCGGCGACTTCAGATCACAACCCGGCTTGACGACAATCCTCCCAGCCTTGGTCTCCCGCACATCGGCCTCGGCCATCTCGGCCATGAAGCGAGTGGAGCCGCAGATCGCGACGATACGCGGGAAGCCCAGCTGCCTCTTCGCCTCGGCGAGCATCTCCTCGCCGGTGATCACTTGCGGGGACGACACGGGTTCCTCCTGGTGGTGCGGCCCGAGGGGTGGCTGCGGAGACGAGAACGAAGGCACCCAAGATCATCCCTTGGTGAACGACGTGGACACCCGCGCGCCCGCACTCTATGCGACGAGCACCCCTACCTGGTGCCGCGCCGCCCGCCGGCCAGCCCTACGCCCCGCCCATGCCATGCCGAACCGGTCACCCTCACCACGAGAAGCCGATCTCGGTTACCGCGTTCAACGCCTCGATCAGCCGATTCACGCGACAGGGCGCCGCGGTATCGGCTCGGCCGGCCGGTCCCCCGTTGGCAGCTGGTGGTAGTGCCGGGTCGGGCTCAGGCACTGCCACAACCCGAACGAGGGTGGCGCAATCAGATGACCGCCTTGACGGAGCGGTGTCCGCCGGCGGCCTTGCGGCCCCGCTGCACCTGGCGCGGCCCGCCGCAGTTCATGCCCGCGTCCTGATCGAACCGACCGCCAGTCGCCCACTCAGCATCTGAGCACTTCGCTGCGCTTCGACGAGGAGACCATGTCCACCCCATCTCACCAGCCCGCCTCCCAGCCTGTCGCCGCGCCTTCCACACCCGGCCGTACCGCGGAGGGGGAGCAGATCATGGCGGTCGCCGACACGCTCGTGCTCGCGTACGGGCTGCACCCGGCAGACATCACGCGCATCCCGGAGGGCACCGCGACAGACAACTACGCAGTCGTGGACCAGACGGGACGGCGGCACTTCGCCAAGGTCTACCGCACGCGAGAGCACTTGGACCTGGAGCTGGCGTCGGTCGAACTGTCCGAGTACTGCGCCGACGGAGGTGTCGCGACCGCGCGGGCAACCCGCACGCGCGAGCACGAACTCATCGCGACCCACGGCCGCCTGCCAATGTCCCTGTGGTCGTACGTGCCGCACACCGCGACGGCCGAAGGCGACCTGAGGGGTGCACGGTGGGCAGCGGTCGGCACAGCGATGGGCCGCCTCCACAGCCGGCTCGCCGCTCACCCCGCCGCCGCACCCACCCGGGAACCTGGTGCCGCGGTGTGCGACGTGGCCGCCTCACGGGATCGCTTCGAGCGCCTGATCCATGCGTACGAGCACAGGCCCAGGCTCGGGGAGTTCGAGACGTGGGCGCTGCAGGCGGCGCGCGAGCGACAAGCCATCCTGGGGGACGTCGAGCGCACCCTCGCTTCGCTTCCCCAGCTGACTGTCCAGATCCTGCACGGCGACACGGCCGGCCCCAACGTTCTGTTCAAGAACGACGAGGTCGCCGCGATCGTGGACTTCCGACCGCCCGCACCCGGGTACCTCGCCTGGGAGATCGCTCGTCTGGGCTGCGACCCCAAGAGCGTGCTGGACAACAGTGCGGAGAGCTGGCTCACCGGATACACCGATCTCACCCTGGCCTACCGGGACGCCAACCCGAAGGCGTCCGCGGACGACCTCGTGTCCTCGCTTCGTGTCGGCTGTGCAGCCATGCTCTGCTCGGCCTTTCCGCTGTCGGTACCAGTGGAACGACCGCACATCGTCGACGCCGCAATGGAGGCCTACGGGCGGGTGCGGCACGAGGCAGCTCTGATGCTGCTGGACCGGCTACCTGTCATGGAGGAGGCCCTGCGTGACGCTCTTCGCTGAGTTCATGCCCCTCATGGCCGGCGCAACTCACGCAAGACCCGTGGGTCATCCGCCTGCTCGCGCCTTCACCGCGGAGGCCGGCAGCGGACGCGTCACCGCCGTCGAAACCGACGCCGCCCTCGGGGCGCCCACCCACCTGGTATCGCGCGGCGACCAACGGCGGGGCGCCTGCAGATCTCCTGCCGCCGCATTGTGCGAGCCTCGGCGTTTCGGCCACCCCCGCCATCCGCCCGGGCCCCTGTCCCGCACGGATCGATGCACCCCACACGAACGGACTTTCGCCCGATTCCGGGGTTCGAACGCCGTCCGAATCACATGTGCTCGCTCCGCCGCCCCGCCTCGTTGAGCCACCCGACGCACCCCCTACCCGACCCACGGAGACCGTGATGCACCCCCTTCCTCTTCCTCCTGTTCCTGCCCAGGCCATTCAGGTTCGGCCCGGAAGCGCCCGGGCCACCGTCCCGCTCCCGGCCCACGTCTCGCGTCGCACAGCACACCCGGATACGAGGTGGGGGGCATGACGAACAGCGACGATCCGCTGGCGGCCTCCGCGGAGCACACCTCGGAATCCGAGAAACTACTGTTCGGCGGGGAGCTCACCTACGACTACGGGTGGGGCGCCCACGACGGTGCCTGGCTGAAGTTGGGACTGCGCACCATGGCGGCCTCGCTGCCGAAGCAGGTGGCGGTGGCCGTCCGACTGGCCCGCGAGGCCGACCCGCGGGCGTTCACCACGATCGCCGTGAGCGAGATTGCCCGCGGGATCACGCAGGCTGTCTCCCTGATCGCGGTCAGCGCCCTGCTCGTTGAGCTGCTGGCCGGCGGTGACATCACCGGCCGGCTTCGCGCGGCGCTGCCGTCACTGGTGCTGGTGGCGGTGCTCGCGGCGGTCGGTTCGGCGTGCCGGTCGGCTTCGTCCGCTGCCACGGGGATCTTGGAGCCGAAGGCCCAGCGGGTGGCGACCGAGCGGTATCTCGCTCTGGTGGCGCGGGTGGAGCTGGAGGCGATCGAGGACGACGCCTTCCACAAGCTGATGGACTCCGCCCAGTGGGGCGCGGACTCGGCGCGGCGGATGGTCGGCTACTGCACCGCCGTGGTCACCTCCGCCATCTCCCTGGTCGCCGCCGCCGGCGTGCTCACCGTCCTGCACCCGGTCCTTCTGCCGCTCCTGGCCTTCATGGCGCTGCCCAGCGCGTGGGGTTCGCTGACCATGGCCCGCCACCGGTACATCAGCTGGCACCGCTTCGTCCAGCATGTCCGGGCCGCCAAGCTGATCGGCCAACTGCTGGTCAACCAGCAGGCCGCGGCCGAGATCCGGGTCCACGATGCCGCGCCGTTCCTGCTCAGGCACTTCCGGCAGATGGCCGAGACCAGCGAGCGGGAGCAGACCCGGCTCGCGTGGACCGGCGCCCGTACCAGTGTGCTCGCGGACTCCGCCCGCGGCATCGCGACCATCACCACCTACGGCGTCCTCGGACTGCTGTTGTGGCACGGGCAGATGAGCCTGGCCGTCGCCGGCACGGCGGTGCTCGCGATCCGGACCGGAGCGTCGAGCATCACCGACCTCGTCCTGCGCGTCACCGACGTCCAGGAAGAGGCTCTGTTCGTCGCCGACCTGGAGACGCTGTGCACGGAAGCGGTACGACGGGCCATCCCCGCCGGCGGGCTCGACGTACCCGAGAACCCCGACCAGATCCGGTTCGAGAAGGTGACCTTCACCTACCCGGGTGCCGACCGGCCGTCCCTGCATGAGGTGGACCTGGTCATCCCCCGGGGCCGGACCGTCGCCCTGGTCGGCAGGAACGGCTCGGGCAAGTCGACGCTGGTCCGGCTGCTGAGCGGAGCCCGGCTTCCCGACTCCGGCCGGGTGCTGTGGGGCGGGGTGAGTACGGCTGAGGCCGATCGCGGGCAGGTCTTCGACCGCGTCGCCATGGTCGCCCAGGACTTCTTCCGCTGGCCGTTCACCGCTCGGGTGAACATCGGCATCGGCCGCAGCAGCGCCGTCATGGACGACGCGACGATCCACGCCGCGGCGGCGTACGCGGGGGCCGACGAGGTGATCAAGGGTCTCCCTCGGGGGCTGGACAGCCTGCTCGCCCGCGGTTACAAGGGCGGCCAGGAGATCTCCGGCGGACAGTGGCAGAAGATCGGCCTGGCCCGGGCCCGGCACCGCAACGGCGCCGTCCTCATCGTCGACGAGCCGACCAGCGCGCTCGACCCGGCGGCCGAGCAGCGGGTGTTCGACCAGATCCACCAGCTGGCCGACACCGGCCAGACCACGATCCTGATCACCCATCGCCTGCACAGCGTCCGGCACGCCGACCTCATCTACGTCCTGGACGAGGGCCGGGTCGTCGAGCACGGGACCTTCACCGAGCTCATGGACCCAGCCGGCGGGGCTGGTGCGTTCCGGGAGATGTACGAACTGCAGGCCCGTCAGTTCCTCAACCCTCCGGTGCCGACGCAGCCCGCTCCCGTGGACACGCTCCCCGTCGAGCCGGCCAACGCCATCGGTGAGGAGCAGGCCCTGTCATGACACCGTCCGACTCCGAGACACGGATCTCGCTGGCGACGCTCATGCTCGCCTGCGACTTCGGCATCATCCCCGCCTCGCTCGAAGAGGGCCCGCCGGGGACCGCGACGCACAACTACATCGCCACCGGTGCCGACAGAACGAAGTGGTTCGTCAAGACCTACCCGGCCGACACTCCGCTGGGAATGGTTGACGGCGCCGCCCGGCTCAGCGAGTACGCACGCCTGTGCCGGGTGCCGGTCGCCGCCGCCCGCCCCACGACGGACCAGAACCGTCTTGTCGCGGCGCACCAGGGCCTGGTCATGACGGTCACCCAGTACGTCCCGGACACGGTGACCGCGGCAGAGCGGCTGACCGGACGCCGCTGGGAATCGGCCGGTCAGGCCGTCGGGCGACTGCACCGGGGTCTGGCCCGGCACGAACTCGGGCCGCCCCGCACCGGCCCGAGAGACAAGGCCATCGACCTCACCCGGACCGTCGCCAGACTCGAGGACCTCATCGCCCGATACGAGGCCAAGTCGCCAGACACCGCGTTCGAGCGGTGGGCGCGCGACACGGCCCGCGAGAAGCTGGCGCGGGTTCCCGAGGTCGAGCAACTCCTGGGCCAAGTCCCCCGCGCGATGGTGTCGCAACTGGTCCACGGGGACCTGTCCGGCCTGAACGTCCTCTTGCGCGGGGACGGTGTGGCGGCGCTCGTCGACTTCCACCCGCCGGTCCGCCGCGGGGGCCGTCTGGGAGCTGGGTCGCCTCGCACTCGACCCGCGCACCGTCCTGGCCCAGCCGGACTGGCCCGAAGGGCTGGGCCGACTGGCCTGTGCCTACCACTGCCTTCACCCCGTCGTACCGGTGGAGGAGTTGGTGAGCGTGGTGCGGGTGACCGCCGCCGCCCTGGCGCTGTCGCTGTATCCGCTCAACGCGGTCCACGACGACCTGGGTCCGGTCACCGCCTCACTGGAGCAGTACGCCCGCGACCGCCACCAGGCCGCCGCCGTACTGCGCGCCCGGCTCGAAGAGGCCGAGGAGACCTTGCGTGACCACCTCCGCTGAGCCGCATCCCGCCCCCTATGCAACGCCGGCCGCCGCCCGGGCCCGCGCTCTCAACCGTCCGCCTCACCAGCCCGCGAGGTCCTGACATGCCGCCCGCCCTCCCCCACATCCGCACCCTGCTCACGGCCTACCTGAACCGGTACCCCGGTGAACGCGAAGCCCTGACCGAGCTGCTGACCGCCCTGGACACCGACCGCGACCCGACCAGCCGCTCCACCCTGCCCGGCCACGTCACGTGCAGCGCGGTGGTGATCGACCGGCACCGGCGTGTCCTCCACATCCGCCACAAGGCAACCGGAGGACTGCTACTGACGCCCGGCGGACACGTCGAAGCCGCCGACAGCACGCTGCTGGCCGCGGCCCTGCGTGAGATCGAGGAGGAGACCGGGATCCCCGCCTCCGCCCTCGTCCTGACCGCCGAGTTCAGGGGCGAGCCCATCGACATCAACGTCCACGACATCGCCCCCGACCTCACGAAGGGCGAACCGGCGCACCAGCACTACGACTTCCGCTTCGTCTTCCACCTCGCCGACAACGCACCCGAGCTCGCACTGCAGACCGAGGAGGTCACGGACGCGGCCTGGCTTCCGTTCGACGAGATCCCCTCTCCCACGCTGCGCGACAAGCTCACCCTCTCCGCTCTGGACGGCGTCATCGTGCCGGTGAACGCCTCCGCGATCATCCATGACGGAGCCGGCCGGTACCTGCTGCATCTGCGGGACGCCAACAAGCCCGACATCTGGGAACCGGGGTGCTGGTCACTGCTCGGTGGCGGCCGGGAACCGCAGGACCACACCCTGCTCGACACGGTCGTCCGCGAGCTCCGAGAAGAGGCCGACCTCACGGTCACCGGCCTGGAGCCGTACGCGGTCGAGCACGTCACCGGCACCAACGGAACAGGCGTGCCGATCCAGCTGTTCACCGGCCTGTGGAACGGCGACCCCGCCTGTCTGCCACTCACCGAGGGCGTGATGCTCGCCTGGGTGCGGCCCGAGAAGTTCCCGCACATGACGATGCTGCCCTCGACCCGGGAACTGCTGGAGCGGCACGCCGCCGAACACCCCCTGCCCGCCGACGGTCCGACGGCGCCCGCAGGGACCGCGCAGGTGAAGGCACCGTCCGGGACCGTGCTGAACGTGGTCGGCGTCCACCTCTACCTGGAGCGGGACGGCCATGTCCTGCTGGGCCTACGGCATCCCGACTCGGCGTACGCGGGCGGTTCCTGGCACGTGCTCGCGGGCCACTGCGAGGCGGAGGCCGCGAGTGCCTGCCTCGTGCGCGAGGCGGACGAAGAGGCGGGACTGGTGATCGAACCGGCCGATGTCGAGCTCGTCCACACCGTGCACATGCGGGAACGGCCCACGGACCCGCCCCGCGTCCAGCTCTTCTTCCGTGCCCGCCTCTGGGAGGGTGAGCCGAAGCTGCGGGAGCCGGACAAGTGCGTGTCCTGGCGGTGGTGGGACGTGAAGGACCTGCCCGAGCCGATCGTCGACTACACCCGAGCGGCCATCGAGGGCGTCCAGGCCGGCCGGATCTACACGGAACTGGGGTGGGGGCGGTGACCGCGTTCGACTCGGTGGGTGCCGCGTACGCCGCCCACTCCGACAGCGCGCGGGGCCGCCTGCGTCACGACCTGGTGGAACGCCGGCTTCTCGCCGAGCTCCCGGCCACGCCCGCCCGGATTCTGGACGTCGGCTGCGGGAACGGCGAGATGACGCTGCGCCTCGCCGCGGCCGGGCACCAGGTGACCGGTGCCGATCCGGCCGCCACCATGCTGGCGGCCGCGGCCGACCGTCTCGCAGCCCGGCCCGAGCTCGCCGACCGCGTCCGGCTCGTCGACGCCGGCTTCGAGTCCCCCTCCTTGGACGGGGAGCCGTTCGACGCGGTGTGCTGCCACGGCGTGCTGATGTACCTGGACGATCCCGGTGAGGCTCTCGCCCGTCTGGCACGGCTCGTCGCGCCGGGCGGCCTGCTGAGCATCCTCGCCAAGAACCGCCGGGCCATCGGCGTACGCGAGGCCATGGTCGGCGACTACGAGACCGCGCGCCGGCTCATCGTGTCCGGAGCGGACCGGAGCGTCGGCAATCTCGGCCGGGAGACCCGCGGTGACGACCCCGACGCCCTCGACCGGCTCGCCGCCGAGCACGGGCTGATTCCGCAGCCGTGGCAGGGCGTGCGGATCTTCCACGACCACTTCGACGACGCCTGGGCTCCGGATCCGGCCGCCTACGCGGCGGCACTGGAGCTGGAGTGGGCCGCGTCCTCGCGCAGCCCCTACCGGGACATGGGTCACCTCGTGCACACCCTGGCTCGCCGACCGGAGCGGGGCCGATCGTGACGCCCACCAGCACAGTCCGCGACGCGGCTGCGGAAGGTGTGGCCGCCCTTCCTCTGCGCGCCAACCGGTCCTTTCGGGCGTACTGGGTGGGCGAGGCGGTGACCCTTGCGGGGTCATCGGTCCACGGCGTGGCGCTGCCGGTGATCGCGGTGCTGGAGCTGGAGGCCTCCCCCGGCCAGGTGTCGCTGCTGGCCGCCGCGGCGACGGTGCCCGCGTTCGTTCTCGCGCTGCCCGCCGGGGTGGCCGGCGACCGGTACCCGAAGAAGAAGATCATGATCGGCACGGATCTCGCCGCGGCCGCGGTGGTGTCCGTGGTGCCGGTCTGCTGGGCCGCGGGAGTCCTGTCCGTGCCCGTGCTCTACGCGGTCGCCCTGCTGCTGGGGGTACTGACCGTGCTGCACCAGGCCGCGTCGATCGCCATCGTGCCCGAGATCGTCGACCGCGCCCACATGCATCCGGCGAACGCGCGGATCGCCGGCGCGTTCTCCCTGGCGGACACGGCCGGTACCTACGGCGGCACCCTCGTCGTGGGCCTGCTCGGTGCGGTCCGCGCCCTGTGGCTGGACTCCCTCTCGTACCTGTTCAGCGCCTGGTGCGCCTCCCGGATCCGGCCCAGCGCGGCGCTACGGGTGGTTGACCGGCCCGCGCGGATGGGCGCCGCGATCCGCGAGGGGGTCCGCTACGTGATGCGCGATCCGATACAGCGTCCCCTGGTGCTCTCGCTCGCCGGACTCGCGTTCGCCGACGGGATCGTGACGAACCTACTTCGCGTACACGCTGCTGACCCGGCTCGACTCCGGCAGCACCGGTCTCGGCCTGGTCATGGGCGTCACCGCCGCCGGTGGCCTCGCGGGAGCAATGGTCGCCACCCGTCTCGTGGACCGGTTCGGGCCGGCGCGCGTGATGCTGAGCGGGTTCCTCGCCTACGCCGTGTGCGGCGCGCCCCTTCTCCTCGCCCAGCCGGAACCGGTGTGGCTGGGCGTGATCGCGACCGCCGGCGCGCTGAGGACGGCGGCCGCGGTCACGGCGGGCACGACCCAACGGTCCCTGCGCCAGCAGCTATGCCCTCCCGAGCTGCACTCCCGCGCGCAGCAGACCTCCGTCTGGCTGGTCACCGGACTGCGTCCGGCCGCCGCCCTCACGGCCGGCGCCATCGCCGCCGCCTCCTCCGTGCACGCCGCGCTGATCGCCGGAACCTTGCTCTACCTCGCGCCGGCAGCACTCCTGTGGGCCTCGCCTGTCCGCCGCCTGACCACCATGCCCACTGCCGCGCCCACTCCCGTAAAGGACTCCGCTCATGCCTCTTGACCTCCGCGAAGCGACGAGCCGTCGGCGCGCCAGCATGGTCGACCGGCTCACAGCCGGCGGTGTCCTGACCGACCCGCTGCTGCGTGACGCGCTGCTTCGCCTGCCGCGCGAGGTCCTGCTCCCGCACGCGTACGTCCGGGTCAGCGGCCCGGGCGCGGACCCGATCGACTGGCGCCTCCTCGACGGCTCCCACCCCGACGACCAGGAGGAGTGGCTCGACCTGATCCACAGCGACGAGTCGATCCTGCTCCAGCGCGACGGCGAGCCCCTCGACGCACTCCCCCGCGGCCCGGTGACCGGCGGCCACATGACGTCCATGTCCACCTACACCCCCACCACCGTCGAAGCCCTCCAAGCCCTGGAACTCAGCCCCGGACTGCGGTATCTGGAGCTCGGGCCGGGCCCCGGGGTCTCTCTCGCGCTCGCCGCCGCCGTCACCGGCCCCGGCCTCGCCGTCGGCGTCGAACGGGACAGCCACGTGGCCGCCTTCGCCCAGCACAATCTCGACCGGCTCGGTCTGGGCGCGACGGTCGTGGAGGGCGATGCTCTCGACGGGCACCGGGCAGAAAAAGCGTTCGACCGGATCCACTCCGGCATCGGCGTGCCCTGCGTCCCGTCGGCGTGGGTGGAGCAACTCGCGCCCGGCGGGCGGCTGCTGACGACGCTCACCACCCGCACCCCGAGCTGGCCCGGACAGCTCCTGGCCACCCGTACCCAGGCCGGTGAGATCGAGGCAGTTCTGCGAGGGCGGCCGCGCGGATACCGGCCCATGCTCGGCTACCGGTGGCTCAACGCGGTGCCGATGCGGCCCCGGATCAAGGCCGACCCTGGCGTACCGCGGCCGTCCCGGCTTGCGCCGCCGCCGGACGACGCGTACGGCTTCTGGCTCGCGGCCGCGTACCTGGCGCCTGGGCTCGTCCGCGACTTCCAGGCCGAGACGATGACAATCACCGCCCCCGACGAGGACTCCTGGGCGGTCGCCGGTCCCGGCGAGGCGACCGTCCGCGTCCACGGGCCCCGGGACGTGTGGGCCGAGCTGGAGGACGTGCACGCCCGCTGGGTCCTGGCCGGACGGCCCGACAGATACCGGGTGACCGTTCCGGAAGACGGCGGGCCACAGCACGTCACCTCCGGCACCGGGCTGCGCGCCCTGACGTGGGCGCTTCCTCCGCTCGCGCCGGTGCCCCACCAACCCGCCGCCCCCTGCCCGACCGAGCACCACACGGAGAAAGCCCTGTGAGCCTCTTCCACGCCACGGCGGACGCCTACGGCCGGCACCGCCCCGGCCTCCCCGACAAAGTCGTCCACCTGCTCGCCGGCACCCTGCGCGGCGTCCGTCGCCCGGCTCTGCTCGATCTGGGCACCGGGACCGGCCAGGTGCCAGCCGCCCTGCTACCGGTCTTGCCGCAGCTCGCCCGCCTGGACCTGGTCGATGCCGACCGGGACATGCTCCACCAGGCCGATCTCGCCCTCCGCCCTCTTCTCGCGGGCCGGGTCGCCGCCTTCCATCCCGTCCGGGCCGAGGAGTTCACCGCGCCCGAGGAGGGGTACCGGGCTGATCTGGTCACCTGCGCGCGTGCCTTCCACTGAGCCTCCGCCAACCTGAAACCGCAGGTCAAGGGGCTGGTGTGACCGGTCCGTGGGGTGCTCGTGCTGGTCGTGAGCGGGAGTCCACGGAGCAGATCATCCGTCAGCACGGCTGATGCTGAGCCTGGCCCTTCGACTTCTGGTTAGCCTGCTGCGATGACAAAGAGCGAGCTGATCGTTGACCTCCGTGGTCAGGCAATCGTGACACTCAACGACTTCTGGGACGCGGTGAGCGAGCCCTGCGGTCTGCCAGCGTGGTTCGGCCGGAACCTGGACGCATGGTCGGACACGATAGAGACCCGGGGCATCTCGGAGGTGATCGACAGCCACGACATCCTGATCGTGCACGTCGACAAGCAGGGTCTCTTCGACGGGCGCCGGCACGCGGCCAACATCTTGGCCAGCACCTTCGACGGGGAGCAGAACCGGCTTGTCGTCCACGGGCTGGCCTGACGGGGGCGGCACACAGGGAGCTGAATCGTCCCGTTCTTGCGCGCTGTGGTCCGGCAGCCCTCTACGATCCGATCCATGCTGGATCCCGAGCTGCTGGAACGGACCACCGCGCGTCGTGCGGAACTGGATGAACTCGAAGAGCAGCTGGCCAAACAGCTTGCGGAGGTGCGGGCCGAGCGGGACGAACTCGCCGTCGCCGAACGTGTCCTTGAACGGATGACCGGTCAGCTCGCCGAGGAAGGTCTCTCACTCAGGCCGGTGCCCGGGCAGGTGGGCGGCCGGGCGGTGATGCTGATCCCGCACCGCGAGCCGGGCTCGGACGAAAGCATGCTCCCGCCGGACTACCGGCGCATCATCGCCGCCGTGCGGCAGGCTGCCGGACCGGTCATGGCCCGTGAGGTCGGCGAGGTGGTGGGGGTGGACGTCAGCGTGAAGGCCAGGCTGGAACCGTTGCGCAGCAAGCTGGTCAGACTCGTCGATCGCGGCTGGCTGCGGAAACTGCCTGACGGCCGATTCACCACCCGCCTGTGACCAGGAGCACCGGCACTCGGAGCGGCTCGGTACGGGCGTAACCGGGTTGCCCCCGGCGGCCGTTGGAATTGTGTGACGAATATCAAAGAGCGCGCCGAGGACACCTGCTCGCTTGTCTACCTGTGCCGTCTGTCGCTGTCCACGCGCACTGTCAACCACCTCGCCGATCTACTGCGGCGCCGTCTGAAGGCGATTCGGTCAAGGTGGCGGATCCTGCCGCCGGGGAAGATCGCGGTGATCGTCCTGGCCGTGCTGCGTCATGACCAGCGTCTGGCCGACATGGCCGGCGGAAACGACGTGTCCGAGTCCACCGTCCGCCGCTGGCGCGACGAGCTGATCGGACTGCTCGCCGCCCAGGCCCCGCGCCTGGACCGCGCCCTGAAGAAGGTCACCAAGCAGGGCGCGGAGGTGGTTTTGATTGATGGCACCCTCATCCGCACCCAGCGTCGCACCGGCAAGGCCGACCGGCGGAACTACTCCGGCAAGCACCGCAGTCACGGCCTGCACTTCCTCGCCCTGACCGACGAGAACGGGCGCCTGATCTGGATATCCGCCGCCAGACCCGGCCGCACCCACGACAACACCGCCGCCCGCCACGACCACATCCTGCACCACCTGCGCGCCGTCGGCCTCGGAGCGCTGGCCGACCTCGGCTTCCACGGCCTGGACAACGACATCCTCGACCCCGTGATCGTCACCGGCTACATCGCCACTCGTACCCACAAGCTCACTCGAGGCGAGAAGGAGGCCAACCGCGTCCTCGCCGTCGGACGTGCACCGGTCGAGCACGGCTTCGCCCACCTCAAGAACTGGCGAATCCTCACCAAGCTCCGCACCGACCCCGCCCGCGCCACCCGTCTCCTGCGCGCCCTGCTCGTCCTGACGAACCTCGAAATCAACCGCTGACAGATGATCTTCTCCACAGACTCCCGCTTACGACCAGCACGAGTACCCCAGGGACCGGTCACACCAGCCCCTTGACCTGTGGTTTCAGGTTGGCAGAGGCTCATTGATGGAAGGGATCTCCTGTCGCCCTCGGTACGGGGGGGCAGACCGCGCCACCAGCACTCCGGCAACCCTTGTCCGCCCAGCCGCCCATGTATCAGCCCAGCCACCAAGCTCTGCAGTCAGGTTGTATGAGGTTCAATGGTCGCTAGAGGTTCAGCTTGAGGACTTGCGGTCCGTGAACCAGAGGGCTGCTCCCGCTATGGCAACGGCGAGGCCCAGAAGCAGGAAGGGGAGGCCGGGGCCGGGGAGAACGTACATCGCTGCTCCGACCAAGCTGAGGGCGACGCCGATCAGCGTCACCACAACGCCGGCGCGGGACGGGGACATGCTGGCTCCTTCTTCTTGCTCATCGAGCCCCCGACTCGATTGCAAGCTCGGGGGCTGGGCTGACAACGTGGTGAAGCCCCTGATAGATGGGTTTTCGACCAAGAGAACCGTCTCCACCAGAGGCTTCACATGCTTGTCTACCCGTCGGGCGTCGACGTGTCCAGCTCCGCCCTCCGCTTCCTCACGCAGCAGCTGCGCCGCCACCGCCGCGCGATCGGCTCCCGATGGCGGCGCCTGACCGCGGGCCGCCAGGCTCTGCTCACCCTCGCCCATCTGCGGGTGGGACATACCTATGCCCAGCTCGCGGCCGGATTCGGCATCGGCACCACGACGGCCTACCGCTACGTCACCGAGGCCGTCGAGCTCCTGGCCATTCTCGCCCCGAGCCTGGCCGACGCGGCGCGGGCCGCGTCGGTGAAGGCACACCTCCTCCTGGACGGCACGCTCCTGCCCATCGACCGCATCGCCGCGGACCGGCCGTACTACTCCGGCAAGCACAAGAAGCACGGTATGAACGTGCAGGTCCTCGCCGGCCCCTTCGGTCGGCTGCTATGGGCCTCACCGGCGCTGCCCGGCGCCATCCACGACGTCCGCGCGGCCCGTGAACACGGCATCGTCGACGCCCTGGCCAAGACCGGAATCCCGTGCTGGGCCGACAAGGGATACCGAGGCGCCGGCGACACCGTCCCCATCCCGTGCTGGGGACGGTGGAAGACCCTCTCCACAAACCAGCAGGCAATGAACCGGTCCCACGCGAAGATCCGGGCCCTCGTCGAGAAGGCCGTCGCCACCCTCAAATCCTGGCGACTCCTTCGCAAGCTCCGCTGCTCGACCACCCGGATCACCGGTCTCGTCCAGGCCGTCCTCGCCCTGCATCTGGCCAGCTCAGGATGAGGATGGAAAAGGCTCAGTGTGTAGGGCGCGTTCGGCATCGAAGGCGGATCGGTCCGGAACGAAGAGCGGGCACCAGGGCGCGCCGTCGCAGTCGGGGGTGAGCCGGTGCAGGTGGTAGTGGGCGGATCAGTCGGCAACGGGGCCGTGCTCGCCGTCGTCGAGGGTGAGGACGACATCGACAAAGCCGGCGCGGCCGGCCAGGACCTCCTCCACCGCCCGATCGGCGGCCTCGAACACCATCTGGTGTAGGCCGCGTTCGCCGGTCGAGCCGACGTACACCCCCGGTCGCTTCTGCATGGCTTCCAGCCCCTCCAGTACCGGGATGTGGGCGGAGTCGTACCCGGTGGCTTCCTCACGCACGAAGTGCCCCCCTTTCTGAGGGTACCCGGTGAAGGTCCCCAGCCTAGGCCGATCTTCGGAAAACACCAGGTCAGAACCATTTCGCTGGAACCATGGAAGGGTGGATGGGTACTCGTCCGAAGACGGCCGGCCCAAGGGGCGGTCCACCGCGCCCGCCGTACGGCCAAGGCCCGCCCAGATCCCGCACGGCCCCGCTCCCGGCAGCTCCACGGCCTCCAGTTCCCACTCTCGGCAGGGCCGCCATGTCCACTGCCGCACGCGGCCCTGCCCGACTGGTGGAGCAGGCGCTCCTGCCCCTGCCGACTCTTGAGCGGCCGCTGACTGCTTCCTCAGCCCCCCGCTCGATGGCGGCGTGATCTCAGCCTTGTGGACTGGCCTGGTAGAGGCCGCGGCCGGCGCGGTGGGCCCGGGAGGTGGCGACGAGGCGGTCGAGCGTGCTGCGCACGGCGTTGATGCTGCCGGGTGTGTCGTCGCGCTTCAGCGCCTGGTTGACGTCGCGGGCGCGGACAGGGGTGCTGCCCGAGTCCTTCAGCGCGCTCAACACCTGCTCGGTGAGTCCTCCGCCCGCCTCACCGGATGCGGCGGCGGTGGTCTTCTTCGCCGGTGGGGTCTTCGCGCGCTTGGCGGGAGCGGTCTTGGCGGAACGGCGCGTCTGCTTCTGCTCGGAGGTCTTCTTCGCGGGCGGCTTTCCCTCCGTGCGCGTGGTGGCCTTGCGCGGGGTGGGCCGGGCGGGGGTGTCGGTCTGCGGTGCGGCGGGGGTGTCGGTCTGCGGCGCGGGAGGGGTGTCCGCCTCGTCCGCGGGGTGCTTTTCCTCGTACGTGGTGGCCTTGGGACCGGTGGCGAGTTCCGCTTCCGTGCTCGCCGAGGGGGCGGGCTTGGTGTCGGACTCGCTGAGGGCGGAGGCCGGCTGCCGCACCGGACCGGTGGCGGACAGCGTCTGCAAGGCGGTGAGCGCGCCGCGGACGGACTCCAACCGGTCGGTGACGGCGACGAGTTCCTTCTCAAGGTCCTGCTGGCGCTCTTCCAAGCGGGGAAGTTCGGCCTGGAGAAGGGCGATGGTCGCCTCGATACTGCCCGGCATGCCGTTCGTAGAGCTCACAATGTCGCCTTCCATTTCCATGCTATGTGTTGCGGTGGTAGCCGTGTGGTTGCAGCGCAGCATAAGCCCTCTTACGTCACAACGTCCGTGCCCCGGACCGTGCTCTGAGCTGTCCTACGGGTTCTTCGGCTCTCGCCTGGCCGTAGCTAGGCCAGGCGAGAGCGATGACGCATGTCCCCATGATCGGCACAGGGGGCCACGCGCCTTCCCGGATGGAAGGCCGACACCGGAGGTGTCCCATCCATTGACGGGGGTTGTCACTGCGATTGCAAGGAAAACGAGGAACTTCCGCTCGAAGGGCCCCACGGCGCGCCTACTTGCGCGAACACCTGTTTGTGTCCCGTCTGGCAGCCCACGGAGCGCATTGTTCCGTGATTCCTTGATCACGTGGCGTGATGTCTATGGTTCGGTCCATGCTGAGGGTCCTCCCCAACGGCGGTGCGGCACCCGCCTGTTGCGGAGTGCTCCCGGCTGTCCTCCCGGATGGGGTCGTCGGGCATCGAATCGGGCTGACATCTCGGAGGGTTTATGAAGCCGATGCAGATAGTGCTCATCGCCGTGATGGCGGTGGTCTTTGCCTGGAGTGTGTGGATGGCGGCGATCGGTCAAGCGGCCGCGATCGCCGGTCTCGCCCCCGTACTGGGCATCACCGTGCAGCAGATCCTCAGCACCGCTCGCTCGCACACCCCGCCCGTGTCGGGAAATGGCGTGGCGCCGGTGCCCGACGAGGAGGACAACGTCCGGTGACCACGCCCTTCGAACCGCCGGACCCGGCCGGCAGGCCGGGGCCGGCACGGCCCGGGCGCAAGCTCGGACCCATCGCCGACCACGTGCGCAGCACCCACCGCGCCTGGCTGGAACCGACACGCGAGGCGTACCTCAAGAGCGGTCTGACCCTGAACGAGCTCGGTACCATGGTGTGCCTGGCCAAGTCGAAGCTCTCGGAGCTGCTGCGCGGCACGGGCCTGTACCCGCGGTGGGAGATCGTCTCCAGCCTGTCTGCTGCGCTGGGGATGGCGCAGTGGCCGCTGTACCGGTTGTGGCGGCAGGCCGCGCTCGAGGCGCACAAGACCCGCGAATGGATCGAACGGTCCGGTGAGAAGGCCGCCGTGACCGCGGACCCCTCCCCGCCGCTTGAGCACCGCGCGTTCCGCGAGACGGTCCGCGGCGACTACCTGCTCTACGCACAGGCGTTCCTGCCCGACGAGCAGCGCGATGCGGCGGTGGCCGACACCTTCGACATCCTGTGGCTGTCCTGGAACGACGCGCTCGCCAGCCCCGACATCCGCAGCTTCGCCTGGAAGACGCTGCGTGCCACCGTCATGTCACGCACCCCGCACGTGGATGGCCGGCCCGAGCTCGGAATCGCGGCGTTCGACACCGTCGTCCTGCAGTCCCTGACCGACCCCACCGACCGGATGGACCAGGTGGCCGAGAGCCTGCAACTGTTCAAGGCGATCAGCCGGCTGCCCGACCACCAACTCGACGTCATGGTGCTGCGCTACCTGTGCGGACACACCGCCGAGGCGGCCTCCGCCCTCCTGGGCGTCCCATTGGCCACCGTGCGGTCCGCCGAGCGTCATGCCATCCGCGTTTTGGAGAGCGTCTTTTGCCCGCCGCCCGAGACCGAAGGACCCACCCAATGACATCCATCCACGACATCCTCGCCCGAGCCCTGCTGGTCCGCGACCGCACCGTCCCCCACGACATCGTCCCGCCCACCACCCCCACACCGGCCATGCGAACAGCCGCCGACGCGACGGACGCACCACCCAACGCCGCGGCCGAAGACCTGCGCGCCCTGTGCGAGACCCTGGTCACCCACACCCCCGCCACCGTCGTCGCCGACTTCGTCACCGACCAGCTACCCGAACCCCGCAGCGCGCTGATCTTGGCCTGCGTCCTGCAGCTGACCGACACCGACGACGGCGCCCGGTTTTGGTGGCAGTACGCCGCCGGTGCCGGCCAGCCCGCCGCCGCCTACTGCCTCTACCTCCACCACCTCGCCCTGGGCGAGGACACCGTGGCGGACTGGTGGCATCGCCAGACCGACAACGTCCAGCCCTCACCAGAAGGAGACCCCGCAGAACAACAGCCCCCACGGCCCGCCACCACCGCATGGCATCCGGCCGGCCGCAGGATCACCGACAGTCCCACCTCTACCGTCCTGCGTGTCCTGCGCCACCTCGCGAAGACGTCCACCCGGCCCCGTTCGGCCGTGGTCGACGAGCTCATGGCCTACATGCCCACCGCCGTCGCCACCGGTTACTTCCGCGAACCCGACCTGGAGATCCCCCTGCCCGGCCCCGACTTCGCCAACCGAATCCAGAGCCTGCTGACCGCGGCCGCCTCCCGGCCAGCCGTCCCTCGCCGGCTACCCGCACGCCACCACACCCGTGAACGCACCCAGCACAACGCCGCCCCAGCCCCCTCCCGTCCCTCCACCGAAACAGCCCGGCCATCCGTCGAAGAGACCGCGAAACGATGACCACCAACACCACACCGCCCGCGGAACTCAGGCACATGATCGAACCCGCACGGACGCCGCCTGCTGCCGGGTTCAGCGGGGCATGTGGTGCTCCAGCTCACGGGCCTTCTCCCGCAGCCCCCACGCCCAAGTCCCGCCTTCCACCGGCAGGAGCACCCGGGGGAGGGCTAGGACCTGCACATCTTCGAGCGGACCCTCTGGGACAGTGCCGAGCCGTTCCCAGTCCACCTCGATCCCGGCACGCTTCGCAAGGACGAGGACTGTGGCGGTGAAGCCCTCGCAAAGGGCCAGCACAACGGCGTGACTCGTTCTTCGGTGCCGCTCCAGCAGCGCGTTGACGAAGGACTCGAAGGCGACGGGGTCGATCTGGCATTCGTCGTTCTCCACCGGCCCGATACCCGAGGGCAGCCCCAGCTCCGCCTCGAAGAGCGCCACTTGGCGCCGGAAGATCCGAGAAGCCCCGTTGGACGGGTTCCACAGGGTCTCCTCGCCCATGTCGAAGTACTGACTCACCCGACGCCTCCTTGATCACGGCAGGCCAGCGTACCCAGGCGGTTCCTCCCCGTCTTCGGAATACGCCCTGACCAACTGGCGGTGGCCGCCATCTTCACCGACACCTACGGCCTTGCCAACCCGTGCCCACCCCCGAGTCCCCCGACGGCACTCGCGGCACCCAGGTAGCGGAACAGCGCTGCCTATCGGGGGAGTTCAAAGACTTCCGGCGCAGCCCCGGCTCCAGGCCGTTTGCGGGCACAGGAGAAATCCCCCTGCGCTGGCAGCCTGCCCGGCAACCACGCCCGCCTGCTCCCGCGCACCCGCCGGCCGTTAGGCTGAACATGTTCAATTCACCTGGGGGTGGCATGGGGTCGAAAGCACACCGTCTTCTAGGTCTGGGGGCCGTGCTGGCGTGGGTGTGTGTCGGCTGCACCGCGGGAGGGGACGCGACGCCGATCGACCAAGCGACGGTGGCGGGCCGCTGGACGAACGAAGCCGGCGCACAGCTCAGCCTCGAAGCCGACCGGCGTGCGACCGGTACCAAGCTGCACAGCGCCCTGCTGGGAGGGACCTCCTGCCCCGACTCGGTGGGTGGGGAATGGAACTTTTTCAGCGCCCCCACGGACACGGGTTTCAGCGCTGTCGATCCTGCGCTGGCAAGCGGTGACACCATCTCTATCCGCATCACCAACGTAGAAGACAGTTGCCTGCTGTCGGCGCAGGTCCGATGGGACGAGCAGGGGTTCAACCTGTGCCTCGTCGAGGACCCCGACTCGGCATGCTCTGCCAAGGAGCTTCTTCGCCCGGCCCGCGAGCCGCAGTAGAGCCAGTAGCACCGCATCACATGATCAGCGACAGGCCCCTTTCAGGTGTACGCGATTGAGTACTTTCACAGGTACGCCGACACCGCCTCCAATCGTGCGCTGATCCAGCGGCAAGGCCAAGACCGACAGCGTCCCGTACTACACCCTCGGGCTGGAGGAGGCATGGCCGCTGCTGGTGCACTGTTGCACCCATGACCGCGGGCACGAGGCCTGCCGGTTCTGGGGAGCCGCGGCCCTGCTTGCACTGCGGTTGGTGGCCGACGGTTGGTTGGAGCCGATACTCACCGCGCGCGGCTACGACGCGTGGAAGACCACCGACTCCGGACCCTGGCAGGAGCAGCTCGACGCGCTGCTCGCGGCCATGCCGCCAGAAGCGCACGTCCACGCGGTCTCGCCCTCCTCCGCGGGTTGCGGGCCGTCCATGAGCAGCCCCGGTCATCTGCTGTCCGAGTTCTGCGATGCGATAGCCGACTTCCTGTTCCGCTCCCCCGGCGGTCGGGCGGCGTTCGCCGGCCGCGCTCCCCAGCACGTGCCACACCTGCGCTTGGCCAGCCCCCGCATGGCCGGCCAGCCCGCGCTCGGCGTGCGGCTGTCGCTACGCCTGGAGCTGGATGCCGACACCACCGCGACCGGGGTCCGCGCGGTCGTCCAGGTCCACGATACGGCCGGCGAGCACCGGGTCGCGGACGCCGAGTCCCTGTGGCGTGCCGTGCCCTCGCCCGGGACACCGGATGTCACCCGGCAGATGGAATCCCTGCTCGCCCTGCGCCGCGCTGCCCGTGCCCTGCCGCCCCTGCCCGCACCACCGACCCAGTCGGCCAGGCCTCTGCTTGAATCCAGCGATCCCGCCCACCAGCTCCTGGCCGCGCGGCCGCCGACCGCGCGGCCGGCCTGCTGAGCCAGGCCCTGCGGCGCCGCCGAAACCCGCTCGTCGACCCCATCAGGCGGATGACATCCGAGCAGGACGCGGCCAGGCTGGCGGCCTACCGCAGCTCTCTCGAAGGGGCCTACCCACCGCCTGACCCCCCTCTGCCCGTGGTTGCCACGACTCCCCTCATACAGGGCAGAGAGCACCCGCTGCGGGCTCTAGACTTCGGGCATGACCAGGCGGGCGGCTCGGGGCCACGAGCGCCACGGACCCGCCCGAGCGACAGCCCGCCATCCCCATCGGCCTGCCCTTGCCCTGGAACTCGGGCGTCGTCGAAGGACATGTCAACCGGGTCAAGATGCTCAAACGCCAGACGCTCGGCTGCGCAGGCCTCGGATTCCTCCGTGAATGCGTTCTGCTCGCCTGGAAGGGCCGGGTTCCAGCGGGGTCTACTCAGGACTCCGATCGCGAGTCACGCATGCGGCTGCCGCCTGACCGCCTCTTACTCCCACTGGTTCGATCCTAGGACCTCGGGTGCCCCGGCGACACCTGTTGAAGCGACGGAGCGAGCATTTCACGTCCTGATCGACAAGGCTAGAACCACAGCCAGCCGTAACGCACAGTTCACGATCCACAGAACCTGAGAACGGACAGCACCTCATCGCACCCGCCGCACGTGCAGGCCAAGGCCTTACCCCGTCGAACCGTCGTCCCGGATCTTCGGGCCTCCCCACCGATTCCAGAGTGTGTGATGCCATGCGTCGGCGTCCGGACCAGGCAGCTGCACTACAGGAACCGGGCCGGGGCTGGTCTCGATGAGGTGTAGCAGCGTCCAGGCGACGCCATAGCAATCATCCGGGCCGAAGCAGCTGGCCAGGGACTGCGCTTCATCGGCCGTGACGGGTTGGGAGATGGCTCCGAGCTGCTCGACGCGCCGGTCGATCTCGTCCTCATCAGCGTCCCAGCTGGGTAGCGGGCCATCAGCGACGAAGGCTTGGACTTCGGGTCTCATCTGTGAATGATCCGCTGCCACGAACGAGACGAGCAAGGTCGGCCCTACTGATATTTTCGTTAGTTCTGTGGGTGTGGCGGGCTCGTTGGTGGGACCCTGGGCTCGTGTCTTTCAAGCCTTCGTCTTTCGGTTCCGAGCCTGTCGTTCCCCCTTTGACACGGCCGCAGTTGGCCGAGGCCCGGCGGGTGCGGGCGGCTGAGTTGTTCGATCAGAGGCGTTCGGGTGCCGAGATCGCTCGGATGCTGGGGGTCAGCGAGGAAAGTGTGCGGCGGTGGAAACGGGTCTGGGAGGAGGGCGGCGTTGACGCCTTGCGTCGGCGTCCGGCCACCGGTCGTCCGCCCAAGCTGGACGATGCCCAGGTTGAACAGGTGCGGACCGCGCTGGAGCAAGGCGCTCAGGCGCATGGGTTCGAGGCTGATCTGTGGACGCTGGAGCGGGTCGGCCTGGTCATCGAGCGGGTGACCGGAGTAGTCCTGTCGCGGGCGTCGGTGTGGCGGTTGCTGACCGGCCGGCTCGGGTGGAGTCCGCAACGCCCTGAGCGGCGGGCGGTGGAGAGGAATGAGTCGGAGATCGCCCGCTGGATCGCTCATGAGTGGCCGCGGATCAAAAAGGGGCGGTGAACACACGTGCCTGGATCGTCTTTCTCGACGAATCAGGAGTGTCGCTGCTGCCGCAGGTCCGCCGCACCTATGCACCCTGCGGCCGCACACCTCTCCTGCGGCACCGGCTGAACTGGAAACGCGCTTCGATGGCCGGGGCCCTGGGCTACCACTCCACCGACCCCGATCGAGGTCCTCGGTTGTGCTTCCACCTCAAGCCCGGCAGCTACGACACCGCCGGCCTCATTGAGGTCCTGGAGCAGATGAAGGTGTTCTACCGCGGCGAGCGGGTGGTGTTGGTGTGGGACGGGCTGTCGGCTCACTGGAGCCGGGACATGCGGGCCTGGGTCACCGAGCAGGACTGGCTGACCCTGGAGCGATTACCCGCCTACGCACCTGAGTTGAACCCGGTGGAACTGCTGTGGTCCTCGCTGAAGAAACGCGAGCTCGCCAACCTCGCCGGCGATCACCTCGCCGATGTCGCCGATGCCACCGAACAAGGTATCCGTCGCATCAACGACAACCCGCAACTGCCCTGGTCCTTCCTCACCCACACCGGCCTCACCATCCACCCACCAACCCCACCCAACTAACGGAAAGATCAGTAGTGCTGTGACCGAATAGGTTCGCCGGGTTGGTAGTTGGAGCGGTTGGATGGGCGGTGAAGTTCGTTCCGAACGTGGGGGTGTGGTGGCCAAGCCTGTCCGTGTGCGCAGACTGACCGACCAGGAAGGGCAGAAGCTGCAGCAGATCGTGCGCCGGGGCAGCACCAGTTCGGTGCGCTACCGTCGCACGACGATGCTCCTGGCCTCCGCCGGCGGGAACCGTGTCACGGTCATCGCCCAACTGGTGCAGGCCGACGAGGACACCGTCCGCGACGTGATCCACCGGTTCAACGAGATCGGCCTGGCCTGCTTGGACCCTCGCTGGGCGGGAGGCCGTCCCCGTCTGCTCAGTCCTGACGACGAGGACTTCGTCGTCCAGGCGGCCACCACCCGCCCGACCAAACTCGGCCAGCCATTCACCCGCTGGTCTATCCGCAAACTCGCCGCCTACCTGCGGAAAGTCCACGACCGGGTGATCCGGATCGGCCGTGAGGCGTTACGGTGCCTGCTCGCTCGCCACGGCATCACCTTCCAGCGCACCAAGACCTGGAAAGAGTCACCGGACCCCGACCGCGACGCCAAGCTTGACCGCATCGAAGAGATCCTGGACCGCTTCCCCGACCGTGTATTCGCATCCGACGAGTTCGGGCCACTCGGCATCCGCCCCACCGGCGGGTCGTGCTGGTCCGAGCAGGGCCGCCCCGAACGGCATCCCGCGACCTACCACCGCACCCATGGAGTTCGCTACTTCCACGGCTGCTACTCCATAGGCGACGACACCCTGTGGGGCGTCAACCGCCGCAAGAAGGGGGCCACGAACACCCTGACCGCACTGAGGTCGATCCGGGCCGCCCGTCCGGACGACGCCCCGATCTACGTGATCATGGACAACCTGTCCGCCCACAAGGGCGAGAAAATCCGGCGCTGGGCAAAGAAGAACCGGGTCGAGCTGTGCTTCACCCCAACCTACGCGTCCTGGGCCAACCCGATCGAGGCCCACTTCGGGCCGCTGCGGCAGTTCACTCTGGCCAACTCAAACCACCGAAGCCACCCCGTACAGACCCGGGCCATGCACGCCTATCTGCGGTGGCGCAACGTCAACGCCCGCCATCCCGACGTCCTGGCCGCTCAACGCCGAGAACGGGCCCGCATCCGCAGCGAGAAGGGCATTCGCTGGGGCGGACGCCCGCTCGCTGGCGCGGCCTGACAGCACTTCGTGCACATCGCCTCCGACCCATCGAAGGATCCAGAGGACACACTCGTGAGCATCCGTACGACGCACCGCGCTCTGCTGAGCCGTCTGCTGCCCGACGACAAACCGGACGACCTTGCCGTATGTCAGGGGCAATTCCACGACGTGGTCATTGGCTCAGACCGCGTTGTGTGCCTGCCTCGCACCCGGGCAGCGGCCGCCCGGTTGCCCCAGCGGGTGGCCTTGCTACACGTACTCGCCGGCCTCGACCTCGGCTTCCGCACACCTGAGCCGCTGCTCCAAGGCGGCGCCGACGAGGCGCCGTTCTTGGTACTCAGCCGCATTCCCGGGGAACCGCTGGAGATTGACGCCCTCAACGATGCCCAGGTGCTCGGCACCGTGGCGGCGCAGTACGCCACGCTGCTGTCCGGTCTGGCCCGTGCTGGCACCGACGAGACGGTACGAGCAGTTCTCCCTCAGGCAACAGAAGGCCGGTGGCGGCGGTTCGTGGAGAACGTGCGCGCGGAACTGTTCCAGCTAATGTCCGAGAGTGGGCGCCTGCGGGCCGAGAGGGAACTCGAAGCAGTCGACAGCCTTCCCCACCTCACCCGAGCAGTGGTGCATGGCGACCTCGGTGCCGAAAACGTCCTGTGGGAGTGGACGCACGGCCTGCCGCATCTCTCCGGAGTACTCGACTGGGACGACGTCACGCTCAGCGACCCGGCCGAGGACCTCGCAGCCATCGGTGCGAGCTACGGCCCTGAGCTCCTGGAGCGGGTGCTCGCCCTGGGCAACTGGTCAAACCACGGACTCTTTACCCGCATCGCCGCGATCCGCGGCACATTCGCCCTGCAGCAAGCCCTCTACGCGATCCGCGACGGCGACGAAGAAGAACTCGCGGACGGCCTGGCCGACTATCGCTGACACACACCGGCACATCCGCTTCATCGAGCACTTCGCAGCAACAGCAACCCGGCGAATAATCTATGCGGTCACAGCACTAGGCAGCCCCTCCGATGCGCTAGCCTCCGCGCCACCACCGCCCGCGGCGGCGGCACTTCCTGGGGAGAGTCTGGGGAGTATGGACGGCGCTGGGGAGCATGTGGGGAGAATCGACCGCGTAACGCGGCACAGCCCTGAAAGACGCTGAAAGACTCATCCACGCAGGTCAGGGAGGTATGCACCCTCATCGACGCAGGTCAGCGCCACCAGGTGGACACCTTCAAGAAGATCTCCTCGTGGGCTGCCATTCTCTTTGCGCCCACGTTGGTGGGAACCATCTACGACATGAACTTCGACCACATACCGGAGCTGCACTGGGCGGGCGGCTCCCCGTTCACGATCCTGCTGATGGCAGCAGTGCGCATGAGCCTGTACGTGATCTTCAAGCGGCGAGACTGACTGTAGGCTGCAGCGCGATTCCATCAATTTTCTTCGCAAAAGCGAACTCCTAGGAAGGGTCGTTCCGGGGCCCTGGGGGGATCCGGGGAGAACGCGCGGTACTGGGGAGCGGGCGTTCCCCTCCCCTACCTGCTCTTCCGCGCCCCGCTACGGCGCGGCGGCAGTGGACGGCCCGTCCCCGGACGGACAGGTCCGTGTCTTCGACGCCCGCGCCGACGGCTGCGTACGGGGTGAGGGCGGCGCGTTGGCCGCCCTCACCCCCGGTCGCAAGCGTTCATGGGCCGCGCGCGGAGCGGAGCGCCCCGCCCTCGTCCGGGTGAGCCGGGTCCCCGCGATGTCCCGCGGCCGGCCGTCACGCGGAGACGGAGTCGGCCTGGGCCGTTCCCGCTCCTTCCGCCTGACTCGCGGTGTCCGCGGTGAGCCGCTGGTGGATCAGACGGGCGAACTTGTGCAGCGTACGGCCGGTGGACAGGTCGGCGGGTGTGATGCGGATGGCGAAGAGGTCACGTACGCGGACCACGAACTGCGTGCCGAGGAGGGAGTCGAGTCCGAAGTCGGTGAGGTTGCGGGCGGGGTCCAGGTCGTCGGGATCGGTCTGCAGAACAGTTGTAAGAAGCTGGACGAGGATGCTCGTGATCTTGTTTGTGGCGTCGTCCGCCGGAAGGCCGGCCAGTGTCTTCAGCAGCTCGTCGCGGGCGTCCGGAGAAGCCGCGGAAGACGGGGCGAGACGGCTGAAGCGGGGGGTGGCCAGGGACGGCAGCAGGTGGCATGCGGTGTCCCAGCGGTAGCGGCCCGCTCCCGCGACGTCCGCTCCGGCGGGCAGGAGGTGGGCGGCGGTGGCCAGGGCCTGGGCGGGTGCGAGGGGTTCCAGGCCTCGTTCGGACATGGCGGTTTCCATGCCATAGCGGGCGACGTACCCCGTTTCACCGATCGGCCCCCAGGCCAGTGCCGTTCCCGGCTTCCCTCGGCTGCGCCGGTCCCGGATGAGGGCTTCGAGGTAGGCGTTGGCCGCGGCGTAGGCGGCCTGGCCGGGCGTCCCGATGCTGGCGGAGACGGAGGAGTAGGCCAGAAACAGGTCCAGGTCGTGGTCGGCGGTGAGGCGGTCCAGCAGTGCCACGCCTGCCGCCTTGGGCGCGAGGACGGCGGCGAACCGGTCATCGGTGAGGTCGGACAGCGGGGCGTCGTCCAGGTGCATCGCGGCGTGGACGACGCCGCGCAGGCGGAGGCCGGTGGCGTCCACCCTCTCGATGACACGGCGCAGGGCCGTCTCGTCGGTGACATCGGCGGCGTAGGCGGTGGCGTTCACTCCGCGTGCGGCGAACCGGCTCAGCAGCGCGGGTGCTTCCGGGGCGTCGGGACCGCGGCGGGAGAGCAGGGCCAGGTGCCGGGCGCCGTGGTCGGCCAGCCAGTGGGCGGTGGCGGCGCCGAGTCCGCTCAGGCCGCCGGTGATCAGATAGGTGCCGTCGCCGTCGAGAGCGAGCCGTCCGCAGGCGGGCTCCACACGGGCGGGCTCGTCGAGCGGGTCGAAGGAGATGACGACCTTCCCGGTGTGCCGGGAGTGCTGTAGGAGCCGGAAGGCTTCGTCGACTCGGGCAGCGGGGTGCACCGTGTGAGGCAGTGGCCGGTAAGCGCCCTGGGTGACCAGGGCCACGACATCTTCCAGGAGGCGCACAGCACGCACCTGGTCGAGCAGCACGGCGTCGAGGTTGAATCCGGTGAAGGTCAGACTGCGGTGGAAGGAACGGAGCGGCAAGGTGTTGTCGAGGAAGATGTCATTCTTGCCGAGCTCGATGAAGCGTCCGTTGGGCCGCAGCAGGTCCAGGCTGTGGGCGATGGCCTCGCCCCTGAGGGAGTTGACCACCACGTCGACGCCTTGTCCGCCGGTGAGTTCCCGTACCCGGGGTACGAAGTCCAGGTTGCGGGAGTTCAGGACGTGGTCGGCTCGGAGGGCGTGCAGCAGGTCTCGTTTGGCGGGGGTTCCCGCAGTGGCGATGACCCGGGCTCCGCGCAGACGAGCGCATTGCAGAACGGCCAGTCCCACCGCTCCGGCTCCCCCGTGCACGAGCACGGTCTCACCGGTGCCGAGGCGTGCCTGGTCGACCAGCGTGTGGTGGACGGTCAGGAAGGCGACGGGGAGGGTGGCCGCTTCGGTGAAGCTCATGCCGTGCGGGATGCGGGCCAGCGTTTCGGAGGGGGTGGTCGCATGGGAGGCGAGGGCGGCAGGGAAAATGCCGAAGACCCTGTCGCCGACGGCTACCTCGTCCACGCCCGCGCCCACGGCGTGGACGACACCAGCGCCGTCGGTGCCCAGCCCCCGGCTGGAGGGGCTGTCCTCGACCGCTTCGGGTGGCAGCAGGCCGTTGGCCCGCATGGCGTCACGGTAGTTCAGGGCGACGGCCCGCATCTCGACGACCACCTCGCCCGGTCCGGGCTCGGGGAGGTCCGTCTGCGTCCAGACGAGGCGGCGCTGCAGGCTCGGATCGCGGACCTCCAGCACGAACGGCCGGTCACCGGCGGCGGCGGGAGGTTCGTTCGCCGGATGCTGGACCTGCCGGGGTACGAAGCGTCCCTGCGCGGTGAGGACGATCTCGTCTTCCCGGTCGCCTTCGCCGTCGGTGGGGGTGAGCAGCTCTGCGGCCAGGCGGCGCGCGTCGGCCTGCGGGTCGCCGGTGCGGTGGCAGGAGACGCGGCACAGGGACAGGTCGGGACGTTCGTTGGCGAGGGTGCGGCAGGCCGCCCAGACGGCCGCGTCGTCCGGATGTGTGGGCTGCTCGGGAACCGGGAACAGGCCGGTCGGGCGGGTGACCAGCCACACACGCGGTTCTGCGCTGCCCGGAAGGGTCTCGCAACCAGCAGCCAGGGCGCGCAGCAGGGCGGCGCGGCGGGTGGTCCGCTCCACGGTCTGCCCCGGTCCGGATTCGGCGAGCAGCAGGACGATACGAGGTCCGGTGTCCGCGGGCAGTGCAGTCCTCCAGGCGGTGGCCTCGTCGGGTGCGGGGACGACGGCGGCCGTGTCGAGGAGAGCGGCGAGGGCCTGGGCGGTCGGTGTCTCGGTGCCGTCCTCGACGGCGACCAGCCACCTGACGCCGGGGACGGGTCGCGGCAGACCGCTGTCGGCGGCCGGGCCGGGGTCCGTCGCGGCGAGGAGGACGGATCGGTCCGCCGGGCCGGTCTGCTCCACGGCGGGAAATCCGCACCGGTGCAGCAGCGGAACCCACTGTTCGCGTGCGAGGACGCGGCAGGTGGGACGCAGGGTGCGGTCACCGCGCTCCCAGAAGTCCTCCGTACTGCCGAACAGCACGCCATGGAGCTGTGCGTGGTGCGGCTCGGTGGCCAAGAGGTGTCCGCCGGGCACCAGCAGGGTGCGCAGGTGGCGCAAGGTGGCTTCGAGGTCGACGGTGGTGTGCAGGGCGTCACCGGCGAGGATGAGGTCGAAGCCGGCGCGAGGCAGGTTCTGCTCGGTCGGCTCGGTGTTCAGGTCGAGGACGCGGTAGTCGACGAAGCCGTGGTCGCAGAAGCGGTGTTCGGCTCGGGTGAGGACGCTACGGGTGGTGGTGGCGCAAGTGTAGCGGGTCCGGTCGGCCGGCAGCACGGGCAGCGCCGCCGCCGTCAACGCGCCGGTCGTGGCGCCGACTTCCAGGACGCGCAGCGGCCGGTCGGCCGGCCAGCGGGCGACGACGTCGCCGAGCAGGGCCTGCACGACACGGTGGGTGAAGCGGTGAGCGGGACTGGTCTCCCGCAACTGCTCGTACGTGGTGTCCCCCTCCGGCATGAGATCGCGCGCGTCGACGCGTCCGCGGAGCAGGTCGGGGAGGTGGCGCAGGTAGCGGTTGAGGAGGAGCGTCTCGGCACCGAACGCGGGGTGGTCCTCCACCAGGCGTCGCAGCAGCGTTGTTCCGTCGGCTTCGACGTCGGTCAGTCGCCATGCGTCGGCTTCCGCCCGGGCGAGCCGGTGGGTTTCGAGCAGCGGCATCATCAGCCGCACCAGCCGCCGGTGGCGGGGCTGCAGTCCGTCAGCCACCAGCTCGCGCGTCGAGAAGGGGCGGGCGGGGGCGGAGAGAAGTCCGCGCAGCGTCTGCGCCCAACAGTGCGCTGCGGCCTGTTCCGCCGCGGCGGTGAACCGATGGTGGCCGCTGTCGTTCAGGGCGGTGCGGGCGGTCGTGATGCGTGGTTCGGCCGCCCGGACCAGCTCGGCGGGGGCGGGAAGCGGCGGGGGTGGAAGGGGAGGGCCGGGCACGGGCGCGGCCTGTAGGACGGTGCGCTGGACGGTCAGGGGTGTCAGTTCGAGGAAGCGTCCGCGGCGGGTGCGGCAGCCGTCGATCTCGATGGTGACCGTACCGTCGTCGTCGGCGTAGGTGATGTCCCAGCAGTTCTCGTTGTCGCTGCGGTGACGGCGGCGCAGGTGGACGATGCCGGTGGGCGCCGGGGTGCGCCACACGCGTACCGCCCCGAAGACGGTGGGCAGGAAGGGGATGGGCTGTGACATCTGCTCGGAGAAGGCAGCGGTGGCCTGGAGCGGGGCGTCGAGCAGGACGGGGTGGACGGTGTGGCCGTCGGCGGCGTGCTGGAGCCGGTAGGTGAACAGCAGCTCCTCGTCACCGACGTCCAGGCGGTCGATGAGCTGGAAGGCGGGGCCGTAGTTCAGGCCGACGGCTCGGCAGGTGCGGTAGAAGTCCGCGCCGTCCAGGCACCGGTGGCAGCGTGCGGTGAGCGCGCCGATGTCCAGAGGGGGTGGTGCCGTGCCGAGCAGGGTGCGGACCCGGGCGCGGACGGCGGGCCGGCACTCCCCGTGGTGTTCTTCGCGGACGCTGATGGTCAGGGCGCCGTCGTCGGGTGTGACCGCGGTCTGCAGGGCGATGGGTGTGGGGTCGGGCCATGGCAGGGTCAATGGACGGCTGATCTCGAGGTGGCGGACCTCGACCGGGCGGTCCATGGCCCTGCGGCCGGCGCTCAACGCCATCTCCACGTAGACGGCGGCCGGCATGAGCACGTCGTCGCCGATCTGGTGGTCGCCCAACCAGGGAACCAACTGGGGTTCGACGGTGCCGTGCCACACCGGGTGGGGCGCGGGCATCCGTTCGCCCAGCAGTGGGTGGTCCAGCGCGCCGGTGCCGCTGGTAAGGAAGATCAGATCTCCGGGGGTGCCGTGCCAGTGCCGTTCGTACTGCCACGGGTAGGCGGGCAGGTCGACCACCTCACCGGGGTGGGGGAAGTGGTGCCACCAGTCGGTCCCGACGTCGGCGGCGAGCAGGGCGGCGACGGCGGCGGTGACTTCGCGGGGGCCGTCCCCGTCGCGGTGCAGGGTGGCGACGTAGGTGGCGTCGGTGCGCCGCAGGTAGGGGCGCAGTACCGGATGCGGTCCGATTTCGACCAGGATGCCGGCGTGGTCGGTGGCCAGGCGGGCGGCGGCCTCGGCGAAGCGGACGGGCTCACGGACGTTGCGCCACCAGTATCCGGCGTCCAGTTCCGGCCCGTTCAGCGTCGTACCGGTGACGGTGGAGACGAACGGGATCCGCGCGGCGGACGGGGTGAGGCCGTCCAGGGCGGCGCGCAGCGGTTCCTCGATGGGGTCCATGGCGCGGCTGTGGAAGGCGTAGGCCAGATCCAGCTCGTGGAAGATGACGCCCCGGTCGGCGAGTTCGGCGCCCCAGACCGCCAGCGCGTCGGCGGAGCCGGCGACGGTCACATCGCGTTCGCTGTTGACACCGGCGATCTCCAGGGCTCCGTCGTAGCGGAGCAGTTCCTCGCGTGCCCGTTCCTCGGGCAGGCCGACGGCGGCCATGCGGCCCCGGCCCGCCGTCGCGCCCTGGGTGTGGCTGCGCTCGGTGATCACCAGCGCCGCCTGCTCCAGGGTCAGAACTCCGGCGGCGTGGGCGGCGGCGATCTCTCCGACACTGTGTCCGGCCACCGCCCGCGGCCGCAGACCGTGTGAGGCCAGCAGCGCGGTCAGGCCCATCTGCACCGCGAACAGGGCCGGCTGGGCGACCTCGGTGCGCTGCCAGGTGGAGGGCGAGGGCCGGGCCAGCTCCTTGGCCACCGACCAGCCCAGACGCGGCGCCAGGGCCGCGTCGGCTTCTTCGACGGCCTCGCGGAAGACGGGTTCGTGCCTCAGCAGGTCGGCGGCCATGCCCGGCCACTGGGAGCCGTTGCCGGAGAACACGAACGCGATTCCGCCCCGCTCGCCGCGGCGGACGGTCGCCCCGCGGGCGGCCTTTCCCGCTGCCAGCCGCTCCAACTGCCGGGCGGCGTCCTGCGGGTCGGTGGCCAGGACCGCGGTGCGGTGCGGATGTGCGCTGCGCCGCACGGTACTGGTGTACGCCAGGTCGTAGAACGCCTCGGGCGGTGACTCCCGCAGGCGTCGCGCCGTGCGGGCCGTCAGCTCCTTCAGCGCCTTGGGGGACCGGGCGGAGACGACCAGCGGCAGCGGGCCCATGCCCGGTTCCGGCCGGGAGGGGGACGGGGCGGTGGCGGGTGGCAGGGTGACGACGGCGTGGGCGTTGGCCCCGCCGAAACCGAAGGAGTTCACGCCCACCGCGGCGTTCTCCCCCACGGTGAGCGGGACGGGTTCGACGGTGGGAGTCAGGCCCAGGCCGTCGAAGTCGATCGCGGGGTTGAGCGGGAGGGCGTGCAGCGAGGCCGGTGCCAGCCGGTGGCGCAGCACGAGGACGGCTTTGAGCAGGCCCGCCATGCCGGAGGCGGGCTCCAGGTGGCCCAGGTTCGTCTTCACCGAGCCGACCGGCAGCGGACCGCCGCGGCGGTGCCGCGCCAGTGCCCGGCCGATGGCCCGGGCTTCCGCGGGATCACCGACCTGGGTGCCGGTCCCGTGGGCCTCGAAGTACACCAGGTCGTCCGGGCTGATACCGGCTTCGGCGTAGAGCGCGGTCAGCAGTGCCTCCTGCGCCTCGGCACTGGGGACGATCATGCCGGTACTGCGGCCGTCGGTGTTGCTGCCGGTCGCCTGCAGCACGGCATGGACGCGGTCGCCGTCCGTCTGCGCGTCGGCGAGCCGCTTCAGAACGAGGACCGCACCTCCTTCGGCGCGGACGAAGCCGTCGGCGTCGGCGGAGAACGCCGCACAGCGACCGCGGCGCGACAGCATGCCCGCGTAGGAGAACCCGGCAAAGGGGTAAAGGTTGATCAGCACGTTGACGCCGCAGGCCAGGGCGACGCGACTGGTGCCCTCGCGCAGGGTGCGGCAGGCGCGGTCCAGCGCGACCAGGGCGGAGGAGCAAGCCGTGTCGACGGCCATGCTCGGCCCGCGCAGGTCGAAGGCGTACGACAGCCGGTTCGCGGTGAGGGACAGCGCGGCGCCGGGCATCGTGTGCGGACTGGTGTGGTCGTGCCGGATCATCATGCTCGTGCCGTAGCCGAGCTCGGAGACGCCCACGTAGACACAGGTGTCCGACCCGGCCAGCGACTCCGCCGGGATGGCGGCGTCGTCCAGTGCCTCGGCGGCCATTTCCAGCAGCAGCCGCTGCTGCGGATCCGTGTGCCGG
Organism: Streptomyces sp. NPDC045287; assembly: GCF_056432325.1. Taxonomy (NCBI): domain Bacteria; kingdom Bacillati; phylum Actinomycetota; class Actinomycetes; order Kitasatosporales; family Streptomycetaceae; genus Streptomyces; species Streptomyces sp. NPDC045287. The sequence continues at coordinate 52,500 of NZ_JBWKJG010000028.1, forward strand.
GCCTCCGCGGGGGACATGCCGAAGTAACCGGCGTCGAACGAGGCGATGTCGGACAGGAAGCCTCCGGCAGCCGTGTAGCTGTGCCCCGGACGCACCGCTCCCGGGTCGACCACCCGGTCCCTGGGCAGCCGGTCGGGCGGCATCTCGCCCACCATGTCCCGCCCGTCCCGCAGCACCGCCCACAAGCCGTCCAGGTCCGTGATCCCCCCGGGAAGCCGACAGCCGACACCCACCACCGCTACGGCACGCTCACGCTGCTGCATCGCCATCTACCCGCCATTTCGCACTGGTTGAAGGGCTTAGTACGGATTGAACCGGGTTGAGAGGGCCACAAAGGGGGAAATCAACGCGACTCACTCATTGGAGTGGTATAGGACCGTTTTCCGGTCCGGGCATGGTCACGTCACCGCTACGGTGGCCCGGTGCCCGAAGCCACCCGTGCCCGTGTCATGGCCGTCGCCGCTCACCTGCCGCCCCGTTACCGGACCCTGGACGAGAGCCGCCTCAAGATCGCCGGTAGTGGTGTCTACGCACCACCTCCCGGCCTGCTGGAAGACCTCACCGGGGTGCGCGGTGTCCATGTGCGCGAGGACGGGGAGACCTCCTCGGACCTCGCCGTGGTGGCCGCACGCAGGGCGCTCGACGAAGCGGGGCTGCGGATCGGGGACATCGATCTGTTGCTGTTCGCGGCCACCTCGTCGGACATGATCGAACCCGCCACCTCACACCTGGTGGCGGACAAACTGAGCGCCTCCTGCCCCGTGTTCGACGTCAAGAACGCCTGCAACAGCTTCCTCAACGCCATGGAAGTGGCCGCGTCCTTCATCGCGGCCGGCCGCTACCGTACGGTCCTCATCGCCTGCGGCGAGGTGGGCTCCCTGGTCACCCGCTGGAACGTGCCCGACCGGCAGGCCCTGCTGCGTGCCCTGCCCGGATACACCGCCTCCGACGCCGGCGCCGCCATGGTCCTCACCGCCGCACCCGCGGCGGACGACCGCGGCATCCTGGACATGCGTTTCGTCAGCAACTCCACCGCCTGGGAATCCTGCACCGTGGCCGGCGGCGGCACCCTGCACGGGCGTTCCGTACACGACGACCACCTCACCCTGCGCCTGAACGGGAACCTGCGACAGAACGCGCTCGACCTGCTCCCCGAGATCCTGGAGGCGGCGGGAGACCTGCTCGGTGCCGCACGCGCCGGCGCTTTCGTCGCCTTCCACCAGATCGCCATGCCGCAGTACCGCGAGGTGATCGACACGTTGTCCCTGCCCGAGGACCGGTGCATGCCCGCGGTGGCCGAGCACGGCAACTGCGCGGCCGCCTCCCTTCCCCTGCAACTGGTCAAGGCCCGGGAGACCGACCGGATAGAGGAGGGGGACATCGTGTCGATGATCGGCCTGGCCAGCGGATTCAGCTTCGGCATGGCCCTCGTCCGATGGTGACCCACCAGACCGGCCGCGGCACGGCGGAACGGTCCGCGGTTCTGAACCGGACGATGCCGGGCTACCCGGACCCGCGCCACTGGCAGCGCGTACCGGCGACCGGGCAGCACTACCTCGACGTCGGAGCCGGTGATCCGGTGCTGTTCCTGCACGGCAACCCGTCGTGGAGCTACGCCTGGCGCAAGTTGGTCCACCGGCTCTCCCCGCACGCCCGGTGCCTGGTCCCGGACCTGCCGGGCTTCGGCCTGTCCCGGCACCTGCGGCCGGCCTCCGCGGGCACCGCCTTCCACCAGACGCAACTGGACCACCTGGACGTCCTCCACCGACACCTGGTAGGGGATCGAGGACTGCCGGAACAGGGGTGGACGTTCGTCGTGCACGACTGGGGCGGCCCGCTCGGCGTCGCCTGGTCCCTGCGGCACCCGGGCGTGATGGCCCGTCTCGTCGTCTGCAACACGATCGCCTTCCCCTGGCCGGCCGGTTTCCGGCTGCCGTTCTACCTGCGCTGGATCCGCGACAGCGCTCTGGTGGCCGACGCCGTGCACCTCACCAACGGCTTCGCCCGCACCGCCGTCCGCGTCGGTGTCCACCAGCGACTGCCCGCCGCCGAGCGCCGCGCTTTCCTCAGGCCCTTCGCCCGCCGGGCCGAACGCCGGACCGTCACCGACGCGGTGCGTTCCATCCCGCGCGACGGCTCCGACCCCGCCTGGCGGTTCCTCGAACTCCCCCGGGCCGGTACCGGCCTCGAATCGGTGCCCCTGCTGATCGGCTGGGGCATGCGCGACCCGGTGTTCACACCGCTCGTACTGGAGGAGTGGGCACGCCGCTACCCGCACGCCGCCATCCACCGCTTCCCCGACGCGGGCCACTTCGTGATGGAGGACGCCGCCGACCAACTCGGCGCCCGCGTCCGCGACTTCCTGCGAGGACCCCCATGCCCCTGACCGTGCTCGACATCGCCGGGTGCCTGGCCGACGAACCCGACGCCACCGCGCTCGTCCGGCACCGCAAAGGAACCGCCCGGACGACCAGCCGACGCCACCTGCTCGGTGCCTGCCACACCGTCGCGGATTTCCTGTACGACGCCGGTGTCCGTACCGGTCACAAGGCCGTCGTCATGACCCGCGACGCCCACGACCTCGCGGTCGTCACCTACGCCCTGGTCACCCTCGGTGCCGTTCCCGTCCTGATCGAGCCGCGCGCCGAGGTGGGCCGCTGCCTTCAGGAGGTCGCTCCGGACGTCTTCGTCGGCGAACCCCTGGCCCACCTCGGGCGCAAGGTCCTGGGATGGGGTCGCCCGCACGTCCGGACGCCCCTGGTCACCGGCCCGTCGTGGATCCCCTCGCGCAGGCGCCTGGTGACCGGTGTTCCGGCCGTCCGGGAGCCGTCGCCGCAGTCGCGGGAGCCCGGCGCCGACGACCTGGCCGTGATCGCCTTCACCTCCGGTTCCACCGGCCGCCCCAGGGGCGCGGAGTACCGCCACGCCACCCTGGCCGGACAGCTCGACGCCCTCACGACGCTGCTGTCCCCCCAGCCCGGCGACGTCCTCCTCGCCGGTTTCCTGCCGATCGCGATGATCGGCCCGCTCCTCGGCCTGACCACTGTCGCTCCGGCCGTGAACCACCTGGCCCCGGCACGTACACCCCCGAAGGAGCTCGTCGAGCCGGTCCTGAAGCACCGCGTCACCAAGATTCTCGCCTCCCCCGCCGTCCTGGGCCTGATCGCCGGCCACTGCGCCCGGCACGGCATCACCCTGCCCTCGGTCCGGCAGGTCCTGTCCTTCGGCGCCCCGCTGCGCGTCCACCTCGTCGACGCACTGCGCAGGGCCGTACCGGACGACGCCGAGATCCTCAGCGTCTACGGCGCCACCGAATGCCTGCCGGTCTCCGCGATCGGCGACCACGACCTGCGCGAGACGCTCAGCCGGCCACCCGCCGGTCAGGCCGGCACCTGCCTGGGCAGGCCACTGCCCGGCATCCACGCGCGGATCCTGGACGCCGACCGCACCGGACTCGGGGAGATCGCCGTCCGCGGCCCCACCGTCAGCCCTGCCTACCACGCACGCCCCGACGCCGACGCGGCGACCAAGAGCGCCACCGACCTCGGCGTGCTGCACCGCACCGGAGACCTGGGCCGGCTCGACGACCAGGGACGACTGTGGTTCCTCGGCCGCAGGGCCCACCTCGTCACCGGCCCCGGCTTCGCCCTGACCACCGAGGACATCGAGATCGTGGCGGACGCCGCACCCGGCGTCCGACGCACCGCCCTGGTCGGTGTCGGCCCGGCCGTGAGCCAGTTCCCCGTCCTGTGCGTGGAGGCCGCGCCCTCCGCGCAGCGGACCGCTGTCCTGGCCGCGGTCCGCGCCGCCCTGCGGAGCCACCCGGAGGGACACCGCGTCGGCGCGCTGCTGCTGCATCCGGGCTTCCCCACCGACCCCCGGCACAACTCCAAGATCGACCGTCTGCGGCTCGCCGGCTGGGCCGCCAAGCGCCTGCGCGGGAGGACACGGTGAGGGTACTGGTCACCGGGGGAAGCGGTTTCCTGGGTCGGGAGATCTGCCGCCAGTTGACCGCGCGCGGCACCGTCACGTCCTCCCTGTGCCGCCGCCCCAGCACCGCCCTGGAACAGTTGGGCGTACGGCAGCACCTGGGCGACCTCACCGACCCGGACGCGGTCTCCCGCGCGGTCGCCGGGTGCGACGCCGTCATCCACAACGCCGCCCTGGCCGGGGTGGGCGGCTCGCCGGGTCCGTACCGGGCCACCAATGTCACCGGCACCCGCCACGTCATCGCGCAGTGCCGCGCCCACCGGGTACGCACGCTCCTGTACACGTCGACCGCCAGCGTCGTCTTCCGGCCCGGCGGCCTGGAGGGCGTCACCGAGGAGGTGCCGTACCCGCCTCGCCACCTGGCCGCCTACCCGGCCACCAAAGCCCGCGCCGAAGCCCTCGTCCTGGCCGCCCACGGCGCCGGTCTGGCCACCGTGTCCCTGCGCCCGCACATCATCTGGGGCCCGGGAGACCCGCACTTCGTCCCCTCCCTCACGCGCGCGGTCCGGGCCGGCCGCCTGCTGATGCCCGGCGACGGAGCCAACCTCGTCGACACCACCCATCTGCGCACCGCGGCCCACGCGCACCTCCTCGCCCTGGACCGCCTCCGGCGGTCACCGGAGGCCGGCGGCCGCGCCTACTTCATCGGCCAGGGCGACCCGCGTCCCCTGCGCGAGATCGTTCAACGTCTCTTGCGGGCCACCGGAATCGATGCCGCCTGGTGCGCCGTACCGCCCCGCCTCGCCCGGACCGCGGGCACCCTCAGCGACGTCTGCCTGGGCCTGATCCGCAGTTCCCGCACCCATGTCCTGAGCCGCTTCCTGGTCGAGGAACTTCTCCAGCCACACCATTTCGACCTCACCGCGGCACGCCGCGGACTCGGCTTCGAACCACCGGTCGGGCTCGACGCCGGTCTCGCCGAACTCACCCGGAACGGCCTGCCCTCTCCTGGACGGCGGCAAGCATAGGGGACCCACCATGCCGGACACCTACCAGCGCCTCACTTCCCTCCTGACCAGCACCTTCCGCATCCCGGAGGACCAAATCGAACCGCGGAGCACCCTGGAGCAACTGGACCTGGACTCCCTCGCCCTGGCAGAACTGTCCCTCGTCATCCACGAACAGTTCGGGGTGAGGATCACCGGCGAGCACGCCACGCGCGACACCACCGTCGCCGACGTCGTCGAGCGCCTGGACGCCCTGCGGGCGCGGACCACCGAAGCGGTGGACCCCTCATGACAGCGCCCGTCGCCATCACCGGACTCGGCCTGCTCACTCCGGGCGGAGCGGACGTGGACACCACATGGGACGCGGTCTGCCGCGGCGTGGGCACCGCGACACACGACCCGGCACTCGCCGGTCTGCCCGTCGACTTCTCCTGCAGGGTCCCTTCCCCGCCCGACGCCCTGGACCAGAGCATCGGACGCACGGCCTGGCGCATGTCCCGGAACGCGAAGCTGGCCGTGCTCGCCGCCCGTGAGGCGATCGACGACGCCGGCCTCGATCCGGCGACATGGGACAGCGACCGGGTCGCCGTCGTCATCGGCTGCGGCCTGGGCGCGGACTCGGTGCGCGAGGAACAGGGCAGACGACTGCGGAAGCAGGGACCCGACATGGTCTCCGCTCTCACCGTCTCCCAGGTCATCCCGAACATGGCGGCCGGCGAGGTGTCCATGGACCTGGGGGCCCGCGGCCCCAGCCTCACACCGGCCACCGCGTGCGCCTCCGGCGCCACCGCCCTCGCGGTCGCCCGGGACCTGCTGCTCTCCGGGCAGTGCGACATCGCCGTGGCCGGCGGTACGGAAGCCGCCGTCACCCCGCTGACGACCGCGGCTTTCTGGCGCCTCGGGGCCCTGTCCCGGCGTACCGACGCGGTCCGCGAGGCGTCCCGGCCCTTCGCCGCGGACCGTGACGGCTTCGTCCTCGCCGAGGGTGCCGGCGTCCTGGTCCTGGAACGCGCTGATGACGCCACCGCACGCGGCGCCGGCGTCCGCGCCCGGCTCGCGGGCTGCGGCAGCACCTCGGACGCCCACCACCCCACCGCACCCGCCCCGGACCTCCGAGGAGCGGAGGCGGCCCTGCGCGCCGCTCTGACCGAGGCGGGGCTGGCCCCGCAGGACATCGACCACGTCAACGCCCACGGCACCTCCACCCCCCTCAACGACGCAGGCGAAGGAGCCATGATCGCCCGCGTGCTGCCGCACCGCCCCAGCGTCACCGCCCCGAAGGGCGTGCTCGGCCACAGCTGCGGAGCCGCAGGGGCCATCGAGGCGGCCCTGACCGTGCTCACCCTCCAGCACCGCACCGTGCCCCCGATCGCCAACCTCCGCGCCCCGGGCCCCGAGTTCGACATCGACTGCGTCACCCGACGACCACGCCGGCAGGATCTGCACACCGCCGTCAGCCACTCCTTCGGTTTCGGCGGCCACAACGTGGTCCTCGTGTTGACCAGGGCCCCTTGACCGCAGGCCGACGACGGCCACTGTGGCCTCGCCGGCGAACCGGGCGTGCTCGGCGGGCACCACGCCGAGGCCACCCCCGACCTCATCCTGCGCGACCTTCGGTTCCACCACCTCGCCGCCCTGGTCATCGACGACGGCGAGACCCACGTCAGCGCCCTGCTCCAGGGTGCTCGCCGCCTTGCCGAACTGCCGAAGGTGACGTGGGGCCGCTGACCACGCGGGAGGGGGGCGTGCCGTAGCCGCCGGGAGCTCCGTCACAAAGTTCCCCGTCCCCACTTCGGGTCCTCCGGTCCGCCCCATCTCCCCGTGCGAGCCGGACATGCGCGGGCCCGGCCCGGCCCGGAAGGAACGGGCTTGGACCGGGCCGCACTTCGCCTGCCGGTCAGTTCGACATGCTGGCGAACATGCCGGGCTCGTACGAACCCCCCGGGTTGTGCACGATCACGTTCATCCGGGTGGCCGCGTTGATCAGGGACACCAGGCAGACCAGCGCACCGACCTGGTCGTCGTCGTAGTGCTTGCGCACCTCGGCCCAGGTCTCGTCGGACACGCCCTGCTCGCCGAGCCGGGTGCCCTCTTCGGCGAGCGCCAGCGCGGCCCGCTCGGCCTCGGTGAACACGGTGGAATGACGCCAGGTGGCGACCAGGTGGAGCCGGAGCGCGGTTTCACCGGCGGCCGCGGCCTCCTTGGTGTGGACGTCAACGCAGAAACCGCAGCCGTTGATCTGGCCGACCCGCAGTTCCACCAGTTCCCTCAGGGGCTTCGGCAGCGTCGACTGTTCCAGAGGCAACGAGGCGTTGTAGAACCGCTTGGCGACCTTCGCGGCGGTCGGGCTGTCGAACAGGTTGAAACGGGGTTCCATGATCTCGTCCTCACTCGTGGAGTTGCGCACCGCACGGTTCGTTCGCGGCGTCCTGACGAACACGAGATGCCGGCCGCCCGGTCCCTGTGACAGCGCAGCGATGTGACGTAGGCCACCGGTCACAAGTGTCACGAAGCGGCTGGAGCCGGCGTCTTGTGCGTGACACGGTCGAGAGCGAACAGCGGGAGCCGACTATGAGCCAGCACAGCGAGCCGACAGGGAACACGGCCGAGCCGCCCGCTCACGACGGCCGCGCGGACTCCGCTACCGGAGCGTTCGTCGCCCATCGCAACCTGCTGTTCACCGTCGCCTACGAGATGCTCGGCTCCGCCGCCGACGCAGAGGACGTCCTCCAGGAGACGTGGCTGCGCTGGGCCGGCGTCGACCTCCACGCGGTACGGGATCAGCGCGCCTACCTGGTTCGGGTGACCACCCGCCAGGCGCTGAGCCGACTGCGCACGCTCCGTCGGCGCAAGGAGTCCTACGTCGGCCCCTGGCTGCCCGAACCGCTGCTGACCGCGCCTGACGTGGCCGAGGACGTCGAGTTGGCCGACAGCGTCTCGATGGCGATGCTGCTGGTGCTGGAGACGCTCGCCCCGACCGAGCGGGCGGTGTTCGTGCTGCGCGAAGTGTTCGATCTGGGGTACGACGAGATCGCGAAGGCCGTCGACAAGAGCCCGGTCGCGGTCCGCCAGATCGCGCACCGGGCGCGGGCACACGTCGCTGCGCGCCGACCGCGGGAAGTCGTCTCTCCGGCCGAGACCCGCGGCGCGCTCGAGGCGTTCCAACGGGCGATCGAGACGGGCGATCTTCAGCGCCTGCTCGACATGATCGCGCCGGATGTCGTCTTGCTGACGGACGGGGGCGGAGTGGTACAGGCCGCGCTGGCGCCCGTCGTGGGCGCCGACAGGGTGACCCACGTACTGGGCAGGATCGGCACCGCGGTATCGCTGCAACCGACACAGGTCAATGGCTACCCGGCGCTCACCCTTCGACTGGACGGCAAGGTCGACACCGTCCTGGCGGTGCGCATCGACGACGGCCTCATCACCGGCCTCTACGCCGTGCGCAACCCCGAGAAGCTGACACGCATCGACCGCGAGACCACGGTGAGCCGCTGAGTCGCCGGCCGCTCTACCAGGTGGGTCGCCTACCGGCCGTCGCCGTTCCCAGCGCGTGCCGCCGGGAGTGGTGGCTCGTCGCAGAGGGCGGCGTCGCTACCGAAGCTGGTTTCTCCATGGCGTCACCGCGGGCGAAAACCCGATCACGGCATGACCAGACCCCTGATGGCGTGGAACTACGGCCGTTCCCGCAGACGCGCCCCGTCACCACCGTGAACTGCCACAAATCCGGCCTCGGTTCCAACTGACCCACCGGCCGCACCGGGCCGAGGTGGCCGGGGGGGGCGCGGCTCGTCGTCGTGGTGCCGGGCCGGTCGGTCGGTCGGTCGGTCGGTGGGGGAACGCCGGAGCCTCGGCCGGTGCTGGTCGGGGCTCCGGTCGCGCGGGGTGGGTCAGTGGAGCTGGGTGTAGGTGTTCCAGCCCTTGCCGAGGCTCGTGCGGGTGGTGAAGGGGTTGGCCGTGCCGGTGTGGGCGGCGACGTAGCGGTACAGGATGCCGCCGGAGGTGACGGCCAGGAGGTCGGCGCGGCCGTCGCCGGTGATGTCGCCCGCGCCGGCCAGGGCGTTGTAGGCGCCCCACCCGGTGCCGACGCCGACGCGGCCGGAGAAGGCGTAGCCCTTGCCGTCGCCGCGGTAGAGGTAGAGGTAGAGGGTTCGCCACCCGCATCCTGGCCCACTACAGCGTCAACGCCTGGCGGATGTCCACCCGGCGCCGAAGTCCATCAAGCACCCCGGCCGCGCCCAGGTCGTCATCGGCGGATCCGTCAGCGAGACGCAGGTGCTGTTCTTCACCGACGCCGAAGCCCGCGAGTGGGCCACCACCGGCAAGGCCGCCACCGAACCGCAGCACGCGGTCCTCCCCATACAGCCGGGCCCGGCTGGGCGGCACAAGCCTGCCACCTCACCCCGCTGCCGGCTGTCGACCATCGCCCTGGCGTCGGCGCCGTACGCGTGTGCCGAAGGTCTCGCTCCGGAATGCGGTGTACCGGCCCGTTCTCACGGTGTCCGTATACGGGTGGGACCCTGCGCCCGTACACGGCCGGCCCACCACAGTCTGCGCACACACCCGGACCGCGTGCCCACCGCGCCCCGATACACCATCAGACAGCCACCCATCCAACAACGTGACAACGCACGCTGAGGCGTTCCGCAACGGCTGGTTCCGTTCCGGCGACCTCGCGGTTCGCGACGCCGACGGCTCCCTCCGGATCGTCGACCGGGCCAAGGACGTCCACCGACTCCGGCGGCGCCCTCATCGCCTCCCGCCAGGTCGGGGACGCCCTTTACACGCACGAGGTTGTCGCCGAGGCTGCCGTGAACGGCCTGCCCGACGCACGCTGGATCGAGGCCGTCACGGTCGTCGTCCTCCGCGGCGAAATCACGGAGGAGGAACTGATCACCCACGCCTGGGAACGGCCCACCGCCCTTCAAGGCGCCCAAACGCATCGTCTTCGTACCGGAACTGCCCCGCAACGCCAGCAGCAGGATCCTGAAGCGGGAGCTACGGGAACGGTTCACCGAGGGCGGCGCCCGACGCCCGCATCGACCGGTTGTCAGTGGGCCGGGAGACAATCCCGGCCATGAGAGATCACTCGTCGGTCGTGCTTGCGGCCTGGAGCCGTATCGACACCTGGCTCGCGGCCCACGCGCCCCGGACCTTCGCCGAACTGTCCTCGCCCGCGGACCCCGCCGACGTCGAGCGGGCGCAGCGGGAGATGGGGCTGCGCTTCCCACAGGACCTGCTGGACTCCCTCGCCTGCCACGACGGTGCGGAGAGCTGGACGTCGCTGCCGGAGAAGCCGCTGCTGTCCGTGGCCGGGATCGTGGAACTCCGGCGTCGGGGAATGGCGTTGTTGAAGTGGTCCGAACGGCAGGACCACCCGGTGGACGGGGACGGACCGGACTGGCACCCACTGTGGATGCCGTGGGCGGAAAGCGACGGTGACGTTCAAGTCGTCGACCTGCGCCCCGGTGAGACGTACGGCCAAGTCGGCACCGTCCACCACGACGAAAGCGGACTCCAGGACACCTGGCCCTCGCTCGGCGCCTACCTGACCAAGGTCGCCGACGTGCTGGAGCACGGCGGCACGGTGGGCCTCGCCGCTCCTTACCTGACCCCAGACGGCGAGCTGCGCTGGGAGCTGCCGCAACACGTCCGCCCCGAAGACGGGCTGACGCCCGCACCACTCGCACGGACCGGCGGAACAGAGGGCCCCCGATGACGAGCGAACCACCGCTCTCCGCCCGGGCGCGATTGATCGGGACGGTGGCGAGGGAGCTGGCGGCGGCGGTGCCGGGCGAGTGGGAGCGCGTCGATTTCGAGGCGTCCGTGGTGGACCGATACACGGCCGTCCGGTGCCGGGTGGTGCGCGACGGAGGGACGGTAGCGCGGATCATGCCCGCGCCCCGCCCACCGGCCGACTCGCTCGCAGAACTGCGCGCCGCCATGCACACTCCCGGAGCCGGCACCTGGTTCACGATGAGGCTCACGGTCACCGCGGCCGGCCGCGCCGTCACGGACTTCTCCTACGACGACGAACCCGGCTTCCGGGTCCCGCCGGGACCGGAGGCGTACGCGCGCGACCTGGCCCGCTTCCCGCGCGACGCCGACAAGCAGCCCTCGTGGCTGCGGGAACGGCTCGCCGACACGGCGCTCACTCCGCGGCAGCGGCGGCTCGCCGGCCTGGGCCGTGCGCTCCTGCGGCGGGCCGCAGGCGGGGACGTGCCGCTCGCCGTCACCGCGCTGCCCGAGGACGACGCGGTGGTGGTCGCCCACCGCGTGCGTGGCGGCGGGAGCGTGTATGTCGCCGCGGACGAGACCGTGCTGTTCGCCGGCTCGGCCGCATCACCGCATGAGGCGATCGAGGTCTTCCGCTCCGGGCGCCGTACGCCCCTGGAGCACTTTCGTCCGGCCGGGACGGCGACGGTACCCGGGCCCGTGCCCCGGCCCCCGTACACCGTGCCGGACCGGCTGATCGAGACACTGGCGACGGAGCTGGCCGCGGCCCAGCCGGGGGAATGGGACCGCATCCGGTTCACCGCGTCCGTGGTGGACGGCCGCACGCAGACCCACTGCCTGGCCGAGCACGGTGGAACACCCATGCCGGCGGCCGTGGCGACGACAGCGGCGTTCGAGGAAGCCCTCGCCGAACTGCGCGCCGCCATGTACACCCCCGACTCCGGGACGTGGTTCACCGTGCGGCTCACCTTCACCCCCGGCGACCTCGCCGAGGCCGCCTTCGACCATGACGACGAGCCGCTCTTCCTGCCTCCTGTCGTCCCGGAGGCGTACGAGCGGGATCTGGCGCGGTTCCCCCGAGAGCCCGGCAAGCAGCCGACGTGGCTGCGGGTACGGCTCTCCTGGGCCGCGCTGACGCCGCGGCAGCGGCAGCTCGCCGAACGAGGCCGGCGGTTCCTGGAGGGACCGCCCGCATTCGGTGACTCCCGCCCTCTGTTCCCCGTCACCGCGCTGCCCGAGGAGGACGCCGTCGTCGTCACCTCGTCGCGGACCGGCGAGAAGGCGTACGTCGCAGCCGACGAGACGGTCCGGGCTCTCCCGGAGCCCCCCGCTGGCACGAAGGCCCCTGCGACGGTGTTCCGGCCCGTGCCCGACGACGGACTCACCGCGCGCCAGCGGCAACTCGCCGCGCACGGCCGGTCCCTGTTCACGCGGTTCGCCACCGCGCTCGACGAGGCGGACACCGTTGTCGTGCCCCTCGGCGACGACGCCGTCGCCGTCACCCGGAAGACCCGCGGCGGCGGGAAGATCTACGTCGCCGCGGACCGCACCGTGTACCACGCCGGCCCGGCGGTCGACTTCGACACCGGGCTGCGCGAGTTCCGCGCCGGCGCGCGCACGGCATCCGAGAGGTTCCCGGAGCCGCCCCCGGCCGCGCCGGACCCGCTGGACGAGGCGCACGCCCCGGCACTGGCCGCCCTGCTGGCCGAGGAGTCCGGGACGCACGTCCTTCCCACGCCCGACGGTGTGCTGCTCCGGGTCGGCGACATGGAACTCGACTGGACGGTACGCCGCTGTCCGCAAGGTTTCACCCTCACGCACCGTAAGCGGGGAAGCCTGGAGACGACCGAAGCCTCGCACTACCGCGATCTGGCCCGTCTGCTGCTCCTCACGCTGTCACGGACGTTCCGTCGGACCGGGCATCCGCGGCTCACCCGATTCGACACCGATCCCGTGGTCGTCCTGGGCGGCACGCGCCGAGAACCGGCCGTGGTCTGGTACGCCGACGGGCAGGAACACCACGTCCGGGGACCGGCCCTGCACGGACGCGTCCTGCCGTTCGCCAAGCTGTGCCGCGGCACGTTCCAGGAGATCCGCGCCTCGCTGGCGAGCCCCTCCGGCCTGCCGCTGCTCGGCAAGCGGACCGCCGACAGCCTCACCGTTCCCCTCGACCGCGAGCACCTGCCGCGGGTCGCCCGCTGGCTCGCCGACGTGAAGGCGGACTGGTATGACGCCCAGGGCTGGTACGACGTACATGCTCGGCCTTGGCCTCCCGGCCGGCTCATGGCCTTGGCGGACGGGAACGAACTCGGACTCGCCCTCGAAGAGCACGACGGCAGTTACGCCGTGCACGACCACGACGGCGAGATCCTCCGTGCCCCGGTCCTGGACCAGGCCGTCCGCGCCCTCGCCGTCGCATGGCTCACCGCCCCGCACGCCCGACCACGGCCGCCCCGGCCAACCCATGAGGAACGGGCCGCGCTGATCGAGCAGTTAACCGGAGCCTCCCTGGACCGGATCGAGCGCACCCTCGCCCAGCCGCGCACCCGCACCAGATGAGCGCGGATAGGGCCAATACCGGTGATTTAGGTTGTTTTCGTTCGCCTGCTGGTTGGTTTGGTGGGTGGAACCGGTGTGACGGTGTGAGCCGGTGGTGGGGGTGGGTT
>NZ_JBWKJG010000029.1:0-60188 GCF_056432325.1 Streptomyces sp. NPDC045287
CAACACCCGGCAGCAGGGGCGCTATCCGCTCCCACGCCGCATCCGTCAGCTCACCCCGACCCACCACAAGATCAATTATCAGACAGGTCCTAGGCCCGCCCGGCCGCCCCCGCGGGCACGGGAACGGCGTTCCGCAGCCGCGCGCACCGGGGACAGCGAATGAGCCGCCCGGGCCCGATCCGACCGGCACCGAGGTTCTGCATCGGGAACGTCGCGGTATTGAACACGTGCCCTTCGGCACACCGGACGACGGTTCGCTCCATGGTGTCCATCAAGCCCTTTCCCAACAAGCGGTGGACGAGACAGCCACATTAGGGGATCAACAGGACACCACTCCAGGCGGCACTCCGCCCCCCCACCTTATGCCCCAACTCCCCGCCCGAAACCGCCGGATCACCCCGCCCGACACACGAGAAACCCCCGGCGCGACACACCAGGGGCTGCAGATGAGGTACAGTGAGCGGCGATGCGGCCCGGTCCTCCGGCCGCCGCGCGGGTGTAGTTTAATGGTAGAACATGAGCTTCCCAAGCTCAGAGCGCGGGTTCGATTCCCGTCACCCGCTCCATGACGAAGGCCCTGGTCAGCGACCAGGGCCTTGTTTGTTGTCTGGACCAGCTCAGGAGTCCTGTGCCAGACCCGTGCCAGATGTTGTGGCATTCACTGCATCACGCCGGGCCTGGACCAGGCGGTCGAGGCCAGCAGCCACTTCCCTTTGCCGCTCCAAGTCCGAGTGCTGGTAGATCAGCGCGGCCCGCTCGGTCGACTGGCCAGCGCGGACCATCGTGTCCTTGAGCGTCGCACCCGAGCGGGTTGTGAGGGTGTGCCCGGTGTGACGAAGATCGTAAAAGCGGAAGTCGTCCGGCAGTCCGACGAGGGACCGGGCCCGTCGCCACTTCCGCCCGAAGGTGGACCGGCGGAACGGCGCCCCCTTCTCCCCCACAAACAACAGCCCGTCCGGGCCCTCCTCGGCGTACCAGTCGAGATGTCGCTGAAGCTCGGTTCGGAGAAAGGCCGGCAGGACGACGAGCCGCTTCCCGGCCTGTGACTTGGTCGGCCCCTCCGCCCGCTTGCCGGTACTCAGCTCGGGTGCGGCCTGGCGCACGCGAAGGACCATGTTGTCGAGGTCGACATCCTTGCGGCGCAGCTCGGCCTGTTCCTCCGGACGGAGAGGGCCGTACGCGGCCAGGTAGACCATCAGCCGCCAGCGAAGGCCGATGGCGCCAGCCAGCTCATCCACCTGGTCGACCGTGGCGATCTGACGTTCGGCGGCCGTCTCCTTGCCCGCTCCCCGGATGCGGCAGGGATTACGGCGGATCAGTTCGTCGTCGACGGCGGTCTCCATGATGGCCTTGAGAAGCCGGTAGGACTTGGCGACGGTCGCGGGCGCGCCGGTGGTGCGAAGCCGCTCGGTGCGCCAGGTTCGGACGCGCGGCGCGGTGATCTGGTCAAGGTCCAGGTCCTCAAAGGTGGGCAGGATGTGCAGCCGCAGAAGTCGGCGGTACAACTCATCCGTCGTGGCCGCGAGCCCCCGTTCATCGACCCACTGCAGTGCGTACTCAGTGAAGTTCACGGCACCCGCGTCCGGGTCCTGCCAGTCTCCGCGCCGGATCTCGGTCTGCTTCTCGGCCAGCCAGTCGTCAGCGTCGCGGGCCGTCGCGAACGTGTCGGGAGCAGGGCGGAGGATGCCATCCGGTCCTGGATAGCGCGCCTGGTAACGCCCGGAGGGCAGCTTCCTCACCGTCCCAAACGTCCGGCGTCGCCCCTTCTTGTTGGCCATCAGACAGCCCTCCCGTACCGGCTACGGCGACGGCTCACCGGCTCGACGGTGTTGGCGTCGATGTAGGCCCGCACCGCGCTCTCCGGGATGCGCACGTGACGGCCGACCTTCACGTACCGGATGCGGCGCTCAGCAACGAGACGCCGAGGAAAGCGGACGGTGGTACCGAGCACTTCGGCAACCTGGTCAACACTGAGGTACCGCTCATTCATATGTCTGCTCTCCTTCCAGGTCGTGGAGTTCGGCACGGATCTCGCGTGCGGTTTCGCGGTTGTGTTGGATGTCGCGGCGGATGTTGGCGGCGAGCCAGGATTCGCCGGGGGTGTGGCCGTGGCCGGCGTAGGCCCAGTGGGCGACGACGAGGGTGGTGGCCTCGGGGTGATCGTCGGGGTCGGGCAGGCCGAGGGCGGCGCGTTGTTCAGCGGCGCGGTAGTCGGCGCGTGTCTGGCGTAGGGCGGTGAGGGTGGTGGAGTAGCGGCGGGATTTGGTGGAGAAGTGGCCGCGGAAGCCGAGCATGTGGGCCCAGTCGCGTAGCTTGCGGTCGGGGTAGAGGGGGTGGAGGTCGAGGCAGGTTTCGATCAGGCGTCGGGGGTGGTCGGGTACGCCGAGGAGGTCGAGGGCTTCTTTGTTGCCGATGCGGCGGTCGACGGTGCCGGTGGTCTCGGCGGCTTTGGTGGCGTATTTGGCGACGTAGGAGGCGACGGCCTGTTCGGTGATGTCCTCGCCGTTGCCGAAGGCGCCGATGGGCTGGATGTCGAGTTGAGTGCCCCAGCGCAGCGTGCGGGCGGGGTGGTCCCCGGCGGCGGGGACATCGACCTGGACGCGGGCGACAGCGGCCCTGATGGCGTCGGTGAGCAGGTCGAGGCTCGCCCAGGCGGGCGGGGGCGTGTCGGGGCCTTCGGGGCCGTCGAAGCGGATGACGGCGTGGAAGTGGACGGCGCCGCGCTTTTGGTACTCGGCCACCTTGCCGAACGACAGGCGGGAAGTCTCGCGGGCGGCTTTCTGGGTGAGGCCGGCGCGGCGGGCGATCTCGCGGCGAAGGTAGATCGTGAAGTAGCGCCACAGCTCGGAGGCGTGGTTGTTCCACAGCACCGCCCCCGCGTAGTCGTACGTGGCCGGGTCCAGCGCGGTGCCCAGTTCGGGGGCGTCTTCGGGGTGGCGGGTGCCGCAGGCGCAGGGCCGAGTGCCGGGCCGGTTGTGGACGGGGCCGAAGGAAGGGGCGGTGAGGGTGGCGAAGACGCGCGGGTGGTCGCGCACGGTGTCAGGGGTGCCCTTGGTCGGGTCTCCGACGAGTCCGGCGCGGATCAGGTGGTAGGTGTCCCCGGCGTAGGTCCAGGCGCAGGCCGGGCAGCGCGAGGCCCGGCGGTTGCCGCAGGCGACCCGCAGGACCCCGCCAGGCTCGGTGTCGGTGGTGTAGGCGTGGAGGACGGTCTTGGTGGCGGGGTCGATGAGCTTGGTGCCGCCGGACAGGCGGATGGGTGCGGCGCATCCTCCGGTGCGGCGGATCTGTTCGGTGAGGCGGTCGAAGCCGGGTGACCCGGCCACCCGGAGCAGGTCGCTCAGGGTGGCCGGGTCCAGGCCCGCCGCGGTGGCGGTGTCGTTCACCAGCGCCGCCTCCCCTTGGGGGTGCTGGCGTCGCTGCTGACAGGGCCGCTCAGATTCTTGCCGTTGGCCTTCTTAGGCTCCGGACGCAAGAAGTCATGGGCCTCGTGTGCCTCCCTGACTTCCCGCTTGTGCGCGAAATCGAGCTTGGCACGGTCGATCGCATCCTGCAGGTCGTAGTCGTCGGGCTCGCGCCTGCTGAAGAGACCCATCAGGCCGTCACCTCCACTCGACTAACGGTGGTCATGGGGCGAACGCCGGTGCCCTGGCAGGCCGGGCAGGTGATACGGAGGGTGGCGTGGGAGCCATCGGCGTGGCGGGTGCCGGTGGTGATGGTGGCGGTGGCGAAGCCGTCGCAGTCGCGGCACACGGGCGCGGCCGGGGTGCGCTGGGGCATGATGGGGTCTCCCTTTCGGGTCCGTTGGATCTGGAATGGAGTTCAGGCGCCCGGGGCGGCGGAAGTTTGGCGACCGAGGCCGCCCCGGGGGCCGCTTAGTGCGAGGAGTCTTCGGGAAGGACGACCCATTCACTGGACCAGTCGGCGTCTCCGAGACCGGTGGGGGTCCACCCGCTGGTGGGGGATCCGGTCTTGATGAAGCCGAAGGCGATCCGGGCCGTCGTTCCCGGGATCCGGGTCACGGCGGCGCACTGGAAGTAGCGCCACTGTTCGGGCGCCTTATAGCCATCGGGGCGCCAGAGGTAGGTCTTGCCTGCGGTGAAGAAGGCCACGTCAGTGCTTCCTTTCCTGGTTGATCAGGGACTTGATGACGACCGCGCACACGGCTACGGACGCGGCGGTGACGGCGGCAGCGAGGAGCATGGACACCAGGACTGCGCCGACGACGAGGACGACCGCGGTTCCCCCGGCGGCGACGCCGACGAGGGCGCCGGGCGTGAGCTGGACGGTGGTCCGGGACGGACCGGGAGCCTGCGGCAGGGGCGTGGAGGCCGGGGCCGGGACGACCGGGGCCGTGTCGTTGACCGGCTGCGGTGCCGCGGGCGGTGCGGTGGCGGTGTCGGGGTGCGGGTACTTCGGGGTGAACACGAGGGGTGTCTCCTCTCAGGGGGTGCAGCGGTGGGTGCGGGCGGCGAGTTCGGCGGCGGGCCGGGTGTGGTAGTCGGCGGAGAAGTCGCAGCCGGGGGCGGTGCACACGGCGGTGTGCTTGGTCCGGCCACGGCCGTCGTGGTGGCTGCCGACCCGGACCGGGCCGATGCGGATCACGTCGTAGAAGCGGTTCGGACGCGCCACGGGCTTACCTCCTTTCTGGTCAGGCGAGTTGGGCGGCGATGGAGTCGGCCAGCGGGGCGGGGACGCCGAGGCGGGAATGCAGTGTGCCGGGGTCGATGGGGGTCCCGGTCTGGGCGCGGTGGGCGTCAGCGACCTTGCGGGCGTGGTCGAGGAGCGCGGGCGGGACCGGCACAGAAGGCGTTGCCTCGGGCGCGGGGGCGGGCAGTTCCGGCACGGGGTCCGGGGCGTGCTCGATCGTCTCCGGCTCCGGGTCCGGTTCGGGGGTCCGTTCGAGGGTGATCGGCTCCGGGGCCGACTCCGGGACAACGCGGTCCGGTTCGGAGACCGGGGCCGGTGGGGTGGCCGGTTCGTCGATGGTGTGCGTGGGGGCGTGGACGAGGAGGGTTCCGCCGAGAAAGGCGAGCGCGGGCCATCCGGCGACGAGGATGCGCAGCCAGGCCGGGATGGCGTCCAGGTCGAGTAGTCCGGCGGTGGCGACGTTCGCGCCGAGCGAGGCTGCGAGGGCGATGACGAACCAGACCCAGGCGGCGCGGTTGTCGGCGTGGGTGCGCATCCTGCGCCAGGCCGCCACCAACAGCAGGTCGACACTGACCGGGTAGGCCCACGCCTTCCACCCATCCTGACCGGCGGCTTCCGCCAAGTCGTGCAGATGGGCGAAGGACAGCGCACCAGCGATGACGGCCTGGACAAGCACGGCGTCGACGCGGAAGGAGCGGAGCACGGGGCGCCTCCTTTCTGGTCAGGCGGTGCCGGTGCCGAAGCAGTCCGGGCACAACGCGGACTGGGTGGCACCGATCTCCCGGCGCTTGCGCCCGACCCGGACGGCGGTCGTGGTCTCCCCACTCCCCGCGCAGGTGCCGCACGGCGGCGAAACCGGGGCGGGCTTCTTGGGCGGACGGCGGCGCGGGGCCGGGGGCTTCTTCGTGGTGGCCATGACGGTTCCCTTCGGTTTTGGGCATGGGCGGGGTAGGGACCTGGCGCGGGATGCGGTCACGCCGACCGTCGAACAGGGGGATTACTCGGTGAGGGACACCGGCTTGACCAGCGGCGCGGCGTCGGCCGCCGGTGCGGCGGGAATGATCGGCCGGAACGGCTCCAAGGCCGGGATGCGCGGGGTGAGGTGCGCGTGCTGGCGGCAGATGGCGACGGCTTGGGCCGGTGTCATCGCGGGGGTGCGGATGCGGGACCAGCGGCCGGAGGAGTCACCGGCGACCGCGACGCCGGGGCGGTCCGGCGGGATCGTCGTGACGGCGAAGACGGCATCGGGGGCGATGTCGCCCAAGCCCATCTCGGCGGTCTGCTTGTCGTTGACCCGGTGCACGGTGCGGCCGGTGAGCTGGGCGCGGAGCATGGTGGCGCCCTTGCCGAGTTCGGAGCCGAAGCGCTGGCCGCACACCTCCAGGTAGATGCCGACCGCGCGGGCCATCTGCGCGAGGCGGATCATCTGCATGACCATGCGGTCCCGCCGCTCCTCGTCCTTCTTCACCGCCGTGAGGAACAGCTCCGCGACCTCGTCCACCAGGACCACCAGCGGCACCGGGCGGACCCGTGCGGGCAGGTCCCACATGTCGGCCACACCGTGCTGGCTCAGCAGGTCGAAGCGGTCTTCCATCTCGCCCACCAGAGCGTTCAGCAGGCCGGACGCCTCATCGGGGGTGACAGCAAAGGCGGAGAGGCGGGGTGCGTAGCCGCGCTGTTCGACACCGCGCTTGCAGTCGATCCCGACCAGGCCCACCGGCAGCTTCGCCAGCCCGGCTATCAGGTTGCGCTGATACATCGACTTGCCCGACTGGTTCGCACCCAGCGTCAGCGCGTGCGGGATCTTGCGGTAGTCCCGCACGAACGCCGTACCGTCCTCCCGCAGCGCCACGGGAACCACCAGCGGCCCGGCGGCGAGGTCACGGGGCAGGCGGCGCGGCATCCTCACCCGCCGCAGCACGTCATAGCCGGTCATCCGCAGCTCGATGAAACCGGGCTTCGTCTCGGTGACGTGCACGGAGTGAACGCCCCAGGCGTGCCGCAGCCGCTCCGATGCGGCAGCCACGTCGGCGGGTTCCAGACCAGCCGGGAGGCGCAGGGTCACGTTCATGCCGGTGGACGAACCACGCACCCGCCGCACCTGGGGCGGGACCGGCTGAACATCCGGGCGCCGGGCCACGTTGCGGACCATGAACGCGCGAAGCCGCGACGGCTGCACCGTCAGCCCGCACACGTCCATCGTCGAGCGGTACGTCACCGCGAATCGCACCCGGGCCACCGGCAGACCCACCAGCGACCAGAACACACGGGGCGCGCGAGCCTTCGCGTAGCCCAGAGCGCCACCGGCACCGGCCAGGGGGAGGCCGATCTCCCATAACGTCGACAGGTCCGTCATGGTCAGGCACCCATCGGCGTCACGGCGACCGCGCGGAACGAGATCCCGTGACGGGTCTGCCCGTTGAACGTGTTCTCCCAGTCCCGCGCCTTGAGCCCGATCACCGACACCGGCATCCCCGGCTTCAGACCCTCGGGAAGACCGGTCTCCGGGACGGTCACCTGGTACAGGTTCCCCTCACCCTCGTCCGAGATCAGCAGACCCACCGTGGACAGGTTGGCACCGGTCTCCCGGTCCACCGCCCGCTCACCGGTCTGCTTGCTCACCAGCTTCGGCACGGGCGCCGTGGCCACGAACACCACAGCGGACGACGTGTCCACCTTGAACGACGGCATAGCTGTCTCCTCGTCCCTGAGGCCACCCCTTGTGAGCAACCTCTCTAGAGATGACTCCATAGAACAGCGCTTCTCTAGAGATGTCAACACGTCTCTAGACAGGTTTCGGATTGGCTGCTGAGGTGAGCCGCCGGTTGGGGTGAATGCGTGATCGCCCCTAAGGTGTCTAGAGAGGAAAGGAGGGACCACATGGCCACCCAGGGCAGCGGGCGCCAGCCGAAGTACCAGCGCATCGCGGACGATCTAAGGGAAGCGATTCAGGCCGGCGAGTACGGCCCAGGTGATCGGCTACCGGGAGAGAACGACCTCATGGCCGCCTACGAGGTGGCTCGCATGACCGCGCGGCAGGCACTCGGCGTGCTCCAGAACGAGGGCCTTGCCGAGTCCCGCAAAGGCGCCGGCGTGTTCGTGCGCGCCTTCAAGCCGCTCAGACGGCGGGGCATTCAGCGACTGTCCCGCGATCAGTGGGGTGCGGGACGTTCCGTCTGGTCTGCGGACATCGAGGACCGGACCCTTGTAGTCGATCAGGTGCAGGTATCCGAAGCCGCGGCACCCGAACGGATCAGCCGAGTGCTCGGCGTGGAGGCCGGTGCGGCGACCTGCGTACGGAGTCGCCGTTTCGTTCTCGATGAGAAGCCTGTTCTCCTGGCCACGTCGTACCTGCCCGCGGATCTGGTGGCGGGTTCAGCGATCACTCAGGAGGACACCGGACCCGGCGGCATCTACGCCCGTCTGGCCGAGCTGGGCTGCAAGCCCGTGCACTTCCGTGAGGAGATCCGTTGCCGGATGCCCTCTCAGGAGGAGGCGAGTCGGCTTCAGCTTTCGATGGGCATCCCGGTGATCATGATTTGCCGTACGGCGTTCGCGGACGAGGGGCGCCCCGTCGAGGTGAACGAGATGATCCTCGACTCCGCCGCGTACGTGTTGGAGTACGACTTCGACGCCTGATCAATCGGCCCAGGTGCGGGCCTGCCGGGCCACGCTGTAGATGTGCGCCACCTGATCAGGCGAGAGCACCGGCGACAGCCCCGACAGAACCCGGTCTATGTGCTCGACCGCCAGGACGAGCACCGGCGGGTTCGCACCCTTGACCGTGAGCTTCGCCGCGTGCACTACGGAGATCACGGGCCGGACGGGAACCTCAATCCCGCAGCGACGGGACAGAACGCGGGACACCCGGCGCGCTTCGGACTGACTGGCTGCGATGTGCCGAGTCCGGCTGCCGTTGATCGTGATCGCGATGTCGCCGTACCAGACGGTCTTCCCCGGATGCCGTTTCGAGTTGATGGTGAAGACGCCGGCGGGGCCGATGGCGAGGTGATCAATGTCCGTGCCGGTCGCCCATTGGATGGCGTGAAGGGTGAACCAGCCGCGGCCCCGGAGCCGGTCCAGGCGCTTACCGGTGAGCCGCTCACCTACGAGGCCGTCCTTCCAACTGCGAAGCTTCGGTTCCGCCAACCATCGGTCCACCAGCCTGAGCAGCGGGTTCGGTTGCAGTTCCCGGATCTTGCGGCGTACCGCGTCGCCCGCCCGATTCTGCGCCAAGTCATCCGGTAATGGCTGCACCCTGCCCCCTCATGCGTACGGCTCCACTGCCACACCATCACCCAGGCATGACCAGCGCCAAGAGTCCTATCGGTCATGAGTTGTTACAGGTTTCTCTACCTCATCAAGCCCCGGCTGCGCTCCGCTCCGCCGGGCGGGCTCCCGGCTCCGCTCCGCGCGACGCTCCTGCCTTCGGCCCGCTCCGCGCGGGCTACGCCGACGCCCGCCCACAGGTGGATAGGGCCCGGAGGCCATGAGTCGAGCACCATTCGCACGGTCACGGTCAGAGCCTGATGCCTCCGGCGGGGGATCGGCCGGCACCGGGATGGCGGGGGCGCCGTCCCCGGCCGCGGGTCCGTAGGGGCGTGCGCAGGGAGCTCCCATCCCGTCCGCCGTCGACCCAGGCAGAGCCGAGCAGACACGGCACCGGGCGTCCAGGTCGTTCGTCCAGTTGGGCGCTCCACCTGGACGCCCGGCACCGCGCCCGCTCCACGGTGTGTGGGTCGACGGCGGACGGGATGGAAGCTGGGGAGAGTGGTGGATGCGGATCGGGCGCTCAAGCACTAGAAAGCGAACAAAGGTTCGGGTACCCTCAATCTAGGGGGGTTTGTATGGACTACTTCATAGGTGATCACCGTAAGTCGTCCTACTACTACTTTGCGTGGATGTTTTTCTCATCGGGCGGTGCAAAGACGCGTCTCAGCCCGTACAGTGGTACGTCTGGGGGTGTGGCTATGACGATGCGCGGAAGTTCGGCGGCTGTGGTGCAGTTGCTGCGTGTCGCTCGCTCCAGTGGCGTCATGATCAACCGCACCAAACTCGCCAAGTTGCTTTACCTGGCCGACCTCGAAGCAGTAGCTCAGGACTGCGCTCCGGGCAGTGGCGTCGAGTGGCGCTGGCGGCACTACGGCCCGTACAGCAACGCTCTCCGTGAGATCGAGACCGATCTTGAGCTTGCTGGCATCGTACGCGTGAGCGAGACCGTTAACTTCTACGGGACCCCGGAAGTCCGGCTCGTGCTGGCCGTAGAGACACCCCAGGTTGAGATAGACGAACGGTTTGCAGAGATCGTTGAAAGGATCGTCTCCGAGAAGGGGCAACTGTCAGCGACCCAGCTGAAGGACCTCACCTACCAAACCCAGCCGATGCTCGAAGCGCAAAAGCTGGGCCGCAGGGAGGTCCGACTGGACCTGACAGGCGGGGAGCCGCTGCCCGACCTGGAGCCGGCACTCCAAAAACTGCGAGCCCTCGCCTTGACCATGCCTCCCCTGGAGGACGAAGCCGGGGCCGTGGATGACCTCACCCAGGACATCGAGGCTCTATCCGAAGCCCGCAGGGAAGCTACTGGCGTAATGTTGGACGGTGACTGACAGCGGGATGATCGTTCCTGTTTACGCCGGCGGTGTTTACTACGTCTCGGACGACAAGCTTCGGCTCATCCCTGATGAGGAACGCCAGGTTCACGACACACGAAGGCCCGTCCTCGTCGTGAGCGGCCCTAGCTCCAACGGAGACATTGCCTGGCCGTTTGTCCTAGTATGCCCGATCTCTAGTTCAACGAGCCGAAAGACCAGGTATGACATTCAGTTGGCTGCTGGTCAAGGTGGAGTCCTGAAGAAGTGCTGGGTCCGCGTACCAGCGATCCAGCCTCTGATGAAGGAAAAACTCGACGACCGCCTAGGAACACTTGAGGCCCGAGTCTTGTCTCAAGTACACACTCGCCTAGCTCAGTACCTCGGCTTGCTCGACGATAACGGCTTCTGAACGAGAGCCTGTCAGCGTCGGCGCGACACCCACCACTAAACGGGCCCTGTGTGCTCTGCAATGACCCTCAGCACCGTGCCCGTTCCGTGCCCGACGCGTCGGTGAACCACGGTCAATAGCGGGGAATCGGCAGTGGCTGAAGTGGCGCCTTAGCACCCGTTGTTGCTGGTCAAGCGGTCAATAACGACCGGTGGATCAGTGATTCCCAAGCTCAGAGCGCGGGTTCGATTCCCGTCACCCGCTCCACACGAAAGCCCCAGGCCAGCGGCCCGGGGCTTCGCTGTTGTCTAGACCTCTCTAGGCGTCTCGCACCACCTCCGCACCACCTTCCGCCTTTTCGCGCTGCTCACGGGCCTTCTGGCGGGTCGCGCGCACCATCCGGTCCAGCGCGCCGGCCACTTCCTTCTGACGCTCGTGGTCGGAGTGCTGGTAGATCAGCGCGGCCTTCTCGGTGGACTGGCCCGCGCGGACCATCGTGTCCTTGAGCGTGGCGCCCGAACGGGTCGTGAGGGTGTGGCCGGTGTGACGGAGATCGTAGAACCGGAAGCCCTCCGGGAGGCCGGTCGCGGCGCGGGCCTGGCGCCACTTACGCCCGAAGGACGAGCGGCGGAACGGCTTGCCCTTCTCCTCCACGAACAGCAGCCCGTCCGGTCCCTTCTCCGCGTACCAGTTGAGGTGCCTCCGGAGGTCGGTCCGGAGGAAGGCCGGCAGGACCATGAAGCGCCGTCCCGCCTCCGACTTGGTGTCGCCCTCGACACGGCGGCCGGTGGTCAACTCCGGCTCAGCCCTGCGGACCCACACGCCGGGGGTGTCCAGGTCGACGTCCGGCCGCCGCATGGCCGCCTGTTCCTCGGGGCGGGCCGGACCGTACGCGGCGAGGTAGACCATCAGCCGCCAGCGCGGACCCATGGCGTCGGCAGCCGCGTCGACCTGGGCCACGGTCGCCACCGGGCGTTCAGGGGCCGACTCCTTGCCCGCGCCCTTGATCCGGCAGGGGTTGCGGCGGATGGCTTCGTCATCGACGGCCGTCTGGAGGACGGCCTTCAGGAGCCGGTACGACTTGGCGACGGTGGTCGCGCCAGTCACCTTGCGCCGCTCAGCCCGCCAGGCACGGACGGCGGGCGGACTGATCTCATCGAGGTCCAAACCGCCGAAGGTGGGCAGGATATGCAGCCGCAGCAACCGCCGGTACAGCTCGTCGGTGGTCGCGGCCAGGTCCCGCTCCTCAACCCACTGCGTGGCGTACTTCTCGAAGTTGATCGCACCCGCGTCCGGGTCGATCCAGTCCCCGCGCCGAAGCGCGGTCTGCTGCTCAGCAAGCCAGTCGTCAGCGTCCCGGGCGGTCGCGAAGGTGTGCGGGGCGGGTCGGTCGATACCGTCCGGGCCGAGGTACCGAGCTTGGTACCGGCCGGAGGGTAGCTTGCGGACACGTCCGAAGCGGCTTCTTACCTGTCATCAAGGCACCCGACTGTGCTCCACTCCGCCGGGCGGGCTCCCGGCTCCGCCGTGGGCGTCGCTCCTGCCTTCGGCCCGCTCCGCCCGCGCTGCGCCGACGCGCGTCCACGTGTGGGTAGGGCCGGTGGCCATGAGTCGAGCACCGTCCGCACGGTCGCGGTCAAAGCTTGATGCCTCCGGCAGGGGATCGGCCGGCACCGGGATGGCGGGGGCGCCGTTTCCGGCTGCGGGTCCGTAGAGACGTGCGTGGGGCTGCGGCTGGGGAACCGCAAGTACGAAGGTAAGCGCAAGCCCGTTACCACCTGTTGCCAACGAAGAGCAGGCAGTAATTTGCCCTGAGGGCAAGGGGCCCAATGCCACCGAGCCGCACCTCTTGCCCTGAACACCCGGAACCCCAGCGAGACCCCCTCCGCATGGGTCATAGAGGGGGCCTCGCTGCTGTCCGGTGGCTCAGATGGCGGCGGGCGCCTTCTTGTACCAGTCGGTGATCACCTTGGTCAGGTGGACGATGTTCTGCTGGCGCATGATCGGCGCAGAGGCGTTGGGCTCGAAGTCTTCGTTCGCCGCGGTGGTGCGCCAAATGCTCTGCTCAGTGACCGGGGCGCCCATGTGGCGGTCGAGCCGCTTGAAGAACTCCTGGACGTCACCGTCTTCAACTCCGTCCTCCTTGAGGTTGCGGTAAACGCCGCCGAGGACGCGGAGCATGCCCACGGAGCCGAGGAGGGAGGACTCGCGGAGTTGCATCGCCTTGGTAGGGGGTGCCGGCGGCTCGTTCTTGCGCTTCTCAGAGAGGGAAGGGTGGTAGTTGTCGACATCCTCTTCGGTGATCGCCGCCAGGTCGGTGAAGGCCGTGGAAATGACGTCCAAGAAACCGCGGACGCTTTCGATCACCTCGTTGTCGGTGAGGGACTCGACCTTCTTGTTCACGCGTCCACCAGGGCCAGCGATGACGGAGCGGGTGATGTCAGCGACGTGCTTGGCGCCCATCAGGTTGCGGTTGGCCAGGGTCATGCGGTCACGCTCGATGTCGATCTTCCCTGCGAAGAGGGGGTGAGCGACGATGTCGGTCAGCGTGCGATTGGCGATGCGCGAAGTGTCGAAGCGGGCTCGGACGGCGCCGGAGATGCCCTTGGCGTTGTCTGCGACGTCGACAAACATCTGCTGCCCGCGGACACCATCGACCTCCACGTAGATGTCGACGCCGATGAACTCTTCCTTAAGACGCTGAAGTCGGAGGATCAGAGCTTCGCGCTCCTCGTCAAGTTTCTGCTTTTTCGCCTCGTTGGCACGGACCGCCTCACGGTCAATGCGCGCGATCTCGTCGGTGATGCGCTTCTTCTCCAGGTGGACCCCGAGCACACGGTGCTGGCCGTCGATCGTGATCAGGCGCCCGATGCCGCCGATGGCCCACGGGACGGTGAGGTATCCGACAGTCCCGTCCGCACTGATCGGCTCGAAGCGGCAGCCACCGGTGTCGCGGATAAGGAGAGCCGGAGCCACCCAACCCGGGTTTTCAGCAAGGTAGTTGCCGAAGCCCTTTGCGTGGTTGGGGTCGACGCGGCGGTTGTCCGGGTCGGGCTTGGCCGGGTCAGGGATCGTGAGGATAACCGGGAGCTCGGACAGTGGGATGCGGGTCGTGTAGACCGTGCGTCCGCCCTGGGTGGTCCGAATCGCCAGGTAGGTGGACTCCTCGCGCGTCAGCGACAGACGAGAGGGGTCAACGGTGATGGTCACCTACAACGTCCTTTCTGGGCCGGCAACTTGTTGTCCGACCTCCATGGAGCGCAACCGTAGAGCACCTACCGAATGTCCGTTTAGATAATCTGCTAACTGATCCGTTTAGCGCATTAGATGTCGCTTTACTTCGTCATGAGGTCGGTAGTTGAGCAGGCGGCGAGCGAGGACACGATCCGTCCGATGACCCATCGGTGACGTTCAAGCACGAGTAGGTCCCACACACTCTCGTGCCAGAACAGACGGGGCGTCACGGGGGAGGTCGACCCTGTGCCCGATCCGTGCCCGATCCGTGCCCGAAGGGGCGGTACACCACGGTCAGCAGCGGGTACCAGGCGGGCCCAGAAGCCCTTTCTGGCACCTGTTGATGCTGGTCACGACACGTTTGTGGGTACGGAAGATGCAGTGATTCCCGAGCTCAGAGCGCGGGTTCGATTCCCGTCACCCGCTCCACAGCGAAGGCCCTGGTCGGTGACCGGGGCGTTGTTCGTCGTCCGGATTCGCTGTGGGTCTTCGTGCCCCAACTCGTGGAAGGGCGCTGGTCGAACGGAGTTCGCCGTGCCCGGTGGGACGGGTGCGGGGAACCGGGGTGTTCGATGGCACCCGGGTTCCCCTGCTTGCCGAAGCCGCCCCACCGCGTCGAGCCGGTGGGGATGGCACCCCCGGGTTCCGCCTGTCGCTCGCCGGGTCTGGGAGGAGCCGCGCGTCGCCTTCGGTGGTGATCGGGCGGGCGGTGGACGGTCGGGAGGCGGTGGTCGCGTGGTGGTCGGGCGGGCGGCGGGGTTTCGCGGGCGGCACGGATGTGGGAAGGCGGTGGAGGTCCCATCCTCGCGGCAGCGGTGCGCGCGCCTACAGCGGAGTGGCGGCCTTCAGGATGAAGAACAGGCTCACGGCGGCGTTGGCCGACGACAGTGCCGAGGCCGTGGTGCCGGCGGCGGCTCCCCACGCGGCCAGGCCGACCGCGGTGAACACCGGCGGCCAGTTCCGTGCCGAGGGTGCCGGGCCCAGCAGGGCGGCCACCCGGCGCGGTACCGGCCCCGGGGCGGCGAAGCCCGCCAGGGTGACGCCGGGGGCCCCGCGTGACACGAGCGCGGCCTTGCCCACCGCCCGTGCCACGAGTCGGCGGTTGCCCACGCGGGCGGCGGCGTCCTCGTCGGCCCACCGCTCGGTGGTGTACGCGACGGCGGTGCGCAGCGGGCGCAGGAACGGGTTCGCGCGGGCGGCCAACTGCACGGCCAGCAGGTACCGGTGGTGGTGGCCGACGAGATGGGCGCGCTCGTGGGCGAACAGGGCGCGGCGTTCGGGGCCGGTGAGTACCTGGAGCATGCCGGTCGTCGTGACGACGCGGTCGCGTTTTCCGGGAAGGGCGTACGCGTAGGGGACGTCGTCCGGCAGGATCGCGACGGACCGTGCGGGCAGGCCGGCGAGTGCCTGGTTCGCCCGGCGCCGTACGCGGTGGTGGCGCCAGGCCGCCCGGCCGCAGGAGGCGAGCACCACGATCAGGGCGGGGATGGCGGCCTTGCCGGCGACCTCGTCGTACGGAACGGCCTCGCGGACCTCCGGGTCCGACCAGCCGTCCGGCAGCGGATTGCCGGGGAGCTGCGCGGTGCCGACCACCATCAGCAGGGCCAGGCACAGGGTGCTGCACACGGCCAGGACGACGGCGACCGCGGTGAGCAGCCAGGTGGCCGCACGGGGGTGCAGGTGCTGCTCGGCCAGCCGGGCCATCGGCCAGGCCGACAGGGGCAGGACGAGGGGCAGGAAGACGAAGACGCCCACCTGGGTCAGCCTTCGGCCTCGTCGGACTGGGCCAGCAGGTCGCGCAGGAGCTGTTCGTCGTCGGGCAGCAGGGCGGTGACGAACCTGGACAGCACCGCCTCGCGGTCCGCTTCCGCGTCCAGGAGGCGGCGCATCCGCAGGGCCGTGAGGCCGGCCTCGTCCGCGACCGCCGTCCACTCGAAGGCCCGGCCCGCACGCTGCCGCGCCACCGCCCCCTTGGCCTGGAGCCGGGTCAGGGTGGTGATCACGGTCGTGTAGGCGAGTCCCTGCCCGAGGCGCTCGTGCACGTAGGCGGCGGTGACCGGGCGCGACGCGCTCCGCAGGGCAGCCAGTACCTCCGCCTCCAGCTCCCCCTGGGCCCGGCGGCCGGACTGCCGGCCGGCAGCGCCCTCGTTCCGTTCGGTCATCGTGTCCGCCTTCTGCCCGCCGGTCCCGCTCGTACAACGAGGACGTTCATGGTACTGGCCCCGCCACCCCTCGTTCCCGCGCCGGTGCCTCCTCGCGCCGCGCCGGGCCCGCTCTCCCGGAGGAGGGCGGCGGGGCGGTGGCGCCACCGGCCCCGCCCCGTCGGCGCTCCGCGGTCGAGTACACCCACCAACTTCTACATTGCTGTGGAACCAACGTCCCGGACACCTCTCGGACCGAACGCGCCCCGCGCCCGACCCGACCGCTGGAGGCGAGAGGAACGACGACAGGGGCGTGAGCCTCGTCAAGGGCGGCGACATCTCGCTGAGCAAGGAGGCCCCGGGGCTGACCGCCGTGGTGGTCGGGCTCGAGCGGGACGTCCGCACCACCTCCGGTACCGACTTCGACCTGGACGCCGGCGCCCTGCCGCTGAACGGTTCCGGCAAGGTCGTCACCGACCGGCACTTCGTCCTCCACAGCAACCCCACCAGCCCCAGCGGTTCCGTCCGATGGCGGTGAAGGCGGTGAAGGCGTCATGGCCGCCCTCGTCGTCCTGACTCCCCTGCTGTCCGCCACGGCAGCGGTGATCTTCCTCTTGCTGGGTTACGGCCTGCGCGCGGCGGGGGTCGCGGACGCGCCGGCCGACACGCTCGTCGGCACGGGCTGGACCGCCGCGGCCATCGCCGCCGTCGCCGGGCTCACGGCGGGCGCCGGTCTGGTCTTCACGGCCGCCCGACACCGGGCCACGGCACACGAAGCCCCGCCCTCACCGGTCCCGCTCGCGCAGGCGCACGCGGCGTGGTCGCACGCCCTGCTGCAGCGCGGTCTACTGCCCCGGCTGCGCCACGGACTCGGACTCCACGACTCCACGGCGGGCTCCACGAGCACACCACCGGGCCTCGCGCCCGGTCCCGTACCCCGGAGCCACACCCGCCCGGGCCACAGCCGGCCGGACTTCGGCAGCCCCGGCTTCACGGGGCTCGCCCGCCCGTCCCGGGAATGAGGTCCGCGAGGCGTACGACGAGCAGGTGGTCGAGCGCCGTGGCGGAACGGGGCCGGCGGACGGTGCCCACCCGCCGCGCGCGGGAAGGGCACGGCTTCACGGCGAGGATGAGGGTGTCGGCGCGCGTTCACCCGCCGCGCGCGGGAAGGGCACCCCTTCGGCGCGCCGCACCACCCGCCGTACACGCGCCGCACCACCCGCCGTACAACGGGGCCGGCGCCACCCGCCGCACCACCCGCCGTACACGCGCCGCACCACCCGCCGTACAACGGGGCCGGCACCATGCGCCGTACAACGGGGCCGGCACCATGCGCCGTACAACGGGCCCGGCGCCATGCGCGGGAGGAGCCCAGGTCGCCGGGGCGCAGCGACCGCAGCGGGACCGGGCCGCCGCCGCGCGCGGGAGGAGCCCGGCCGACTCGGAGCGGAACGGGGCCGGCGGACCGGCGCGCGCCCGCCCGCCGCGTGCGGGAAGGACCCTCTCCCGACACCGGGCGAGGGCCCTGTGCTGTCGCGCCTACGCGCTCCGCGTGCCCATCAGGCGGGCGAGGAGGTCGTCCAGGCTGACCAGTCCGGTGAGCCGGCCGTGCTCGTCCCGGATGACCGCGAGGGAGGCGCGGTGCCTGCGCAACTGCTCGACCGCGTGGGAGAGGCTGTCGGTGCCCCTCAGCTCCGGAACGGGCCGGGCCAGCCCGCGTGCGGTGGCGGCGCGGCCCCGGGCCCGCGCAACGAGCGCGTCCCGGGCGTGCACCGAGCCGAGGACCTCCTCCCCGTCCGCGACGAGCAGGCGCGCCCGGTCGGCGGCGGTGGCCGTCGACAGGATCGTGTCGACATCGGCGTCGGCCGGTACGGTCGCGATGTCACCGGCGGGTACCCGCAGCTCCGCGACGGGGGTCTGCGGCTCGGTCAGGGACCGGGTGATGAGTTCGGAGTCGGTCTCGTTGATCAGACCGAGCCGTTCCGACTCGGCGACCAGGTGGGTGAGCTGCTCGCGGTTGTGGACCGCGGTCAGCTCGTCGCGCGGCTGTACGCGGCACATCCGGACCAGGGCGTTGCTGACCCTGTTGAGGACCCGGATCAGCGGCCGCACGACCTTGACCAGGGCGCGGAAGGGCGGGCTGAGCAGCATCGCGGAACGCTCCGGATGGGCGATCGCCCACGACTTGGGGGCCATCTCTCCGACGACCATGTGCAGGAAGACCACGAGGGCCATCGCGAAGGCGAACGCGATGCCGTAGCTGAGCCCGGCGGGCAGGCCGAGCTTCACCAGCAGGGGATCGACCTGGTGGGAGACGGCGGGCTTGGAGATCGAACCGAGACCGAGCGTGCAGACCGTGATGCCCAGTTGGGCGCCGGCCAGCATCAGGGACAGCTCGCGCATGCCGGCGAGCGCCGCCTTCGCGCCGCGCCGCCCTTCCTCGGCGGCCTTCTCCATGCGGTGGCGCTTCGCCGCGACGAGGGCGAACTCCGCGGCCACGAAGAACCCGCTGGCGACGAGGAGCAGGACGGTGACGAAGAGAGCCACGGGGAAACTCACGCCTGGGCCTCCTCGTCCGCCGCGCGCTCGATCCGGACGCGTTCCGGTACGTGCCGGTCCAGACTCAGGACCTCGATGGCGACGCCCTCCACGGTGAGGCGGTCGCCGATGGCGGGAAAGCGCCCCAGCCGGTCGATGACCAGGCCGGCCACGGTGTCGTAGTCCTCCTCCTCGGGCAGCGCGATGCCGGTCGCCTGCTCCACCTCGTCCAGGCGGCGCCCCGCGTCGACCACCCAGCCGGCCCCGTCGGGGACGGCCGGCCGGACGACGGTGTCGGTCTCGTCGGCGATGTCACCGACCAGTTCCTCGGCGATGTCCTCGTAGGTGACGATGCCCGCGACTCCCCCGTGTTCGTCCAGGACGACGGCGAACTCGTCGTCCCGCTGCCTCATCTGTGCCACCGCGTCCGGCAGCGGAAGGGTGTCGGGCAGCAGCAGCGGACGGCGCGCCGCCTCCCCGGCCGACGTGGTGCCGAAGCCGCTCGCGGGCAGCCGCATCAGCTCCCACACGCCGATGACGCCGGTGATGTCGTCGGGGTGGTCTCCGAGGACCGGGTAGTTGGAGTGGCCGTGTACGGCGATCAGGTCGGCCGCCTCCTCCAGGGTGGCGTCCCTGCGTACGAACACGGCGTCCACGCGCGGGACCATCACCTCGTCGAGGGTGCGCTCGGAGAACTCCAGGGCGTGGTCGAGGAGCTCGGCGGTGTCCGCCGGGAGCTGCCCCTGCTCGTGGGACTCGCCGATCAACTGGCTGAGCTCCTCGAGGGTGGCTCCGTGGTGCAGTTCCTCCACCGGCTCGATGCCGACCTTGCGGAGGAGCGTGTTCGCCGCGCTGTCGAAGACGCGCACGAGCGGGCCGACGGCCTTCAGGTAGAGGAGGGTGGAGGAGGCCAGGGACTTCGCCAGCCGCTCGGGTACGGCGAGTGCCAGGTTCTTCGGGGCGAGTTCGCCGACCACCATCTGCAGGACCGTGGCGATCGTGAAGGCCAGCACCACGGAGACCGCCGTGGCCGCGCCACCCGTCAGCCCCACACCGTCCAGTACGGGCCTCAGCAGGGCCGACACGGACGGTTCGGCGAGGAAGCCGACCACCAGTCCGGTGACCGTGATGCCGAGCTGCGCGCCGGAGAGCATGAACGAGAGCCGCCCCAGCACCTTCAGGGCACGGGCGGCCCGCCCGTCGCCCGCTTCGGCCTCGCGGGCGAGCGCCAGCCGGTCGGCGGCGACGTAGGCGAACTCCTGGGCGACGAAGTACCCGGTGCCCACGGTCAGGACGAGCACGGCCAGCAGGCCGAGTCCGGCGCTCACCGCACGCCGTCCCGCCGCGCGCCGGCTTCAGGCGTGGCGGCACGGGACGGTCCGGGACCGTCCCCAGGGGGGTCCATCGGTCTGGCAGGCAAGGCGAACTCCTTCACGGCTCTGTCGAGCGGGACGAACGGGCGGGAGCAGCCGGTCCCCGGTTCGGTGACGGCGACCGCCCCGCCCGGCGCGCGGGCCCCCACGGCGCGGGTCGACTCGGCTCGGGCTCCTACGGCGCGGGACGGCTCGGCACGGGACGGCTCGGCGCGGGTCCCCATGGCGCAGGTCAGCTCGGCTCGGGCCCTCACGGCGCGGGACGGCTCGGCCGCCTGTGAAGCGACGTCCTGAGTCACCCCGCGCCTCCTCCTCGTCACGTATGCCGTCCCTCGTCACGCTTGTCGTTCCTCGTCGGGCCAGGAAGCGGGTCCACCGCGGCTGCGCTCCGTCTCCGCGCGGCTGCCACGGAACCTGTCCCACACTCCGTTCTTCTACACGCGTGTAGACGATATGCCGTACCGCTCCGGAACTCGACACGGCACCTCCGGGACGGGACGCGCCGGATGGCCGCCCATCGCCCGCGCCCGTCGCCCGCCTTCCATTCACACCCGTTCGGACGGCCTTCGCAGCCCCGGCGACCCCGGACGAGGCACGGCGGACAGGGCCCACCGGGCCCTCCCGCCGTGCCGGCGGGTACCCCGAGGACGCCTCGGAGGCGCCTCGGGGACGCCCCGGGGCGCGACAACCACCCGCGCGGACCGCGGATCGCATACCCAGCCACATCCGCAACACGCGACTGGTCGGCCGACCGACCGACCGGCCGACCGGCCGATTCCGCGCTGTACACCGCCCGTTCACCCCGGCGCTCCCCCGCGGAAGGGCATCCGCCCCTATGCTTCTACACGGATGTAGATACAAGCGGCGAGGAATGCCGTCGGACGCGCCCGCGAGGCGGGTCGACGGCACACCGGACCGCTCCGTCATGGTGGGAGGGCCTTCGTGGCTGCGATAGATCTGGACAAGGTGCTGGACAAGGCATGGGCGGACAAGAGCCTGCCGGAGATCCTGGCCGCACCGGTGAGCGCGCTGAAGGGCGTCTCCGAGCGTGACGGCGAGCTCCTGGAGGAGGCGTTCGGCGTCAAGACGGTGGCCGACCTCGCCGACCTGAAGTTCGTCCGCCGGGCACAGGCCCTGGCCGCCCTGGGAGCGGCGTCGAAGTAGTTCTCCCCGGTCGCCACCATCGCCCCGCCGGTGGTGGCGGCCCCGCCTCTCCGTACAGCAACACGTTTCGCGAAGGAGTGAACGCCACGATGGTGTTCAAACGACTGCTCGGCTCGATCGGCATCGGCGGCCCCTCGGTGGACACGGTCCTGACCCCCGGAGCGGTCCGGCCGGGCGGCACCCTGACCGGCGAGGTCCACCTGAAGGGCGGCAACGCCGACTTCGACATCGAGCACATCACCCTGGAGCTCGTCGCCCGGGTGGAGGCCGAGCTCGGCGACGGCGAGAGCGAGGGCACGGTCGCCTTCGAACGGTTCACCGTCGCCAGCGGCTTCCGCCTGGCCGAGGGCGAGCAGCGCAGCGTCCCGTTCAGCGTGACCCTGCCGTGGGAGACCCCCGTCACGGAGCTGCACGGGCAGGCCCTGGGCGTCGTGCTCGGCGTCCGTACCGAGCTCGGGGTGGCGGGCGCGAAGGACAAGGGCGACCTGGACCCGCTCACGGTGGCACCGCTGCCCGCCCAGGAGGCGATCCTGGAGGCGTTCGGCCAGCTCGGCTTCGGCTTCAAGTCCGCCGACCTGGAGTACGGCCACATCGGCGGAACCGGCCAGCAATTGCCGTTCTACCAGGAGATCGAGATCTCCCCCTCGCCGCAGTACGCGGGCCGGGTCAACGAGATCGAGGTCACCTTCCTGGCCGACCCGCAGGGCATGGAGGTCGTCCTGGAGGCGGACAAGCGCGGCGGCTTCCTCTCCGGCGGCCACGACGCGCTCACCCGCTTCACCCTCAGCCACGAGGACGTCGACCACACGCACTGGACCACCGAGGTCGAGTCCTGGGTGCGGCAGCTCGTCGAGCACCGCTCCACCCACGGCGGCCACGGGGCGTACGGGCACGACGGCCACGGGTCGTACGGGCACGGGTCGTACGGGCACGACGAGCACCATCACGGCCACCGGCCCGGTCCCGGCATGGGCACGGCCGTCGCCGCCGGTGCCGCGGGGCTGGCCGTCGGCGTGGCGGGCGGCCTCGTCGCGGCGGAGGCCGTCGACGAGATCGGCGACTTCTTCGAGGGGGACGACGAGGGCGACGAGGGCTGAGCCTGGTAACTTCTACAGCAATGTAGAAGTTGTGTTCCGGGCCGGCCGCTCCGGCCCCGGCCCGGAACGCACCCCCGGCGAAGGAGTACGCGTGGCCCTGTGGGACCGCCTCAAGGAATCGGCGTCGACGATGCAGACCCAGCTCATGGCGAAGAAGAACGAACTCACCAGTGGTGCCTTCCGGGACGCCTCCATGGCGATGTGCGCGCTCGTCGCCGCCGCCGACGGCCGCGTCGACCCCTCCGAACGCCAACGCGTCGCCCAGCTCATCACCACCAACGACGTCCTGCGCAACTTCCCCGCCGACGACCTCCACCGCCGCTTCGAGGAGAACCTCGACAAGCTGACCTCCGACTTCGCCCTCGGCAAGGTCAACGTCATGCGGGAAATCGCCAAGGCCAGGAAGAAGCCCGCCGAGGCCCGCGCCGTCATCCAGATCGGCATCGTCATCGGCGGTGCCGACGGCGACTTCGACGAGACCGAGCAGGCGGCCGTCCGCGAAGCCTGCCACACCCTCGACCTGCCGCCACACGAGTTCGACCTGTAGGCATCGGCCGGGGCGCGCACATGGCGTCCCGGACACCGTCACCGCCGTCGTCTCCGGCTCGCCATCGGGGCGCCCGGCCACTCGGCCCTGCCGGAACCACAGGTCATAGGCCGGTCGTGGACCACCGGCCGTGGTCCACCGGCGTCGGCACCGCGGCCCCCGCGGGGACAGCGGCAGATCAGCCCCGGAACCGCGACCGGATGCGAGACGGTTCCCGGCCCTCTCCCAGCGGAAGCGCTCCACCCCGCCACCGGGCTCCGGCCGGTGAGGTTCGTACGAGCCGACCAGGTACTGTCCGGCGGATCACGGGTGGAACCGTAACCGGGCCGCTGCTGCGGTGACGGTGCTGTGCAAAACGTAGGCCCGTTTGTCGTAACGGGTCGCGACAACAGGGGAATTCTTGAGTCGGTTGATGGCCCGCTCGACCTCGTTGCGACACCGATAACGGTCACGGTCGCACCTGACGGGCCTGCCCCCGCGCTGCCTCCGCGTCGGCGGTTGGCCCGCTGCTCCCTCGGCTCCGGGATGGTGTGCTGGATGCGGCGTCTTCGCAGGTGACGGCGGTTTCGACGGAAGCTGTAAGCCTTGTCGCCGCTGACGTGGCCGGGCCGGGTCCGGGGCCGCCCTCCCAACGGTCGGAAAACCCGGATCCGGTCCAGGACCTCGATCATCTGCGGGGCGTCACCCCACTGGCCCGGCGTGAGCAGCAGGGCCATGGGGCGGCAGCCGCCCTCACCGGCGGATGGGTTTTGCAGGCCAGGCCGCCCCAGGACCGTCCGAGTCCCCTCGTTCGGACGGTGGTGCCGGGGCGTCGTCCTTTTTTCGGGACCCGCGGCCGGGCCTTGCGGGCGCGCGGCCTGGTCTTGCGGGCGCCGGCCGCGTGCCGATGGGCCCGGCAGGACGTCAGGTCGACACCGACCGTCGACCAGTCGACCCTTCCGGCAAGGTCGGCGTCGGCCTGGACCACCCGCAAGATCCGGCCCCAGGCGCCCTCCGCCGACCAGCGGCGATGCCTCTCGCATACGGTCTTCCACGAACCGTGGCGTTCCGGCAGGTCACGCCACGGGACACCGGTCCGGATCCGGAACAGGGTCCCGTCGACCACGGTTCGAGGGTCGTTCCACCTGCCGCCCCACCTGCCCGAAGACGACAGGTGCGACTGCACAAGAGACCACTCGCGATTCGTCAGCTCCCCCGCCTCACGACCGACCCATGACCGAATCGACGAGCGACCGGCCGGAAACCCACTGCCCCACCGGACACTCCCTAGGCATGCTCGGAGATGGCACCTACGGCTTCATCCCACCCCGACAGAAGCAGCGACCTGGTGGCCTCAATAGCCCTTGAAATTAATGTACGAAACAGCCGTCCAGCTCTACACGTTGACACCCGACAGGCTGACGCAGTGGCCGACGGGGGGCGCACTGCCACTGCCCTGCCATCTCAACTCTACGCAAGGGAAGACTGAGCGGTAGACGACCATGCCCTTACTCGGGCGACAAGGGAAGCCGCATCTGAGGATCCGGAAACGCCCGGGCGAACAATTCTTCAAACTCGAATCGATCTTTCGAAATCCTCATCAACATGATGACGTGGGAAATCTGCTTGTCAAGATGAGCGTTGCCCGTGTCAGCGGTAAGATGCTGGTGATGCTTATGCCGACGGTATCCGTTCCCCTGACGGGGGTTGATACGCTCCAGTTCCTCAAGGATTCCATTCGGCAAGTGCTTATAGACGTACTTGTTCACCAACTTGCCCACATACGGAGTCCTTTTTGACGTTCCAGGTTTGTACTCCCAACCCTGAAGTCGATAGATTTGCTCGAAGAACTCGTCTGGAAATGTCTTGAGCCAGGGACGGAACTCAGCCGTCACATAGGCTTCGAGGATCTTTTGCAGCTCCCTGCGTGCGCGGACCTCCTGATAGCCCGTCGCCTCGTCAACGAGGGCAATGATGCCCAGCCTCGCCAAACCTCGAACGAGAATCTCTGCCGCTTCAGCGGCCGGCTCCTGACTCTTCAGCAGCACCCCATTTCGGCGAGCTTCCAGGTAAACCTCGCAGATTTCCGGAAGAACACTCGCCGGATATCCGAGCGCACGGACACCAGAAGGCATTCTGTAGTGGATAGGGTCACTCAGAACTTCTTTGAGCGTAGGGGAGATATAGGAACTCAGATTGGCAGCGAGCAGGATGGTTCCGGTATCACCGCCTTTCGGCCGCTTATTCCTTCCGAGCGCCGACAGCATGGCACTTTGATTGATTACTCGGATGCCCCCGTCAAGAACCGCGCATGCGACCCGAGTGTTCCCAATCTCAAGATCTCCTGCATGGGTCGCTTGAGCGCTTCGCACCTGCGCTTCGACGTCAGAGGCGACAGAGAGCACTTCTTGAGCGCCGCCCTCCGGGTCATGGAGCTCCAAACTCAATGCCTACGCCTCTCCGAATAGCGTAGCCCTCCCGGGCAGTACTCGGGGAAACCTAGCGAAGGAACCCTCGCATGCACACCATAAGTCAGGTAATTTACCGACCTCGATCACTTGTTGCCAATCTTGCGCTAAATCACCTCGCTGCTTGCACGGATTGTGTCGGTGCAAGGCTGCCCTGATGAGCTCGCGGACTGGCCGCCCTGGAGCGGATCGACAGGCGGTGTTGACAGGGCGCAGGTCGCCTACTTCATCGTTGTCCGGCCTGGCACTCGTCAGGCGCGTCCTGGGCGCAGGTGGCGGGAGGCGGACAGGCAGGAGGACAGCCACGTCGCCTCCGCGCGGTCGATGATCAGGTCGTCGACGGTGATCATTCCGTCCAACGCGCCGCCGACCCGTATCGAGTGGTCACCGACGCGGAACACCTGCCAGTCCGCGTCGCTGTGCCAGAGGCGGGCGGTCTTCTCGCCCGGGCGCTGGGCGAAGACGAGCTCTTCCCCGTGCTCGTTCATGAAGTAGCCGACGTAGTCCTCGCCGGTGACGGTGCCACCGCACAGGCGGGCCAGGAGCGGCTCGATCGCCGGAGGAGCGTCGTTCACCGGAGGAGCGTCGGTCGTCGGAGGGGTGTCGGTCATGCCGTGGGCTCCTCGTCCGGAGCGGGGTCCTGCCGGGCCGACGAGAGGGCCAGCATCCGGGACGCCGACTCCAAAAGGGTCTCGTACGTGATCACTTCTATGCGTGCCGTGTGCGTGTTGTAGGTGCGGAGGGTCTCCGCGATCTCCTGGGGCGTGACGCTTCCGCTCACGTACCGGGGGTGGCCGATCACGACCGTCGCCAAGGCCCTGCGGGTGTCGACGCCGTACTGGGCGAGGATGGTGCGGCGGTCCTCGTCCATGGTGCGGAGGTAGTTCTGTGCCTGGGAGACCGCGTGGTGCGCCGGGGCGCCCAGCATGAGGTGGCCGCTTCGCCGGGTGACCAGGTGCTCGATGTTGGCGCGTTTGAGTTCCACCACGTGCAGGGAGCCGTCACCGCGCAACAGCGGGATGTCGAGGATGGTGTCCGGGGTGTACTGGCGGCGGGCCAGCTCGGCCACGTAGGCGCCGCCGAAGATCCACTCCTGGTTCTTCAGGCAGGCGTGGAGGGCGCCCTCGGAGCTGTCCGGGTCGTCCACCGCCGCGCGCAGGGCCGCGAGGCCGGCCCGTCTGGCCTTCAGTTCGAGCAGTTGGGCCAGCAGCCCCGCGTCGGCGTCCGCCAGGACGTCGCTCATCATCCGCGCGGCCTCGGCGGAAGCGGGCCGGGGCAGGTCCCGGAGGACCATCTCCATGTGGCCGTACTGCTGGAGCCACTTCAGGTACTTGGCGGGCAGTTGCACCCCGCCCTCTCCGGTCCCGAGGTCCAGGTGGTCGGTGGACCGGGCGATGCCCCGGAAGAGGTCCCGGGCGTCGGCGGCGGTCGCGTCGGGGTTCTCCGCGCACAGGACGTCCAGGACGGCCACCGCCCGGTCGGCGCCCAGGGCGGCCATCCGCCGCATGTGCTCCTCACTGCGCCGCCGCGCGTCCTCGTCGTAGTAGTTCTCCAGGACGTCGAGGAAGAGGTCGCCCCGGGCGTAGTCGGCGAAACGCTGAAAGCGCTGGGCGAGCTCGAAGTCGCTGTGCAGGACGGCCTCTTGGGCGACATCCTCCAGGGCGTTCACCAGCGGCCTGCCCTTGCCGTACGTCCCGCCGAAGCCCGCGCCCATGACGCTCAGCACCGCGTCGATGCGCTTCCGTACGCCCGTGTGCTCGGTGAGCTCCCGTGCCGCCTCGACCATGCGCCGGAGCGAGTAACTGGATCGGAATGTCACGGGGCCACCCTAGGGTCGGGCACTGACAGCCGTGCCTGGTGGAACCCGGAGCGCGGAGAAGGACGGCGGGGCGCGGTCGGTCGGCGCGGTCGGGCCCCGGCGTCAGGCTGCCGCGAAGGCCCGGACGCACGCCTCGGCGGCCCGAACATCCTGGTCCGCGGTGCCTCCGGAGACGCCCACGGCGCCGACGACCCGTTCGCCGAGGAGAAGGGGCAGGCCGCCCCCGAACGGGACCAGGCCCCGGTGGGACCACTCGATGCCGTACACCGGGCCGCCCGGCTGCGAGATCTCCCCCAGGGCGGCACTGGGCATGCGGAACAGCGCCGAGGTCCGCGCCTTCTTGAGAGCCAGGTCGATGGAGCCCAGCCAGCGTCGTCCGTCCTCGAGAAGTGGACGAGGTCGCCCCTGCCTCCACGACGGCGATGTTCATCGCCGTGCCGATCCCCTCGGCGGCGTTCCGGGCGGCGGCGGTGAGCCGGGTGGCGGTGTCCGGCGCGAGCACGTTCATGGGCGGTCCTCCTCGGGTTGTGGCGGAGCAGACGCCGACCAGCGTTCGCGCTCCGCGGGGAGCCGGCCAGGGCACTGTCCTCCCCGGTCATCGCGTTCCCGGGGGAAGCGGCCCCGGGAACGCGCGGCGGACCGGGTGGAACACTGGCGGCGTGAGTGAGCTCGGTGACTTCCTCAAGGCCGGACGAGCCGCGGTCCGCCCCGAGGACGTCGGGTTGCCCCGGGTCGGCAACCCGCGGCGGGTGAGCGGGCCGCGCCGGAGGAGGTGGCGCACCTGGCGGCGGTCAGCGCCGACCACTGCACCCGGCTGGAACAGGGTCGGGTCACCACCGCGTCCGACAGCGTCCCGTACGGGATCTCCATCGCCCTGCGCCTCACCGACGACGAGCGCGCCCACCTGAGGCTGCTCGCCCGACCCGCCACCGGAAACCGCTCCGGCCGGCCGCCGGTCCGGGTGGCCGCTCCGGCGCCGATCCACGCGCCCCGGTGAACTCCGCCCCTGTCCCAGTCAGTCTCCCGGTGACGCCTGTGCCCGCGCCCGTGGCGCCCGTGCCCGGTGCGTGCCCGTGAGCGGGCCCGGCGTCCGGGGCCGTCAGCCCGTCGTTTCCGAGCTGGTTGCCGTTCACCGCCGCCTCCCCCGCGTCCGCGTTCTGCCGTGGGGCACGGTATTCCCCCCGATATTCCCCCCGATCTGTGGATCGCTCGTCGTTTTCCGGGGACCTCAGGGCTGTATGACGGGGCAGAGGTCAGCGAGCGATGCCGGTGTCACCGGTGATCAGCCTGTTGAAGGGGGCGTTCCCGAGGAAGCAGTGCCGCTGGGTGTCGTCCGTCAGCAGGCACGCCTTGTGGGAGACCTCCACAGAGCCGGCGGGCGGTGGTTGCTTCTGCGCCGTTGCGGTGGAGGGAGAGCCGGCGGCGCCCGCCCGCGTGCACGATGTCGTTGAGCACCGCTGTCCACCAACCTTCTCCCTCACGCCCCCCGCGACCGTCCGCGCCGGCCTCGTAGGCGATCACGGCTCGCGGGTGCCGGGACACCGCGAGGCAGGTGGAGAGCCACGTGGTTTCCGGGCGGTTGAGGACGGGCTTCGGTGCTGAACGCCCCCTCCGTCGGTGGGTCGGCGTTGGTGGAGTGGTCACCCGCCCGACACTGCTCCCGGTCGATGTCGCTGTGCCGTAGCATGCCGGTCTGTTCACCGCGGCGTTGGGTGATGCCCCACTCCCCACGCGGGACCGAGGCTTGGCCGCCGTCCCGCAAGGCAGGGACGGGACCCTCGCCTTTGTCCTGCTTCCCCGGCCTGCATGTCGGTGTCGCGCAGTACCGCATCGGCGTACCGGCGGACGGCCTTGTGAGTGGTCGGACCACCCGCTCCTCGAGCAGGCACCACGGCGTGAAGCCTGACCGGTACGTCGTCACGGAGGCGAGCGCGGGGACGACCACCGTCAGCGTCGACCTGCCTGGTGCCGGCCACCGGATGACGGCGGCCGGCACCGGGCCGGGAGCTAGGGATAGGAAGCGGTGTCACCGCGGGCGAATCTGGCGCCCGCTTCGATGTCGTCGTACCGCACGCGTACGTCCTGGATACCGAGGCCGCGCATCAGGTCGGGAAGACGCACGACGTACACGCGTCCCTCCTTCCGCAGACGGCACGGGAAGTCCCCGCGCCGCGCCCGGCGGTAGGCCGTGGTCAGGCTCATGCCCAGTGCTTCCGCGGCGATCCGCATCCCCACCCGCGCGGGCAGGCCGAAGACCTCCGAAAACGCCACGGACTCGTCCCGGTGCCGCTTCATCCGCACTCCCCGTCGAAGAGGCTCTGTTGCCACACGGCCGGGCGATCGTCATCGGTCCGCTCCGGCCACTTCCCGGCCCGTCGCCGCCGGCGTACGTCGCGGACGTGCGGCAACAGGCCGAGGCGCTGTGCCAGGGCGCCCAGGCGCTCGCCGTTCGCCCGCTGCACGAGGGGTGCCGTCACCGCTCCGACCCGCACCACCTCGCCGACCAACGGTTCGCTGTCCGCTGCGGGCGGGAGCGGGTTTCCCCGCGCGTGGCTGATCTCCTCCATCGGCACCTCCTGGGGCGGCCTCCTACGGGTTCGCCACCCGGCGGCGTACGCGGCGTCGACGAGACCCTTCTCGATACCGCCCGGGTTCTCCTCAGCCGCGGTGACCAGTCCCTCCATCGCCCCCATCAGGACCGCCGAGCACACATCACCCAGTTCGGCGGCGCGCCTGCGGCGGTTGATGGACCAGGCGATGCCCTTCAAGCGGGGTGCCACCAACCACAAGGCGATCATCATCCACCGCCGCTCCTGTTCCCCTTCCCTCTCGTCGCGGACGCGGCGCGCGATCTCCTGCCACAACCTGGCTCGCTCGGCCCCGGTGGAGCCCTTCCGCCCTATCACCTCACGCACCGAGCCGAGCGGCAGGCAGGTGTCGGTGGTCGGCTGGTCGGCGCATTCCCCGTCGTGCAGGCACAGGCGCTCGTCGGAGCAGCAGTTCTCGACCCAGCGCGCCAGCCGTGCGAAGGCGTCGCCGGACGGCGGCACGGTCACTGCCACGAGTCCTCCCCCGGGTCCGTGAGGGTAGCGCCGTCGTATCCACGTTGCTGGGGTACGTCCGCCCGCGGCGGTGCTTCTCCTCCGTCGAGGCGCCACCAAGCGGGCACCGTTCCCGCTGCTTCGTCCGGCCACACGCCGGTGGTGTCCGCAGAGGGCTCCTGGCCGGTCTGCTCCTCGCTGCGGGGGTCGGGGCGTTCCTGCGGCCTCGGTTCGGTACTGTCCTCGGCGGTGGGGCGGAGGTCGTCGCACTCGTCCTTCAGGTCGCGGCGGAGGGCTTCCGCCGCGTCCGGCCGGCCCATCGCCTCCGACGTCCTGGCGAGACGGTGGACGAAC
Organism: Streptomyces sp. NPDC045287; assembly: GCF_056432325.1. Taxonomy (NCBI): domain Bacteria; kingdom Bacillati; phylum Actinomycetota; class Actinomycetes; order Kitasatosporales; family Streptomycetaceae; genus Streptomyces; species Streptomyces sp. NPDC045287. Next base: position 30,382 of record NZ_JBWKJG010000029.1, read on the forward strand.
GCGGCTCGTTCCTCGGATCCCTGGGGGAAGCCCATCTCGTCGAGCAGGGTTGACACGGGGTTGCCCCGCGCATCGGCCCGCCGTGTGTCCGGCCCCTGTGAGGGCATGGGCTCGTCGAAGGGCTGGGGGTGGTCGAAACCCCCGGACGGTTCGCTCCTCACCAGAGCCTCAGCCGGTTCGGCCAGATGACGGAAGGGCTCGGGGATCTCCTGGTCGTTGGCGGCGGCGGACAGGCAGGCCAGTGGGCCGATCATTTCCACGGCGCGGTCGACCTCCTCCTCGTGCCGGGCCAGCCACCAGACGACCGCGCTCCCCGGAGACCGCAGCACGTCCCCGGCGAGGTACGCGCGGCGGTTCCGCTCGTGCTCGCGATGGCGTTCCCAGGTATTGGTGAACCTCCTCAGCTCCTCGTCTTCATCCAGGTGTCGTTGGTCCTCCAGGCGCAGGGTGAGCCGTACGTCCGTGGCGAAGGACGTCACCAGTCCCGACTCGTCGACGAGGGGGAGACCGAGGACGCCCTCCAGCCAGTGGGACAGGAAATCGCTGCGGCTCGGGTGCTCGGCCAGCGTGCACTCCTCCACGCGGCGCAGAACGGAGGTCACCGCGAGTCCGGCCGGATTGCCGTGCGACGCCGGAGTGAATCCGTGTGTCGGCCGCCACCGGACGGTGGCGGAGAAGAGGAAGCGGTACTCCGCGAGAGCGCTGCGCACCGGAACCTCCGACAGGACAGCGTCCTGGAAGGGTGGGTCGAGAGGCGCCTCCTGGGCGCCCTCGTCACCCGGGCCGCCCTCAGCCGGCTGCCGCACCCGACCGTTCCGTCCGAGGATGTCCATGAGCAGCACGCCCGCGACGACCGCCGGCAGGAGGTACCACGTCCAGGCCGGCCAGCCGAGCACCGAGGTGAACACCACGGCCCCGCTGATGAGGAAGACGGCTGCCGGACGCGGCGTGTAGCGGGGCTTCATATGCCCTCCCTTGTCCCATGTGTGGCGGGGGCGGAGTGTGCTCCGTCCACCCCCAGCGCTCGGTCGATTTCCCGGCAGAACCGCTCAGCGACACGCTCACGCTCCTCGCGGGACGTACTCAGCCCGTGCGGTGGGTCCTCCATGGCAGCCTCTGCCCACTCGCACACGGCGACGTACAGACGGTTGAGCAGGGCGGGATCGCCCACGGCCGCGAGCAGCAGCGCCTTGACGACGTGGGCACCCCGGGGGTCGCGAGTCATGGCGGTGAGCCACCGTCGCAGGAGTGGCGTCCAGGCCGCGGCGGGTGTGCCGAGCATGAGCGCCCGCCAGGCGAGGACGAACTCCTGCCACGGTGGTGTGAACCGCAGGTCGCCGGGTTCGAGCAGCCCGAGGAGGACGTCGTCGGCACCGTTGTCCAACGGCCCGCTGACGAGCCGGTCCGTGAGCCGGCTGTACACCCGCCGGTTGCCCCGCGCCACTTCCAGGAGCGCGGTCCGGGCAGCGATCGCCACCTGGCCGCTCTGCCGTAGGGCGAGATGCCGCAGCCTGACCGCGGCCTGCTCGGGGTGTGTCGATGCCACCACCTGACGGCACACGTCCGTCAGCACGCGCGCCAGATCGGGTGATATCCGTCCGGTCACCCAGTCGTACAGGCGGGAGCGGAAGAAGGAGCCGTACTGGTCGTGGCCAAGGCCCAGCTCGAGGACGGCCGCCGCCTCAGCGCGGAACATCCTGCGCGGCTGCGTCCACTCCTGGACGAGTACGCACAAGTCCTCGGGGCGCCCCGAGGCGAGCGCCTGCTCGGCGAACCGGTCCACCAGACGCATGCGGTCCTCGGCCCCGAGCCCCGGCAACTCCATGCACCGCGCCACCCAGGTCCGGAACGTCGGCCGAAGGTCCGGGAAGTTCTCCCAGAAGTAGCGCCTCACCGCGTTGTCGTAGGCGAGCCGCGTGAACCTGACCCGTCCGTCGTCGTCCCGCTCGACCTCGAGCGCCTCCAGTTGTTCGCCCAGGTCCGCCTGCGCGAGCCTCGGCGTGCCGTCGTGCTGGTACTCAAGGGCCTCCAGCAGCCGCTGCGCACCGCTGTGCACCGCTTCGGCTGCGGCGCCACTGGCCATCGCGGCGGACAGCAGCAGGGCTCGCTCCTCCACGTCGCGGTGGTCCCGCAGGTGGCGGGAGACCAGCTTCGACCAGTTGGTGGCGGCTGCGACGGCTTCGTCGCGCCAGGCGGGGAAGCTCGTGCCGTAACGCTTGCTGTCGCGCGCCTCGGTGACCAGCTCAGCCAGCCTGGCCAGTTCCCGCATGGGTGCCGCGGCGAACAGATGGGCCAGGTCCTCGGTGTCCAGTTGGTCCGACTCGAAGTCGATGCCGCGGACTCGGAGGTGTTTGCTGAAGACGGCACGGCCTCGGGGACGCTCCAGCACGACGACGAGCGGCGACAGGTCCGCGTGGAGCATCCAGTCCAGTCCGGCCGGCAGCACCGCAACCATCCAGGAGCGGCTCTGCTCGACGACGGCTCGATACCGGACGAGGACACGCTGCGCGTCGGAGTAGCCGGCTTCGGGCACGCCCGAGAGGTCCAGCAGGTACCTGTTGCCGGGCTTGGTGTCGAGGACGTCCTCCTCGTACTCCAGGGGCAGCTCCTCCATATGGTTGCCCGCGCCCGGCAGCTCTTCCAACAACATGGTCGCCGCCGCGCGTCTGCCGGTACCGGGGGCGCCGTCCAGGAGGACCACCGAGCCGGGGTGCGTCAGCCGTTCGGTAGCACGCCCGTAGAACCGGGGCCGCACGAAACACCTGGCGAGGCGGCGGCGGTGCTCCCGGACGATCGTCAGGCGAGTGGCACCCGACCGGAGCAGCCGCTCGTTGGCACCGACATGCCATATGACCTTGTTGTAGATGTACTGGTCCCCGCTACCCGTGTGTACGCCGGACTGCGGATCGCTGACCGCCGTGCCACCGGTACCCGTCACCGGTTCCCGTCCGCGGGGCGCGGTTCCGCCTCCGGTCCCTGGGTGACCGTGCCGTGGTTGTCCGCCACGTAGTTGACGCCCATCCCGTCACCGGAGAAGCGGGGCCCCACCTGCTGCTCGTGGGCGTGGTAGAGGTTTCCGCTGCCGGTGTGGACCGGTCCCTGCGGGTCGCTGACGAACGTGCCCGAGAGGTCCCCGTTGAGGTAACCGATGCCGCCCCGCTGGCGGTGCTTGATCACCCGCGCCCGCAACCGGGCGGATCCGCCGTCCCCTTCGGCGCCGTCGTCCTGCCCCGGGCGCTGCCCGCCGCCGTACTTCCGCATGGCGGCCTCCAGCTCGGGGCTGAGTTCGGCCAGGTCGTGCGCCAACTGGGACAGGTCGGCTTCGGCGTTGCGGTGGTTGAGCCTCCGGTGCTGGCAGTCGGCCAGGTCCTCCAAGTCGGCGGGGAGGTCCTCACGTCGCGGGTGCTCGGCGGAGCCCACCAGGAGCGGAACCACGAACGCTCCCGTTTCGAACGCTTCGATGATCTCCTTGCGGGTCCAGTCCTCCGGGTTCTCCAGGGCGGGCCGCCCGTCCTCCGCCGTCGCCTCGAGCCACCGGGGGCCGATCACGACGATGACGACGCTGCTGCGCCGTACGGCGGTGAGGAGCTCCTGGGGGTACCTGCTCCCCACACGGATCGATTTGTTGTCACGGAAGACGTTGTCGTCACCGAACACCCGGGAAAGTTCCCTCTCGACGAGGGTGGCGGCCGCCGCCTCGTCACTGGTCCGGTAGTTCACGAAGATCAGGGGCACAGCAAGACCTCCTCTGGTACTAGACGAATGAGGGGGGATGAGAGCCTCAACCGCCCGCCTTGGGACGGCAGGAAACGAACGGCAGGGCAGGTGGGGGTTCGGCGCTGCCCTGAGCACGCCGCGTCACGAACGCACGAAGGTTTTCCTCGGTGCGGAGACACGCGGACCGCCGGTAGAAGGAGCGACGCTTCCGGCAACAGATGGCCGGGTGAAATCCGATGGTGCCGCGGCGGCACGCCTCACGCGACGTGCGTCGGAAGGAGCCGTCAACCGGCGGCCAGAGCGCTCACCAGCGCAGGCCGCAGGTCGCGCACGGCGGGGTGGGCTCGGTAGCGGGACAGTTCCCGGTCGAGGCGGCGCACATCGCTCTGGATGGTTGCGGAGGGAGCGAGATCGACGAATCCGAGGAGTTCCCGGGCTACCTCGCAGGACCGCTCGACCTCGCCGGAGGCGGCGTGGGCCAAGGCCCTGCGCATGCCGTACCGGGCCCGGGTCCGAAGTGCGTGGGGCGGGATCCGCAGGCACTCCCTGTCGAGGACCTCAGCCGCTTTACGGGGACGGCCCAGGTCGTGGAGGCACCAGCCGGTCACCATGGCGACGGAGTCGGGAAGGTGCGTGGGCCCGAGTACCGGGGTATCGGTCGCCGCGGTGCTCGCGGTCAGGAGGTCGCGAGCCCGGTCCAGTCCCTTGAGGCATTCCTTCTCGTCGCCTTCCAACGCGTGCCCCTGGGCCTCATGTTGTGCGGCCAGCCCGCGGATCCGGGGTGGTACGGCGCTCTCCTGCGCCCGTCGGGACAGCGCGATCGTCTCTCTCGCCGCCCCGTTGTAAAGGGCGATCAGTGCTCGGCGGACCAGAGCGTAGTCCGCCAGATGATCGTCTCCGCCGGCCTGCGCCAACTCCACCGCCTTGGCCGTCCAGCCGAGCGCTCCGGCGACGTCACCGGCCTCCTGAGCCATCCATCCGGCGTACTCGGTGAAGCGCGCCGCGATCAGCAGCAGGCTGGTCCGGGTGCCACCCGAGGCCTGCGCGGCCAGGGCGGTGACGGCCGCGGCCTGTGTACGCAGCTGCGGCAGCAGAACGGCCGGTGCGTTGCTCTGCCCCAGCCATCGCATCAGCCTCAGCTGGTCTTGGAACACCGCGACCGGTGGGGCCGCGGACCCTCCCGCGCGCGGATCCTTCTCCCCTCCGACCACGGTGACGGCGAGCAGGGAACCAGCTCCCGTGGCGAGCACGTCACGACGGGCCATGCGCCCTCCGCGGGCGGCGGGGATGTTCCGAGGCTCCGCCAGTCGTCCGAGTCGTCCACCTGTCTCGAAGAGCGCGTCGCACTGTCGGGCCAGGGACGCTGAGGGACTCTTGTCACCCCGTTCGATTTTGCTCAGGTGACCTTTGCTGTAGTTCACGATCCTGGCGACGTCGTCCAGCGTCATGCCGGCGTCCTGCCTGAGTCGGCGCAACTCGGCGCCGAAGCGTAAGGGAACTCCCACTGATCTCCCTTTCCCAACATCAGCTTGTCTGCTGCTAGTTGAGGTCCACTTGGGACCGATGAAGAGTTTGGCACGCCGTACCGGCGTTTCGCCGGGGTGCACGGAAGTTTCCTGTTTCCTCTTCTTTTCAACAGCACAGTCGCTTTGCGGGACGGATCAGAGACGCTGCTGGCGGGCGGGCCGGGCCGGGGACCTTCCCCGGGACCCCGGGGGTGGTCGGGGGAAGTGGTTTCGGTGGTGGGGCAACCCTTTTCGGGGGTGGTGGCCACCACGGGGTGGACGCCTCGGCCGATGGGGCGTCCCCGAACTCGTAAGGACTCATCTGTGGCATCCCCCACCCATCGCCGGTCGTCGCGCCGGCGGCGTACGGCGTTGTTCTCCGCGGCGGCCGTGGTGGCCGCCGGGCTCGGCGCCGTCCCGTTCGTGACGAGCGCGAGCGCGGCCGTCGACCTGGCGTACCAGACGCTGCCCGCCAACGACGGCTGGGCGGCCTCCGGTTCCGGTACGACCGGTGGCTCGAAGGCCGACGCGGCGCGCGTGTACACGGTCTCGAACCGCGCCGAACTGGCGAAGGCACTCGGTTCCGGTTCCGACACCGCACCGAGGATCGTCCGCGTCAAGGGCCTGATCGACGCAAACGGCGGCAACAGCTGCGACGACTACGCGGCCGGGACCGGCTACTCGCTGTCCGCGTACCTGAAGGCGTACGACCCTGCCGTGTGGGGCCGGTCGAAGAAGCCGTCCGGCGCGCAGGAGGACGCGCGGAAGGCCGCGGCGGCCAAGCAGGCGAAGAACATCGTGTTCCGCGTCCCGTCGAACACCACCCTCGTCGGCGTGCCCGGCACCGGCGCCGGGATCAAGGGCGGCAGCGTGGCGGTGCAGAACGCGGACAACGTCATCATCCGCAACCTCGCCTTCAGCGCCACCGAGGACTGTTTCCCCCAGTGGGACCCGACGGACGGCTCGAAGGGCGAGTGGAACTCGGCGTACGACTCCGTCACCCTGCGCGGCGCGACGCACGTGTGGGCCGACCACAACACGTTCACGGACGCCCCGCTGTACGACAGCGCCCTCAAGACGTACTTCGGGCGGAAGTACCAGGTGCACGACGGGGCCCTCGACATCACCAACGGGTCCGACCTGGTGACCGTCGAGCGGAACCTGTTCAGCAACCACGACAAGACGATGCTGATCGGCAGCAGCGACACCGACAGCGTCGGCAAGCTGCGGGTCACCCTCCACCACAACGTGTGGAAGGGCATCACGCAGCGGGCGCCGCTGGCCCGCCTCGGCCAGATCCACCTCTACAACAACCACTACGACACGACGAAGACCAACGGCTACGCGCACAGCTACAGCGTCAACGCGCGCGCCAAGGCCCAGGTCGTCGCCGAGCACAACGCCTGGACCCTGTCGTCCGACCGCAAGGTGTCGCAGTTGTTGAGCGGTGACGGCACGGGTGCCGTCGCCGGGCGGGGGAACGTCGTGAACGGCGCGGTGACGGACGTCGTCGCCGCCTACAACGCGGCCTCCTCCTCGAAGAAGCTGAAGACGTCCGTCTCCTGGACGCCGACGCTGACGGCCGGGCTCCAGACCTCGGCGGCCGGTCTGCCGGGCGAGCTGGCCGGGACGGTCGGCGCGGGGGTACTGACCGAGCAGGGCACCGTGAAGCGGTAGCCCCGCGACCCGTACCGGGGCCGCCCGCCCGCGCCGGGACCGGTTCCCTGTGCCGGGGCCGGCTCCCCGTACCGGGGCCAGCTCCCCGCCCGCGCCGGGGCCGGCCCCCCGTGGGCGCCGGCTCCCGGCCCGGGACGCGCCCCCGCCGTCCACGGCGGGGGCACGGCGTCCACAGCAGGGCGGCCGGGACGGCGAGGGCACGGCGTCCACAGCAGGGCGGCGGGGACGGCGGGGGCACGGCGTCCACGGCGAGGGCACGGCGGGGGCACGCCGTCCACAGCGGGGCGACGGAACCGCGGGCGGAACGCGGCGTCTACGGCACGTACTTGTAGCCCACCCGCCGCACGGTGACGATGCGGTCCCGGTACGGGGCGCCGAGCTTGCGGCGGATCCTCGCCACGTGGACGTCGACGGTACGGCCGTCGCCGATGTGCCCGTAGCCCCAGATCCGCGCCATCAGGGACTCGCGCGAGTGGACCATGTGCGGGTTCGCCACGAGGTGCGCGAGGAGGCTGAACTCCAGGTACGTGAGGTCCAGTTCGCGCCCATCGACCTCGACGACGTGGCGCTCCTGGTCGATCAGGACGCCGCCCTCCTGTACGGGAGGGGGCGAGGGCGGCGTGGGGGCGGGTGCCGGGGGTGTGCGGGAGGCGAGGGGGTGGATCTCGGGGCGCACGCCATGGGCCGTCAGCAGTTGCACGGGGTCGACGCCGTCCGGCAGGAACACCAGGTAGCCGACGTGGGGTCGGACCGGACGGTCGCCCACCAGGCGGAGCCTCGGGGCCGCGGCCGGGGCCGACGTGGGGGCGGGGGCGGGGAGGGCGGTGGTCATGGTGGTCCCTTCGGGCGGGCATGGGCGGGCGGGCGGAGGGCGCGGCGGTGCGCGGTGACGAGGGCGTGCGTACGGACCGCCCGCGGACGGGCGGGCGTGGGGGCGCGTGCCACGGGGGCGGTGCCGGGGGCGTGCGTACGCGGGTGGCCGGGGACGGAGGGCGGCCGGGAGCGGGTGGCGGCCGGCGGTGTCGTACGGGCGTCCGTGTGCTCCGGGGCGCTCAGCGGGGCCCGGTCTCCGGCGGGCGGCGGTGCCGCGGAAGTCCTACGCGCAGGGGCAGATGGCGCTGGCCACGCGACGGAGGTCGACATGCCTGCGGCGTACGAACGGCTGCTGCGTCGAGGACGACATGGCGACCATCCTGCGCCCGCCGCGCCCCGCCGTCAACACTTCCCTACTGAATGCGTAGGAAATCTCGTCAGGCGCGTCCGGACCCGTACGGGATAATGAGCCCATGCGGATCTCGGCCAGGGCGGACTATGCGGTACGGGCGGCGCTGCTGCTCGCCGCCGAGCAGGACGGGCCGCTGAAGGCCGAGGCGATCGCGGAGGCGCAGGACATCCCGCACAAGTTCCTCGAAGGCATCCTGAACGACATGCGGCGCGGCGGCCTCGTCGCCAGTCAGCGCGGGGTGTACGGCGGTTACCGGTTGGCCCGGGCGCCGGAGGACATCAGCGTCGCGGACGTGGTGCGCGCGGTGGACGGCCCGCTGGTCTCCGTGCGCGGCGTCCGGCCGCCCGAGCTGTCGTACGGCGGCCCGGCCGAGTCGCTGCTGCCCTTGTGGGTCGCCCTGCGCGCGAACGTGCGGCGGATCCTGGAAGGGGTGTCGCTGGCGGACGTGGCGTCGGGTCACCTGCCGGAGTTCGTGGGGGCCTTGGCCGACGACCCGGCCGCCTGGTCCAATCCCTGAGACACGAGCGCACCCCCTCTGAGCTGCGTCTTCTCGTAATCCGAGACGAAAACGTCCACCCATTGAGAACGTGCTTGCCGAGGTGGCCGGCGCGCACCCAATATCCCTACCTACCCGATGGGGAAACTAGGGATTCGTGAGGTGTGGCCGTGAAGACGTTGATCCTGCTGGCATTGGCCGGGCTCGGTGCCCAACTCGTGGACGGGAGCCTCGGCATGGCCTACGGCGTCACCTCCACCACCCTGCTGCTGGCCTTCGGGACGAACCCGGCGGCCGCCTCCGCGACCGTGCACCTCGCGGAGATCGGCACGACGCTCGCGTCCGGTGTGGCGCACTGGCGGTTCGGGAACGTCGACTGGCGGGTCGTCGCCAAGATCGGCATCCCGGGCGCGGTGGGCGCGTTCGCCGGTGCGACGTTCCTGTCCAGCCTGTCGACGGACGTCGCGAAGCCCGTGATGGCGCTGCTCCTGCTGGGTCTCGGCGTGTACGTACTGGGCCGCTTCACCTTCCTGGGCCTGCCCACCGGCAACCTGGGCAAGCCGCTGCGCAAGCGGTTCCTGTCGCCGCTCGGCGTCGTCGCCGGGTTCCTGGACGCGACCGGTGGCGGCGGCTGGGGGCCGGTCGGCACCCCGGCGATCCTGGCCAGCGGACGGCTGGAGCCGCGCAAGGTCATCGGGTCGATCGACACGAGCGAGTTCCTGGTCGCGGTCGCCGCGAGCCTCGGCTTCCTGGTGGGCCTCGGCTCCGAGGGCGTCGACTACACGTGGGCGGGCGCGCTGCTGGTCGGCGGACTCGTCGCCGCGCCGATCGCCGCGTGGCTGGTGCGGCACGTGCCGCCGCGGCTCCTCGGCTCGGCGGTCGGCGGTCTCATCGTCCTGACCAACATCCGGACACTGCTGCGCAGCGACTGGGTGGGCGCGGGCGACGCCGCCCAGTGGACGGTCTACGGGATCGTCTACGCGGTGTGGGCGGGCGCGTTGGCCTACTCGTTCCGGGAGCACCGGCGGGCCGCGGCGTCGGCTGCGGCGCCGGCCGCCGACCCGGCGCCGGAGACCGGGACGGGGGCCGTGCCGGTACCGGCCGGTGCGGCGGGAGCGGGCGCCGGGTCCGGTGCGCCCGAGGACCGTTCGCCGGACGCGGCCACGACGGCCTGAGCCGTACGGGCGGCCCGAGGACCGGGGCAGGGGGCGCGGGAGACGGTGCGTACGGCGCGGGCGTCGCGATGACGGCGGGGCCCGGCACCCCGCACCGCCCGTACCTCCCCACCGCTCCTCTCCGGGCCGCTTCCCCGCAGGAACCCACCGACCCTCGCCCAACCCCCCACCCCAACCCCGGAGCACCCCCCATGCAGCGCGTCACCACGCCCCAGCACTCCACCGCCCCCTCCGCCCCGGCCTGTCGCCGATGACGCCCATGCCGCCCGCCGACACCGCCACCGGCCCCGCCGCCCTCCTCCGCACCGCCCGCGACCTCGCGGACGACCTCGCCGCCGACGCCATACCCCGCGACCGGGCCGGCAGGCCGCCCGCCGACGAGGCTGCGCGGCTGCGCGAGGCCGGACTCCCGGCGGCCCTCGTGCCGCCGGGCGCCGGGTACGGCACCGACTGGCGCACCGGGTGCGCCGTCATCCGCGAGGTCGCCACCGCCGACAGCTCCGTCGGCGAACTCCTCGCCCACCACTACGCCCTCTCCTGGAGCGCCCGCCTCTACGGGCCGCCCGACCGCGCCGACACGCTCGAACAGGACTCCGCGCGGTGTCGGTGGCTCTGGGCCGGCGCCCTCCGGTACGCCGCCGGCCCCGAGGAGGGGGGCCGGCCCGACCTGACGCTGACGCCGCTGGGCGGCACCGGCCACGTCCTCAACGGCAGCCGGGACGTACCCACGGCGGTCGCGGTCGCCGACCAGCTCCTCGTGGACGCGGTGTGCGCCGTGACCGGGGACGTCCTGGTCGTACGGGTGACGCCCGGCAGTCGCGGGGTCGCGGTGGAGGCGGCCGGCGACCGGCTGGGGCAGCGCGTCGCCGGGGCGGGCACCGTCGTCTTCGACCGGGTGACGGTCCCGCCCGCCCGGCTCGTCGGCCGCCGTCCGCCGGACGAGGAGTCGGCCCCGCCGTTCACGGCGCTCGCGCCCTCCGTGCTGCGGCTGGCGCTCTGCCACGTCGGGCTCGGCATCGTGGAGGGCGCGCTGGCCGAGGCGCGGGACGCCGACAGGACGGCGCGGCGGGCCGGGTTACCGGGCGGGGACCCCGACCTCCTCCTCGCGTACGGGGAGCTGGCGTCCGCCGCCCACACGGCCGCCGCCGTCGTCGAACGGGCCACGGACGCCACGGCGAACGCCCTCGACGCGGGCCCGGACCTCGACGCGGACGCCACCGCCGACATCGCCGCCCTCGTCGCCACGGCGGAGACCGTCACGGCCCGGTCCGCCCTGCACATCACCGCGCGCGTCCTGGAACTCGCCGACGCACCCGGCCTGGACCGCTTCTGGCGCAACGCCCGCGTCCTGACGGCCCACCGCTCCACCACCCACCGCCTGCGCTCCATCGGCGACCACTACCTGAACGGCACCCACCGCCCGGTGACGGCTCCTTGCCGGTGACGGCGGCGGCCGATGACGGTCGACGGCAGCCGCTCGTCCCTCCCCCGCGGCGGGCCGCACAGCCCGGACGCGAACGAGGCGAACGAGGCGAACGAGGCGAACGACGCGGACGGGGTGAACGAGGCGGCAGGGTGGCGGGGTGGCGCGGGCGGCTCCCCGCCGCGTACGACGCGGGCACCGGGGGCACCGCGCGCGACTCCGGCCCCGCCACGGACCCGGCGGAGGAGCACCGGCAGCGCCCGGCCCGGCCCGGCTCCTCCGGCCCCCTCCGCCCGAACGCGCGGAGGGGGCCGCGCACGCGAGGAGAGGCCCGACCGCGGCAGTGGGGGCCTACAGGGGCGCCGCCCCCGTACGTGGAACCGGAAGTACGGCTCCGAGAGGCCCGGCGGGGCGGCGGGACCGTCGAGGTGCGTGGGGCGTGGAGCCGGAGGCCCTGTGGGGGCGGATCGGCGCGGGCGAGTCGCCGGTGACGGGCGGCGGGGCGACCGGGCGACCGGGCGGCGACCCGGCGGAGAGGCCCGGCGGGGCGGCGGTCGGGGGTGGAGCGGGTAATCTGCGGGAAGGAGTGCCGCGGGCGGCGCGGACGGTTCACCGGAACGCACAACCGTCCGGGGGCCGTACGCCGGGACGGCGGCCGGCTGTGCCCGTCCCCGCCCTCCGCGTCCCCGAAGTCCGTACCACCCGCCGTACCACCGTACCGAGGAGGTCGCCGTGCACGACGACACCGAACTGCCCTCCGCGGGCCACGCCGACGTGCGGGTCGTCGCGGCGACGCCCGAGGTGGCCCGCAGGGTGGCGGAGGTGGTGCGCCGCTGCTTCGCCTCCACGGAACAGCGCAGCTACCCCGCCGGGCCGGAGGGCGGGACGCTGCTGCACCTGAGGGTCGACACGACGCGGCCGGCCGGACCGGCGCGGTCCTGGCTGGAGAGCAGCGAGTCGGCGCCCGACGAACGGCGTCCGCAGGACGCTCCCCGGCGGGACGAACCCTGACGTGGCGGACCCCACGGGAAGCGACGTGGGCCCGAACGCCCCACTCGGGCGCTCCAACTTGTAAGTTCAGAGCATGACGAAGCCTGATGCACTGCTCGTGGATGTCGCGGCCACCGTCGAATCGCAGCAGTCCAATCAGATGTCGCTCACCGTCGTGGTCAACGGTGCGGTCATCACGGGACGGCTCGCTCCCGAGGCCGCGTGGCGGGAGCGGGTGGCGGAGGTCCTGCGGGACTCGGAACGGCTGAGCGGGTTCGCGGGGGTGTTCGCGTCCGCCGAGGAGGGCTCGCGCCCACCCGGTGACGGGTCCCCGACGCACCTGCACTTCCACGTGGCGAGGATCCTCCAGGGCACGCTCGGCATCCCGGAGACGGGCGGCATGTACCGCGTGGCCATCGCGGACGTGAGCGCCTGGACGGTGGGCGACTTCAGCTACACCGACGACTGAAAGACGAGTGAGAGACGACTGAAAGACGCCAACCGCCCGGCTCGGCCGGGCGGTTGGCGTCCACGAGGACCGGGCGGTTCAGCCCAGCAGGTCGGTGACCGGGGCGGGGGCCTGGGCCGGGGCGGGGGCCGGGGTCACGCAGGTGAAGCCGAGGCGGCGCAGCGCCCTGGTCACCTCCAGGGCGGTGAAGTCGCGGCGGTCCTGGCGGGTGATGACCTCGCCGACCTGCTTGACCGGGTACGTGTGGCGGCCGATGACCGCGCACGGTCCGACCGCCGGTTCCGGGCGGACGTTCGCCATCAGCGCCTCCACCTCGCTCGTCACGAAGTCGAACGGGAAGCGGGCGATCACACAGCGCATGGTTGCCTCACAGGGTCAGGGCGGTGGGACGGACGCACCGCGGTGCGGCGGGGCGTCACTGCTGGCGCGGCGCGCGGCGCGGGCGGCGCGTTCCGGTCCGGCGGCGACGGGCCGGGGAGCCCGGCCTGCCGGCCGCCTGGGCCGGGGGTGTGGGGGGCGTGATCGTGACCGGTATCCCCGACGGCGTGCGGGCCCCGGTGATGCGGGTCAGCTCGGCGTCGCCGGACCGTACCGCCGTCGTCTTCGGGCGGATGCCCGCGTGGCTCATCAGGTGGTCCACGTCACGCCGCTGGTGCGACAGGACGAGCGTGACGACGCTGCCGGACTCGCCCGCGCGGGCCGTGCGGCCGCCGCGGTGCAGGTAGTCCTTGTGGTCGCCGGGCGGGTCGACGTTCACGACGAGGTCGAGGTCGTCGACGTGGATGCCGCGCGCGGCGACGTTCGTCGCGACGAGCACCGTGACGTGGCCCTCCTTGAACTGGGCCAGCGTCCGCGTCCGCTGCGGCTGCGACTTGCCCCCGTGCAGCGCGGAGGCCCGTACGCCGCTCTTGAGGAGGTGCTTGGTGAACCGGTCCACCGCGTGCTTGGTGTCCAGGAACATGATCACGCGGCCGTCGCGGGCGGCGATCTCCGTGGCCGTGGCGTTCTTGTCGGCGTCGTGGACGTGCAGGACGTGGTGCTCCATCGACGTCACCACGCCCCCCGTCGGATCCACGGAGTGGACGACCGGGTCGTGGAGGTAGCGCCGTACGAGGGAGTCGACGTTCCGGTCCAGGGTGGCCGAGAACAGCAGCCGCTGCCCGTCGGGCCTGGTCAGCTCCAGCAGACCGGTGATCTGCGGCAGGAATCCCATGTCGGTCATCTGGTCCGCCTCGTCGAGGACGGTGATGCCGACGTCGTCGAGGATGCAGTCGCCGCGCGTGACGAGGTCCCGCAGCCGGCCGGGGGTCGCGACCAGCACGTCCACTCCGGCGCGCAGGGCGGCGGTCTGGCGGCCGATCGACACGCCGCCGACGACCGTGGCCTGCCGCAGCCCGAGGGCGCGGGCGTACGGGGCGAGGGCGTCGGTCACCTGCTGCGCCAGCTCCCGCGTGGGGACGAGGACGACGGCGAGCGGCCGGCGCGGCTCGGCGCGGGTCCCGGCGAGGCGGGCGAGTACGGCGAGACCGAACGCGAGGGTCTTTCCGGAGCCGGTACGGCCCCGGCCCAGCACGTCGCGGCCCGCGAGGGAGTTCGGGAGGGTCGCCGCCTGGATGGGGAACGGCACCGTCACCCCTTCGGCCTCCAGCGCGCGCAGCAGCGCGGGGGGAAGGCCGAGGTCCGCGAACGCCTCGACGGGCGGCAGCGGCGGGGTGTGCGTCACCGGAAGGGTGAAATCACCGGGCGGCGGCGGGGTGGCGCGGCGGCGGGACTGTGTCCGGGAACCGGCCTTGGGCGACTTCGCGGTCGCGGGCTTGGACGCGTTCTCGGGCTGGTTGCTCTTCGCTCGGCGGGCCGGCGCGGCGGCAGCCTGGCGCGTCCCCGAGTAATAGCCCCGAGAGCGGGACGTACGGGCCATGGGAATATTCCTCAATACGATATCGAGGAATTCACGGCCCTCGATTCAGCCGGGCGGCGGCACGCCGCGCCGGACTCGGCGGGCGGCGCCGGGGAACGGCGCGAGGCCCGCACCCCAAGGTGCGGGCCCCGGCGGCGTCGAAACGCCTCGTCGTCAGGCGGGGACGATGTTCTCCGCCTGCGGGCCCTTCTGGCCCTGCGTCACGTCGAAGGTGACCTTCTGGCCTTCCTGCAGCTCGCGGAAACCGTTGGTCGCGATGTTCGAGTAGTGGGCGAACACGTCCGCGCCGCCACCGTCCTGCTGGATGAAGCCGAAGCCCTTTTCCGCGTTGAACCACTTCACTACGCCAGTAGCCATGATCTATTCTCCTCACGGGGAATTTCTGGACCCGCACTGTGCGAGCCTCGCGTCGCCGCGATGATTGCCCCGCGCCGGATCAAGAGAACCGGCCACACAAAAGTGCTCCTCCGCCGTGGGGCGAGGGGGCACTTTGAAGCTCTGGGAACCACAACTGCAACTGGCTACGACACTAGCACGCGGATTTCGCATCCGCACGGAATTCGGGCGGGGAGTTTTCCCGCCGGAGTAAATGTGCTGCCCCGCCCGGCGGGAATCTGCAGCGGCCGGAATAGACATTCGTCACTCGTGGCGGCTACGGTTCCCGCGCGGGGTGCGTGGCCGTCCGTGCGGCCGGCCTCGCCCGGACGCCCAGGACGAAAGGCGCGCATGGCTCCAGGAGCGCGGCGCAACCCCGCCGACAACCTCGACGACGACGACTACCCGGCCTACACCATGGGCCGCGCCGCGGAGCTGATCGGCACCACGCCGGCCTTCCTCCGCGCGCTCGGCGATGCGCGGCTGATCACCCCGTTGAGGTCGGAGGGCGGCCACCGCCGGTACTCGCGCTACCAGCTGCGGATCGCCGCACGGGCCCGCGAACTCGTCGACCAGGGCACCCCCATCGAGGCGGCCTGCCGGATCATCATCCTGGAGGACCAGCTGGAGGAGGCCCAGCGGCTCAACGAGGAGCTGCGGAACCGGCAGGCACGGCCGCGGACCGGACCGGGCGAACCCGGCGAACCCGGCGGCCTGGCGGGCTGACCGAGCCCGGTGGCCGGGCAGGCCCGGTGGCCGGGCAGGCCCGGTGGCCTGACGGGCCCGGTGGCCTGACGGGCCCGGTGGCCTGACGGGCCGGGCGTGCGGGCCGGGCCGGGTGGGCCGACCGAGTTGGGTGACCGGGCGGGTGGCCCGAGCTGGGCGGGTTGGGCGGGTCCGACGGCTGGGCGTACGAAGCCGAGCCCGGTGACCGGACGGTTTGGCGTGCGGGCCGAGCCGGGTGACGCGGGGCACGGGGCGCCCGGAGGCCGGGAGGCCGCGGCGCGCCCGCACCGTACGGGGCCTCTCCGAACGGGGGCCTCCCCGGACGCGGGCCCCTCCGAACGGGGACCTCTCCGGGCGGGCGGCCCTCACCGGTCACACGGCGTGCTCGTCGCTCTGTCCGCAGAGCCACGCCAACGCGTCGTGCACCCCCCGTACGTACGCACGGTTCTCCGGCGGGCACGCCGGGTCGTCGAGCAGCACCGCGGCGGCGTCCGCCTCGGCGGTCAGTCGCCACAGGTCCGGCACCTCGTGCGTGGGCACCCCCGTGACCGGCCCGTGCTCCTCGCGGGCCAGCGCCCACCGGTAGGCGTCGGCGGCGCCCTCGGACACCGCGCCGGAGGGTTCGGGCCGTCCTTCCCGTACGGGCTTCCGCTCGGCGTCCCGCGACGCTTCGCGGTCCGGTGCCCGCGCCGGTCCGTCGGCGGGGTCCCGTCGCGCCGAGCCCCGGGTGGCTCCGGCGGCGAGGGCCCGGTACGCCGACTCGACCTCGTCCGCGGAGCGGACACCGATCCGGCTCGCTCGTGCTCGCGTTCGCGTCACATGGCGGGTCGTCATACGCGTACACCCATCCTCATCGCTCGCGGCTACGTGTCCCTGGCTCCCGGGTCCCCTGGTTTCCGCGGGATATACGCGCCGCCGGCGACTGGAGGCGGGGACGGCCGTGCCGGCGCGCCCGTCGCCGGGGCGCGCTCCGTACGGCGGGCGGCACAGTTCGCCGGGCGGCCGGTCGCTGAGCGGGGTGGGACGGGACGGCGAGCGACGCGAGGGGGTCGGACCACGGCCGGCGGGGGGTCCGGTGAACCGGGTGTTCGACGGGGCCGTCGGAAGAACAGCGGGGTCGCACCGGGCGGCCCGGCGGGTCGTGTGACCGGGGCGCGGCCACCCGAGGCCGGCACCGAGGAACGGACCGGTCCCGGCCCCCAGCCACCGAGGACGGCGGCCGGGGCGGGGCGGGAGCGATGTCGGTGGGTGACCGGACGACGGGCAGGGACGGCCCGGCGGCGGCGGACGGGGACGGCCCGGCGGGGGTGGCGGGCAGTTCGGCTGCGGCAGACGGGAGCAGTGACGGCTCGGCGGTGGACGGGGAGGGTTCGGCGGCGGCAGGCGGGAACGGTGGCGGCTCGATGGTGGGCAGGGTCGGCTCGACGGCGGTCGGGAAAGGCTTGGCGGCGAGCGGGAAAGGGTCGGCGGCGAGCGGGGTCGGCTCGACGGGAGACGGAGGCGGCCCGGCCGGGGTGGGCGGCTGGGGTTCCAGGGGGCTCCGCGTCGAAGCGGAGTACGCGCCGGGGCGGGCCCCGGCGGGGCCGGCGTCTCCCGGAGCGGCTTCGCACCCGAGGCGGGCGGCTCCTCCCCGGATGGCCCGTACAGGGCGGCCAGGGGTGGCTCGACAGCGGATGGGAAAGACCTGACGACGGACGGGAATGACCCGACGACGGACGGGAACGGCTCGACGGGAGAGGGAGACGGCCCGGCGGGGCGGGTGGCCGGGGCCCGGGGGGCTCCGCGCCAGGGCCTCGCGGTGGCCCTCGGCGGAGAGCCGCCGGGCGGGTGACCGGGGTCCCAGGGAGCTCCGCGCCGGGGGCGGGTCCGGGCCGGTCGTCGGCGTCTCCCGGGGTGGCTTCGCGCCACGGGCGGGGTGCCTCCTCGGCGGTCGGCTCGTCCCGGGCGGGGCCGGTGGGGGGCCTTTTCGGGGGCCACGGGGCTTCCGGCCCGGGGTCGCCGCGAGCTGCGCGCCGCTCCGGTCGACGTGGCCCGGGCACCGAGCGCATGGTGGTTGCTAGGACCGGCGAACGCTCTCCGAACTTTTCCCGGGAAGCGCTGGACAAGCCTCGCATCACACCTCTGACCAGCGCCACCGTTCCTCCGGCGGGCACGCGGTACGGCGAAAGGGGTGCGGCCATGACCGGCTGGGCATCATGGACGACGGTCAACGTCTTCGCGGGGACGGGCGGTGTCCGTACCGTCGAACTGGGAGTGCTCACGGGGAACCTGAGCGTGCACACCACCTGGTACGGCACCGAGGCGGACGTCGCGGTCCAGTACAGCGGCGGTTCCGACTGGTACACGATGAGCGGCAGCCCCGTGCCGTGCCACTCCGAGGAGGAGAGCCGCGCGCTGCACCAGGCGGCCGTGGAGGCCGTGCAGGAGGGCGGCGGCGCGGTCCTGAGCCACCCGACGTACCACCGCCGGACCGGCTGACGGTCCGGCGCCCCCCGGACCGGCTGAACCCCGGACCCGCACGGCACCCCCGGACCCGCACACCAGCGCCGGACCGGTCGGACTCGCGAACCAGTTGGCCCCCAGGCCGGCTGGTCCCTGGGTCGGCTGGCCCCTGGGTCGGCTGGCCCCCAGGTCGGCTGGCCCCTGGGTCGGCCCGGCGCCCCGGCTGCGCGGGCCCCGGGCATCCCGGGCGTCCGGCCGTGACGGGACGCACCCCGGCGGCCCGTCCCCCGGCGTACGGGTGACGGGCCCGGTGCGTCACACCGTCGTCTCGACCGGAGCCCCGGCGGTTGACCCCCGGCTCAGTGGCGCACCGTCAGGGGCCGTCGTCCGCTCCCGTACGTCTCGGTGATGACGCCGCGTGGTGCCGTAGCACTCAGGTATGACGCGCTGCCCACACATGGGCGGACTCGTGGAACCTTTGTTCGCCCATACCGTCTTGACCGGTGAGAACTGGACCGGCGAACGGAAGTGACAGTGAGTCAGACAGTGGAGACGGCGGGTTCGGCGGTGCGGGGGAAGGCGTTCGCGCCCGAGTACCAGGGGGCCCTCGGGTCGCTGTCGGTGAACTCGTCGCTGACCGAGGTCCTGGAGCGCGGCGTCCGGGAGCTGCGGGCCGCCGAGGCCGCCGGGGAACGCCGGGAGGCGGCGCGGTGCGGGCTCGCGGTCGCGGAGGCGTACCGGCGGCTCGGGCGCGTCGAGGACGCCGACCGGGCGTGGAAGGCCAGTTACCGGGCCGCCCGGGACGCCGGGGACGCGGGCGCCATGGCGTGGGCCCTGTGGAGCGGCGGCACCCTCGCCCGGCAGCGCGGCGCCCTCGCCCTCGCGTACCGGCTGCTGCGGCTCGCGGCCGAGCTGGGCGAGCGCGGCGGGGACGTCGTCGTGCGCGGGTACTCCCTCGCGGGGCTCGCCGAGACCGGGCGGATACAAGGCGACTACCAGGCCGTCGGCGAGCTCCACGAGCAGCTCCTCGCCGAGGCCCGGCGGCGCGGCGAGGCCCGCCACACGGTGTGGGCGCTGGAGGGCATCGCCCAGATGCACCGCAACACCGGCTCGTACGACACGGCGCTGGCCCTGTTCGAGGAGGCCGCCGAGACCGCCGGGCGGGCCGACGACCGGCGCGGCTGGGCGTGGGCGCTGCGCGGGATCGCCGACGTGGTGTCCGTACGGGACGGGGACGCGGAGCGGGCGCTGCGGCTGCTGTCGGAGGCCGAGGCCGTGTGCCGCGACATGGGGCTGTCGAGCGCCCTGGCCTACAACCACAAGATGCGCGGCAACGTCCTGTACCGGGCGGGGCGGTACGAGGAGGCGCGCGACACGTACGCGCGGGCGCTGGAGGAGTTCCGCGCCATGGACGAGCCGCGCGGTACGGCGCTGTCCCGGCTGGGCCTCGCCAAGTCCCGCGCCCGGCTGGGCCGCGACACCGCCGAGACGGCCGCCGAACTGGCGGAGCTGCGCGGCGCCCTGGACCGGATCGGGTTGCGCCACTCCCGCGACATGGTGGAGAAGGCCGCCGCCGAGTTGGGCGTGGGGCCGTTGCCGGCCGGCGGGGAAGGGGGGACGCGGCGATGAGCCCGACCCCGGCTTCACCGGCCCTCCCGACTCCCGCGACTCCCCCGGCTTCACCGGCTTCACCGGCTTCCGCTGCCCTTCCAACTCCCGCAGCCCTCCCGGCTTCACCGGCTCCTACGGCCCTCCCGGCCCCTCCCGCTCCTACGGCCCTCCCGGCTCCTCCCGCTCCTACGGCCCTCCCGGCTCCTCCGGTGGTGACGGGCGCGGGCGCCCTGCCCGGGGGCTCCGGTACGGACGTGGCCACCGGCGCGCACGCCGACGCCGCCGCCCTCCTCCTGCGCTGCCGGGCACTCGTACGGCCCGCGCTCACCGGGGCCGTCGGACGGCTGCACCCGTGGACCGGGGAGATGGCCGCGTTCTCCCTCGGCTGGAGCGACGTGACCGGTACGCCCGAGCCGGGCGCCTCCGAGGGGAAGGGCGTCCGGCAGGCCCTCGCCGTGCTGGGCGCCGAGGCGGTCGGCGCCGACGGGCGGGTCGCCGTGGCGGGCGCGGTGGCCGTGGAGCTGGTCCACGCGTTCTCGCTGCTCCACGACGACATCATGGACGGCGACGCCGTGCGCCGACAGCGCGAGACGGTGTGGAAGGCGTACGGCACCGGCCCGGCCGTCCTCGCCGGTGACGCCCTGTTCGCGCTCGCCGTGCAGTCCCTCGCGGAGGTGCCCGGCGCGCACACCGGCCCGGCCCTGCGGCGCCTGAGCGGGACGCTCACCGACCTCGTGCGCGGCCAGGCGGAGGACCTGTGCTTCGAGGACCGCCCCTGGACGGGCCCCGGCGCGGTGCGGCCCGACGCGTACCGGATGATGGCCGAGCACAAGACCGGCGCCCTCCTCGGTTGCGCGGCCGCCCTCGGGGCGCTGCTCGGCGGGGCGCCCGACGCGACGGTCACCGCCCTGGACCGGGCCGGCCGGCACCTGGGCGTGGCGTTCCAGGTGGTCGACGACCTGCTGGGGATCTGGGGCGACCCGGCGGCGACCGGCAAGCCCGTCCACGGCGACCTGCGGCGGCGGAAGAAGACGTACCCGGTCCTGGCGGCCCTCGCCGCCGGCACACGAGCCGCCCGCGAACTGGCCGCCCTGCTCGACGCGTCCGGCCCGGCCGGGCCCCTCGACGACCGCACCGCCGCCCGCGCCGCCGAGCTGGTCGAGCGGGCCGGCGGGCGCGACGCCGCCCTGGACGAGGCGCGGCGGCACCTGGACGCCGCCCGCCGCTCCCTGCGCGGCGTGCCGCTCGCCCCCGGGGCCGCCCGCGACCTCGACGCGCTGCTGGCGTTCCTGCTGCACCGCGCGGTGTGAGACACCTCCCCGGTGCCCGTGCCGGGTCCTGCCCCGGCACCCGCCCCGGCGTCCGTCCCGGCGTCCGTCCCCGGTCCCGTCCCGGCGTCCGCCGCGCCGTGTGAGGCGTCCGGCGGCGGGGCCGGGGCGGGCGGACCCGACGTCACCGGGAAGCGCCCGCCCCGGTTTCGCGAAGGCACGGCGCGAGCCGCCGCAAAGGGCCGAATACACGCCCGGCGCAAACGGCCCGGAAACACGGGGGCGTACCGGCGCATTCGGGAGTGAAAGCGCCCCTGTCCGCACTTCCGCACGCCCTTCCGAGGTCATGGAAAAGGCCCGGGACATCGGCTTTTCTGGAAGATGTCCGCTTGCTGCTGGGCGAACAGGGGAAATGCGTCGCCCTCGGCCATCTCATAGCACTTCCCGGGGCTGACCACACCGTCCGCGGCATCGCCGCCGACGGCATGTGCCGCCGAATTCCGAAGGTGAGCAGGTAAGCCGCCAATCCAGGGATGCGATTTTATGATTGCTGAAACACTGACGGTCGGGTCCGACTTCTTCGCCCCCCGCGCGGCCATCGACGACCTCTTGTGTGAATTCCTGACGGAAAAGGCGGACACCGCTTCCGTGCCCCGTCAGGCGGCGCTGGCCATGCTGCTGCGCGATTTCCTCAACGCGGGAAAGCGGGTCCGCCCGTTGCTCTGCGTCGCCGGATGGCGTGCGGCGGGCGGCGGGGAGGACCCCGCGCAGGCCGTCAGGCTGGCCGCCTCCATCGAACTGGCGCACGCCTGCGCCCTGATCCACGACGACATCATGGACGGCGCCCGCAGCCGCCGCGGGCAGCCCACCGTTCACCGGCGGCTGGCCGACCACCACCACCTGCCGTCGATGGCGGAGCAGTTCGGGATCAGCGGCGCCATCCTGGTGGGCGACCTCGCCCTCGTCTGGTCCGACGAACTCCTGCACACGACGCCCATGCCCGAGGCCCACCGGGTCGCCGTGCTGCGCTGCGTCGACCTCGCCCGCAGCGAGCTGATCGCCGGGCAGCACCTGGACCTCCTGACCACCGGTGACCTCGGGGTGGACATCGAGACGGCGCTGACCGTCGTCCGCTACAAGACCGCCAAGTACACGGTCGAGCGCCCCTTGCAGGTCGGAGCCGCGCTGGCCGGCGCCGGGCAGCGGGTCATGGACGCGTGCAGCGCCTACGGCGTCCCCCTCGGGGAGGCGTTCCAGCTCCGGGACGACGTCCTCGGGGTCTTCGGGGACCCGGACCGGATGGGCAAGTCGCACCTGGACGACCTGCGCGAGGGGAAGTGCACCAGCCTCGTCGCCCACGCCATGCGCACCGCCTCGCCCGCCCAGGCGGGCCGGCTGCGCGCGCTGATCGGCAACCCCCGCCTGGGGGAGCCGGAAGCGGCCGAAGTACGCGACATCCTCACCGACACCGGGGCCCGGTCCGCGGTCGAGCAGATGATCGAGGAGAGGTACCAGCAGGCCCTGAGCGCCCTGGCCTCGGCGCCCTTCCCCGCCGACGTGGTCCGCACGCTGGTGAACGTGGCGGAGGCGGCCGTGCGCCGAACGGCGTGAGCACGGGGGCGGACGGACACGCACCCGCCCGCGCAGGAAGCCGGGAATCCAGGAAGCCAGGGGGCCGGAGAACCGGAGAAGACCGGAGAACCGGAGAACCGGAGAGCCAGGGAGTACGGGGTCGAGCGATGACGACGATGACGACGAGCACGCGCAGGACGGTGTGGCAGGCCGTCCGGCGGGAGATCCACCTGAGCTGGCTCTTCATCCGCTCCGACCGCTGGACCACCGTCTTCCCGGCCACCTGCTTCGTCCTGGCGGCCGTCGTGCACGTGCGGATGCCCCTGGGCGAGGCCGCGGTGACCGTCGCCTCGGGCGTGCTGTACTTCTGGTTCTTCGTCTACGAGCACACCCTGGCCAACCAGCTCGTCGGCGTCGAGGAGGACCGCGTCAACAAGCCCCTCCGGCCGCTGGTCAGTGGCCGGTGCAGCATCCGGGGCGCCCGGACGCGCCTGATCGCCGTCCGCGTCCTCTTCCCCGTCTACGGCTACTGCCTGGGCGTGCTGGAGTGGGCCCTGATGTGGCAGCTCCTCTCGGTGCTCCAACACGAGTGCGGGTGGGGCCGCCACTGGCTGGGCAGGAACCTCTACGCCGGGATCGGGGTCGTCGCGCAGCTCGCGGCGGCCTGGGAGATCGCCGCCCCCCTCACCCCGGACGCCTGGCGCTGGATCGTGACCCTGATGGTCACCGTCACCCTCCTCATGTCCGTCCAGGACCTCCGCGACATCACCGGCGACCGCGCGGTCGGCCGCTCCACCATGCCGCTGGTCTTCGGCGAGCGGAACACCCGGATCTTCCTGTGCGTCGGCTTCGCCGTCGGCCCCGTCGCCATCCACCACTTCCTGATGGCGCCCGCCGGCCCGCACTGGTGGATCGTCGCCACGGACGTCGTGCTGTGCGGGCTGAGCCTGCTGCTGGCGGTACGGGTGGTGCTGCGGCGCGGACAACTGGCCGACCAGCACACCTACCGGCTGGTGGAGCAGTGGTACACCCTCGCCCTCGCCGCCTCCCTCTACACCCTTCGCTGACCGGGAAAGGCACGACGTGCAGCCGGAATCGACGGAACGGCGGCCGCGGTTGCGGATCAGCGGCGTGTGGAAGGCGTACGGCCGCAGGCAGGTCCTGCGCGGCGCCGACCTCGACGTACCCGCCGGGGCGCTGGTCGGGATCGTCGGCGAGAACGGCGCGGGCAAGAGCACGCTCCTCCAGATCGCCGTGGGGCAGCTCGCGCCCGACCGGGGCACGGTGGTCCGGAGCGGGGCGGTGGGGTACTGCCCGCAGCGAGCCGTGCTGAACGACTCGTTCACCGTCGGGCAGCACCTGCGGCTGTTCCAGGTGGCCTACCGGCTGCCGACGCTGGAGCGCGCCCACGAACTGATGGACCTCCTGGGGTTCGCCGACTGCGGGCGGCAGCGGTCCGCAGAGCTCAGCGGGGGGACGCGCCAGAAGCTGAACCTGCTGCTCGCGCTGATGCACGACCCGCAGCTCCTGGTGCTGGACGAGCCGTACCAGGGCTTCGACTGGGACACCCACCAGCGTTTCTGGGCCCTGGCCACCCGGCTGCGCGACGAGGGCCGGTCGATCGTCGTGGTCTCGCACCTGCTGCACGACCTGCACCACTTCGACGCGGTCGGCCACCTGCGCGAGGGCCGGCTCGACCTCGAGGAGCTCACCCGATGAGGCGTCACCCGACGGCGTTCACCGAGATGCTGCGCTGCACCCTGCTGGGCCACGTCCGCAACCGGACGGCCATGCTCCTGGCGGTCGCGTTCATCCCGGTGTGGCTCGCCGTCACACACCTGTGCGCCGCGGACCGGATGGTGCGCTTCTCCCTGGACTCCGCGGGCGCCCAGGCCATGGGACAGGTGAACCACGTCGGCCAGGTGACCAATGCACTCGGTGCCGTGACGATGGTCAGCGGATTCATGATGTTCATGGAGACGTTCAAGGCCGGGGAGGTGGACCGCCGACTGGTACTGGCCGGTTACCCCCGACTCCACATGCTGCTGGCGAAGGTCGCCGCCCTCGCCCTCGTCGCGGCCCTTCTGGCCCTCTACACCACGGTCCTGCTGTGCCTGTCGCTGCCCGTACGGCAGCCGGGTCCCCTCGCCCTCGCCGTCCTCGGCGCCGGTCTCGCGTACGGCGGCATCGGCCTGCTGCTGGGTTCGCTGGTGCGAGGAGAGCTGGAGGGCTTCTTCCTCGTCATCATGCTCAGCCTGCTCGACACTGGCCTACAGAATCCGACCCTCAACGTGGTCGACATCGCCGGCCGCGGTGCCCTCCCGCTGTACGGCGCGAACCAGTCGGCGCTTACCGCGGCCTTCACCCCCCTCAGTACCTGGGACCTCTTGCTGCCGCCACTCGCCTGGTCGGCCGCGACCGGGGCCCTCGCCCTGCTCGTCTTCCAGGTCCGCACTCGCTCCTACAACGCGTCCGCCGCCACGGCGCCGCTCCCCGGGGAGCCGGAGACGGTCACACGGTCCTCCCCGCCGGTATCCAGTCGGCCTTCCCGCAGCTGATCGGGCCGCGATGCGCCCGCACGGTCAGCTGCACCACCACACAGGGCCGCCCGCCGCCGACCGTCACCGTCGTACGGGCTGCGGCGGGCGGCGCCGTCAGTGCCCGGGTCGGTTGGGCGCGGGTCCGGCCGCGACGACTCCGATGTTCCACCGCTGGGTGTAGCGCCCCAGGGCCATGAGGGGGAAGACGTGGCGGTAGTAACCGTAGTTCAGGGCCTGGGCTCCGGGGACGCCCATGCCGGTGAACTGCGGCTCGTCCCAGGAGCCGTCCTCTGTCTGCGCGTCGATCAGCCATCCCACCCCTGCCCGGACCGCGGAGCCGTCCCGCTCTCCTGCGGCCAGCAACGCGAGCAGCGCCCAGGCCGTCTGCGACGGTGTGGACGGGCCCCTTCCGGCGTACGCCGGATCCTCGTACGAGCGCCAGTCCTCGCCCCAGCCCCCGTCGGGGTTCTGCACGGAGACCAGCCAGGTGACGGCACGCCGGATAGCGGGGGCGTCGAGCGGGACGCCTGCGGCCACGAGAGCCGGGACGGCACAGCCGGTGCCGTAGAGGTGGTTGATCCCCCAGCGGCCGAACCACGCACCACTGTCCTCCTGGTGGTCGAGCAGCCAGCGGACGCCTCGCCGGGTACGGGGGTCGTCCTGCCGTCCCAGGGCGGACAGCATCTCCACCACGTGGGCGGTGACGTCGGCGGTCGGCGGGTCGGCGCAGTATTCACCGATGTCGAAAAAGGGAAGTTCTCCGGCGAGCGTGCTGGTGCTGTCGGCCTCGAAGGCACCCCACCCACCGTCCTTGCCCTGCATGCCGCAGGTCCACCGCGCCGCCCTGCTCACCGCGTCGCCGACGCGGTCCTGGTCATGATGGGCGACACGGCGCAGCGCGAGGATCACCTCGGAGGTGTCGTCGTTGTCGGGATACGACTGGTTGTGGAACTCGAAGGACCAGCCGCCCGGAGCGAGGCCGGGCCGCTGTAGGGTCCAGTCACCGGATCGCGTGGTCTGCCGGGTGAGCAGCCAGTCCGCGGCCCTGATCAGCGCCGGGTGGTCCGTGGGCAGCCCCGCGTCGGCGAGCGCGGTGGTGGACAGGGCGGTGTCCCAAACCGGGGACTGGACCGTCTCGATCAACCGCGTGTCATCCCCGGACCAGACAGCGCTGCTCTCCAGGAAACCGAGGGCCGCCTTGAGCACCGGATGGTCCAGCGCGTAACCGTGCAGGTGTAGAGCGAGCGCCGCGTAGACGGTCATCGTGCTGTACCCACTCCAGCTGCCATCCGACTCCTGGCGTTCGAGCATCCAGCGGACGCAGGCGTTCACCGCCGCCCGGCGCACCGGGCGGGGGGCGACCTTGCGGTAGACGCGCAGGGCGCGGTCCAGACGTCGGAACACGCCTTCCCGGCCACCGAGCGGCGGCGGGACCGCCGTACGGACGGGAGGGCCGCCGACGGTGAACAGTTCATCGAGACTGAAGGATGCCGGTCTGACGGGTCGATGGGCGCTGATGACCGTCATCGGCACGAGCACCAGGCGGATCCAGGAGTTGAAGGAGTAGAGGTTCAGGGGCGCCCAGGTCGGCAACGCGATGATCTCCGGCGGCATCTCGGGCAGGTCTTCCCAGCGCCACCAGCCGAACAGGGCGAGCCAGAAGTGGGTCGTCAGTTCACCGGCCGCGACGCCCCCCTGTTCCCGGACCCACGCAGCGGCCCGGAGCATGTGCGCCTCGTCCGGGCGGTCCCCGACGAGACGGAGAGCCGCGTACGCCTGGATGGTGGTTCCCAGGCGGCCGGGGCCGTCGTGGACGAGGGACCAAGTGCCGTCCGCGCGCTGCCGGGAACGGATCCACCGGCCGGTCGCCGCGGTCACACGCTCGTCCTCGATGCCCAAGAACCGGCGGAGGAAGAGCTCCTGGGCCTCGTAGGCGACATCGGACTCCGTGACGCCCTTCCAGTACCCCTCGGCATGCTGCCGCGACAGCAAGCAGTCCGTGGCGCGCCGCACCGCGCGGCGGGCCGCCTCCTCCGTCCCGTCGGCCGGGGCGGAGGCGGATCTCGCGCCCGGGGCTCCGGTCGGGGGTGGACTCTTCGGTCGTGACGCGCCGTCCGCTGTCGTCGTCATGTCTTCCTGCACCCTCCGGTGGTCCGGAACTGTGTACGCCGCGCCGGCAGCCGCCACCCGCGGCGGAGAGTCGCCGGGACCGGGCGCCGCGGGTGCACCGCGGCACGGCGGCCCCTAGGGGCGAACGCCACAAAGTAACCCGTAAGCGACGGCCGGTGACGCCCGTCACCCGGAGCGTCACCCGTCCGGCCCACCAGGGACCACGGCGGGCCGCGAGGTGCCTCGGCAGACCGCGAGGGAGGCGTGGGGGGCGACAGACCCGAAGAGTCCGGCAGACCGCGAAGGGCCGAGAAGCCGCGGCGGGCCTCCGCCCCTGCCACGGACCGCGCCGCGGCGGGCCGCCGCGGCACGGTCCGGTGCGCGGCAGCGCCGGACAGGACGTACTGCGCCGGGTCGCGGCGGAGGCGGCGCGCTGGCTGGCCCCAGGGGGCGTCCTGCTGTTCGAGACGAGCGAGCGCCAGTCCGCCGAGGCGGTCCGCCTCCTCGCCTCCCGCGGCCTGACCCCGCGCGTGGAGACCGACGACGAGCGGTACGCGACGGTCGTGACGGGCACGGCCCCTTCGCCACACCCCGGCTGAGCCCGTCCACCACCCGTCGGACTCCGAAGGTCCCCTGGTCGCGGAGGACCTCGTCCGCCTTCCGCCCGGCGGCCGGGTACCACCGGACGGGCAACGCCGTCGCCGGGCGACCGCCCCACCCAGCCGCTCCGGGACGCCCAACCGGTACGCCGCCTTCACCCGGACCGCCTTGGCAAAGAGCCAACCGGCCGAGACGCAGGGGGCATCGGCTTGCCGCGCATCGCGGCCGAACGGTTGCCGACAACCGGTCATGCGGAACAGGAAGCTCCGACGGGAGGAGATCCGTCGGGGCTTCCAGCGTTCACTCGGGCGGTCAGAAACGTACGCGCGCTTGTTTCGCCAGCGCGGTAAGCCGCGGGTTGCTGCGCTTGTGCTTCGAGGTGAGCACGCGGAGTAGTTCTTGAGCGGTCGGGTGTACGCGCGCCATTTGAGGTGCGAGTTTCCACGCCTTTTCCAACTCTTCGAGGGCTCGTTCCCGGTCATTGAGAGCAAGGCTTGACCGAGCCAGATTCATATGCAGAGGGCTTGTT
This sequence comes from Streptomyces sp. NPDC045287, assembly GCF_056432325.1. Taxonomy (NCBI): domain Bacteria; kingdom Bacillati; phylum Actinomycetota; class Actinomycetes; order Kitasatosporales; family Streptomycetaceae; genus Streptomyces; species Streptomyces sp. NPDC045287. Next base: position 58,749 of record NZ_JBWKJG010000029.1, read on the forward strand.
CGCGTGGCGGGAAGAATCAGTTTCCCCGCCCTCTCGATCCGTTCTAGGTCATCCATCGTGGCGAACGCGTCTGCATGCCGATCGAGATCAGCGGATGTTGCAATGACATGCACGGCAGTATTCTGCGGACCGAAGTGGATACCCAAACGGTTCACATCCTGGTTGAAATTCTCGGCAAGCCGCCACGCCTTTGCAATATGGCGATCCGCGGTTTGGCGATCTCCCAGCCGCCCCGCAAGCGTAAGGCCACGAAGGTGGAGGATGCCGAGGGCATATGCTCTGCCGGGGCCGTCTTCAGCCGTGCTTTCCACCCTCACTAGGCCCCGGTCAACCACTGCCAAGCCGTCCGAGAAATCCCCGTGGTTCAGGTGTACGCCTGCTTCGTCACGGGCGGCGACGGCGAGAGTAAGCGGATCGGCTTGCTGTGCGGCGAGCTTCTGCTTTGTCACAGCCAAGTCGGCAAGTGTCATCCATCGGTGACGAGCTGCGAGCCAATACACGGTGGAGTACGCCTCCGCGACCATGGCCCATGCTTCGGGTGTGCCTGTCGCGTGCGCATGGTTCGTCGCCGCTGAGACCAATTCAGGTAGCCCAGCCAGGACTTCCCGGAGTTTGGCCTTTCCTCGCAGTACGACCATCTCGGCAAGGCGGCTACGCAGCTCCGGTTCGCCCATCTCGGGCGGGTGCGCCAAGTCGAAACGCCTGATAGCGCTATTGAGCGCCCGGAGTTTGGATTCGTCTTCGGCCTGGACGGGAACTTTGCCGTTGACTACTTCGAGGCCAACGCCCAAGGCTTGGGCCAGTGCTGCCGCGACTCCCTGTGTGAGCGCGCGTTCCCCGCGTTCGATCTTCCCTAGGAGACTCTTCGAGATTCCGGCCCTGGCGGCTAGCTGGTCCTGCCCCCAGCCCCGTTCCTTGCGGAGCACGGCGACGTTGGCCCCGGGCCCCGGCACTTCGATGATCGCACCCATGCTTGTGCTTCCGATCGGCGTCGTGGGTCTCCATCGTCTCAGGATTCGCATTCCCCGGCCCTGGGCGTTGTGCACTTCCTGTGCACTTTCGCTGTGGATGCGCACCGTTAGATAGGCGTCACACCCGGTCAGCGAGAGGGGAAACGAATGGGACCGCGTTCACGGCATCCTTCCGGCGGCGCGTGTACGGGGGCCACCCTGGCGTCGAGGACTACACCGGTCGAGTTGGAGCCCATGCCCATCAAGGGCTGCAAGACGTGCGGCGCTCTGGCGGCGGCCCGGAGCCGGTCGCGGCACAGCGAAGTAACGACCCGGAGCCTGAGCGACCAGACCGGGAACCACCCGCATCAGCGGGCGACCGACTGGAGGCCGGTGTGACGACCACCGTGACGTTCAAGAACGGGGACCTGGTCAAGGACCTCACACGCGGCGCGTTCGGTACGGTCCGGCGCCGGGAGATGGGCGTTTT
>NZ_JBWKJG010000030.1:0-52946 GCF_056432325.1 Streptomyces sp. NPDC045287
CGGCGCCGGCGGCCGGGTGCTGCACCTGGCCGGCCGGCCCCGACCCTGGGTCATGACGCCCGGCTCACGGCAGGTGTACCGACCAACGTGATCGGAAACTGCTGGTACGGATTCACCCTCCCCAAGGAAACCACGGCGGAAATCACCGAACGGTGGCGCGAACCACCGGGAATCGGACCGGTCTTCTGCCTGGAGCCGGGCGGACACGACGCACCGCACCGGGCCTGCGTGATCAGCCTGACCGTGGGAGCGGTGTGGGTGGAATGGACGGAGTGGAGCAACCCGGAACCACGGCTCCTCCTGCTGCCCGACTGCCCGGCAACCAGCCCCGACGGCATGGACGCATGCTCGATGTACGACGAACACGAAGGCCCACACACCTGGGAGAGGATCTGAACGACCCCTCCTTGCAGACCCCACCCCTGCTGAGGGGCACACTGCCTCCCCCTCCGAGACCCCAGCGGAGGCGGCTTCCACGGAACTTCCCTCTCGTGTCTCGGTCGGCGCGGTGCCGGGCGGCGGCGATCAGCCAGGGCAGACCGACGGTCGGGCGCGCGGGTGCGGTGGGCATGATCGTGGAGACTCCGGGGCACGAACACCTCGTCCACCTGGAACCCCGGGACGGGATCCCTCTGTTCGGTGACCCGGCGAAGGCGCGCACGTACGCGCAGCGGTGTGCGAGGATCCGAGGACAGTCCCTTTCCCTTCCTGAATCGCTGTGTCCCATCGAGCAGTCGGCAGGAGAACAGCCATGAGCGACACCCCCCAGTGGTTCAAGTCCAGCCACGGCATCCCCCACGGCGGTGAGTGCATCGAGGCCGCCGTCTGCTCCCGCACCGGTCACGTCCGGGGCCCCAAGAACCCCGGCGGCGGCTCCTTCGCCGTCGCACCCTCGTCCTGGACGGCGTCCCTCGCGGACGCCACGGCCCCGTGAGAACGGTGATCGCCGGGCGGCTCGTCGAACTGCCCGGCACCATCGCGGCGATCCGGGCGGCCCTGGACGAGGACCGGGCGCGGGCCTTCGACGCGGAGATCCCGCACGTCCCGGTGGCGGAGCTGCCCATCGCGCTCGCCCGCTGGGCGCTGTCCACGACGGACGCGGACCGGGAGGACGCCGAGTTGTTCGACCGTCTGGCACGCGGCGAGGGCGTACGGGAGTGAGCTGTTACCGCCTCCAGTACGCGCCGCCGGCGGACCTCGCCCTCGACTCCATGGGCGCCTCCCTCCGCACCCGGTTCGACGCGGGGATGCGTGCCCAACTGGCCCCGGACCCCTACGGGTACGGCTCGGTGCCGATCGGCACGGACGAGGACCGGCGGGAGGCGACGGTGTCGGGCGTGGTGATCCGGTACTACGTGAGCCGTGGCGTCGCGACCGTCACGGTCGTCCGCGTCGTCTACCTCTGAGGGACCGTCGACGCGATCCGCCGTACCGTGGGCGCCGGATGCGAACGGCGGGCACCGCCGGTGGACTTCCGCCCTGGCGGACAACGGGCGCACGGCATGGGGCTTCACGGCTCGCCGGGTCGCCGGGCGGTTCCCTCCGAACATTCGGGCAACTCCCCGGGGCTGAACGGGCAGAACCGATGCGAACCGTTGAATTCCGATCGACAGGGCAAGTAGCGTAACCGCCGTGAAAAATAATCGCCTTGTCAATATTCAGAGATTCTTCACGAGGGCTCTCGTCGCAGTGGTGGCCGCTGCCGGTTTGACGGTCGCGGTTCCAGCGGCCCCCGCTTTCGCGATCAACGTCACTTCTTGCGGAGACCCCATCCTCCCCCCGCGGACCGACCTCGTGTGGTTGACGACGAGCTCCGGCAGCCGAACGTGTTACGCCAACGCCGGCAGCTTGTCGCCGAACCTCACTCATGTCAGGCACTTCCACTCGGGCAACAACAAGGTCACGTTCAGCTACACCATTATGGAGAGTGGCTACACGAACAACCTCACCTTGGAGAAGTGGCAGGACCAAACCCTTTCGTTCGGTCTCCACGCCCACGTGACCCACATGGTCATCTGGTGACGCCGTCGAAGTAGCGCAGGGTCGGGGCGGCACGACGCCGTACCGACGAGGCCGGCGCCACCCCGGCGTCCGCAGGGGCCGCGGGACCGCGCAGCGTGATCACGGGTGAGGCGGAGGGGTCGGTCCTCTTGTTCACCGGGTATTTCCGTGGCGCCTTCCCGTTACCGCCAGACGGATTTCCGGGCACAGAAGTGAACGAGGCAGGTGACCGTACTTCTGTCCCGGAGAGCGTCATTCATCGCCCGCGGGGAAAAGTCTTCGGCCTAGTTCAGGAATGAGGCCACTTCCAGGACCGGAACCGAACAAGCGGCCTCTGGAAATTTCCTCCCGCGCCCATTTCCCAGGGCCGGACCGGCCGCCGGTGGGACCGCCTGCCGCAGGTTCTGCCGCCAAAAGTGCGACGTCCCACCATTCCGTCGCGCGGCGGGACGACGGGACCGGCCGGGCCGTCCATGTACATCGCTTCGTGGACCGCTCAGGCGCGGCCTCACAGCGCCGACCGCCACGAAAGCGGCAAACACAGCCGCTGTACGCGCACACCGCGCACGGACGATCGGGATCATTGCGGAAACGGCAACGAGGTTTGCCCTCGGGGGCCGGGCGGGGCGACGGTGCCGATATGGACACCAACGGGCTGAAGAACATCGAAGATCGCATCTGGGACGTCGTCGTGGTCGGCGGTGGCGCCGCCGGCCTCTCCGCCGCGCTGCTGCTGACCCGCGTACGGCGCTCTGTCCTGGTCATCGACGCAGGCGAACCCCGCAACGCCCCGGCCGTCCGGGTCGGCGCCCACAACATCCTCGGCCGGGAGGGCATCTCCCCCTTGGAACTCCTGCGCGTGGGCCGCGAAGAGGTCGCCTCCTACGGCGGAGAATTCGTCACCGGACGGGTCGAGCGGGTCGCACGCGACGACAGCGGGTTCGTCCTCACCACCCAGGACGGGCAGCGCGCCCGTGCGCGGCGCGTCCTGGTGGCCACCGGCCTGGTCGACGAACTGCCCGACATCCCCGGCCTGGCCGAGCGGTGGGGACACGACGTGATCCACTGCGTGTACTGCCACGGCTGGGAGGCCCGCGACACCAAGGTCGGCGTCCTCGGCAACTTCCACCAGGCCCTGCTGTTCCGGCAGATGACCGACCGGGTCGCCCTGTTCGCGCACCACGCGCGGACGGAACTCACCGAGGAGCAGTGGGACCAGCTCGCCGCCCTCGGCATCGAAGTGGTCCACGGCGATGTCGTGGCCCTGGAATCCGACCCCGAGCAGGACAAGCTGACCGGCGCCCGCCTCGCCTCCGGCACCGTCGTCCCCCTCGACACCCTCGTCGTCGCCCCCGCCTTCACCGCCCGCGGCGGCTTCCTCGAAGACCTGGGCCTGACCCTCGGCCCCCACCCCGCCGTCCCCGGCGTCCAGGTCGCCGTCGACCCCTCCGGCTTCACCGGCGTACCCGGCGTGTGGGCCGCCGGGAACGTCAGCGACGTCCTCGCCGCCGTCCCCCAGTCCGCCGGCGCCGGCACCACCGCGGGCGGCGCCATCAACATGGACCTCATCCTCGAAGACGCCCGGCGAGCCACCGAGGCACGCGCGCGGCGCCGGCCCGGGCGTGCGACGGCGTGAGGGAAGCGGAAGTGCCACGACACGCCCTGGGGATCCGCGCCCATGGCTCCGGAGGGCCGCGCACGGCCGGCGGCCCCACCCCGCCGGTGGGGTCCGGTGAAGACGGCTCGCTACGGGAAGTCCCCGGCGATCCCCCACCGCCCGGCCCGCTCACGGGCGGACCGCCGGTACGGGCGGCGGCCCCAGGACCGCGGAGAACACAACGGCGGTGGGGAACCGGGGCGCCGGGGCCCGGGTGTCGCGGCGCCCTTCCCCTGCGCCCGGTTCAGGCCGCGGGCCGCTTCAGCACCTCCACCAGGACGGACGTGCTGTCCGCCGCGTGACCGGCCTCCGCGGCGCGGCGGAAGATCCGGGCGACGGCCTCCGGGACCGTCGTGTCGAGGCCCGCGTCCGCGGCCGTGTGGAGGACGTGCTCGGTGCTCGCGACGGCCATGGAGAGCCGGTCGACGTCCCCGCCGTGGTCGCCCGCGTCGACGCGGGGCGTGTAGAACTCCACGAACTGCCCCAGGTTCAGGGCGTCGACGGCGAGCGGCCGGATGTCGGCGGCCGACAGGCCGTGGGCGCCGGCCAGCGCCAGGGCCTGCCAGTAACCGGACAGGGCGGTCCAGAACATGACCATGTTGAGCTGGTACAGGAGCGCCGCCAGCCCCGGGTCCTCGCCCCGGTGGTCGGCGCCCGACAGCACCTCCAGCGTGGCGCGATGGGCGTCGAAGACGTCGCGCGGGCCGCTGTAGAGGGTGGTGGAGGCGGGGTCGCCGATGCCCGAGGGCGGGGTCAGGACGCCGCCGGTGAGCTGCGTGGCACCCCGCTTCGCGGCCCAGGTGGCCGCCTCACGGGCCTTGTCGGGGGTGTCGGAGGTGAGGTTCACCAGGACGCGGCCCTTCAGGGCGGCCGGGTCGACGTCGCCCAGCAGGGCGTACATCGCGTCGTAGTCGGTGAGGCTCAGCACGACCAACTCGGAGGCTGCCAGCGCCTCTTCGGCGTTGGCGGCGAGGTGGGCGCCGCGCTCGACGAGGTCGGCGGCGCGGGAGGGGGTGCGGTTCCAGACCGTGACGGCGTGGCCGCGGTCGAGGAAGACACCGGCCATGGTGCGGCCCATGGGGCCGAGACCGATGACGGTGACGGGGGCGGGGGCGTTGACGGACGTGCTGCTCATGGGATCCACCTTTCGGGACACCTCTAGAACGAACGCTCTATCCAGGCGAGGACACGACCGTAGCACACCCCTAGAACGAACGCTCTACTCATTTTCTCGGTACGATCGCCCCATGCAGACAGCCACCGCGACCGCCTCCTCCGCCGGGACCCGCGACCGGATCGTCACCACCGCCGCGCGCCTCATCCAGCGCCAGGGGTACGTCGGGACGGGCATCAAGCAGATCGCCAAGGAGGCGCAGGCCACCCTCGGCTCCGTCTACCACTTCTTCCCGGGCGGCAAGGAAGCCGTGGCGGTCGCCGCGATCGGGCACAGCGGCGCGGAGTTCGCGGCGTTCCTGCGGGAGGCGCTGGACAGCGCGGAGGACCCGGCCGAGGCCGTGGAGAACTGCGCCGTCCGGCTCGCCGTGGAGCTGCGCGCGTCGGGGTGGATCGACGGGTGCCCCGTGACGGCGGCCGCCCTGGAGACGCTCGGCGGCGAGACGGGGATCCAGCAGGCGTGCGCGGAGGCGCTGCGCGACTGGGAGCGGCTCGTCTCCGAGAAGCTGCTGGGCGCCGGCTTCGCCGCCGCCGACGCCCGCGAACTGGCGACCACCGTCATCGGCGCCCTGGAGGGCGCGGAGGTCACCGCCCAGGTCAACCACAGCGAGGAGCCCCTGCGGATGGCGGGCCGCCAACTGGCCCGCCTGATCCGCTCGTACGCCTAGGCCGCCCCTCCTGGGCCCCTCGCGGACCGGCGAGTCGGCGGACCGGCAGGCCAGCGGATCGGCAGATCGGCGGGTCAGCGGGTCAGCGGGTCAGCGGGTCAGCGGGGGCGACTGTGACGCGTGGCCGGTCCGCTCGCCGACCGCCTCGGACGCGTTGCCCGGAAGCACGCGGCCGGCGCACCCCGCACCCCCTCCACGCCCCGGTCGGACCGCGCCGACCACCCCGTCCCGAGGGGGGCGGATCGCGCGTCCGGCCCACACAGGACACCTCGTCCCACCGGGCTTAGAGTGTCGGTAAGAGGCGTTCCGCCCCACTTCGTCACCGTCATCGCGGCCCACGGGGCGGGGTGCGGGACTTCACGCGGTCGGGCAGGCACGGCCAGCGGGGGATCAGCCTCGCCGTCCGGCCCTGAGTACAGGGATCCGATGCGCCATGGCTGACGTGAAGGTCGTGTGGACCGGACTTGAGTGCCGCATCAGGCAAGAGGTGGAAGACGACATCTTCGGCAGCGTCCAGGTGATCGCCGGGTTGTCTCCGCAGCCGCCGCTGAAGTTCCCGGACGGCGGCACGCTGCGGTTCGGGCCTCCGGGACTGAGGATCTTCAGCGCCCAACGCCTGCTGTACTCCGGACCGGCGCAGGACCTCAGCGTGTCGCTCGCGCTCGTGCAGCACGACTCCGGCGACATAGAGGAGGAGAAGCAGGCCGTCGCCCAGGCCCTCTCCGCCGCGGCGACCGCGGCCGTCGCCAAGCTGACCGGCGGGGCGGGCACGGTGCTCAAGCCCTTCATCGACCTCCTGTCCGAAGCCCTGGTCAACGCCGTGAGCGATCTCCTCGGCCTCGCCGACGACCCGTTCAACCCGTCGGCCGTCTTCATCCCGAAGGACAAGCTGCTGGACGCGAACAGCCGCCGCCGCATCCTCCAGCGCCCCGACGATCCGCGCGTGGTGCAGTTCACCGACGAGCTCGTCTGCAGCGGTACGGACGGTGACGGAGACCTGGGGGTGTACGCGCTGTACCTGGACGTCCAGCCGTCGGGGGTCTCGGGCGGGGGCACGCCCCCCGTGGACGACGGCATCGGCACGCCCACCCTGAGCAGGGGTTCGCGGGGAGCCGCGGTGGAGAAGCTCCAGCGGCTGCTGAACGCCCACATGCCGGATCTCCGCCCCCTGGAAGTCGACGGGGACTTCGGCTCCGTGACGGACGATCGCGTCCGCGAGTACCAGCGCCGGGTCGAGATCGAGGTCGACGGCGTCGCGGGTCCCCAGACCTGGGGCATGTTGCTGGGCGGTGAAACGGCGCAGGAGGAGGCCGCCGGGACGCCGACGCTGAGCAACGGCTCGCGCGGCCCGGCGGTCCGCAAGCTCCAGCGGCTCCTGAACGCCCGTGTGCCGGACCTCGATGCCCTCGCGGTCGACGGGGTCTTCGGCTCCCTGACGGAGAGGCACGTCCGCAGGTTCCAGACCCGCCTCGCCATCACCGTCGACGGTGTCGTCGGCCCCCAGACGTGGGGGGCGCTCATGCTCTGACGCGCTGCCGCGCTGCCGCTCTGCCGCTCTGAGGCTCTGAGACTCTGAGGCTCTGAGGCGAGACGCGCGGAGCCCGTCCGGCGGGCGGTGCCGTGCGCCGGCGAGCGCGCGGGGCCCCGCGAGGAGCCCCCGTCCGGCGCACCGGGCCGGCGCACCGGGGCGGGCCGGGGCCGGGCGGGTCCATCCGGGACGGGTCGGCCGGGGCCGGGCGGGTCGGCCCGGGTCCGATCGGATCCGGGCGGGTCGGCCCGGATCGGGGCCGGTCGGATTCACCTGGGCGGATCGGGAGGGGCCGGGGCGGACCTATCCGGGTCGGGCCGGATAGGCCCAGGCCGGATCGGGGAGGACCGGTTCGGGAAGGACCGGATCGGGAAGGATCGGGTCTGCTCGGGTCGGGACCGGGAGCGGCCGGTCGCAAGTCGGTTGACGGCCGGGCGGGGTGCCGCTTGGCTCCCCGGATGAACGAACTCCGTATCGAACAGGTGGACGGCGAGTCCGGCATCGAGGACTGGCGGCGCATCCACAACGAGATCATCCCTACGCACCTGCTGTCCCCGGACGACGTCCGCGAGCGTTCCGGGCGGAACGTACTGGAGGTGGCCTACCTCGGCGACACGGCCGTGGGGTGCTCCACCGTGCGCCCGCCGACCGCGGAGGCACCGGGGACGGCGACGGTGATCGCGCGGATCCTGCCCCCGTACCGGGGCCGGGGCCACGGCGGGAAGCTGTACGCCCGGGGCCTGCGGCGGGCCCGCGAGCTGGGCGCGACGGAGATCGAGACGGTGGTGCTGGCCTCGAACGAGTCCGGTCTGCGCTTCGCCCTGCGGCACGGCTTCGTGGAGGTGGAGCGGTACCTGCTGGAGGGCGACACGATCCCCTGGATCGACCTGCGGCTGGCCTGACCCTCCGCACGCGGCGGGGGCGCGCGGGGGTCCGGTGGCGCGAGCGCGACCGGACCCCCGCGGGAAAAACCGTGCGGGCGGTTCCGCGACGCGCTACGGTGTACTCACGAGACGAGACGTCTCGTCTAATACATGGCTCCGGCCCGAGGGGGAACACCCATGCACCGTGAACACTTCGTCGACGTCGCGCCCGGGGTCCGCCTGTGGGCCGAGGAGCGGGGGGACGCCGACGCTCCGGCGCTGCTGCTGATCATGGGCGGGCAGGCGTCCGGGCTCGGCTGGCCCGACGAGCTGGTGGACGCGCTGGCCGCGCACCACCGGGTCATCCGGTACGACCACCGCGACACGGGCCGCTCGACCTGGTCGTACGAGACCGAGCCGTACGCGATCACCGACCTCGCGGACGACGCGCTGGCGGTGCTGGACGGGCTGGGGGTGGAGCGGGCCCACGTCGTCGGCATGTCCCTGGGCGGCATGCTGACCCAGCTCCTCCTCGCCGACCACCCGGAACGGCTCCGCACCGCCACGCTCATCGGCACCTGCGCGCTCAGCACCACCCCGTACACCCGGCCGGACGGGAGCGTCACGCCCGTCGAGGAACTGCCGCCCATCGACCCGCGCATCCTGGACATGTGGGCCCACCGCCCCGAGGACCTGGACCCGGAGGCCGAGCTGGACTGGCGGGTCACGCACTGGCGGTTGCTCAACGGCGACGGCATCCCGTTCGACGAGGAGGCGGTGCGGGAGCTGGAGCGGCGGATCGTCACGCACACCGGGCACGCCCGGGTCAGCACCGCGCACGGGCGGGCGGACCACTCGGGGATGCTCCGCACGGAGGCCCTGGCGGCGACCGGCGTACCGACGCTGGTCGTGTCCGCCACCGCCGAGCCCGTGTTCCCGCCGCCGCACGCGCAGCACCTGGCGCAGGTCATCCGGGGCGCGGAGCTGGTGGAGATCCCGGGCATGGGGCACGCGCTGCCCCGGCCGGTGCTGGAGCCGCTGGCGAAGACGATCCTCGCCCACACGGCGACGGCCTGACGGGAACGGCCCGACGGGGCGGCGGGCCCCCGTTGCCGACGGGGCGGCGGACACCCGGGGACGGACGGAGGCGGCGGGCCCCCGTTCCCGACGGGGCAGTGGGTCCCCGGGACGGGCCGGAGCGGCGGGCCCCGGGACGGACGAGGGGCGACGGGTTCCCCGAACTGACGGGGTGTCGGACCCTCGGGGCAGGCAGCGGCGGCGGCCGTACCGGACGCCTGTCCGCACCGGCCCGCCACGTCCCCGGGCCTGACGGGGCGGCGGCCCCGAAGGCGGACCGAGCAGCGGCCCCGAAGACGGACGGCCCCGCCGGCCCCGGCGCGGGACGCCTGGGGCCGGACGGGGCCGTCCGGGAGCGGGGCGGTAAGGCCGGGAAGCCGTCTCAGCAGGAGAGGTTGGCGCCCGGGGCGACGCCCAGGATCTGCGTGAACTGCTGGTACTTCGACACCCGGCTCTGCACCTGCGCCGGGTTCCTGCCGTCGCACTCCAGCGCGCCGTTGATGGAGCGGATCGTCTGGCCGAAGCCCGCGCCCGTCACCATCGCGTTGTGCGCGGTCATCGTGCCGGGGCCGTTCTGGGTGTTCCAGTACCAGAGGGCCGTCTTCCAGGCGACCGCCGCCTCGCGCTCGACGCGGTGCGGGTTGTTCAGCAGGTCGATGCCGAGCGCGTCGCCCGCCGCCTTGTAGTTGAAGTTCCAGCTGAGCTGGATCGGGCCGCGCCCGTAGTAGGCGGCCTGGCCCGCGGGACAGCCGTACGGCTGGCTCTGGTCGCAGTAGTGCGGGTAGTTGGCGGTGTTCTGCTCCACGATGTGGACGAGGCCGCCCGTCTCGTGGCTGACGTTGGCCAGGAAGGCCGCCGCCTCCTGCCGGCTGACCGTGGCGCCGCCCGTCGTCGCGAAGGCCGGGTACGCGCTGAGCGCCGCCTTCAGCCCGCTGTACGTGTAGAACGGGTTCCTGTTCGGGAACATCTGGTTGAACTGGGCCTCGGAGACGACGAATCCGGACGGTGCCGGGTCCGTCGGGCCCGGGTCGGGCGTGCCGGAACCGCAGGTCCCCTGGTCGGCCCAGACCACCGCCGCGCCGGGGCGCTCGTTCTGGGTCCACCACTTCGCCTGCCAGTTGTGGCCGTTGAACGAGGCGGTGTTGCCGCCCACGTAGACGGCGGACGAACTCCAGGGGGCCGCGCAGTCGGCGGCGGAGGCGGTCGTGGCGGGCAGGAGGGCCGTCAGGCCCACCGCCGTGGCGAAAGCGGCCAGCAGGGCGCCGAAGCGTCGTGACACGTCATCACTCCTTCGCGGGGGGGGTGCCGGCCACTTCACCGCATTGGTCTGGACCTGTCAAGGGGTCTAGACCAGATGACCACCCGGGGTTCGTGAGGGAGCGTCACGGTACGGGTGGCATCCGCGCCCGCCACCCGCACCGGCGGTCAGTCCGGGATCCGCACCGGCGGTCAGCCCGGGATCCGCAGCGCCAGCATCGCCACGTCGTCCTCGTTCTGCGCCGGTCTGGCCCGCTGGAGCAGCTCGTCCGCGAACGACTCCACGGACCGGTGGGCCAGCGCCGCGGCGTGCCGGCGCAGCCGGTCCAGGCCCTCGTCGATCGAGCGGCCTGGCTCCTCGATCAGGCCGTCCGTGTACAGCAGCAGCGTCGATCCGGGCGGCAGCTCCGCCTTCGCCTCGGCCCGGCCCGTCCGCGCCTTGTGCGGCCCGAGCCCCAGCAGGACGCCGTGGCCCTCGGTGAGGTACTGCGCCACGCCGTCGTGCGTGACCAGCAGCGGCGGCGGGTGCCCGGCGTTGCTCCAGGACAGCTCGCACCGCCCGTCGTCCCACATGGTCATCCGGCCGAAGACCAGCGTGGCCATGGAGACCTCCGCGATGTGCAGCGACGCCTGGTCCAGCCAGTCGACGATCTCGCTCACCGGCCCCCGTTGCGACCACGCGTACGCGCGCAGCATGTTGCGCAGTTGTGCCATCCCCGCCGCCGCGTCCAGGTCGTGGCCGACCACGTCGCCGATGGCCAGGGCCAGCACCCCGTCCTTCAGCGTGAACGCGTCGTACCAGTCGCCGCCGACGTGCGAGGCGTCCGGCGCGGGCAGGTACCGGGCCGCCATCCCCAGCCCGGGCACGGTCGGCAACTGCGGCAGCAGGTGGCGCTGCATGGTCTCCGCGACCTTCCGCTGCCGCTGGTACAGGCGGGCGTTGGCCAGGGCGAGACCGGCCCGGCGCGTGATGTCCTCCAGCAGCGCCACGTCGGCCCCCGTGAACACCTCCGGCCGCTCGGAACGGCCCAGGGTGAGCGCCCCGAGGACCTCCCGCAGGCCCCGGATGGGCGCGATGACCGCCGAGTGCATCCCCGTCGTCTCGAACAGGCGGCGCTGCTCCAGCGCGATCCCCGAGTCCGGCAGGCCCTGGTACGTCTCCGGGCCCGCCAGCGCGGACGACTCGCCGCGCAGCGCCCGCGACAGGGGCATCGGCGACTGCTCCGGCACCGGCGGCATCGGGCCCTCCAGGTCCTCCGCGTGCACGAGGGCGTCGCCCTCCGCCCGCACGACGGCGGTGCGCCAGACCTCGTCCGGCTCCCTGATCAGGTCGATGACCGCCCAGTCCGCGAGCCGCGGCACCACCAGGCCCACCAGCCGGTTCAGCGCCTCGTCCACGTCGAGCGTGGACGTCAGCGTCGTCGTCGTCTCGGCCAGCAGCGCCAGCCGCTCCAGCTCCGACAGCGGCGTGGTGATCCGCGCCGGAGATCCGGAGGCCGGGTAGACGGGCTCGTACGGGTGGAAGAGCACCAGGGTGGCCGGCGCCCCTCCGCCCCGGGCGTAGGGCGTGGCCAGCCACGACAGCCGCAGCAGCGACCCGTCGCCGTGCAGCGCCCACTCGCCGTCGCTCTGGGCCGTGCGCCCGGCGAGGGCGGCCTTCCGCAGCGCGCAGTGCGCCCTCGGCGTGGGGGCGCCGTGCCGGTCGCGGTGGAGCAGCTCGTGCGCGTCCCGGCCGACGAGCTCCGCGGCGGACCGGCCCAGGACCTCCTCGGCCGCGGCGTTGGCGACGATGATGCGGCCGCTCTCGTCCAGCAGGCAGGCACCCGCCGCGATCTCGCCCAGCGCCGCGGCGAGCACACCGCGGGGATCGCCCGGGGACTCCCCGCCGGACGCGTCCGCCGCTCCCGTGGCCGTCATCTGCCCACTCGCCTCCCGCCCCGACCGGGGCCCGCACCCTGGTGCCGCCTGTCCTCACCTTTTCCCCTCCACCGGACACTGACGCCTCGGCGCGCCGTGGCGCGGCCTGGCGCGGTCTCCCTGCGCCGGTGGAGTTGAACCTCGTATGAACATACGGCACCCGTGTCCGCGCCGTGCTTCCTCGCGTCCTACCGTGACCTCCACACGTCCCGCCGGCCATCTGTGCGAGCGAGGGGGAGCGCCCGTGGAGTGGTTCAGCGCCGAGAACGTCGTCGCCGTCCTCACCGCCGTCCTCGGCGTGCTCGCCTCCGTCGCCGCGCTCTGGTACGAGCGGCGGGTGCCGCGCCGCAAGCGCCTCGGGTACCGCGTCCAGATGGACACCCCGATCGGCAGCGACGTCCGCGGCGGTGGCCGCGCCAACGTACGGGTCGGCCTCTTCGGCGAAGGGCCCGAGGTGGACCTGTCCGACGCCACCCTCGTCCTGCTCCGCATCGAGAACGACGGCCCGCAGAGCGTCGGCGACGCCGACTACACGGGCCGGCCGCCGCACGGGCTGACCGTCGAGTTCACCGGCCGCGAGATCCGGGGCGTCGCCGTCACCCAGCCAGGCGACGCCGACCACCTGATGGAGCACTTCGCCCCCGAGGCCGGGATGACCCACAGCGGCGGCACGCTCCACCTGCCGCGCGTCCCGCTCAACCCCGGCGAACACTTCAAGCTGCTGTTCCTGCTCACCGGCGGGCCGGTCGACAGTCCCGTCCGCGTCACCGGCGGCCTGCGCGACGGGGAGGTGCGGCCCAACACCGCCGTCCCCTCCGACGGCAGGCCGCCCGTGTTCAGCCGCCCGGCCCGGCTCATCACCGTCCTGCTCACCGTGTGCGTGGTCACCCTGGCCGGGATCGTCGTCGGCCGCGACGACACCCGCCCGCCCATCGGCTGCGCCACCGGCACGCTCACCGTCGTCGGGTCCACGGCCTTCGCGCCCGTGGCGGAGGAGACGGCGCGCAAGTACGAGGAGGACTGCCCCGGCTCCACCGTGACGGTCGACGCGCGCGGCACCACCACCGGCATCCGCGCCCTCGCCGAGGCGGGGGCCCGGCACCGGGGCGGCTCCCCCGCCGTCGTCGCCCTGTCCGACGGGCCGAAGCCCGACCGCGGGTACGAGGAGCTGCGGGAGAACCGGGTCGCCGTGTCCGTCTTCGCCCTGGTCGTCAACGACCGCGTGCCGCTGCGCGGGCTGACCACCGCCGACGTGCGGCGCGTCTACCGGGGCGAGGTGCGGCGGTGGTCCGAGCTGGGTGGCCCCGACCTGCCGATCGCCCTGGTCAGCCGCAACACGAACTCCGGCACGCGGGAGGTGTTCCAGCGGCGCGTCCTCGGCGGGTACGAGCCGGCGCCGTCGTCGGGCGACTGCCGGGTGAAGGCCGATCCGGCGGCGCGGGTGCTGCGGTGCGAGGTCGACTCGACGCGGCAGGTCATGGCGACGGTCGCCGAGGTGCCCGGCGCGCTCGGCTACACCGAGCTGCGGTCCGGCCAGGACCTGCGGGGGCTCCACCGGCTGGACCTCGACGGGCGGACGCCGTCGATCGACGACGTGGCGGAGAGCGGATACCCGTACCGGGAGGTCGAGTACGCGTACACGTACGGCCGGCCGCCCGCGGACTCGCTCGTGTCGAGCTTCCTCGGCTACCTGGTGCGGGGAAGCGGCCAGGACGTCGTCCGCACCCACGGCCACCTGCCCTGCGCGTCCCCCGAGGGGCTGCGGGTCTGCGCCGCCCCGTGAACCCGGGTCCGGCCGCGGCACGGCGCGGCAGCGCGCGCGGCACGGCCGACGGCGTCACAACGGCGCGGCACGGCGGCACAGCGCCGTGCCCGGGGCCTCGCGCGGGGGTGCGCGGGGCCCCGGGCACGGGGCGGGACTACGCGGTACTACGGGACTACGGGGACTGCGGAACTACAGGACTACGGGGACTACAGGAAGGAGTTGATCTCGATGGTCTCGGTGCGGCCGGGGCCGACGCCGATGGCGGAGATCGGCGCGCCCGACATCTCCTCCAGCGCCTTCACGTACGCCTGCGCGTTCTTCGGCAGGTCCGAGAAGGTCTTCGCCTTGGAGATGTCCTCCGACCAGCCCGGCAGGTACTCGTAGACCGGCTTCGCGTGGTGGAAGTCGGACTGCGAGTACGGCAGCTCCTCGACGCGCCGGCCGTCGATCTCGTACGCGACGCAGACCGGGATCTGCTCCCAGCCGGTCAGGACGTCCAGCTTCGTGAGGAAGAAGTCCGTCAGGCCGTTCACGCGCGTCGCGTACCGGGCGATCACCGCGTCGAACCAGCCGCAGCGCCGGTCGCGCCCGGTGGTGACGCCGCGCTCGCCGCCGATGCGGCGCAGCGCCTCGCCGTCCTCGTCGAACAGCTCCGTCGGGAACGGGCCGGCGCCGACGCGGGTCGTGTACGCCTTCAGGATGCCGATGACGCGGCTGATCTTCGTCGGGCCGACGCCGGCGCCGGTGCAGGCGCCGCCGGAGGTCGGGTTCGACGAGGTCACGAACGGGTACGTGCCGTGGTCCACGTCGAGGAGCGTGCCCTGGCCGCCCTCGAAGAGGACGACCTTGCCCTCGTCGATCGCGTTGTTCAGGATCAGCGTCGTGTCCGCGACGAACGGCCTCAGCTCCTCCGCGTACTGGAGCATCTCCTCCACGACCTTGCCGGCCTCGATCGCGCGCCGGTTGTAGATCTTGGCGAGGAGCTGGTTCTTGACCTCCAGCGCCGCCTCGACCTTCTGGGTGAGGATCGACTCGTCGTAGAGGTCCTGGACGCGGATGCCGACGCGGTTGATCTTGTCGGCGTACGTCGGGCCGATGCCGCGGCCGGTCGTACCGATCTTCCGCTTGCCGAGGAACCGTTCCGTCACCTTGTCGAGGGTGACGTTGTACGGCGTGATGAGGTGAGCGTTGCCGCTGATCAGGAGCTTGGAGGTGTCGACACCGCGCTCGTTCAGCCCGCTCAGCTCGGAGAGCAGGACGGCCGGGTCGACGACGACGCCGTTTCCGATCACGGGGGTGCATCCGGGGGAGAGGATGCCGGAGGGAAGCAGATGCAGCGCGTACTTCTGGTCGCCCACGACGACCGTGTGACCGGCGTTGTTGCCGCCCTGGTAGCGCACCACGTAGTCGACGGATCCACCGAGGAGGTCGGTGGCCTTTCCCTTGCCCTCGTCACCCCACTGAGCACCGAGCAGCACAAGTGCGGGCACAGGCGTACACCCCTTCCGGGCGGGGCATGTCCAAGGCCAGGGGCGGGAGACGTCGTACGGCGGTGTACGACGGCAGCCTGAGCCGTTGGACCGGTGCCCCGGAATAGACGAAGCCCCTGGCGCAATAGCGCAAGGGGCTCTTGCACAAAGATGCTACCCGAGGAAGGACCGAGGTGTCGGCTCCCGACCAGCTACTGGTGGTCATCGACCCGGTCGCGCGCCGCTTCGACGGCGAATCGGTACGGATCGCGAAGGACGTGCTGTGCGGTGGCGCCGCCGCGAAGGTGTGCCTGCCCGACACCCCGGAGGAGTTCGCGCGGGCCCTGGCGCGGCGGGGTTCCCGGCGGCCCGTGGTGATCGGCGACGACCGGGCGCTGGTGCGCGCCGTGGGCCTGCTGCACCGGGGCGGCGGGCTGGGCGGGAAGGCCCTGTCGCTGGTGCCGGTGGGACCGGGCGAGACGGTGCGGCTGGCCCTGTCGCTGGGCGCCCCGCCCGGCGCGGTGACGGCGGCACGGGCGGTGCTGGACGGGGTGGAGCGGCGGCTCGACCTGCTGGTGGACGACGGGGGCGGGGTGGTCGTGGGCGGCCTGCGCATCCCGGAGGGGTCTCCGTCGCCGGTGCCCGCGGCGGCGCCGGAGGCACGGTTCCGCCTTTCGGGCGGCGGGGTGCCGGCGCCGTCGGTGTGGGGGACGTGCCGCTCGCTGGTGCGGACCCTGGTGGGGCCGGGCACCGGGCGGGTGCCGCAGATGCGGGGGCAGCGGCTGCGGGTGGAGGCCGACGGGCGGCTGCTGGCCGACGTGGACGACCCGGTGGAGGGCGTGACGGTCGTGTCGCGGGACGGCGCGGCGGAGGTCGTGGTGCGCCCGCGGGCGGCCGCGCCCCGGCGGACGGACGCCCGCACGGTCACCGTGTCGGTCCCGGCCGGTGCGGGGTTCCGCTACCGGGCGGACGCCGAGCCGACCGGGCCGGTCCGCAGCCGTACGTGGACGGTCCGGCCGGCCGCCTGGTCCCTGCTGGTGCCGGCCCCGGCGCTGTCGCCGGAGGGCGCCTAGCGACGGGGCCCGGCCGCCGTCAGCCGGTCGCGGCCTTGTGCTCCCGCCACCGGTCCATGATCTGGAGCAGTTCCCCGTGGAGGAACTGGAAGAACTCCGCCGTCTCCGCGATCCGCGCACCCGCCGCCGTGTCGACGCCCAGCGTCTCGGCCCCCTCGCGCAGGGTCTTCTGCCAGCGGTTGAGGATCTCGTCGCGGCGGGTGAACACCTCGTACCACATGCCCTCGTGGAGCACGTACCGCTCGCGCCGCGAGCCCGGGTCGCGCTCCCGGCCGATCATGTTGACCTGCGTCAGGTAGCGCACGGCGCCCGAGACGGCGGCCGGGCTGATCCTCAGTTGGTCGCCCAGCTCGGCGGCGGTCATGGCCGCCCCCTCGGAGACGAGCAGCGCGGCGAAGACCCTGGCCGCCATCCGCTGCATCCCGGCCTGCGTCAGCTCCCCTGCGAAGCGCTCGACGAAGCGGGCCACCGCCTCCTCGTCACGGCGTACCGCCGCCTCCTCGTCGCGACGGGCCACCGCCTCCTCGTCGCGCTCCGGCCGCTTCCCGAGCCGGTCGTCCGTCGCCATGCGCCCCTCTTCTCCCGTCGTCCTCCGAACCCCGCCGATTTTATACGGTTCCTTAACTTCAGAATTTTGTGAAAGTAGTCGTACCGTCGAAGCATGACGAACGCCATCACCGTCACCGGACTGCACAAGTCCTTCGGGCGCACCCACGCGCTCGCCGGCCTCGACCTGACCGTCGCGGCCGGCGAGGTCCACGGCTTCCTCGGCCCCAACGGCTCCGGCAAGTCGACCACCATCCGCGTCCTCCTCGGCCTGCTCCGCGCCGACTCCGGCACCGCCCGGCTCCTCGGCCGCGACCCCTGGCGGGACGCCGTCGAGCTGCACCGCCGCGTGGCGTACGTCCCCGGCGACGTGACGCTCTGGCGCGGCCTGTCCGGCGGCGAGGTGATCGACCTGTACGGCAGGCTGCGAGGCGGCCTGGACGAGGCGCGGCGCGCCGAACTGGTCGAGCGGTTCGAACTGGACCCGACGAAGAAGGGCCGCACCTACTCCAAGGGCAACCGCCAGAAGGTCGCCCTCGTCGCCGCGTTCGCCTCCGACGTGGACGTGCTGGTCCTCGACGAGCCGACCAGCGGCCTCGACCCGCTGATGGAGGGCGTCTTCCAGGCGTGCGTGCGCGAGGAGCGCGACCGGGGCCGCACGGTGCTGCTGTCCTCGCACATCCTCAGCGAGGTCGAGAGCCTCTGCGACCGGGTGAGCATCGTCCGCAGGGGCCGCACCGTCGAGTCCGGTTCGCTCGCCGAGCTGCGCCACCTGACCCGCACCAGCGTGGCGGCCGAGCTGGCCGCCCCGCCGAACGGGCTCGCGCACCTGCCGGGCGTCCACGACCTGCGGGTCGACGGCACCCGCGTACGGCTCCAGGTCGACACCGACCGGCTCGACGCCGTCCTGCGCTCCCTCACCGAGGCCGGGGTGCGGTCGCTGACCAGCGCGCCGCCCACCCTGGAGGAGCTGTTCCTGCGCCACTACGAGGACGAGGCGGTGGCCCGGTGACCCCCACCGCTTCCGCCACCTCCCGTGCCGGCGGGTCCCGCACGGGTGGGTCCCGTGCCGGTGGATCTCGTGCCGGTGGGCCCCGCCACCTCGCCGGGACCGGGGCGCTGCTGCGGCTCGCCCTGCGCCGCGACCGGGTGATGCTGCCCGTGTGGGTGCTGGTCCTCGGCACCGTGGTCGTCAGCGGCGCCGGCTCCGTCGACGCCCTGTACGGCACCCGGGCCGAGCGTGCCGAGGTGGCCGCGTCGATGACCGCCAACAGCTCCCTGCGGTCCCTGTACGGGCCGGTGTTCGGCGACTCCACGGGCGCGCTCGTCGCCTGGCGGTTCGGGGTGTTCGCGGCGGTCCTCGCCGCCGTGATGAGCCTGGTCGTCGTCGTCCGGCACACCCGCGAGGAGGAGGAGACCGGACGCCAGGAGATGCTGTCGGCCGCCGTGGTCGGGCGGCGGGCGCCGCTGACCGCCGCGCTGCTCGCCGCGCTCGCCGGCAACACCGCCATCGCCCTGGCCGTCACCGCCGGGCTGGCCGGCCGGGGTGCGGGCAGCGCCCTCGCGCTGGGGCTCGCGATCGGCCTGACCGGCACGGTCTTCGCCACGGCGGCGGCGGTCGCCGCGCAGTTGACGGAGAGCGCCCGGTCGGCGAAGGGCCTCACGGCGGCCGTGCTGGGCGCCGCGTTCGTCCTGCGCGCGGCGGGCGACGCGGGCCGCGCCGACGGCGGGTCGGTCCTCACCTGGCTGTCGCCGATCGGCTGGGCCGAGAACGTCCGGGCGTTCGCCGGGGACCGCTGGTGGGTGCTGCCGCTGCCGGTCGCCGCCGCCCTGGTCCAGGGCCTCGCCGCGTACGCGCTGGCCGGGCGCCGCGACGTCGGGATGGGCTTCCTGCCCGCCCGGCCCGGCCCCGCCCGGGGGCGGATCGCCACGGCGGGCGGTCTGGCGTGGCGGCTCCAGCGCGGTTCCCTCGCCGGCTGGACGCTCGGGTTCCTCGTCGCCGGAGCCGTGTTCGGCGGGATGGTCGAGGGCGCCGCGGACCTGGTCGGGGAGAACGAGCGGGCGCGGGAGGTCTTCACGCGCATGGGCGGCGCGCAGGCCCTCACCGACGCCTTCGTGTCCGCGCTGGCCGGGCTGTTCGGGATGGTCGCCGCGCTGTACGCGGTCGGGTCGGTGCTGCGGCTGCACGGCGAGGAGACCTCGCAGCGCGCCGAACCGGTGCTGGCGAACGCGGTCGGGCGGCTGCGCTGGGCCGCCGGGCACCTGGTGGTCGCGTTCGCCGGGTCCGCCCTGCTCCTCTGCGCGGCCGGGCTCGGCATGCACCTCTCGTACGGGCGGGACTTCGGCGCCGTCATGGGCGCGGTGGCCGTCCAACTGCCCGCCGTGTGGCTGCTCGGCGCGCTGGCCGTACTGCTGCACGGCGCCGTCCCGAGGGCGGCGGTCGCGGCGTGGGGCGCGGCCGGGCTGTCCGTCGCGATCGGCTGGGTCGGGCCGGCGCTGGACCTGCCGCGGGCCGTCCTCGACCTGTCACCGTTCGGGCACCTGCCGAAGCTGCCCGGCGCCGCCATGGCGTGGCAGCCGGTGCTGGTCCTGCTCGCCGGGGCCGCGCTGCTGGTCGCGGCGGGGCTCGCGGGGCTGCGGCGCCGCGACCTTGTCACAGCGTGACCAGCAGCTCCTCCAGGCCCCGGATCACGTAGCCGGGCCGCCACCGCGGCTCCTCGACCGGGCGCAGCCCCGGCGCCCGGTCGAGGAGCGCGCCGAACGACGCGGCGAGCTCCAGCCGGGCCAGTGGCGCGCCCAGGCAGTAGTGGACGCCCGCGCCGAAGCTGACGTGCGGGTTGTCGGCGCGCGCCAGGTCCAGGCGGTCCGGGTCGTCGAACCGCGCCGGGTCCCGGTTCGCGGAGCCGAACAGCAGCGCCACCTCGGAGCCGCGCGGTACGACCACCCCGCCGATCTCGATGTCGTCGAGCACCCAGCGCTCGAACATCTGCAACGGCGTGTCGTAGCGCAGCAGCTCCTCCACGGCCGTGGACAGCGGCACCTCACCGGCGCGCAGCTCCGCGAGCCGCTCGGGGTGCCGGAACAGGGTCCACCAGCCGTTGACGGTCGAGTTGACCGTCGCCTCGTGGCCCGCGTTGAGCAGCAGCACGCACGTCGACACCATCTCCTGCCCGGTCAGCCGGTCGCCCTCGTCGTGCGCGGCGATCAGCGCGGACACCAGGTCGTCGCCGGGCTCCTTCCGCCGCCGGGCGATCAACTCGCGCAGGTACGCGGAGAACTCCGTGGACGCGACCACCGCGCGACGGGCGGTCTCCTCGTCCGGGTTCAGCTCGAACATCCCGCAGATCGCCGCCGACCAGGGGCGCAGGAGGGGCCGGTCGGCCGCCGGGATGCCGAGCACCTCCGCGATCACCGCGACCGGCAGGGGCTCCGCCACCCGGGTGAGGAGGTCGCCGCCGCCGTCCGCGACGAGGCCGTCCACGAGCTCGGCGGCGAGGCGGCGCACGACCGGCTCCAGCCGCTCGACCGTGCGGGGCGTGAACGCCTTCGCCACCAGGCGGCGGATCCGCGTGTGGTCCGGTCCCTCCAGGTCGAGCAGGCCGTGCCCGTTGAGCGTGGTGAACGGCTCGTGCGCGGCGGGCGGCGGGGTGCGGCCGAACTCCTCGTGCGTGAAGCGGTGGAGGTACGTGCGGCCCAGGCGCCGGTCGCGCAGGAGGGCGGAGACGTCGGCGTGGTGCGGGACGAGGTACTGGCGGGTGGGCGCGAACCAGTGCGCCCTGCCACCGGCGCGGAGCGCCGCGTACGCCGGGTAGGGGTCGGCGACGAACCCGGGCGACCAGGGGTCGAAGGGCAACTCCATGCGGGGACGCTACACCCGCCGGCCCGCCACGGGCAGCCGCCGACGCGGGCATCGCGGCGCGGCGCGGGAGCCCGGACGGGCGGACCGGCGGCACGGGCACAGGGGCGCGGGCACGAGAGCACGAACCAGCGGACCGGACACAAGGGCGCGGGCACGAGAGCACGGACCAGCAGGACCGGACACGGGGGCGCGGGTCGGCAGACCGGCAAACCGGGCACAGGGGCGCGGACCGGCGAACCGGTGGCGGACCGGGTGCGGGGGTCAGCGCGGGGTCACGAGGCGGGCCTCGTAGGCGAAGACCGCGGCCTGGGTGCGGTCCCGCAGACCCAGCTTCACCAGGATCCTGCTCACGTGCGTCTTGATCGTGGACTCCGCCACCACCAGGTGCGCCGCGATCTCCGCGTTCGACAGGCCCTGCGCGATCAGCACCAGCACCTCCGTCTCCCGCTCCGTCAGGTCGCCGACCCGGGACAGCGCCGCTGCCCGCGGCGACTCCACGCGCTGGGCGAACTCGGTGATCAGCCGCTTCGTCACCGACGGCGCCAGCAGCGCCTCCCCGGCCGCCACCACCCGCACCCCGTCCGCCAGTTGTCGCGCCGACGCGTCCTTCAGCAGGAACCCGGACGCCCCGGCGCGCAGCGCCTGGTACACGTACTCGTCCAGGTCGAAGGTGGTCAGCACCAGCACCTTCGCGTCGCCGTCCGCCGCGACGATCTCCCGGGTCGCGTCGATGCCGTTCATCTCCGGCATGCGGATGTCCATCAGCACCACGTCCGGCCGCAGCGCCGCGACCTGCGCGACCGCCTCGCGCCCGTTGACCGCCTCGCCGACGACCTCGATGCCCGGCATCGCGTTCAGCAGGACGGAGAAGCCCTCCCGCACCATCACCTGGTCGTCCACGACCAGCACCCTGATCGTCACGCCGCCGCCCCGTCCCTCGCCACGGGGACGAACGCCGCCACCTCGTACCCGCCGTCCTCCGTCGCGCCCGCCGTCAGCTCCCCGTCCAGCATCGCGATCCGCTCCCGCATGCCGGTGATGCCGTGCCCGGCGCCCGGCGACGGCTTGCCGAGGCCGCGCGGCGGGCCGTTCACGACGCGCAGCCCGAGTCCGCCCAGGACGTAACTGACCTCCACGCGGGCCGCCGCGCCCGGCGCGTGCCGCAGCACGTTCGACAGCGCCTCCTGCACGATGCGGTACGCGGACAGCTCCACACCCGGCGGCAGCTCCCGCACCGCGCCCGTCACCGTCTTGTCGACGGCCAGCCCGGCGTCGCGGACGTTGGCGAGCAGCCCGTCCAGGTCGGCGAGGGTCGGCTGCGGGGCGTCGGGCGCCTCGTAGTCCTCCGCGCGGACGACGCCGAGGACCCGCCGCAGCTCGGTCAGCGCGGCCACCGCGTTCTCCCGGATCGTCACGAACGCCTGCTCCAGCTCGGGCGGCGGGTTCTCCACCCGGTACGGGGCGGCCTCCGCCTGGATGGCGACGACCGACATGTGGTGGGCGACCACGTCGTGCAGCTCCCGCGCGATCGTGGTGCGCTCCTCCAGCAGGGTGCGCATCGAGCGCTCCTGCGCGGTGGCGGTCCGCTGCGCCGTGACCTCCTCCCGCGCCGCGCGCCGCACCTGCCACACGGTGACGACGAGCAGGGTGAACGCGGCGGTGAACAGCACGTTCGCCGTCCCGACGCCGCCGTAGCCGCCGCCGAGCACGGCCTCGACGAACAGGCCGTACACGCCGGTGACCGCCCACATCCACGCCGCCGCACGGGGCCGGGTCCGGGCCGCGACGACCGTCATGACGACGACGTGCGAGAAGAACACGGTGGGCGGCCACGCCCCGTCGCCCCCGACGACGACCGCGTACGCCGACGCGGTCAGCAGCGACGCCCAGAAGGCGGCGACGGGCCGGACCAGCGTCAGGAGCACGGCCGCCGCCGGAACGAGCGCGACGGGGAAGAACCCCGTGGTGTCGTACCCCACGGAGAAGGCCATCAGGGCGGCCGCGGCGACCAGGGCGTGCGGGGCCCACACCGCGTACCGGCGTATCCGACCCGGCAGCCGCCGGGTGACGGGGCCGTCCACGGCCATGGGAGGGAGCGGCCGGTAGGCGAGGGCGTCCTGCAGGAGGTCCTCCCGCAGGCCCCGGAGCAACTCCGCGGCGTGGTGGAACTCGGGGCTGCGGCCGCCCGGGGCGGTGCGCTGCGTCGTCTCGGTCACGACAGCCACCGTACGGGGGCGGCCTCGGCGCCGGCGTCGGACTGGAGAGGGTTCCGCGGGGTCCCTCCTGAGTACTACGGGGTCTAGGGCAGGAACGCCGCCGCGTGCTCCCGCGCCCACGCGGCGAACGTCCGCGCCGGGCGGCCCGTGACCCGTTCCACCGTGTCGACGACGGTGCGGCCCTCCACCGGGGTGTTCCCGTACACGTCCAGCAAGAAGTCGATCAGCTCCGGCGGGCGGCCCTCCGCGCGCCAGCGCGCCACCGCCTCGTCGGGGCTCAGCTCCACCAGCCGCACCTCCCGGCCCCGGGCCGCGGCTATCGCGTCGACCTTGTCCCGGAGGGTGAGGACCTGCGGGCCGGTGATCAGGTACTCCTGTCCGGCGTGCCCGTCCTCGGTGAGCGCGGCGGCGACGACCGCACCGATGTCGGCCTCGTGGACCATGGCGCTGAGCCGGTCGACGAAGGGCTCGTGGACCTCGTCCTCCGTGCGGACGGAGTCGGCCCACTCCAGCGCGTTCGCCATGAACTCGACGGGCATGGCCACCGTCCAGGCGAGCCCGCTCGCGCGGACCGCGTCCTCCACGGGCGTGGGCCCGCCGCCGTGGAGGACGACCAGGCGCCGCACCCCGGCGGCGCGGGCCTGCTCGACGAGGGCGCGGCCGGTCTCCAGCGGGGTGTAGCCGGAGCCGTCGAAGGTGATCAGGTGCAGTCCGGTGACGCCGTCGAGGGCGCCGGACGCGGCGAGGGAGCCGGGGTCGGTGAGGTCGCCGCGCACGACCTCGACCCCGGCGGGGAGGTCCGCGGACGCGGGGTCGCGGGTGAGTGCGCGGACGGGCGCGCCGCGGCGGAGCAGTTCGGCGGTGACGTGGCGGCCGACGGTTCCGGTGGCCCCGGTTACGAGATACGTCATGGGGAGCACGTTAGGGAGCGTCGCGGTCAGCTTCGGTCCGCGAGCCGGCGCCACGACACCACGGCACCCCGGGGTGCGGTCACCCGGAGAACGGCCGCCTGGGCACGGACACCGGACACGGCCCACGGGGCACGGCCGCCGGAAGCGATCCCGGGTACGGCCGCCCGGACGCGAGCCCGGAAACGGCCACCGGGGAGACGGCCACCGGGGGCACGGCCGCCTGGACGCGGACACCGGGCGCGGTCCACGGGGCACGGCCGCCGGAAGCGGCCTCCGGGCATGCCCGCCTGGAGGCGGACACCGGGCGCGGCCCCCCGGGCACGGACACCCGGGCACGGACACCCGGGCGCGGCGTCACCAGGCGAGTTGGGCGATCTCCTCCGCGACCACCGCGCACGCGTCCGCCGCCGGGTCGATCAGCGGGAAGTGCCCCACGCCGTCCAGCACGGTCAGCCCGACCATCTCGCCCGCCCGCGCTGCCGCCTCGACGTACGCCTCGGCGACCGGCGGCGGGACGACGGTGTCCTCGCGGCCCTGCACGACGGTGGTGGCGATGCCCGTGGGCAGCAGCAGGGCGGGGTCCGCCGACGCGGACCGCTCCTTGAAGGCGCCCTCGCCGCCGAGGAGCTGCGTCACGGCACCGTCGCACACGCCCAGCTCCACGGCCCGCTCGAAGTGCGCGATCGGCGCGAGCGCGACGACGCCGCGCAGCTCGGACGGCTCCGGCAGCCGCCACGGCGACCCGGCGGGCAGGACGTGCCGGGCGGCGGCCCACAGCGCGAGGTGGCCCCCGGCGGAGTGGCCGGTGACGACGGTACGGCGCGGATCGGCCTGCGGCAGGTGCGCGGCGGCCAGCGCGGGCAGCGCGTCCAGCGCCGCCGCCACGTCGTCGAAGGTCTCGGGCCACCGCCCCGCCACCGGGCCGGTGCCCCGGGGCGCGGGGAGGCCGGTGCCGCGCCGGTACTCGACGCTGGCGACGGCGAAGCCGTGGCGGGCGAGGTAGTCCGCGAAGGGGGAGACGTGCCGCCGGTCGTACGGCGCCCGCCAGGCGCCGCCGTGCAGGACGACGACGAGCGGCACCCGGTCGTGCCGGTCCCGGGGCGCGTAGAAGTCCACGACCTGGTCGGGGTGTGTGCCGTACGGGGCGGTGGAGTCGGGTGCGACGGCCGGGTGGGACAGGGCCGACGCCTCCTCGGCGGCGTCGCGAGCGGCGGGGTCGGGCATGCTGCTCAACCTTTCGGTGACGGGGCCGAATTGGCCTGACCTGCGGGGACCGTATCAGGACTGACGCCCCCGCAGGCCGGCTCGTACGGCGGCGCTACCGCTCCACGCCCGCCTCCGCGTCCGCCTCCGCGCACACCTCCGCGAGCACGCGGGCCGCGCGCTCGGCGTCGGCGAACCCGACGTACAGCGGGGTGAAGCCGAAACGCAGCACGTCAGGGCGGCGCAGGTCGCCGACGACACCGCGTTCGATCAGCCGCGCCATCACCGCGGGCGCGTCGGCGCAGGACAGCGCGACCTGGCTGCCGCGCTCCGCGTGGGCGGTCGGGGTGAGGGAGGTGAGCCGCCCCTCGGGGACGTACGCGCGGACGCACTCCAGGAAGAAGTCCGTCAGCGCGAGGCTCTTGGCCCGCACCTCGTGCACCGACACCCCGTCCCACACGTCGAGGGCCGCCTCCAGCGCCAGCATCGACAGGATGTCGGGCGTACCGACCCGGCCGCGCCGCGCGCCGTCCACCGCCGCGTAGCCGGGGGCCATCGCGAACGGGTCCGCGTGCGAGTTCCAGCCGGGCAGCGGGGAGTCGAAGCGCGCCTGGTGGCGCTCCGCGACGTACAGGTACGCGGGGGCGCCGGGCCCGCCGTTGAGGTACTTGTACGTGCAGCCGACGGCCAGGTCGACGCCGTTCGCGTCCAGGTCGACGGGGAGGGCGCCCGCGCTGTGGCACAGGTCCCACACCGCGAGGGCACCCGCGTCCCGCACGGCGGCGGTGATGCCGGGCAGGTCGTGGAGGCGGCCGGTGCGGTAGTCGACGTGGTTGACGAGCGCGGCGGCCGTGCGCGGGCCGACCGCGGCCGGGACGTCGCCCGGCGCGACGGGCACCAGGCGGCGGCCGGTCATCCGGGCGGCGGACTCGGCGATGTACCCGTCCGTGGGGAACGTCGTCGCGTCCACGACGATCTCGTCCCGGCCGTCGTCACCGGCCAGGCGCACGGCGCCGACCAGCGCCTTGAAGACGTTCACGCTGGTCGAGTCGCCGACGACGACCTGGCCGGGCGCGGCGCCGACGAGCGGGGCGACGCGGTCGCCGATCCGCTCGGGCGCGGTCCACCAGCCGCTCTCGTCCCAGGAGCGGATGCGCATCCGCCCCCACTCGTGGGAGACGACGTGCGCCATCCGGGCCGGTACGTGGCGGGGCAGCGCGCCGAGCGAGTTGCCGTCGAGGTAGACCACGCCGTCGTCGAGCGCGAACAGGTCTCGCCGTTTCACCAGCGGGTCGGCGGCGTCCAGCGCGGCGGCCCGCGCGGCCAGGGATTCCGCGCCCGGGGACTCCGGGGCCGGAGTCTCCACGGCTGGGGCCTCCGCGGCCGGGACCGGGACGCTCCGGGCCGTACCGGTCTCCTGCGTGCGCTCGGTGCTCCGGGCGCCCCGGCCGCTTCCGATGTCCCGGCCGCCGGTGTTCTGGAGGACGTCAGACATGGCTGCGCGCCGTCCACAGCTCGGGGAACACGTTCTTGCGGGCCCGCTTCTCCAGCCAGGCGACCCCGGCGGAGCCGCCCGTACCGGTCTTGGAGCCCATCGCCCGGCGGGTGGCGACCAGGTGGTCGTTGCGCCAGCGCCACACGAGTTCGGCCACGTCGGTGAGGGCCTCGCCCAGCTCGACCAGGTCGCCGTGCCGGTCGGGGGCCGCGTACAGCTCGGCCCAGACCTCCTCGACCCGCGGCGACGGCTCGTACCGCTGCGTCAGGTCCCGCTCCAGGACCTCCGCCGGCACGGGCAGCCCGCGCCGGGACAACAGCCGCAGCACCTCGTCGTACAGGCTGGGCTCCGCGAGCGCCTTCTCCAGCTCGGCGTGGACGCGGGGCGCGCCGCGGTGCGGCACCAGCATGGACGCGGACTTGTCGCCGAGCAGGAACTCCATGCGGCGGTACATCGCCGACTGGAAGCCGGAGCCCTCGCCGAGCGCGGCGCGGTACGCGTTGAACTGCGCCGGCGTGAGGCGGGCGATCGGGCTCCAGGAGGCGTTCAGCGCCTCCAGCTCGTACACCGAGCGGCGCAGGGCGGCCATCGCGTCGGGGACCCGGTCCGCGCGCAGCGCGCGGCTCGCGGTCTCCCACTCGTGGACGATGACGGTGAACCACAGCTCCATCACCTGGGTGGTCACCAGGAAGACCATCTCTCCGGGGTCGTCGGAGCGCGGGTGCTGGAGGTGGGTGAGGACGTCCGCCTGGACGTAGTCCTCGTAGGGCGTGGTGCCCGCGAAGTCCAGGTTCGGCATGTCCGAACCCGTCTCGGAGGCGGCAGGGGTGGTAGGCGAAGTAGACATCGCTGTCTCCGTCAATGCGTGCTACCGGGTAGCGGTCCGCTCCTTCCGCAGCGTGGTGGAGCCCCGGTCCCCTCGGGACCGGGCGCGATCAGCGCCGCCGGTCCCGATCGCATCATGACACGATCGGCCCCGCGATGTAACGGCCTTCCTCGCCGTACGGCCGGGCACCGGGGGCGGGCCGCGCCGGCCCCCGGCCCGTCGCGGCCTTCGGGTCCGCAACGCCCGCAGCCACCCGCTCCGGCCGGGCCCTCGACGTCCGAAGCCCGCCCGTCCCGGTGGTGAACGCGGCGCCCGGAGCCCGCCCCTCCCAGTGGGAACGCGATGCCCGGAGCCCGCCCGTCCCGGCCGGAAACGCGACGCCCGAAGCACCCTCCCCGGCCGGGCTCGCCACCGGCCCGGGCTCGCCACCGGCCCGGACGCGCGGACGGCCCGGACGCGCGGACGGCGCCCGGGCCGGCGGCGGAGGGGGTCAGCCGAGGGTGTCGGCGGCCAGCGGGGAGGAGTCGCGCAGGAACGTCGAGCAGCGCTCGTACTCCTCCTGCTCGCCGATCTCCCGCGCCGCCCGCGCCAGGGCGTGCAGGGAGCGCAGGAAGCCCCGGTTCGGCTCGTGCTCCCACGGCACGGGGCCGTGGCCCTTCCAGCCGTTGCGGCGCAGCGCGTCCAGGCCCCGGTGGTAGCCGGTGCGGGCGTACGCGTACGACTCGACGACGCGGCCGCCCTCGTACGCCACGTCGGCGAGCCGCGCCCAGGCGAGCGAGGACGTCGGGTACTTCGCGGCGACCTCCTCGGGCGCGGCGCCGGACTCCAGCAGCTCCCGCGGCTCGGGCTCGTCGGGCAGGTGGGTGGGGGGCGGTCCCCCCAGCAGGTTCTCGTGAATGGCCATGGCCCCAGTCTCCTACGGCCGGCGGGTCGGACCGCCCCTCGGGTCAGGCCGCCCCGCGGGTCAGGGTGCGGACCACCGCGTCGATCCCGTGCTCGGCCTTGCTCCGCGGGCAGCCCAGGTTGATCCGCACGAAGCCCTTCGCGCCGTACGCCGCGCCCGGCCGTACGGCGACCTTCTCGCGCGCGACGAGCTCGTCGTTCAGCGCCTCGCCGTCCACGCCCAGCGGGCGCAGGTCCAGCCACGCCAGGTACCCGGCCTGCGGCGGCGCGTACAGGGAGCGGCCCGGGAAGGCGGCCTCCAGCCGGTCGGCGAGCAGCCGCAGGTTGCCCAGGACGTACGGGCGCAACCGGTCCAGCCAGGCCGCGCCGTGCCGGTACGCGGCGGTGTGTGCGACCAGGGAGAGGGCCGACGGCGAGTTGAGGCCCTCGCCGCGCTCCACCCGGCGGACGAACTCGGCGTGGTCGTCCGGGTTCCCGAGCACCCCGTAGGAGCCGTTCAGCGCGGGGAAGTTGAACGCCTTCGACCCGGACGTGATCACCGCCCAGCGCCCGTCCTCCGGCGCCACGGACATCCACGGCACGTGCCGGTGCCCCGCGTGGGCCAGGTCCGCGTGGATCTCGTCGCTGACGACGGCCGCGCCGTGCTCCTCGGCCAGCGCCGCGAACCCCCTCAGCTCCGCCTCGGTCCACACCCGGCCCGTCGGATTGTGCGGCGAGCACAGCAGCAGCACCCGGCTGTCGGGGCGGGCCAGCTCCCGCTCCAGGGCCGCGGTGTCCCCGACCGGGACGCCCCGCGGCTGCCGCCCGAGCCCGTCGAGCGTCTTGAGGAACCCGTCGTACGTCGGGGTGTGCACCACCACGCCGTCGCCGGGCTCCGTCCACATCCGCAGCAGTTGCGCCAACTGGTTCAGCACGGACGGCCCGAAGACCAGCGCCTCCGGATCGAGCTCCACGCCGTGACGGTGCGCGTACCAGTCCCGTACGGCCTCCGGGAAGCCGGTGTGCCGCCAGTCCGTGTAGCCGAACACCCCCCGCTCGACGCGCCGCCGGACCGCCTCCAGCACCTCGGGCGCGAGGCGGAAGTCCATGTCGGAGACGGTGAACGGCACCAGGTCCGGCTCCCCGTACAGCTCGGGCAGCACGTCCCACTGGAACGAGCCGGTGCCGCGTATCCCGACCACCGTGTCGAAGTCGTACGTCCTGTCGTGCGCCATGGGCCCCTCCTACGGAACGGGCCCGGCACCGCGCTGTGCGATGCCGGGCCCGGCCTGGTGTCGTGGTGACGCCTTACTTCAGCTTCGTACCCGCCGAACGCAGCGACTGGCACGCCTCGACGATGCGCCGGGCCATGCCCGCCTCGGCCAGCTTGCCCCAGGTGCGCGGGTCGTACGTCTTCTTCGAGCCGACCTCGCCGTCGACCTTCAGGACGCCGTCGTAGTTCTTGAACATGTGGTCCGCGACCGGACGGGTGAAGGCGTACTGCGTGTCGGTGTCGAGGTTCATCTTGACGACGCCGTTCTCCAGCGCGGTGGCGATCTCCTCCTGCGTGGAGCCGGAGCCGCCGTGGAAGACGAAGTCGAACGGGTCGGCCTTGCCGAAGCGCTCGGCGACACCCTGCTGGAGGTCCTTGAGCAGCTCGGGGCGGAGCACGACGTTGCCCGGCTTGTACACGCCGTGGACGTTGCCGAAGGACGCGGCCAGCAGGTAGCGGCCCTTCTCGCCCAGGCCGAGCGCCTCGGCCGTGCGGATCGCGTCGTCGACGGTCGTGTACAGCTCGTCGTTGATCTCGTGGGTGACGCCGTCCTCCTCGCCGCCGGTCGGGGTGATCTCGACCTCAAGGATGATCTTGGCGGCGGCGGCCTGCGCGAGCAGCTCCTGGCCGATGGCCAGGTTGTCCGCGAGGGTCTCGGCGGAGCCGTCCCACATGTGGGACTGGAACAGCGGGTTCTCACCCTTGGCGACGCGCTCGGCGGAGACCGCCAGCAGCGGGCGGACGTAGCCGTCCAGCTTGTCCTTCGGGCAGTGGTCGGTGTGGAGCGCGACCGTGATGTCGTACTTCGCGGCGACGATGTGCGCGAACTCGGCCAGGGCGACCGCGCCGGTCACCATGTCCTTGTTGTGCTGTCCACCCAGGAACTCCGCGCCACCGGTCGAGATCTGGATGATGCCGTCGCTCTCGGCCTCGGCGAAGCCGCGCAGGGCGGCGTGCAGGGTCTGCGACGACGTCACGTTGATGGCCGGGTAGGCGAACTTGCCTGCCTTCGCCCGGTCGAGCATCTCGTTGTAGACCTCGGGGGTTGCGATGGGCATCTGTCCGCTCCTTGTGATCTGCGGTTGCGTGCGTTGCTGATCCCTGACCTGGGGGCGACGTCATCGTCGCACCTATCTTTCCAGACGGGCTCCGAGGCTCCACCCCCTGGACTCACCGGGCACGCGAGAGGCGTGCACCGTTTCACGTGAAACAGCGCACGCCCCAATGAAGCCGCAGGTCAGCCGAGGGACCGGTCAGGCGAGACCCAGCTCGTCCAGCGCGTACGCGTAGCGGTACGGCACGCCGGCCGTCTCGCTGATCTTCTCGGCGGCCCCGGTCGCGCGGTCCACGATCGTGGCGACCGCGACGACCTCGGCACCCGCCTCGCGGACCGCCTCGACAGCCGTCAGCGGGGAGCCGCCGGTGGTGGAGGTGTCCTCCACCACCAGGACGCGGCGGCCCTTGATGTCCGGGCCCTCGACGCGGCGCTGCATGCCGTGCGCCTTGGCGGCCTTGCGGACGACGAACGCGTCCAGCGTGCGGCCGCGCGCGGCGGCGGCGTGCAGCATCGACGTGGCGACCGGGTCGGCGCCCAGGGTCAGGCCGCCTACCGCGTCGTAGTCGAGGTCGGCGGTCAGATCGAGCATGACCTGACCGACGAGCGGCGCGGCGGCGCCGTCCAGCGTGATCCGGCGGAGGTCGACGTAGTAGTCGGCCTCCAGACCCGAGGAGAGGGTCACCCTGCCGTGCACCACGGCCTTGTCCTTGATCTGCTGGAGCAGATCCGCTCGTACGTCAGTCATGCCCCGAGCTTAAGCCGCGCCGGCCGGGCCCCGCGTCAGAGGCGGCGCCACGTCCAGGTCGACTCGATCTCCAGCGGCTCGATGGGCGTGACGAGCCGCGGCGCGGTGTTCAGCCCGTTCGGCGGGCCCGACTGCGGCTCCACGCACACGGCGGGCTCCTGCTCGTCGTACACGACGACCCACGGGGTGCGGCTGGTGACCTTCAGCTCCAGCCGCTCCGGCCAGGTGAGGGTGACGTCCACCCCGTCCGGCATGCCGAAGCAGTCGTCCCACGGACCGGGCCGGGGCTCGATGCGGCGGCCGGTGGGAAGGTGGTCGTCGCCGCGCTCCTCCTGCCACTCGGGCGTGAAGTCGATCTCGACCGCGCTGCCGTCGAGGACGCGGTTGAACCACGGGTGCCACCCGGCCTGTGCCGGGAACGAGTCGCCGTACGTCTCGACCCCCAGCCGCAGGGTGAGCGAGGTGTCGGTCAGCTCGAAGACCTGGGTGACCCGGCCGGAGTACGGCCACGGGTCGACCAGGTCGTAGGTGAACACCGCCTCCGCCTTGTCGGCGCGGGCCGTGTGCCAGGCGGTGTCGCGGCCGGTGCCGTGGATGGCGTGCGGCGGGGCGTTGAGCGGCAACTGGTGCCGCGTCGCGCCGTTCAGGAACCGCCCCCGATCGGTCCGCCCGCACCAGGGGACCATCGGGAAGCAGCCGTACCGCTCCCCCTGGCGCAGCAGTTCGGCGCCGCCGATCCGCAGGCTCGCGATGCGGCAGCCGTTCTCCGGCGTGATGGTCAACTCGACGTGTCCGGCGGCCAGCCGGACCTCTTCGCTCATGCTCACACCGCCTGACCTTACGCGCGCCGGTGCTGCTTCCGGTGGCGCAGCGCACGGCTGACGACGACCGCCGAGACGAGCAGGAGGGCGGCGGCGGGGACGAGCCAGCGCAGCACGCCGGTCCCGGGGCCCGTGTCGGGGCCGGGCACGGGCGCGTACCGGCCGCGCGGCGGGGCGTGGTCGACTTCCTCGGCGCTGCGTCCGATCATCGTCCGCCGGGCGTGCGCGGCCTCGACGGGCGGCTCGGCCTCGTCGACCGGGAAGTCGTCCACGGCGAACGGGTCCAGCGAGGACGGCGGCACGGGCGCGTCGAACACACCGGGCCGCCGCCCACCCCCGATGGCACCGTCGTCGACCCCGTCGTCGTCCACGTCGTCGACGTCGTCCAGGTCGTCAATGCCCGCGTCGTCGACGTCGTCGAAGTCCGCGTCGTCCGCGTCATCGATGTCCGCGCCGTCGACGGCAGCGGGGTCTGCGACGGCGGCGGGGTCCGCGCCGTCGGCGGGGTCCGCGCCGTCGGCGGCGGTCGCCCCGGTCCCGGCGGCGGCCGTCTCACCGGAAGTGTTCGCGCCGTCGCCCGGCGCCTGGTCCGCCTCCTCCGCGAGGGCTTCGCCGAAGCGGTCCAGGAGACGGCGCGCCGTCGTCGTGAGCGTGTCGGCGGGGAGGTCCGCCAGACGGCCCTCCGCGCTCGCCGTCCCGGTGAACGCCAGGCCGGTGCCGCCCTCGGCGGGGGAGAGCCGGACGGTGAGCGCGACCTTCACACCGCCGCCCCCGCGCGCCTCCGCGCCCTCGCCCGCCACGTCGTACCCGGCGTCGTTCCGCGCGGCGAGGCGCAGCGCGCCCCGGTAGGTGATGGTCTGCCCGCCGGTGCGCACCTTGAGGCGGCCCGCCAGCGGACCCGCCGACGCGTCCGCGTCCTGCTGGAACCCCGGGACGCAGCGGGCGACGCGTGCGGGGTCCGCCAGGACGGCCCGGAGGGACCGCGCGGGGACCGGAACGAACACCTCATGCTCCATGACAGTCGAGCCTACCCACGCCGGGCCGCCGCGTACCCCTGCCGCGCACGGCCCGTCGCGAAGTCAGCCGCACGGGTACGGCCGCCGCCGGCCCCTCGGAGCGAGACCGACGCTGGTCCGGGTCACCACGAGCTGCCCCTCCTGCGGGTACGCGTGCCAGGTGTACCACCCCACCCGGCCCTCGTGCCGCCGCGCCAACATGGCCGTGAACGCGTGCGGCGAGCCCGGGAACGTACCGGCCAGGCCGTGCGGGTGGTCCGCGACGAGCGCCAGCAGCTCCTGCGCGCGGCCCGCGAACGAACCCTGCGACAGCTTCTCCACGCGCGCCGCGAACTCGTACTCCCAGACGCCGATCCGCTTCGCCACGCCCAGGGGCAGCGGTGTGCTGCTGCCGGGCATGCAGGCGACCGTCTCCGAGCAGGTGGCGTCCCCCTCCTCCAGGAGCACCTGGTGGGACGCCCCGAGGAGCCTCATCTGGAGCCTGGCGCCGGACAGCTCCAGGTCGAGGACGGCGAGGGCGGGCAGCGCCTCCTTCCCCAGCGTCCAGGCCAGATCGGCCGCACGCGTGTCGGTGTACGCAGTCTGAAGGGTGGTGAGCATGAGTCAGCTCCGCAAGCACGGTGACGTGACGGTGGACCGAGGGGGGTGGCGTCGTCCCGAAGACGTTCCGGGGAACTTGAGGTACCGGCTCGGATTCGCACGGGAACCGAAGGCTCGATGTACTCGTCAACGAGCGAAGCATGAACCGTCGGATGCTTACAGCGTCTTTACCCAACTCGGTTGCGAATACATCCCCTCGGGGGCCTGGGGGTTCAACTGTTCAACGCACAGCGCGCGATGAGGCGCACATGCGTGAACGAGGGCGCACCCAGCGGGAGTTCACTCCCGCTGGGCGTCCCGCCGCGGTCGGCGCGGACGTGCGGACCGGCTGCCCCGTGTCAGCCGCCTCCGCCCCCGCACCCGCCGCCGCCCCCGCCTCCCCCGTCGCAGGAGCCTCCTCCCCCGCCGCTCCCGCTGTCGCAGGACGACTCGACTCCCCCACCGCCACCGCCGGAGTCGGCCCACAGGGCCGCCCCGCCGACGCCGCCGGTCGCACCGCCCCCGCCGCCACCGCGGCCCCGCGAGGAGCGGCCTCCCATGAGGACCGCGAACCCCACCAGGAGCATCAGCACCGCTCCGCACACCACGATCGCTCCGGTCATGTCGACTACCTCCTTCCCCCTAGGAGCCCCCGCCGCAACCACCACCGCCGCCCCCGCACGAAGAGGACGAGCTCCCGCACGAGGACGACGAGCTCCCGCACGACGAGCCGCCCCCGTCCCACCAGGCGCTGCTCCCGCTCCCGCCGCTGTCGTGCGACGAGGCGTGCCGCCGTCGCCGGCGTCCGCGCCGCCCACCGCGCGACCCCGCGTACGCGAGGGTGACAGTGACCCCCAAGAACACCAAGAACACCAAGAACCCCATCAGCACCACCGCGCCGATGAACAGCACACCGAATTCCATCCCGTGTCCCTCCCCCGTGTGATGTGTGCCTGGGAGATGCCCACCCCCGGGACGCGCCCAATCCGCACTTGAGGAACTCCAGAGGTTTCACCCGCCCGCGCGCGCCCTTGAGGCGGCCTCCGCTTCCCCGCAGGATGGCGCCCATGACCAGAGCACCGCTCAACCGCCGCCTCGCCGGGTTCGGTACGACGATCTTCGCCGAGATGTCCGCCCTCGCGACCGCCACCGGCTCCATCAACCTCGGGCAGGGCTTCCCCGACGCCGACGGCCCCGAGGAGATCCGCGAGGCGGCCGTCCGCGCCCTGCGCGAGGGGCGCGGCAACCAGTACCCGCCCGGCCCCGGCGTCCCCGAGCTGCGCACCGCGATCGTCGACCACCAGCGGCGGTGGTACGGCCTCGCGTACGACCCCGACACCGAGGTCCTGGTCACCGCGGGCGCGACGGAGGCGATCGCCGCGGCCCTGCTGGCGCTGGTCGAACCGGGTGACGAGGTCGTCGCCCTGGAGCCGTACTACGACTCGTACGCGGCGTGCGTCGCCATGGCGGGCGGCACGCGCGTCCCCGTCACCCTGCGCCCGGACCCGGCGGGCGGCCGGTTCGTCCTCGACCTGGACGAACTGCGCGCGGCCGTCACCAGCCGCACCCGCCTCATCCTGCTCAACACCCCGCACAACCCCACCGGCACCGTCCTCACCCGCGACGAGCTGGCCGCCGTCGCCGCGCTCGCGGTCGAGCGGGACCTGCTGGTCGTCACCGACGAGGTCTACGAGCACCTGGTCTTCGACGGGGCGGAGCACGTGCCGCTCGCGACGTTCCCGGGGATGCGGGAGCGGACGGTGACCATCTCGTCCGCCGGGAAGACGTTCTCGTTCACGGGGTGGAAGGTGGGCTGGGTGACCGCGCCGCCCGCGCTGACGGCCGCCGTGCGCACCGCGAAGCAGTTCCTCACCTACGTGGCGTCGGGGCCGTTCCAGTACGCCGTCGCGGAGGCGCTGCGGCTGCCGGACTCGTACTTCGACACGCTGCGGGCGGACCTGGAGGGAAAGCGGGACGTCCTCGCGGCGGGGCTGGTGGCGGCCGGCTTCGAGGTGTACCGGCCGCGCGGCACGTACTTCGTCACCGCGGACGTCGCCGCGCTGGGCGAGAAGGACGGCGTCGCGTTCTGCCGGGCGCTGCCCGAGCGGTGCGGGGTCGTGGCCATCCCGAACGCGGTCTTCTACGACCACGTGGACGCGGGGCGGACGCTGATCCGGTTCGCGTTCTGCAAGAAGGAGGCGGTGCTGCGGGAGGCGGCGGAACGCCTCGCCCGCCTCTGACCGGGCCGACCGGGAACGGGCCGGGAACGCGGCCGGGGCGGTGACCTCGTACGGTCACCGCCCCGGCCGCGTCACGGCCGCGTGGCACGCGGGGCCGCTCAGCCCTCGGCGCCCTCGGCGCCCTCGCCGGGCTCCAGGCCCAGCTGCTCCACGATCCACCGGTCGAACTCGATCGACGCGCGGACCCAGCTGACGGTCGACGACACGAAGTGCTCCAGGCTGACGCCCGTGCCGATGAGCATCTGCGCCTCGCCGATGAGCCGAACGGTGGCGCCGCCCTGCTCGTCCTCGTGGAGGTGGCTGTACACCTTGGGCCACAGGGTGCGGCGGTTCCAGTCGTCGATGGTCTCGAGGATCTTCGTACGCTCCTCGACCGGATGCGGGCGGTCGTAGAACGTGCGCACGGAGAAGACCTGCTGCTCCGCCTCGCCGCGGAACATGAAGTAGGTGCGGAAGTCCTCCCACGGCGCCGCGAGGTCACCCTCGTCGTCGACGACGTACTTGAGCTCCATCTGCTCGAGGAGCTGCTTCACCAGGTCCTGATCGGGGACGACGGGGCCCGCCGGTCCTGCGGCCTGAGGCTGGGGCTGCTGTCCCCCGAAATTCGGAATCGAGGACGGGTCGATGCTCACCGGGTAATTCCCTTCGTACGGATAGCCGCCATCCTCTCCCATCCCGGCCCGTCGGTGGCAAGCCCGACCGGCCGCGATCCGCTGCGAGCTGACACGGCCGCGCCCCCGCCGGGACGGGCGGGGGCGCGGACCGGGGCCGGCCCCGGCCGGGTGGGGGTCACCGAACCGGACGGGGCCGGACGGGAATCACCGGACCGGAGGGGGCCGGCCCCGGCCGGGCGTGGATCACCGGACCGGACCAGGCCGGACCGGACGAGGCCGGGCGTGGATCACCGGACCGGACCAGGCCGGACCGGACGAGGCCGGGCGTGGATCACCGGACCGGCGCCACCGACAGGCCGCCGTCCACGCGGTCCACGCGGACCGTGTCCCCGTCCTGGATCTCGCCGGACAGGATCTCCCGCGCCATGCGGTCCCCGATGGCCGTCTGGACCAGACGGCGCAGCGGCCGCGCCCCGTACGCCGGGTCGTTGCCCTCGTCGGCGAGCCACTCCAGGGCCGCCGGGGTGACGTCCAGCGTGAGGCGGCGCTCCGCGAGGCGGCGGGCCAGCCGGCCGGTCTGGAGCCGGGCGATGTGGGCCAGCTCGTCGCGGGTGAGCGCCGAGAAGACCACGATGTCGTCCAGCCGGTTCAGGAACTCCGGCTTGAAGGAGGCGCGGACCACCTCCAGGACCTGCTCCCGCTTCTCGGCCTCCGTCGTCGTCGGCTCCATCAGGAACTGGCTGCCCAGGTTGGACGTGAGCACCAGGATCGTGTTGCGGAAGTCGACCGTGCGGCCCTGCCCGTCCGTGAGCCGGCCGTCGTCGAGGACCTGGAGGAGGATGTCGAAGACCTCCGGGTGGGCCTTCTCCACCTCGTCCAGCAGGATCACGCTGTACGGGCGGCGGCGCACGGCCTCCGTGAGCTGGCCGCCCTCCTCGTAGCCGACGTAGCCGGGGGGCGCGCCGACGAGACGGGCGACGGAGTGCTTCTCGCCGTACTCCGACATGTCGATGCGGACCATCGCCCGCTCGTCGTCGAAGAGGAAGTCCGCGAGCGCCTTGGCCAGCTCCGTCTTGCCGACGCCGGTCGGGCCGAGGAAGAGGAACGAGCCGGTCGGCCGGTCGGGGTCGGCGATGCCCGCGCGCGTACGGCGCACGGCGTCCGAGACGGCCCGGACGGCCTCCGTCTGCCCGATCAGGCGCGTGCCGAGCTCCTCCTCCATGCGGAGCAGCTTCTGCGTCTCGCCCTCCAGGAGCCGCCCGGCGGGGATGCCGGTCCAGGAGCCGACGACGTCCGCGATGTCGTCGGGGCCGACCTCCTCCTTGACCATCTTGTCCGCGCCGCCGGTCCCCGTCCTGGCGGCCTCCTGCTCGGCCTCCGTCGCCGCGGCCAGCTCCCGCTCGACGGCCGGGATCTCCCCGTACAGCAGCTTGGAGGCCGTGTCGAAGTCGCCGTCGCGCTGGGCCCGCTCGGCCTGGCCGCGCAGGTCGTCGAGGCGCTCCTTCAGCTCACCGACGCGGTTGAGGCCCTGCTTCTCCTTCTCCCAGCGGGCGGTCAGGCCGCGCAGCTCCTCCTCCTTGTCGGCGAGGTCGCGGCGCAGCTTCTCCAGGCGCTGGACGGAACCGGGGTCGGTCTCGTTCTTCAGCGCCAGCTCCTCCATGCGGAGGCGGTCGACGGCGCGCTGCAGCTCGTCGATCTCCACGGGCGACGAGTCGATCTCCATCCGGAGGCGCGACGCCGCCTCGTCGACGAGGTCGATCGCCTTGTCGGGGAGGAAGCGGGAGGTGATGTACCGGTCGGAGAGCGTCGCGGCGGCGACCAGCGCCGAGTCCGCGATCTGCACCTTGTGGTGGGCCTCGTACCGACCCTTCAGGCCGCGCAGGATGGCGATCGTGTCCTCGACGGTCGGCTCCGCGACCAGGACCTGCTGGAAGCGGCGCTCCAGCGCCGGGTCCTTCTCGATGCGCTCGCGGTACTCGTCGAGCGTGGTCGCGCCGACCATGCGCAGCTCGCCGCGGGCCAGCATGGGCTTGAGCATGTTGCCCGCGTCCATGGCGGAGTCGCCGCCGGCGCCGGCGCCGACGACCGTGTGCAGCTCGTCGATGAAGGTGATGACCTGGCCGTCGCTCTCCTTGATCTCGGAGAGGACGCTCTTGAGGCGCTCCTCGAACTCGCCGCGGTACTTCGCCCCGGCGACCATGGCGCCCAGGTCGAGGGCGACGAGCCGCTTGTCGCGCAGCGACTCGGGGACGTCGCCCTTCACGATGCGCTGGGCGAGGCCCTCGACGACGGCGGTCTTGCCGACGCCGGGCTCGCCGATGAGGACGGGGTTGTTCTTGGTGCGCCGCGACAGGACCTGCACGACGCGGCGGATCTCCTGGTCACGGCCGATGACCGGGTCGAGCTTGCCCTCGCGGGCGGCGGCCGTGAAGTCCGTGCCGAACTTCTCCAGCGCCTTGTACTGGCCCTCCGGGTCCGGCGTGGTGACCCGGCGCGTGCCGCGGGACCTGGTGAAGGCCGCCAGCAGCTTCTTCGCGTCGGCGCCCTGCCGGGTGAGCAGCTCGCCGGCCGGCCCGCCCTTGGCGGCGACGCCGATGAGCAGGTGCTCCGTCGACAGGTACTCGTCACCGAGCTCGCGGGCGCGGGCCTGGGCGTCGGCGATGACGGCCAGCAGGTCGCGGTTGGGCTGCGGCGGGGCGACCGTCGACCCGGTGACGCTCGGGAGGCCGGCGAGGATCCGCTCGGCGCCGGAGCGCACGGCGGCCTGGTCTGCCTCGACGGCGGCGAGCAGGTCGACGAGGTTCTCGTTGTCCTGGCCGGAGAGCAGCGCCAGCAGCAGGTGCGCCGGGGTCAGGTCCGGGTGTCCGTCGGACACGGCGCGGCTGGTGGCGGCGTTGAGCGCGTCCCGGCTCTTGTTGGTCAGCTCGGCGTCCACTTGTGCTTGGTCCTCCTCGGCTGCTGGATGCGTACGTACCGGCTATGACTCAGCCAACGTCCACAAACTTGAGTCTATTCCACTCAAGGTGATGAGGGCCAGCAGCCGCCGGTAGGTTCCGACCCATGGCCATCGACCTGCGCGATCCCCACCCCTCCTACGTCAGCTTCTGGCGGGAGCGGCACATGTGCACCCTGACGACCCTCCGCCCGGACGGCACCCCGCACGTCGTGGCGGTGGGCGTGACGTACGACCCGGAGGGCGGCGAGAAGGGGATCGCGCGCGTGATCACCAACAAGAACAGCCGG
Organism: Streptomyces sp. NPDC045287; assembly: GCF_056432325.1. Taxonomy (NCBI): domain Bacteria; kingdom Bacillati; phylum Actinomycetota; class Actinomycetes; order Kitasatosporales; family Streptomycetaceae; genus Streptomyces; species Streptomyces sp. NPDC045287. The sequence goes on from NZ_JBWKJG010000030.1 coordinate 39,975, forward strand.
AAGGTGGCCAACGTCCTGGCCGCCGGCCCCGACGGCGCGCGGGTCGCCGTGTGCCAGGTGGACGCGGGGCGGTGGGCGACCCTGGAGGGCCGCGCGGTGGTCCGCACGGAGCCGGACGCCGTCGCGGACGCCGTCGCCCGGTACGCGGAGCGGTACGGGCGCACGCCGGCGCCGAACCCGGACCGGGTCGTGATCGAGATCACCCTCACCCGGGCCATGGGACGCGCCTAACGACCACGCGGCGCCGCGGGCGCGGTCCGCCCCCGTGCGCGCGCAGCACAGCGGCGCCATCGTGTTTCAGGTCCACGATGGCGCCGCTGTGTGGGGGAAGCACCTGAGCGATCTACAACGACGGGGGAACCGCTCAGGCGCTGCGGGGGGTGGCTGTGGTGGTCTCGGCCTCGACGAGCTGGTGGTCACGCTGGTCGAGGTTGACGAAAATCATTCCGTAGCGAATGGCGCAGCGGACGGGCTGCGGCGCGCCGCGCGGCCGACGGAGGCACCGGTAGGCGCGGATGTCCTCGTCCTCTCCGCGGGTGATGACGATCGGCTCGCCGAAGAGGGTGACCATCAACGAATCGCCACCCTGCGGCACGGCGGTGACGAGGTCGATGAAGTGCCACCCGGATCGGTAGGCGGACGCCATCTCGCGGCGGAAGCGGGAGTCGTCGGGGACGTTCATGCGACGACACCCGTCGGCGCGGAGTCGGCGCTCTCCCAGGAGGGCTCGCCGAAGGTCGACGGGGCAACCTCCCACGAGGGCTCGCGCGGGGCCGTCGGTCCGACCTCCCACGAGGGCTCACCTGCGACGACGCTGCCCGTGGACACCGTATCCCACGACGGCTCGCCGCTGAGGGCGGCGACACCGCACGCGGCCGCCGCGGCGACAGCTATGGCGCTAAGTGCACGAACCATCCTGGTCATGGACGATCTCCACCTCTTTTTGTCCTTACCTCCTCCCCCGCGCCTATGACGATGGCTCACTCCGAACGCTTCCACCAGCCGATACAGGCATCATGTTCCTGAAATACAGGACCCTGAGGGGGGTGCAGATGCCGTCGAAGGTGGACAATCCGGAAACCGGGCACAGTCATGACGAGCTGTGCGAAGCCGGAAAGCACCTGTACGCGGCCGCCCTGCGTGCCGGCCGGATAGCCCGCTCCGAGGTTGGCGCGGCGCCCTGCCTCATCGACCTCGCCCTGCTGCATCCGGATCCGGACGATCCGCAGTGGCTTCGGCCCGTCCCTCCGTCCATCGCCCTCAACCAGCTGATACACCCCATCGAGCGGGAGATCCAGCAACGACGGCAGCGGGCGCTGTCATTGGCCGATGCATTCGAGCCGTTCATGACGATCCCCGCGGCGGCCCCCAGCACGAGCGACGCGATCAACGTCCTCGAAGGACTCGCCGTCATCAACGCCGAACTCGACCGCGTGACGGACGAGTGCGCGGTCGAACTCCTCACCATCCAGCCCGGCAGCGGACGCAAACCCGAGACTGTCAAGGCCGCCCTGCGCCGGGTGGAGCCCCTCCTCGGCCGCGGTGTCCGAATGCGGACCCTCTACCAGCACACGGCCCGGCACCACTCGGCGACCATGGGGTACGTCGAGCGGATCACGCCGTACGGGCTGGAGGTGCGCACGCTGGAGGAGATCATCGACCGGCTGATCATCGTCGACCGCAAGGTCGCCTTCATCCCGGCCCGCAGCGACCGCCAGGTCGCGCTGGAGCTGCGGCACGAGGGGCTCGTGCAGTACCTCGTCGGCGTCTTCGAGCAGTTCTGGTTGCACGGCATCCCCTGGGAGGAGGAGGTCGTCGCCTACACGCCCGCCCTCAACGGGATAAGCGGCATCCAGCGCTCCATCGCCAAGCTCCTCGTCGAGGGCCACGTCGACGAGGCCATCGCCCGCCGCCTCGGCATGAACGTCCGCACCTGCCGCGCCCACATAGCCAAGCTCGCGTCCACGCTCGGCAGCGGCAGCCGCGCCCAGCTCGGCTACCTCATCGCCCGGTCCGGCATCCTCGACCAGGAGCCCGGCCAGGGGCAGGACCAGGAGCAGGTCCGCTGCCACGACTGACGGCCCCCGACCCGGGCGGCCACCCGGACCCGGCGCACCCACCCGGCGGCCTTCCGGCCCCGGCGCGTCACAGCCCCGGCGCACCCGTCGCTCCAGAGCGTCGCAGCCTGGTGCACCCAGCCGCCCCGGCACTCCGGCACCCGCCACCCCGGCGCGTCGCCGCCCCGCTACGCGCCGCCCTCCGGCGTCCAGGGCGTGACCTCCACGGCGTCGGTGGTGCCCAGGTCCAGCGGCCCGTCGTGCGGGGCGACCGTCTGAGCGGCGGCCCCCCGGCCGGGCGTGACCCGCAGGTACGCGCCGTTCGTCGCCGTGACGTCCGACCGCGTCACCGTGTTCCGCCACAGGACCCCCGACCGTGCCCGCTGCCCCGGCCGCAGCACGAACGTCGAACGGGTCGCCCCGCCGTCCACCGCGTCCGTGCCGAGGCGCACGGTCACGTCGAGCTCCTCGCGCTCCGCGTCCAGTACGGCCACCTCCGGGTAGCCGCTCACCCCGAACGGCCGGCCGCCGCAGTTGTCGAGGAACACCGACAGCGCCCGCAGCCCCAGGGCGGCCTCCGTGGCCCCCAGCGTGACCCGTACGCCCGACTCCGGGCACGCGCCCGCCGAGGGCCCCGCGGGCGCGGAGAGGCCCGGTACGGGTGCCGAGGGCGACGGGGACGCCGCGTCCGGCGTCGCCCCGCCCGCCGAACACCCCGCGGTCACCACCGTGACCACCGCCGCGGCCGTGACCACCGCGCTCCCCCTCGTACGCATCCCCGGATCATCGCACGGGAAAGGCCCCCTCCTCGGAGGGGGCCTTCCAGGTCCTGCCGGCGCTTCCGGGCGCTCGCCGCCACGGGGCACGGGAGTGCGGGACTACTCGCCGCCGCGCTTTCCGGCCGGCCGCCACACGACCAACGCACTGGTCTGCTGCACGTCCTGATAGGGCACCAGGTCCCGCCGGTACGAGGCGTGCACCTGCGCCTCGCGCTGACGCATCGCCACCGCCGCGCCCTCCAGGGCCGCGGTCAGCTCGGCCACCCGGGCCTCCAGCGCGGTGACCTGGTTCTCCAGCTCGATGATGCGCTTGATCCCGGCCAGGTTGATGCCCTCGTCCTGCGACAACTGCTGCACCTGCCGGAGCAGCTCGATGTCGCGGGCCGAGTAGCGCCGGCCCCGGCCGGCCGTACGGTCCGGGGAGACGAGCCCCAGGCGGTCGTACTGGCGCAGTGTCTGCGGGTGCAGCCCGCTGAGCTGCGCCGCCACCGAAATGACGTACACCGGGGTCTCGTCGGTCAGTTCGTACGGGTTGCGTCGGCGTGCGTCCATTGCCTCAAGCCCCCTTCGCGGCCTGGAACAGCTCCGCCCGCGGGTCCTCTCCCGCGGTAGCTTGACGGTACGTCTCCAGGGCCTCGCGCGCCTTGTCGTTCAACTCCTTCGGCACGGCGACCTCGACCGTGACCAGCAGGTCGCCACGCGTGCCGTCCTTGCGGACCGCGCCCTTGCCCCGGGCCCGCATCGTACGGCCGTTGGGCGTACCGGCGGGGATCTTCAGCGTGACCGGCGGTCCGCCGAGGGTCGGCACCCTGATCTCGCCGCCGAGCGCCGCCTCCACGAACGAGACGGGCACGGTGACGGTGAGGTTGTCGCCCTTCCGGCCGAAGACCGGGTGCGCGCCGACGTGGACGACCACGTACAGGTCGCCGGGCGGGCCGCCCCGCTCGCCGGGCGCACCCTTGCCGCGCAGCCTGATCCGCTGCCCGTCGGAGACCCCCGCCGGGATGCGGACCTGCATCGTGCGCGAGGACTTGGCGCGGCCACTGCCGTGACACACCTCGCACGGGTCCTGGGCGATCAACCCGCGGCCCTTGCAGTCCACGCACGGGTCGGTCAGCGAGAAGCCGCCGCCCGAACCGCGCGACACCTGGCCGGTGCCGACGCACGTCGGGCAGACCCGCGGCGTGCCGTGCTTGTCGCCCGTGCCGGAACAGGCCTGACAGGGCTGCTGGCTGGACATGCGCAGCGGGACGGTGGCGCCGTCGACCGCCTCGGTGAAGCTGAGCGTCACCTCGGACTCGACGTCCTGACCGCGGCGCGGCTGCGTCCGGGTGCCCGTGGCGCCGCCCCGGTTGAACAGGCCGCCGAAGACGTCCCCGAGCCCGCCGCCGAAGCCGCCGGCGCCGCCCGCCCCGCCCTGGCCGCCGAACAGGTCGCCCAGGTCGAAGTTGAACGTGCCGCCCGCGCCACCGGGCCCGGGCCGGAAGCCGCCGTTGCCGAAGAGGGCGCGCGCCTCGTCGTACTCCTTGCGCTTCTTGGGGTCGCCGAGGACGTCGTTCGCCTCGGAGATCTCCTTGAAGCGGGCCTCCGCGGCGGTGTCGCCCTTGTTGGCGTCCGGGTGGAACTCGCGGGCGAGCTTCCGGTACGCCTTCTTGATCTCGGCTTCGGTCGCGTCCTTGGGGACGCCGAGGACCTTGTAGTAGTCCTTCTCGACGAAGTCCTTCGTACTCATCGACGTCCCTCCTCCCGGACGATCACTGCGTCAGCCCCGGGGCCGGCGGTCCTGCGACCGCCGGCCCTGTGGCTGTCAGCCCTCCTCGGGGCCACCGTTCTCCTCGTCGGCCGACTGCTCTTCCTTCGGAGCCGGCGCGGCACCCGGCTGGGGCTCGGCGACGGCGACACGTGCGGGACGGATGGTCCGCTCGCCGATCCGGTACCCCGGCTGGAGGATCGCCACGCAGGTCGTCTCGGTGACGTCCGGCGCGTACGAGTGCATCAGCGCCTCGTGCACGGTCGGGTCGAAGGGCTCGCCCTCCTTGCCGAACTGCTGGAGGCCCATCTTCGCGACGACGGTCTCCAGCGACTCGGCGACCGACTTGAAGCCGCCGACCAGCTCGCCGTGCTCCCGCGCCCGGCCGATGTCGTCGAGCACGGGCAGCAGCTCGCTCAGGAGGTTCGCGACGGCGACCTCCTTGACCGCGACCCGGTCCCGCTCGACCCGGCGGCGGTAGTTCTGGTACTCGGCCTGGAGCCGCTGGAGGTCCGCGGTGCGCTCGGCGAGCGCGGTGCGGGCCTGGTCCAGCTGGGCGGTCAAGCCGACGGACTGGTCCGTCTGGTTCGCGTCCCCGGCCGGGGCCGCCGCGCCCTCCTCGACGGGAGGGTTCTCGGCGGCCTCGACGGCGTCGTCGGAGGTGGCGCCGGAGGGGACGTCGGGCTTCTCCTCGAAGCCCGGGGTCTCCTCCGTCATGCGGCCCCACCCTTCGGCTTCTCGTCGTCGACGATTTCGGCGTCGATCACGTCGTCGTCGGCCTTGGCGCCCTCGGCGCCCGCCTGGGCACCGCCCGCCGCCTGGCCGGCCTGCGCGTCGGCGTACATGGCCTGGCCGAGCTTCTGGGAGACGGCCGCGACCTTCTCGGTGGCGGTGCGGATCTCCGCGGTGTCCTCGCCCTTCAGCTTCTCCTTGAGCTCGTTCACCGCCGCCTCGACCTCGGTCTTGATCTCGCCCGGGACCTTGTCGGCGTTGTCGGTGAGGAACTTCTCGGTCTGGTAGACGAGCTGCTCGCCCTGGTTGCGCGTCTCGGCGGCCTCGCGGCGCTTGTGGTCCTCCTCCGCGTACCGCTCGGCCTCCTCACGCATCCGGTCGACCTCGTCCTTCGGGAGCGAGGAGCCGCCGGTGACGGTCATCTTCTGCTCCTTCCCGGTGCCGAGGTCCTTGGCGGTGACGTGCATGATGCCGTTGGCGTCGATGTCGAAGGAGACCTCGATCTGCGGGACGCCGCGCGGGGCCGGCGGGAGACCGGTCAGCTCGAACATGCCGAGCTTCTTGTTGTACGCCGCGATCTCGCGCTCGCCCTGGTAGACCTGGATCTGCACGGACGGCTGGTTGTCCTCCGCCGTCGTGAAGATCTCGGAGCGCTTCGTCGGGATCGTCGTGTTGCGCTCGATCAGCTTGGTCATGATGCCGCCCTTGGTCTCGATGCCGAGGGACAGCGGGGTCACGTCGAGGAGCAGGACGTCCTTGACCTCGCCCTTGAGGACACCGGCCTGGAGCGAGGCGCCGATCGCGACGACCTCGTCCGGGTTCACGCCCTTGTTGGCCTCCTTGCCGCCGGTCAGCTCCTTGACGAGCTCGGCGACGGCCGGCATGCGGGTCGAGCCGCCGACGAGGACGACGTGGTCGATCTCGGAGAGCTGGATGCCCGCGTCCTTGATCACGTTGTGGAACGGGATCTTGCAGCGCTCCAGCAGGTCGGCGGTGAGCTGCTGGAACTGGGCGCGCGTGAGCTTCTCGTCCAGGTGCAGCGGGCCCTCGGCGGACGCCGTGATGTAGGGGAGGTTGATCGACGTCTCGGTGGACGAGGACAGCTCGATCTTCGCCTTCTCGGCGGCCTCGCGGAGGCGCTGGAGTGCCATCTTGTCCTTGGAGAGGTCCACGCCGTGGCCGCTCTGGAACTGCTTGACCAGGTAGTCGACGACGCGCTGGTCCCAGTCGTCGCCACCGAGGTGGTTGTCGCCGTTGGTGGCCTTCACCTCGACGACGCCGTCGCCGATCTCCAGCAGCGAGACGTCGAAGGTGCCGCCGCCGAGGTCGAAGACGAGGATCGTCTGGTCGTCCTTGTCGAGGCCGTACGCCAGGGCGGCGGCGGTCGGCTCGTTGACGATGCGCAGGACGTTCAGGCCCGCGATCTCGCCGGCCTCCTTGGTGGCCTGGCGCTCGGAGTCGTTGAAGTACGCCGGGACGGTGATGACCGCGTCCGTGACCTTCTCGCCCAGGTACGCCTCGGCGTCCCGCTTCAGCTTCTGCAGGATGAACGCGGAGATCTGCTGCGGGTTGAAGTTCTTCCCGTCCAGCTCGATCTTCCAGTCCGTGCCCATGTGGCGCTTGACCGAGCGGATGGTCCGGTCGACGTTGGTGACGGCCTGCCGCTTGGCGACCTCACCGACGAGGACCTCGCCGTTCTTGGCGAAGGCGACGACGGACGGCGTGGTCCTGGCGCCCTCGGCGTTGGTGATGACGGTGGGCTCGCCGCCTTCCAGAACGCTGACGACGGAGTTAGTCGTGCCCAGGTCGATGCCGACCGCACGTGCCATTTCGATTCCTCCAGCTGACTTGAGTGGAACAGACTCAAGGATGCACCACTCACTCATCGCGGTCAACAGACCTGAGTCAATCCGACTCAAGTTTTATCCCGCCCTTATGCGCAACACGCGGTGCGTCGCACCCGGCGCCGGCGATCGCCCGCCCCTATCGTTCTGCCCGTCGGGTCATTCCGCCCATAAGCAACTTCCAGCGCCTTCCACACTTTCTACGCTTCATTCGCTTCTCGGGTACATTCCGCCATCCGGGATGTGCCACCTCAACGCCACGACGTCCCCCGCCACCCCGCCATGACCCCCCAGAACGGTCAGGTGTCGCGCCATGCACCCCAAGCGCATCCTGGATCTGGCCCTCGGCTGCACCCTCCTCGCCCTCGCCGCCCCCGCGCTCCTCACCGCCGCGGCCGTCCGCGCCCTCCTCCGCCCGCCCGGCGGCGTCCTCGTACGGGAGGCGGCGACCGGTCTGCACGGCCGGACGTTCACGCTGCGCACCCTGCCGATCCGCCTCCTGCGCCTCGACGCGCTGTCGCGGCTGACCCACGTCGTGGGGGGCGAGATGTCGCTCGTGGGGCCCGCGCCGCTGCCGCCGGGGTCCCCCGGCGCCGACGCGGCGTGGCGGCAGCTCGTCAAGCCGGGGCTGACGGGGCTGGCGCAGGTGAAGCGGGGCTCCGAGCTCCCGTGGGACGAACCCCTGCTGCTGGACCAGCACTACGTGGAGCACCATGGGATGGGACTGGACGCGGCTTTGCTCCTCCGTACGCCCGCGGCCCTGATCAGCGCCTCGCGGCGTCGGGGGCGATGAGCGGCGGTCAGGCTCACCTGAGCGACGCAGATCACCGCGTACGCGGCTACAGTGCGGCGGAATAACTGGGTACGCTCAGCATCGAACCCATTAAGTTACCGCTTAGTAGTGCTGGATCCCCCACCTCGCAGGCCCGAGGAGCCCCCATGCAACTCGCCGCGATCATTGTGTCGCTGACCCTGACCGTGGTCGGCGTTGCGCTCTTTGCCCGAGCGATCGCGCACATCTACCGGTTCGTGAGGCTCGGCCAGCCCGTGCCGGCCGGCAGCCGCACCGACGACTGGAAGGCCCGCACGGTCACCGTGGTCCGGGAGTTCCTCGGCCACACCCGGATGAACCGCTGGGGGATCGTCGGCTTCGCGCACTGGTTCGTCGCGGTCGGCTTCCTCACCCTGCCGCCCACGCTGGCGCAGGCGTACGGGCAGCTCTTCCAGGCCGACTGGACCCTGCCCGTCATCGGCGGCTTCCTGCCGTTCGAGATGTACACCGAGCTGATCGGCCTGCTGACGGTCCTCGGCATCGCCGTCCTGATCGTGATCCGGCTGCTGAGCCTGCCGTCCCGCCCCGGCCGCAAGTCGCGCTTCACCGGCTCCAAGGCGTGGCAGGCGTACTTCGTCGAGTACGTCATCCTCACCATCGGCCTGGTCATCCTGGTCCTGCGCGGCCTGGAGGGCGCGCTGCACCACGTCGACTCGTACGACCCGGCCTACTTCGTGTCGTACCCGCTCGTCCTCGCCTTCGACGGACTGAGCACCGGCACCCTGCAGAACCTGGTCTACTTCGCCGCCATGGTGAAGATCAGCGTCTCCCTGATCTGGATGATCACGGTCTCGCTCAACACCAACATGGGCGTCGCCTGGCACCGCTTCCTCGGCTTCCCCAACATCTGGTTCAAGCGCAACGCCACCGGCGAGACCGCGCTGGGCGCCCTGCTGCCGATGACGTCCGGCGGCAAGGAGATCGACTTCGAGACCGTCTTCGACGACGAGGAGGGCGCGGAGGAGACCGTCTTCGGCGTCTCCCAGGTCGAGCACTTCTCCTGGAAGGGCATCCTCGACTTCTCGACGTGCACCGAGTGCGGCCGCTGCCAGTCGCAGTGCCCCGCCTGGAACACGGGCAAGCCGCTCTCCCCGAAGCTCCTGATCATGTCGCTGCGCGACCACGCGCACGCCAAGGCGCCGTACCTGCTCGCCGGCGGCGGCAAGACCATGGAGGGCGAGGAGAAGGCGTCCGAGGAGGCCCTGAAGGACGTCCCCGCCTCCGCCCTCGCCGAGGCCGAGCGCCCGCTGATCGGCACCGCCGAGGAGAACGGCGTCATCGACCCGGACGTCCTGTGGTCCTGCACCACCTGCGGCGCCTGCGTCGAGCAGTGCCCCGTCGACATCGAGCACGTCGACCACATCGTCGACATGCGCCGCTACCAGGTGATGATCGAGTCCGCGTTCCCGTCCGAGGCGGGCACGATGCTCAAGAACCTGGAGAAGAAGGGCAACCCCTGGGGCCTGGCCAAGAAGCAGCGCGTCGAGTGGACCAAGGAGGTCGACTTCGAGGTCCCGATCGTCGGCAAGGACATCGAGGACCTGTCGGAGGTCGACTACCTGTACTGGGTCGGCTGCGCCGGCGCCCTGGAGGACCGCGCCAAGAAGACCACCAAGGCCTTCGCGGAGCTGCTGCACATGGCGGGCGTCAAGTTCGCGATCATGGGCGGTGACGAGAAGTGCACCGGTGACTCCGCCCGCCGCCTGGGCAACGAGCCGCTGTTCCAGCAGCTCGGCCAGGAGAACGTCGCGATGCTGAACATGGCGTTCGGCGAGACCCTCGACGAGGACGGCGGGGTGGACGAGTCGACGAAGAAGCCCAAGGCGTCGAAGAAGATCGTCGCGACCTGCCCGCACTGCTTCAACACGATCGCGAACGAGTACCCGCAGCTGGGCGGCGAGTTCGAGGTCATCCACCACACGCAGCTGCTCCAGCACCTCATCGACGAGGGCCGGCTCGTCCCGGTGACCCCGGTCGACGGCCTGATCACCTACCACGACCCGTGCTACCTGGGCCGGCACAACAAGGTCTACACGCCGCCGCGCGAGATCATGACCGCCGTCCCCGGCCTGCGCCAGCAGGAGATGCACCGCCACAAGGAGCGCGGCTTCTGCTGCGGCGCCGGCGGCGCGCGGATGTGGATGGAGGAGCGCATCGGCAAGCGCATCAACACCGAGCGCGTCGACGAGGCCCTGTCGCTCAACCCGGACATCGTATCCACCGCCTGCCCGTTCTGCCTGGTCATGCTGACCGACTCGGTCAACGGCAAGAAGAACGAGGGCCAGGCCAAGGAGTCGCTCCAGGTCGTGGACGTGGCGCAGCTCCTCCTGGAGTCGGTGAGGACCCCGGCGCCCGAGGCCCCGGAGTCCGACGCGACCCCGGAGCCGGAGCCGGCCCAGTAGCACCACCGGCACCCGGTGCCCCGGTGCCGGCCGACGGAACGGCCGGGTCCGCCCTGCGGAGGGCGGACCCGGCCGTTTTGTCGTCGGACGCGTCCCCTAGGGGATGTCACAGCTCAGCAGCAAAGAGGGCCCGGTGAACGGCCGCGTACGTCCGTGCGCGCGGAACCGGGTACGTTCGTAGACGTGGCTGGATTCAGGATCGGACGCGGCCGGGGCAACCGCACCCCGCGCCAACAAGGGCAGCAGCCCCCGCACCCGCGGCAGGGACCGTACGGCAACGGCAACGGCGACACGCCCGTACCGCCGTCGTACGGGGCGCCGCAGCAGTGGCCGCGGGACGGCCGCACGCACGGCGAACCGGAGTACTTCGGCGACCCCTACCAGCAGCAGGCCGCCCCGCACCCTCACCACCCCCACCACCAGCAGCCCCAGCAGCCGTACGCCCCCCACGCGCACACCGCGAACAACCCGGGCCACACCCAGGTGTTCAGCGTCCACGAGGACCCGTACGGCCCGCCGGACACCTACCGGGCGGGCGCCGCCGCCCCCTCGGGCCCGCGCCTGCCGTGGCAGCAGCTCCTGACCGGCATCGTGCTGCGCCCCGGCCCGACGTTCTGGCAGATGCGCGACCACGCGGTCTGGCTGCCGGCGCTGACGGTGACCTTCGTGTACGGCCTGCTGGCGCTGTTCGGCTTCGACAAGGCCCGCGAGGAGACGATCAACGCGACCCTGTCGGCGGCGATCCCGTCCGTCCTGGTCACCGGGGTCATGTTCGTCGTCGGCGGTCTGATCCTGGGCGCGGTGACCCACACCCTGGCCCGCCAGCTGGGCGGCACCGGGGCGTGGCAGCCGACGGTGGGCCTGTCGATGCTGATCATGTCGATGACGGACGCCCCGCGCCTGCTGTTCGCGATGTTCCTGGGCGGCGAGAACGCCCTGGTGCAGGTGATCGGCTGGCTGTCGTGGCTGGCGGCGGGCGCGCTGTTCACGTCCATGGTGAGCAAGTCCCACGACCTGCCGTGGCCGAAGGCCCTGGGCGCGTCGGCGATCCAGTTGGTGGCGCTGCTGTCGCTGATCAAGCTGGGAACGCTGTAGGAACCCGCCACGAGGAGCCGGAAAGGGCCCGGGGTCGCGAAGACCCCGGGCCCTTTCCCTTTTCTTGCTTCTCCGCTTCCCGCTTTCCTGCTTCCGCGCTTCCCTCTTCCCGCTTCCGCGCTTCCCGTCCCTGCGCCCCTCAGGACTCCAGGGCTTCAGGACTCCAGGGCTTCAAGGCTCCCAGGGGCTTCAAGGCTTGGGGGCTCAGCGCCCTCAGGCGTCGAGGACCTGCCCGGAACGCCGGACGACGGGCTTCTCGACGCTCCAGGGGAAGTTGATCCAGTCGTCGGTGCGCTTCCAGACGTACTCGCACTTCACGAGGGAGTGGGACTTCTCGTAGATGACGGCGGACCGGACCTCGGCGACGTGGTCGAGGCAGAAATCGTGGACGAGCTTCAGGGTCTTCCCGGTGTCGGCGACGTCGTCGGCGATCAGGACCTTCTTGTTGCTGAAGTCGATCGCGTTCGGGACGGGCGCGAGCATCACCGGCATTTCCAAAGTGGTGCCGACACCCGTGTAGAACTCCACGTTCACGAGGTGGATGTTCTTGCAGTCGAGCGCGTAGGCGAGCCCGCCGGCCACGAAGACACCGCCGCGGGCGATGGAGAGCACGACATCCGGCTCGTAGCCGTCGTCCGCGACGGTCTGGGCGAGCTCGCGCACCGCGCGCCCGAACCCTTCGTACGTGAGGTTCTCCCGTACAGCACTCATGCTCACACCTGCGTCCGATGGAAGTTCTGGAAGGACCGCGAGGCCGTGGGCCCGCGCTGCCCCTGGTACCGGGACCCGTACCGATCGCTGCCGTACGGGAACTCGGCCGGCGAGCTGAGCCGGAACATGCACAGCTGGCCGATCTTCATCCCCGGCCACAGCTTGATCGGCAGGGTCGCGAGGTTCGACAGTTCCAGGGTCACATGTCCGGAGAACCCGGGGTCGATGAAACCCGCGGTCGAATGCGTGACGAGGCCGAGCCGCCCGAGGGAGCTCTTGCCCTCCAGCCGGGAGGCGATGTCCTCGGGCAGGGAGATGACCTCGTACGTCGAGGCGAGCACGAACTCGCCGGGGTGGAGGATGAACGCCTCGTCCCCGTCCGGCTCCACCAGCCGGGTGAGATCGGCCTGCTCCACGGCGGGGTCGATGTGGGGGTAGCGGTGGTTCTCGAACACCCGGAAGTAGCGGTCGAGCCGCACGTCGATGCTCGAGGGCTGCACCATGGATTCGTCGTACGGATCGATCCGCACCCGTCCGGATTCGATCTCGGCCCGGATGTCCTTGTCTGAGAGAAGCACGCCCCGAGGATACGCAGAGCGCGCGGGCCCGCCCCAATCGGACGGCCCCCGCGCGCCTCCCCACCAGGAACGACGGGACGGTACGGGCTACGGGCCGCTAGGTCCTGTCTGACAAAGGATCTTGGTTGGGTTCGCGGAGCCAGAGGATGAGTGAGGCGAGGTGGACTCCGGCCTTGTAGCGGGTGGCGAGTT
>NZ_JBWKJG010000031.1:0-49499 GCF_056432325.1 Streptomyces sp. NPDC045287
CTTCGTGAAGGGCGAGGTCATCAAGACCGTGCCGGAGTCGAAGATCGTCGAGACGCTGATCGAGGAAGCGATGAAGATCGCCGAACAGATGGAGAGGGACGGCGTGCTGTCCGGCGAGCCCGAGGTCTCCGTCGGCTGACCCACCCGGCCGCCCGGTCCCGCACCCCGTGCGCCGGCCGCGAAGCCGGGACGCACGGGCGGGAGGGCGCCCCCGCGGGCCGCGGCGGGCCTGGAAACGGCCCGCCGCCACCGCGCCCCGCATGGTCGCGGCGGTGCCGGGTACAGTGCGGTGACCGACAGACCCACTGGTGAGGCCCCCGTGTTGACGCACACCACCACCCGGGTCCTCGAACCCGGGGACCTCGGCGCCGCGCTCGCAGTCCTCGACAGCGAGCCGGTCGCCAACGCGTTCGTCACCGCCCGCGTCCAGGCCGCCGGCCTCGATCCGTGGCGCCTCGGCGGCGAGATGTGGGGCTGGTACGACGAGGGGCGGTTGCGCTCCCTGTGCTATTCGGGCGCCAACCTCGTCCCCGTCTGCGCCACCCCCGAAGCGGTCCGCGCCTTCGCCGACCGCGCCCGCCGCACCGGCCGCCGCTGCTCCTCGATCGTCGGCCCGGCCGAACCGACCGCCGAGCTGTGGCGCCTCCTCGAACCGAGCTGGGGCCCCGCCCGCGACGTGCGGCCCCACCAGCCCCTGATGGTCACCGAGCGGCCCGCCGCCGACGTGGAGCCCGACCCGCTGGTCCGCCGCGTCCGCAAGGACGAGATGGACCTGATCATGCCGGCGTGCGTGGCGATGTTCACCGAGGAGGTCGGCGTCTCCCCGATGGCGGGCGACGGCGGGCTGCTGTACCAGGCGCGCGTCGCCGAGCTGGTCTCCTCCGGCCGGTCCTTCGCGCGCGTGGAGGACGGCAAGGTCGTCTTCAAGGCGGAGATCGGCGCGGCCACGCCCAAGGCGTGCCAGATCCAGGGCGTCTGGGTCGCCCCCGAGTACCGGGGGCGGGGCCTCTCCGAAACGGGCATGGCCGCGGTCCTGCGGTACGCCCTCGCGGACGTGGCGCCGGTCGTCAGCCTGTACGTCAACGACTACAACAAGCCCGCCCGGGCCGCGTACCACAGGGTCGGCTTCCGCGAGACGGGCGCGTTCATGAGCGTGCTGTTCTGAGGGCGCGCGCGGGACGTAGGGTTCGGGCCATGGATGACGTCGTGGTGGTCGGACCGCTCGACCTGACCGCGCGGGTGGACGACGCGCTGGCCGTGCAGGCCCTCGCCTTCGGGCTCAGCGAGGGCGAGGTCGCGGTGCGCCGCCACATCGTGGTCCGCCACATGGCCTGCCGGGGCGCCCGCGCGTACGGCGCGACCACCCCGGACGGACGCCTCGTCGGCTTCGTGTACGGCATGCCCAACGACCGTGCCCACTGGTGGTCGACGGTCGTCCAGCCGTACCTGGTCCGCGAGGGCAACGACGGCTGGCTCGACGACTCGTTCGTCATCACGGAGCTGCACGTCCACCCCGCCCACCAGGCCCGCGGCATCGGCACGGAGCTGATCACCACGATCACCGGCACGGCGGACGAGCCCCGCTCGATCCTCTCGGCCATCGACACGGAGAGCCCCGCCCGCAGGCTGTACCGCTCCCTCGGCTACGTGGACCTGGCCCGCCGGGTGCACTTCCCGAGCGCCCCCCGCCCGTACGCGGTGATGGGCGCCCACCTGCCCCTGCGCCGGGGGTAGGACCGGGCCGCCGCCGCGCCCCCGGGCGGCGCGGCGGCGGGGCCACTGATTTCCGCGGGCCGGGGGCGCCCGGCTAACCTCCTGCCCATCACACTTTTCACCGCAGGAGAGATCCCCATGGCCCAGGTCCAGCGCATGTCCCGGTTGATGGTCAAGACACTGCGCGACGACCCGGCGGACGCCGAGACGCTCAGCCACAAGCTGCTCGTCCGCGCCGGTTACGTCCGCCGCAACGCCGCCGGCATCTGGTCCTGGCTGCCGCTGGGCAAGAAGGTCCTGGAGAACGTCTCGCGCGTCGTGCGCGAGGAGATGGACGCCATCGGCGCCCAGGAGGTCCTCCTGCCCGCCCTGCTGCCGAAGGAGCCGTACGAGGCGACCGGCCGCTGGGACGAGTACGGCGCAGAGCTGTTCCGCCTCCAGGACCGCAAGGGCGCCGACTACCTGCTCGGCCCCACCCACGAGGAGATCTTCACCCAGCTGGTCAAGGACCAGTGCACGTCCTACAAGGACCTGCCGGTGATCCTCTACCAGATCCAGACCAAGTACCGCGACGAGGCCCGCCCCCGCTCGGGCATCCTGCGCGGCCGCGAGTTCCAGATGAAGGACTCGTACTCGTTCGACACGACGGACGAGGGCCTCGCCGAGTCGTACCGCCTGCACCGCGAGGCGTACGTGAGGATCTTCGAGCGCCTCGGCCTCCACCACAAGATCGTCTCCGCGACCTCCGGCGCCATGGGCGGCTCGGCGTCCGAGGAGTTCCTGGCCCCCGCCGCGGCGGGCGAGGACACCTTCGTGTACTGCCCGTCGTGCGACTACGCGGCCAACACCGAGGCCGTCACCTTCGCGGGCGGCGAGCCCGTCGACGGCTCCGCGCACGGCCCGGTGGAGGAGCTGGACACCCCGGACACGCCGACCATCGAGACGCTCGCCGAGCACCTCGGCGTACCGGCCTCCGCGACGCTGAAGAACCTGCTGGTCAAGGTGGACGGCGAGATCGTCGCCGTGGGCGTCCCCGGTGACCGCGAGGTCGACCTGGGCAAGCTGGAGGACCACCTCGCGCCGGCCGTCGTCGAGATGGTCACCGCCGAGGACTTCACGGGCCGCCCCGACCTGGTGCGCGGCTACGTCGGCCCGCAGGGCCTGGAGAAGGTCCGCTACATCGCCGACCCGCGCATCGCCCCCGGCACCGCCTGGATCACCGGTGCCAACAAGCCGGACACGCACGCGAGGAACGTCGTCTGCGGCCGCGACTTCCAGGTCGACGACTACCTCGACGTCGTCGTGGTCGAGGAGGGCGACCCCTGCCCGAAGTGCGGCACGGGCCTGAAGCTCGACCGCGCCATCGAGATCGGCCACATCTTCCAGCTCGGCCGCAAGTACACCGACGCCTTCCAGTTGGACGTGCTCGGCCAGAACGGCAAGCCGGTCCGCGTGACCATGGGCTCGTACGGCATCGGCGTCTCGCGCGCGGTGGCGGCCCTCGCCGAGCAGACCGCCGACGACAAGGGCCTGTGCTGGCCGCGCGAGATCGCCCCGGCGGACGTCCACGTCGTCGCGGCGGGCAAGGCGCTCCAGACGGAGCTGGCCCTGGAGGTCTCCGAGAAGCTCCGCGAGGCCGGGCTGCGCGTCCTGGTCGACGACCGGGCGGGCGTGTCGCCGGGGGTGAAGTTCACCGACGCCGAGCTGATCGGCGTGCCGAGGATCCTCGTGGCCGGGCGCCGCTCGGGCGAGGGCGTCGTCGAGCTGAAGGACCGCCGCACGGGCGAGCGCGAGGAGCTGACCGTCGAGGAGGCGGTGGCCCGCCTCACGGCCGCGTAGCGCTCGGAGGGCACCCTCAGAGGCATCCCGCCGTACCGGCGCCGTCGTCCCGCACCGGGACGGTCGGCGCCGGTGCGCGTACGGGCCGCGCGGTCGCCGCGCGGGGCGCCTCCAGGGACGGGGCGGGGCCGCCGTCCCCGGCCGGGGCGGTGGCGGGCCCGGGGCGCCCGTCCGCCTCGTCCCCGGCCGCCCGGTGCTCGGCGGCCTCCGCCGACCGCTCCAGGAAGCGGAGCAGCTCCACCGGGATCGGCAGCACGAGCGTGGAGTTCTTCTCGGCGGCGACGGCCATCACCGTCTGGAGCAACCGCAGTTGGAGGGCGGAAGGCGTGTCGGCCATCTCGCGCGCGGCCTCCGACAGCTTCTTGGACGCCTGGAGCTCCGCGTCGGCGTTGATCAGCCGCGCCCTGCGCTCGCGGTCCGCCTCGGCCTGCCGGGCCATGGAGCGCTTCATGGTCTCGGGCAGTGACACGTCCTTGATCTCGACGCGGTCGATGGTGACGCCCCACTCGACGGCCGGGTTGTCGATCATCAGTTCCAGGCCCTCGTTGAGCTTCTCCCGGCTGGAGAGCAGGTCGTCCAGGTCGCTCTTGCCGATGATCGAGCGCAGCGACGTCTGGGCGATCTGCGAGACGGCGAACCGGTAGTCCTCGACGCGGATGACGGCCTCGACGGGGTCGACGACCTTGAAGTAGATCACCGCGTCGACCCGGACGGTGACGTTGTCGCGGGTGATGCCGTCCTGGGCGGGCACGGGCATCGTCACGATCTGCATGCTCACCTTCCGCATCCGGTCGACGAACGGGACGACCAGGGTGAGCCCCGGCCCCCGCACCCGGCTCCGCAGCCGCCCGAACCGCAGGACGACGCCCTGTTCGTACTGCTTGACGACCCTGACGGCGGCCCCGACGTACGCGATGGCGGCCGAGCCCGCCAGTACGGCCGCGGTCAGCAGTTCCTCGCCCATGACGACCCCCTGCCGTCGAGTCGAACCCAGGTGCGACACAAGGGTTACGCCCCATAGTGCACCGATATGGCCGAAACGGGCAGTGTCGTGCGGCCGTGTTCTCCGTGCGACGGCGCCCCGGTCGCCCGGAGTCCCCGGCCGGTCACAGCCAGCCGGCGAACTCCAGCAGCGGCTCCGCCTCGCGGTCCCGCCCGGCCGCCAGCGCACGGGTCCCCGACTCGACCGCCCGGAACAGCGTCCAGCCGCGCAACCGCTCCCGGTCCACGTCCAGGGAGTCCGCCAGCCGGTGCACCCGCCGCCGCGCCGCCGCCGCGCCGGACGCCTCCGCCACCAGGTCCTCGACCCGGTCGCGCACCAGCCGCGCCAGGTCGTACGCACGCTCGCCCACCACCGGCTCCGGCCCCACCGCCAGCCACGGAGCCCGGTCACCGGCCAGCACCTTGCCCTGCCGGAAGCAGCCGTGCAGCAGCAGCGCCTCGGACGCGTCCGCCAGCAGCCCGGCGCGGGCCTCCAGCGCAGCCGCCACCAGGGCGCCCACCGCCTCGTCCGCCCGGTACGCGGCCATCGCCTCCGCCCGGGGCGCCGTCCGGTCCGCCACCGACTCGAAACGGTGCCCCTCCGGGGGCTCCACCCACAGCCGCCGTACCGTACCGGCCGCCTCCAGCAGCGCCTTCGCCTCCGGCAGCGACCGCAGCGACACGTCCGGCCGCAGCCGCTCCAGCAGCAGCCCGGGCCCCTCGCCGGCGTCGTCCAGCAGCCGCACCGCGCCCCAGCCGTCCCAGTGGGCGAGCGCCTCCCGCTCCCGGTCGGGCGCGGCGAACGGCGGCGCCAGCTTCAGCGCGGCCGGCTCCCCGCCGCCCCGCCGGGCCAGGACCACCACGCTGCTGCGGCCGCCCGGCTCCACCACCCGCTCGGCGGCCATGCCGCGCCCGGACAGCGCCCGGCGGACGGTGTCCGGCAACCCGTCGAGCCACGTGCTCGCGGCGGCCTCGCCGTACGTTTCGCCGAGCGCCCGCACCAGGCGGCGAGGCGGTTCGGACACGGGGGCGTCAGCGGCGTGGGCCATGCGTGCGGGGCCACCTTTCGGTCCTGCGGCGCGAGCCGCGCGGGGAAGCGGGGCTCACGGTCGCTCGGCGAGCCCAGGAAAGGCTACGCCGCCGCCGCGCCAGCGGACGGCCCGCACCGCCGCCTCCCGCAGCGCGGCCGCCGCGTCCCGGCGCAGCGCGCCCCCGGCGGCCCGTACGAGGTCGGCGTACACGCCCGCGACCCGGTCCTCCAGCTCGGCGGCCAGCCGCACCGCCCCGTCCCCGTCCGCCACCGGGAACGGCAGCGCGTACGCCGGCGCCGACGCGGCCGGCGTGCCGCCCAGGTCCCGCACGGTCCGGGCCGCCGCGTCCCGCCGCGCCCGGTGCGCCGCGTGGGCCGCCTCCGCCTCCGCCCGCCTGGCCGTCCCGACCCGGGCGCCGACGACGCCGTACCCGTACACCGCGGCGTGTTCCGCCGCCAGCACCGCCTGCGCGGCCTCCAGGGCGCTCACGCCCGGCTCCCCTCGCCGAGCAGGTAGGCGTGCGCGGCCCCGGCTGCGGCGACCGACGCCAGCAGGCGGGCCAGCTCCGGGGGCGCGGCCACCAGGGCCGCCGCGTGCGCCGCCGCGGTGCGCGAGGCCAGCGCGGCCAGCTCCCCGAGCACGGCGCCCGGCTCGGCCGGCACGCCGCGGGGGAACGGGCCCGCGCCGAAGCGCGGCGCCGGGGACGCGGCGCCGTCCGCGCCGGGGGCCGTGCCCGTCGGGGTCGGGGACGCCGTGCCCGCCGGGTCCGGGGACGCCGCGCCGGGGGCCCGCTCGCCCGGAGGGGCCAGCGCCGCCACGTGGCGGGCCGTCGCCTCACGGAGCGGGGCCAGCCGGCCGCCCAGCGCGGGATGGGCGTCCAGCGCCTCGTCGTAACCGGCCAGGAGCACCCCGCTCGCCGCCGCCGACCTGCGGCGCAGGACCGTTTCGGCACGCCGTGCCGACTCGGCCGCCGAGGGGCGCGGGAGGCCGCCCCCGCCGGAGCCCGGGCCCGAGCAGCCGGCCAGCGCCCCGGACACCCCGGACGCCGTCGCCACCGCGAGCGCACGCCTCCGCGTCACCTCCGTGCGCCCCACGTTCACTCCTTCGGGTACACCACTTCGAAGATCACCGCAGGCGAGCGTACCCGCGGGCCGGTCCGGGGTGGACGGCAACACCCCCCGGGACCGGATACCCTTTGTCTGACACGCGACGAACCCACAACAGCACACGCGGCCGAGGAGTCACCCGGATGAGCACCACCCAGAGCGAGAGGCTGCGCGGGTTGCTGGAACCGCTGGTCACCGCCAGGCAGCTGGATCTCGAGGAGATCGAGGTGTCCCGGGCGGGCCGCCGCAGGGAGCTGAGGGTCATCGTCGACTCGGACGACGGCGTGGAACTCGACGTCTGTGCCGAGCTGAGCCGCGCCATCTCCCAGACGCTCGACGAGACGGACGCGATGGGCGAGGAAGAGTACGTCCTCGAGGTGAGCTCGCCGGGCGTCGACCGCCCCCTCACCGAACACCGCCACTTCGTGCGCGCCACCGGCCGCCTCGTGAAGTTCCGGCTGCACGAGGGCGGCGACCTCGTCGCCCGCATCCTCGGAGTGGACGAGGAGGGGCTCGACCTGGAGGTCCCGGGCGTGAAGGGCCGCAAGGCCACCGCCCGGCGCCTGGAGTTCCCCGAGATCGCCAAGGCGCGCGTGGAGATCGAGTTCAACCGCAAGGACAAGAAGGAAGAGGAGGAGGCGTAGCCGTGGACATCGATGTGAAGCTCCTTAAGGGCTTGGCACATGAGAAGGAGATCCCCTTCGAGCTGCTGGTCGAGGCGATCGAGTCGGCCCTCCTCATCGCCTACCACCGCACCGAGGGAGCCCGCCGCCACGCCCGCGTCGTGCTGGACCGCCAGACCGGTCACGTGACGGTGTGGGCGAAGGAGGACCCGGCCGACCTGGAGGAGGGGCAGGAGCCCAAGGAGTTCGACGACACCCCGTCGGACTTCGGCCGCATCGCGGCGACCACGGCCCGCCAGGTCATCCAGCAGCGGCTGCGCGACGCCGAGAACGACATGACGTTCGGCGAGTACGCGCGCCGCGAGGGCGACATCGTGGCCGGCGTCGTCCAGCAGGGCAAGGACCCCAAGAACGTCCTGGTCAAGCTGGACGACAAGCTGGAGGCGATCCTCCCCGTCCAGGAGCAGGTGCCCGGCGAGGAGTACACGCACGGCCTGCGCCTGCGCACGTACGTCGTCCGCGTCGCCAAGGGGGTGCGCGGTCCGTCCGTCACCCTGTCGCGCACGCACCCCAACCTCGTGAAGAAGCTGTTCGCGCTGGAGGTCCCGGAGATCGCCGACGGTTCCGTCGAGATCGCCGCGATCGCCCGCGAGGCCGGCCACCGCACGAAGATCGCCGTACGGTCGACGCGCTCCGGCCTCAACGCCAAGGGCGCCTGCATCGGCCCGATGGGCGGCCGGGTGCGCAACGTCATGGCGGAGCTGCACGGCGAGAAGATCGACATCGTCGACTGGTCCGACGACCCGGCCGACATGGTGGCGAACGCGCTCTCCCCGGCGCGCGTCTCCAAGGTCGAGGTCGTCGACCTGGCGGCCCGGTCCGCCCGCGTCACCGTGCCGGACTACCAGCTGTCCCTGGCGATCGGCAAGGAGGGCCAGAACGCCCGCCTGGCCGCCCGCCTCACCGGCTGGCGCATCGACATCCGGCCGGACACCGAGCAGCCCGCGCAGTCCGCCGGGGAATCCCGGGAATCCGGGGAATAGAGACCGCCGTGGTCACGTTGGGCTACAGCGAGACCACGACGGGATCACGACAACAACCGTTCGATTTTTGCCCCAAAGGGGTGAGGTCGGTGCGGGGAGGTAGACTTAAGCGTGTCTGGCCGGACGCATGCCCGCGCATGCCCTGAGCGAACCTGTGTGGGATGCCGGGAGCGGGCGGCCAAGAGCGATCTGCTGCGCATCGTGGCGATCGAGGGTGAGTGTGCCCCCGATCCACGCGGTACGCTGCCCGGTCGGGGTGCCTATGTGCATCCCGTCCAGTCCTGCCTCGATCTGGCGGTCCGCCGCCGGGCGTTCCCCCGGTCCCTCCGGGTCCAGGGTCCGCTCGACACCGCGGACGTGCACCGCTACGTCGAGCAGGCGACACCGTAAGAAAGAAGTACGGCACGGGGAGAGCCCGTGCGGTCAGGTACCTCGCGAGTGGAAGTAGGTCGAGATTGCGATGAGCACTCGATGAGTACGCGATGAGTACGCCCATGAAGTAGCGACGGTCCGGCGGTAACCGGACCTCAAAGGAGCGAAGTGGCTAAGGTCCGGGTATACGAACTCGCCAAGGAGTTCGGTGTGGAGAGCAAGGTCGTCATGGCCAAGCTCCAGGAACTCGGTGAATTCGTCCGTTCGGCGTCATCGACGATCGAGGCGCCGGTTGTCCGTAAGTTGACCGACGCTTTGCAGGGACCCGGCTCCGCCGGCAAGTCCGCTGCCAAGCCCGGCGCGCCCCGCAAGGCCGCGCCCCCCGCCCCCGCCAAGCGCGAGGGCGGCACCCCCGCGCCCGCCAGGCCCGCCGCGCCGTCCCCGGCGCAGGCCGGCGGCGCCCCCCAGGCCCCCAGGCCGGCAGGGGAACGCCCGGCCGCCCCGAAGCCCGGCGCCCCCGCGCCGCGGCCCGCGGCCGCCGAGAAGCCCGCGGCGCCGGCCCCCGGCCCGCGTCCCACCCCGGGTCCGAAGCCCGCCCCGGCCGCCAAGCCGGCCCCGGCGGCCCCGGCCCCGACGAAGCCCGAGTTCACCGCGCCCCCGTCGGCTCCCGCCGCCGGTCCCCGGCCCGGTGCCACCCCCGGCCCCCGCCCCGCCGCGCGTCCCCAGACGCCCGGTGGCCAGCAGGGCGGCGGACGCCAGGGCGCCCCGCGCCCCGGCCAGCAGGCCCCCCGTCCGGGCGGCCGTCCGGCCGGCCCGCGTCCGGGCAACAACCCGTTCACCTCCGGTGGCTCCACCGGCATGGCGCGCCCGCAGGCGCCCCGTCCGGGCGGCGCCCCGCGCCCCGGCGCCCCGGGTGCTCCCGGCGGCCCGCGTCCGCAGACCCCCGGCCAGGCCGGTCCGCGTCCGCAGGCGGGCCCCGGCGGCCCGCGCCCCACGCCCGGCTCCATGCCGCGTCCCCAGGCTCCGCGCCCGGGTGGCGGCCCGGCCGGTAACCGCCCGAACCCGGGCATGATGCCGCAGCGTCCCGCTGCCGGCCCGCGTCCCGGCCCCGGTGGCCGCGGTCCCGCGACCGGTGGCCGTCCGGGTGGTCCCGGCGGTCGTCCCGGTGGTGGCGGCGGCTTCGCCGGTCGTCCCGGCGGTGGCGGCGGCGGCTTCGCCGGTCGTCCCGGCGGCGGCGGTGGCGGCGGTGGCCGTCCCGGTGCTCCGGGCGGTGGCGGCGGCTTCGGCGGCGGCCGTCCCGGCTTCGGCGGCCGTCCCGGCGGCCCCGGTGGCCGTGGTGGCACGCAGGGCGCGTTCGGCCGTCCGGGCGGTCCCGCCCGCCGCGGCCGCAAGTCGAAGCGGCAGAGGCGCCAGGAGTACGAGGCCATGCAGGCCCCGTCCGTGGGCGGCGTGATGCTGCCTCGCGGCAACGGCGAGACCGTTCGCCTGTCGCGCGGTGCGTCCCTCACCGACTTCGCGGAGAAGATCAACGCCAACCCGGCGTCGCTCGTCGCGGTCATGATGAACCTCGGCGAGATGGTCACCGCCACGCAGTCCGTCTCCGACGAGACGCTGCAGCTCCTCGGCGACGAGATGAACTACACCGTTCAGATCGTCTCGCCGGAGGAGGAGGACCGCGAGCTGCTCGAGTCCTTCGACCTGGAGTGGGGCGAGAACGAGGGCGGCGAGGAGTACCTCACTCCGCGCCCGCCGGTCGTGACCGTCATGGGTCACGTCGACCACGGCAAGACCCGCCTGCTCGACGCGATCCGCAAGACGAACGTCGTCGCGGGCGAGGCCGGTGGCATCACCCAGCACATCGGTGCCTACCAGGTGACGACCGAGGTCAACGGCGAGGACCGCAAGATCACCTTCATCGACACCCCGGGTCACGAGGCGTTCACCGCCATGCGTGCCCGCGGTGCCAAGTCCACCGACATCGCGATCCTCGTGGTGGCGGCGAACGACGGTGTGATGCCCCAGACGATCGAGGCGCTGAACCACGCCAAGGCGGCCGACGTGCCGATCGTGGTCGCGGTCAACAAGATCGACGTCGAGGGCGCCGACCCGGTCAAGGTGCGCGGTCAGCTGACCGAGTACGGCCTGGTGGCCGAGGAGTACGGCGGCGACACGATGTTCGTCGACATCTCCGCCAAGCAGGGTCTGCACATCGACTCCCTGCTGGAGGCCGTGATCCTCACGGCGGACGCCTCGCTCGACCTGCGGGCCAACCCGGAGCAGGACGCGCAGGGCATCGCCATCGAGTCGCACCTCGACCGTGGCCGCGGCGCCGTCGCGACCGTCCTGGTCCAGCGGGGCACGCTGCGGGTCGGCGACACGATGGTGGTCGGTGACGCGTACGGCCGCGTCCGGGCGATGCTCGACGACAAGGGCAACAACGTCGAGGAGGCGACCCCGTCGACTCCGGTCCTGGTCCTGGGTCTCACCAACGTCCCGGGCGCCGGCGACAACTTCCTCGTCGTCGACGAGGACCGCACGGCCCGCCAGATCGCCGAGAAGCGCGCCGCGCGGGAGCGCAACGCCGCCTTCGCCAAGCGCGTCCGCCGGGTGTCCCTCGAGGACCTCGACAAGGTGCTCAAGGCCGGTCAGATCCAGGAACTCAACCTCATCATCAAGGGCGACGCGTCCGGTTCGGTCGAGGCCCTCGAGTCCTCGCTGCTCCAGCTCGACGTCGGTGAAGAGGTCGACATCCGGGTCCTGCACCGCGGCGTGGGTGCGGTCACCGAGTCCGACATCGACCTGGCGATGGGCTCCGACGCCATCGTCATCGGCTTCAACGTCCGCGCGGCCGGCCGTGCCGCGCAGATGGCGGAGCGCGAGGGCGTCGACGTCCGCTACTACTCGGTGATCTACCAGGCCATCGAGGAGATCGAGGCGGCCCTCAAGGGCATGCTCAAGCCGGAGTACGAAGAGGTCGAGCTCGGTACGGCGGAGATCCGCGAGGTCTTCCGCTCGTCCAAGCTGGGCAACATCGCGGGTGTCCTCATCCGGTCCGGCGTGGTCAAGCGCAACACCAAGGCGCGCCTCCTGCGCGACGGCAAGGTCGTCGCGGAGAACCTCAACATCGAGGGTCTGCGTCGCTTCAAGGACGACGTCACCGAGATCCGCGAAGGCTTCGAGGGCGGTATCAACCTCGGAAACTTCAACGACATCAAGATCGACGACGTCATCGCGACGTACGAGATGCGCGAGAAGCCGCGCGGCTGACCCAGCCCGCGCGACATCAGGAGCGGAAGCCGGGGCCGGTCGGCGGAAGGAATTTCCGTCGATCGGCCCCGGCCGCTGCGTGTACGGTTCGGATGTCCCCGCCGGTGAACGGCGGGGGCCTACCGAACCCGAACCGGCGGGACATCCGGACTGTCCATGTATGTGGGGACGCTGTCCTTCGATCTGCTTCTCGGCGACGTACGGTCGCTGAAGGAGAAGCGCTCCGTCGTCCGGCCGATCGTCGCCGAACTCCAGCGGAAATTCGCGGTGAGTGCGGCGGAGACCGGCAACCAGAACCTCCATCGCAGGGCCGAGATCGGCGTGGCGATGGTCTCCGGGGACGCCGGGCATCTCACAGGGGTACTGGACCGGTGTGAGCGCCTCGTCGCCGCGAGGCCCGAGGTGGAGCTGCTGTCCGTACGGCGGCGCCTGCACACCGATGAAGAGTGAACGCAAGACGGAAGAGGAGACGGACCGGTGGCCGACAACGCGCGGGCCCGCAAGCTGGCCGATCGCATCCAGGTCGTGGTCGCGGAGACCCTGGACCGGCGAATCAAGGATCCGCGGCTGGGCTTCGTGACCATCACGGACGCCCGCGTCACCGGCGACCTGCGGGAGGCCACGGTCTTCTACACGGTCTACGGTGACGAGGAGGAGCGCGCCGCGTCCGCGGCCGCGCTGGAGTCCGCCAAGGGCGTCCTGCGCTCCGAGGTCGGCAAGCAGACCGGCGTCCGCTTCACGCCGACGCTGACGTTCGTCCCGGACGCCCTGCCCGACAACGCCCGCACCATCGAGGACCTCCTCGACAAGGCGCGGGCCAAGGACGCCGAAGTACGCCAGGTGTCCACCGGCAAGACGTACGCGGGCGAAGCCGACCCGTACCGCAAGCCCGGCGAGGACGAGGCCGAGGACGACGAGGACGGCGCCGGCGCCTGATGAGCAACGCAGCACACGCCCTCCCGGCCCGGGCCGGGAGGGCTCCCCAAGACGGCCTCGTCATCGTCGACAAGCCGTCGGGGTTCACCTCCCACGACGTCGTGGCCAAGATGCGCGGCATCGCCCGCACCCGCCGCGTCGGCCACGCCGGCACGCTCGACCCCATGGCCACCGGCGTCCTCGTCCTGGGCGTCGAGAAGGCCACCAAGCTCCTCGGCCACCTCGCGCTGACGGAGAAGGAGTACCTGGGCACCGTCCGGCTCGGCCAGAACACCCTCACCGACGACGCCGAGGGCGAGATCACCTCGTCCGCCGACGCGTCCCGCGTGACCCGCGAGGCCGTCGACGCGGCCGTGGCCAAGCTGACCGGCGACATCATGCAGGTGCCGTCGAAGGTGAGCGCCATCAAGATCGACGGGAAGCGGTCCTACGCGCGCGTGCGGGGCGGCGAGGAGTTCGACATCCCGGCCCGCCCGGTGACCGTCTCCCAGTTCACCGTGTACGACATGCGCGACGCCGTCGCCGACGACGGCACCCCCGTCGTCGACCTGGTCGTCTCCGTCGTCTGCTCGTCCGGCACGTACGTCCGGGCCCTCGCCCGCGACGTCGGCGCCGACCTCGGCGTCGGCGGGCACCTCACCGCGCTGCGCCGCACCCGCGTCGGCCCGTACAAGCTGGACGCCGCGCGCACCCTGGACCAGCTCCAGGAGCAGCTCACCGTCATGCCCATCGCGGAGGCGGCAGCCGCCGCCTTCCCGCGCTGGGACGTCGACGAGCGGCGCGCGAAGCTGCTCCTCAACGGCGTTCGGATCGACATGCCCGCCTACGAGCGGGGCCCCGTCGCGGTCTTCGGACCGCAGGGCCGCTTCCTGGCCCTGGTGGAGGAGCGCGGCGGGAAGGCCAAGAGCGTCGCCGTCTTCGGCTGACCCCCGCCCCGGGGCTCCGGGGCGGGGGCCCCACCGTGGAGCGGGCCGGTCGCCCGCGCCCGCTCCACGATCCCCCTCCTGATGTCTCTGTCCGCGCCGGGATGCCTATTCACCCACTTGGCCGGGCGCTCGGAGTGAACAAGGGGGCATTTGGGGGCGCGTCCGATGGACGCGTTTCCCGGCGTGATCGGCCCGGTCCTACGGTCGACCCATGGCACGACAGGACCGGACGACACTGGTACGCATCTGTGATCAGGCGGGCCGGACGCGAGGCTCCGGCTTCGTCGCCGACCACCTCGGCACGGTCGTCACCAGCCACGAAACCGTCGACGGCCTGGAGCGGATCGTCGTCCGCACCCCCGACGGACGCGCCCACACGGCGAGGGCCGACGCCGTCACCGCCCTGCCCGCCGACGCCCTCGCCCTCGTCCGCACCGACGGGCTCGGCGTCCGCCCCCTGCCCATCGCCTCCCGCCCCGCACCCGCGGCGGGAGCGTACGTACACGTGTACGCCCACGGCTGGCGCGAGGCGCGCGTCCTCGGCGTCGCGCGGGCCACGTACACCGGCGCCGAGGGCTCCCACCCGGTCGACGAGGCCCTGGTGCTCGCCATCGGCACCGAGGGCCGCGAGGCGCTGCGGCGCGGCGGGGAGGCCGCCGGGGGACCCGTCCTGGACGCCGCCACCGGCACCGTCCTCGCCGTCCTCGCCGGCGCCCTCCGCA
Source organism: Streptomyces sp. NPDC045287 (assembly GCF_056432325.1). Taxonomy (NCBI): domain Bacteria; kingdom Bacillati; phylum Actinomycetota; class Actinomycetes; order Kitasatosporales; family Streptomycetaceae; genus Streptomyces; species Streptomyces sp. NPDC045287. The sequence continues at coordinate 14,560 of NZ_JBWKJG010000031.1, forward strand.
CCGACCACCGCGCCGCCGGGCTCGCCCTGCCCCTGGCCCGCGCCGCCGCCCGCGCCCCCGGCGGCCCGCTCGCCGCCCTCCTCCACCGCAACGCCGCCACGGTCCCGGCCCACGGCCCCGACCTGAACCTCGCGGGCGCCCTCGAACTCGCCGCCCTCACGCACCCCGCCCTCCCCCTCGCCCGGACCGTCGCGCGGCCCGGCATCGCCCACCGCCTCGACCTGTTCGCCGCCGCCCCCCACGGCCCGGACCACCCCGTCGTCTGCGGGGTCGTCGGGGAACCCGGCACCGGGCGCACCACCGCCCTGGGCGCCCTCGCCCACCGGCGCGCCGCCGCTGCCGCCCCCGAGCCGACCGTGTGGCTGCGCGGCGCCGACCTGCGGCCGGGCGACGTCTCCCTGGGGGACGCCGTGAGCCGCGTCCTGGACCGTGCCGAGCGGGCCGCCACCGAGGCCCGCGGCGACCGGAACGCCCACCCGGAGGCCCGTGCCACCGCCCCGGGCGCCCTGGCCCGGCACGTCGCGCGGATCGCCTGGGACGCGGGCCGGCCGCTGCTCGTGCTGCTCGACGCCCCCGAGGAGGCACCGCCGCCCTTCGCGGACCGGCTGCCCTCCTGGACCGCCGAGACGGTGCGCTGGCTGCGGCGGCACGGCGTACGGCTCGCCGTCGCCTGCGGGCCCGCGCACTGGGGGACGGCCGGTGCCCTGTACCCGCCGGGCGCGCTGTACCGGCCCGGCGCGTCCGCCGGTCGGTTCCCCGCCGCCGTGCCGGTCGGGGACCTGACGCCCGAGGAGGCCGAGGAGGCCCGCGCACGGTACGGGCTGCCCGCCGGGACCCTCGCGGCGGCCGACGCGCGCCACCCGCTGGCGCTGCGGCTCCTCGCGGACGTACGGGCCGCGCTGCCCGGCGCGGTACCGGGGCGGGCCGGGCGGGCCGACGTCTTCGCCGCCCACCTGGACCTGCTGTGCCTGCGCGTCGCCCACCGCGTCGCCGCCGGGTGCCGGCCGGCGCTGTCGGAGGCGGAGGTCCGCGGCCTCGCCGCCCGGGCCGCCGACCGCGTCCGCGAGGCGGCCCGGCGCTGTCTCGGCCCCGGCCACGGCGAACTGGACCGGGCCGGGTTCGAGGAGTTGTTCCCGTGGGGCACCGGTTGGGCGTCGGCGGTGCTCGCGGAGGGGCCGCTGGTCGCGGCGGGCGCGGGCTACCGGTTCGCGGACGAGGAGTTCGGGGAGTGGCTCCAGGCCCTCCACGTCGACGTGGACGCGGCCCTGGACGCCCTGGTGCACACCCGCCGCGACACGGCCCCGCCCCCGGACCGCCTGCCGTGCGTCCCCCCGGCCCCGGGCCGCGTGCCGGCGCCGGCGATCCCGGCCGCCGGTCCGGCCCCGGCCGCCCTGCCCGCGCGCCCGACCGGGTACGCCATCCCGCCGGTCCCGCCGGTCCCGCCGTTCCCCCCGGCGCTGCCCGGGAGGGCGGGCCCGGTGGGCCACGGCCCCCGGCCGCACGCGGCCGGGCCGGAGCCGGCCACCGGACCCGGCGGACACGCGGTCGCGCCCGGAGTCGTGGCCGGGCCCGGGCACCCGGTCCCGCCGGGTTACCCGGTCCCGGCCGGGCACGCCTTCCCGCCCGGCGGGACGGTGCGGCCCGGGAACTCCTCCGCGCCCGGCGCGCCCGCCCCGCTCGACCACGGCACGTCCCCCCGGCCCGGCCCGGAGGGGCACATCGCCCTGCCGGGCCGGGCCGCCTTCCCCGACACCGCCCTGCCCGGTCACCCGGTCCCGCCCGGCCACCCGGCCCCGCCCGCGCGGTTCGCCCGACCCGAGTACGGCGGAGTGCCCAGGCAGACACCCCCGGGCGGGTACGCCGTTCCGCCTGGGTACGCCACTCCGTCCGGGTACGCCGCTCCGCCCGGGTACGGCACGCGGTCCGAACGGCGGGCGCCGCTCGGCCAGGCCGTCCCGCCGACCGTCCCGCCGCCGCGCACGGCCCCGCCCGGACCGGCCTCCCGGCCCGGTCACGGCGACCCGCGCGGTGCCCTCCTCCCGGCCGGGCCCGTCGACCGCCCGCTGCCGCCCGGCGTTCCCGCGCCGCGCCCCGCGGGGGTGCCCCCGCACCGGGTCGGCGTCGTGGTGGGGGCGTTGCTGCTGCTGGAGGGGGGCCGGGGCGCCGAGGCGCTCGCACGGAGGCTGGAGCGGCTCGCCCGCCACGAGGGCGGGCCCGCCGACGCCGGCTGGTGGGCGGGCCGGCTGCTGCGGGACACGCTGCTGCGCGTCCGGGACGCCCGGCCGTACACCGGTGTCCTGCGGCAGTTGGCCGAGCGCCTCGCGGCACGGCCGGCCCCCGGCGACCCCGACGTGTACGGGGCGCCCTTCTGGGAGCGGCTCCGCCTCGGCGAGGACGAGCGCCTGGACCTCCTGCGCCGCGTCCTCCCCGCCGACGCCCCGTCCCGCGCCCCGCGCCGCCCCGGCTACCTGGAAGCCGTCGCCCGGCGCCTGGCCGCCGACCCGCGCGGCGTACAGCCCCTGCTGTGCCGGTGGTTCACCGACGAACGGCCGCTCTCCGCCGAGCCCGGCTCCCACGTCCGGCCCACCGTCGCAGGCGTCGCCCAGGCACTGCTCCACACCCACCGGGACCTCGCCGTCGACGACCTGTGCGAGGCCCTCGTCACCACCGCCCACCCGCGCGCCGACGAGCTCCTCACCGGCCTCGTCCACGACGACCCCGCCGCGCTGTGCCGCGCGGTCGACCGCTGGGCGCACGACGACGCGCGCCCCGCCCGCCGTGTCGCCGCGGCGGCGTACGGGCCGCTCCTCGCCGCCCGCGTCACCGACGGCGGCGACCGCGAACTCCTCCGGTACGCCGCCCTCGCCCTCCTCGCCCGCCCCGGGGACCGTTCCCTGCACGGCGCGGCCCTCGCCGTCCTCGTCCACGACCCGCACAGCCGCACCCGCCACCTGGCCCAGGCCCTCGCGGCGTTCCGGGCCGGCGACCGCGGACTGCCCGCCCGGGCGCTGACCGCCGCACTCGCCACCCACCCCGAGCCGGTCCTCGCCGCCTTCCGCGCCCGGCTGCGCAGCGGCGGCCCCGCCGTGGCCGCCGACGTCCTCGGCGCCCTGGCCGACGTGGACACCCCCGAGCTCGCCGGGTGCGCCGCCGCCCTCGTCCGCGGGTACGTCGACGGCCACCCGGAGGGCGCCGCGCACGCCGCCGCCCACGTCGACCGGCGTCTGGAGCGGGGCCCCGCCGTCCGCGCCGACCTGTTCCCGCTCGTCACCGACCTGCTGCGGGGCCGCCCCGCCGAGGTGCGCGCCGCGCTGGTCCCGGTCCTGGCCGCACCCGGCACGCCCGCGTCGCGGGCCCTGCGCGGCGAACTCCTCGACGTACTCCTCGACCTGGAGCGGGACGAGCGCCCCGACCCCGCCGTGCCGGAGGCGCTGTTGCGGGCCGCCGCCCACGGCGCGGCGGGGCGCCCGGAGTCCCGCACCCGGAACCTGGTCCTGCGGAGCGGCGAGCTGCTGGCCCGTACGGCCGAGGGCGCGGCGGTCCTCGACCGGCGGCTGGCCGAGCTGGCCGACGAGGTCCCCGGCTTCGCCGCGCTGCTGGGCGCCTGGTTCGCCGGGGACCCGCGGCGGTGGGCGGCCCTCGCGGGCCCCGCCGTCCGCCGCGCGGTCGAGCGGCACGCCGCGCCGGGGCCCGGTGACGGGGCCGCCGCTGTGGCCGGGCGGGTACGGACCGCTATGCCGATGCGGAACGAACCACGGGGGCATGGCACCCTTAGACCTGCGTATCGGTCATGACGCATTGACGTACACGGGTTCGGGCGAGGAGCGGTCACAGTGCAGCGCTGGCGAGGCTTGGAGGAGATTCCCCAGGACTGGGGGCGCAGCGTCGTCACCATCGGTTCCTACGACGGCGTCCACCGCGGGCACCAGCTCATCATCGGGCGGGCCGTGGAGCGCGCCCGTGAGCTGGGCGTCCCCGCCGTCGTCGTCACCTTCGACCCGCACCCCTCCGAGGTCGTCCGCCCCGGCAGCCACCCGCCGCTGCTCGCCCCGCACCACCGGCGGGCCGAGCTGATGGGGGAGCTGGGCGTCGACGCGGTGCTGGTCCTGCCGTTCACGACCGAGTTCTCGAAGCTGTCGCCGGCCGACTTCATCGTGAAGGTCCTGGTCGACAAGCTCCACGCGCGCGTGGTCGTCGAGGGCCCCAACTTCCGCTTCGGCCACCGCGCCGCCGGCAACGTCGACTACCTCGCCGAGCTGGGCGCCACGTACGACTACGAGGTCGAGGTCGTCGACCTGTACGTGACGGGCGAGGCGGGCGGCGGGCAGCCGTTCTCGTCGACGCTGACCCGGCGCCTGGTCGGCGAGGGCGACGTCGCGGGCGCCGCCGAGATCCTGGGCCGCCCGCACCGCGTCGAGGGCGTCGTCGTCCGCGGCGCCCAGCGCGGCCGCGAGCTGGGCTACCCGACGGCGAACGTGGAGACCCTGCCGCACACGGCCGTCCCCGCCGACGGCGTCTACGCCGGCTGGCTGACCGCGAACGGCGAGCGGATGCCGGCGGCGATCTCCGTCGGCACGAACCCGCAGTTCGACGGGACGGAGCGGACCGTCGAGGCGTACGCCATCGACCGCGTCGGCCTGGACCTGTACGGGCTGCACGTGGCCGTCGACTTCCTCGCCTACGTGCGGGGGCAGAAGAAGTTCGACTCGATCGAGGCGCTGCTGGAGGCCATCGCGGACGACGTGAAGCGCTGCCGTGAGCTGACCGGGGAGTACGACGCCCGCTGAGGCCGTACGAGGAGGGCCCGCACCGTGGGGACGGTGCGGGCCCTCCTGTCGTGCCGTCACTCCCGGGGCGGGGCGGGGGCCTGCGGCGGCTGCTGGGGCCAGGCGGGGGCCGGCGCGGGCGCGTCGGGGTCGCCGTACGGCACGCCGCCGGACTGGGGCGGCTGCTGGGGCTGGGGCGGCTGGTCCGGCCAGTTGGCCGGGGGCTGCTGCGGCCAGCCCTGCGGGGGCACATCCGGCTGGGCGAACTGGGCGGGGGCCTGCGGCGGCTGCCCGTACGGCTGCCCGGGCGCGGGCTGTCCGGGTACGGGCTGCCCCGGTACGGGCGGCTGACCGCCGTACGGGGGCTGACCGCCGTACGGGGGCTGGGCGGCGTACGGCTGGCCCTGGCCCGGGTGGCCCGGCATTGGCGGCTGGCCCTGGCCCGGGTGGCCCGGCATCGGCGGGGCCATCTGCGGCGGCATGCCGCCGTGCCCGTCACCGGTCCACAGCCCCTGCGCCTGCTGCGCGCGCGTGAAGTCCTCGGCGACCATCGCGGCGAGGTTGAAGTACGCCTCCCGCGTCTTCGGCCGCATCATGTCCAGGTCGACCTCGGCGCCCGCCGCCAGGTGCTCGTCGAACGGCACCACGACGACACCCCGGCAGCGCGTCTCGAAGTGCTGGACGATGTCCTCCACCTTGATCATCTTGCCGGTCTCGCGGACACCCGAGATGACGGTGAGGGAACGCTGCACCAGCTCGGCGTACCCGTGCGCGGAGAGCCAGTCCAACGTCGTGGACGCGCTGGAGGCGCCGTCGACGGAGGGGGTCGAGATGATGATCAACTGGTCGGCGAGGTCGAGCACACCGCGCATGGCGCTGTACAGCAGACCCGTGCCGGAGTCGGTGAGGATCACCGGGTACTGGCGGCCGAGCACGTCGATCGCCCGCCGGTAGTCGGCGTCGTTGAACGTCGTGGAGACGGCCGGGTCCACGTCGTTGGCGATGATCTCCAGTCCGGAGGGCGCCTGCGAGGTGAACCGGCGGATGTCCATGTACGAGTTGAGGTACGGGATCGCCTGGACCAGGTCGCGGATGGTCGCGCCGGTCTCGCGCCGCACGCGGCGGCCGAGCGTACCGGCGTCCGGGTTCGCGTCGATGGCCAGGATCTTGTCCTGGCGCTCACTGGCGAGGGTGGAGCCGAGCGCCGTCGTCGTCGTGGTCTTGCCGACGCCGCCCTTGAGGGAGATGACGGCGATCCGGTAGCAGGACAGGACGGGCGTGCGGATCAGTTGGAGCTTGCGCTGGCGCTCCGCCTCCTCCTTCTTGCCGCCGAGCTTGAAGCGGGAGCCGGCGGAGGGGTTGCGGCTGCTCTTGGGCTTCTGCTTGGTGTTGCGGAGCAACCGGTCGGAGGAGAGCTCGACCGCCGCCGTGTACCCGAGCGGGGCGCCCGGCACGGACGGCTGTCGCTGGTCGTGCGCCACCGGGGAGGGCCAGGCGGCGCCGGTACGGGGGTCGGCGGCGGGCGCGGGGGAGGGCGCCTGGGGCTGGGCCCGGCCCTGGGGGTGCGGGAAGCCGTACCCGTCCTGTGGCTGGCCGGGCTGGCCGGGCTGGCCGGGCTGGCCGGGGTGGGCCTGCGGGGCGGGGTGGCCGGGGTGTTGCGGGGTCTGGCCGGGGTGGACCGGTGCGCCGTACCCGCCCTGCGGCTGCGCGGGCGCGCCCTGCCCGGGCGCCTGGCCCGGCGGGGGGCCGTACGGGTTCTGGGGCTGGGCGGGCCGGGGCTGTTCCGGCACCTGGCCCTGCGGGAAGCCGTAACCGCCCTGCGGCTGCCGGGCGTCGGGCGCGGGCGGCTGCGCGTGCGGGTGGGGGAAGCCGTACCCGTCCTGCCCGGTCGTCCGGCCCGCCGGGAAGCCGTACCCGCCCGGCTGTACGGCGGCCTGCGGGTTCGGGAACGGGGCTGCCGGCGGCTGCGGTGCGCCGGGCGCGGGAGCCGCCCCCGGCCACACGGGCGCGGGCGCCGGGGCGGGCGGGGCCGACTGGTCGGCAGTGGGCGCCGGTACGGGCCACTGCTGCGCCCCGGGCGGCGCCGCCGGCTGGAACGCGGGCGGCAGCGGCGGCAGACCCGGCACGGCCGGCCCACCGCCCGGGGCGTCCTGCTGGGCGGGCTGCGGCGGCCACGGCTGCGACGTGGGCTCACCGGCTGCCGGAGTGAAGTCCTGCGCGGGCGCGGCGTCCGCCGCCGGCTGCTCGGCGGACGGCTGGTCAGTGGACGGCTGGTCAGTGGACGGTCGGTCGGTGGACGGCTGGACGTCACCGCCGTCGGCCGGCCCGTCACTCCGGTCACCACCGTCACCGGAACCGTCCGCCGGCGCCTCGTCCCGAGGCTCCGTACCGGCGCCGGACCCGTCGGCCCGGTCGTCACCGGCCTGCCCGTCGTCCGCCGCGTCGCTGGCCGGTACCCGCTCCTCGTCCGGGGCGACGGCGCTCTCCGGGGCGACGGCGGTGTCGCCCTCCGCCGTACCGCCGTCCCCGGCCCGCCTCTCGCCCTCGCTCCCGCTCTCGGCCCCGCCTGCGGCCTCTGCCTCCGCGCGCTTTGCGGCCTCGTCCGTCTCGTGCTGCGGCGCGGCGGGGGAGAAGCGCGTCGTGGCCCCGCCCCCCGCGTCACCCCCGCCGAACGGCTGCGCCGCGGGAACAGGGGCAGGGGCAGGGGCCGGCTCGTGCACCGCGGGCGGGGCGGCGGGCGGCGCGGACGGCACGGGCGGCACGGGCGGCGGCGTGGAGTGCGGCTGGAACCCCCCGCTCTGCGGCAGGCCGGGAACGGCGATGGGCTGCCCGGTCGGCGGCGGGGGAGGCGTCACCGCACCCGGCGACGGGGCGTCCGCGCCCCCGGCGTTCTGCGTGTACCAGGCGGGCGGGGTGTAGTCGATGGTGAACTCACCCGTCATCTCGGCGGCGTCCACGTCGGACGGATCGTCGACGGGAGGAGCGTTCCATCCCCGGTGGATCTCGTCCCGATCGCCGTTCACTTTGCCTCCTGGTGTGGTCGAGCACCCTTGTGCCGTCGTGGGTGTGGGCGACCGTTCCCGTCGTCCGCGGCCCGGCTCTCCCCTGCGGGCACCGCACGCCCGCGCGGGGTCACGGCCGGCCCCTCCCACCCTAATCGCCGACGGCGCCCGCGCGTCAGGCCCGTCGATCGGCGAGGGCGCCACCGGACCGGTGGACCTCACCGCCATGTGACGCCACCACACCCCTGTGTGAGGAGAGGGTGGAGCGAAAGCCTTCAAAAGCCGACATGTTGACAGCGTCTCACGGCTCCGCGCACCGGTGCGGCCTCTCCAACAATCAGGTCTCGGCCGCCCGCCCCTCCACGCGGAAGGACCCCGCCCGCCCGGGGGTCCCGGGCCGCGGGGTCCGCCGCCACCGCCGTGCCGTCAGCGGTTCACTTCAGGTCGAACTCCCCGTCACGCGCCCCCAGGACGAACGCCCGCCACTCCGCCTCCGTGTAGCGCAGGACCGTGTCCGGGTCCAGCGACGACCGCATGGCGACCGCGCCGCCGGGCAGGTAGGCGATCTCGACGCGCTCCTCGTCGGGGCTGGTGCCCGGAGGGCCGTGCCACTCCACCCCGGAGATGTCGAGGGCGTACAACTCGTCCTTCTCCTGTGCGCTGCCCATCGCTCGAGTCCTTTCGGTAACGGCTGGGACGAACGTGCCCCTTCAGGAGCCCCGCCCGGTCGGCTGCGACGGCGGCTGCGGCTGCGGCACGCGTCACGTCCCGGCATCTTAGAGCCGGACGCGCCGCGGGGCCGGGCCACTTGACAGACGGCACGGAACCCCTCGGCGGTTCTCCGCCGCGGCCTCAGTCCATCCGCCGGGCCGCGCCCAGCAGCCCCGTCTCCGCGTCGGTGCCGCTCGTCATCACCCAGTGCCGCTCCCGCCCCGCGCACCACAGCGTCACGCCGTCCGCGAGCGTCGGCAGGGCCTCGTACTCGGCCCGCGCCAGTCCCAGGATCCGGCCGATCTGCTCCGCCTCCTGCGGGGAGACCCGCTGCACGCCCACGAGCGTCGCGGCGCGCATCAGCCGGGGCGCGACCGGACTCAGGTAGGGCAGCAGCGTCAGCACCGACTGCCACGGCGACGACACGACCCGGCCCCGCGGCGGCCGCATGCCGCAGTCGCGGACGACCACGACCGGGCTGCCGACCGTGGCGCCCATCGGCGGCACCCGGCCCACGTCGTGCAGCGTGACGCACTCCAGACCCGCGCCGGCCGCGTGCGCCAGCGCCGTCCACGCCTGCGCCCGGCCGGTCTCGACGGCCACCCGGGCGCCCGTGCCCGCCGCGCGCAGCGCCAGCACCTGCGCCGTCCACAGGCCGCCGATGAGCAGCACGTCGTACGGGGTGGAGCGGTGGAAGCCCACGATGCGCGGGTTGCCCTCCGCGTCGTCCCCGATGACCACGCCGTCGTCGCCGACCGGCAGGGACAGGGCGCCCATGCCGTCCGCGGCGACGCTGTGGCCCGCGTGGCGCGGGCCGAACAGTCCGCGCGGGGCGCGTGCCGACCGTGCTCCGAACATCACTGCGTCCCTCCCAGCGGTAGCGTCGCCAGCACCCCGGGCAACTGCTCCCGGTCGAGCCGCACCAGACCGACCTTCGCCGACCGGGCGGCCTGCTCCAACGCCCGCCGCACCCCGATGAGTTCGGTGTCCGAGCCGCCGGTGATCCGCACGTACCCGGCCACGTCCACGGTGCCCTGCCGCGATCCGCGGCGCATCGCGAGGCCGAACGTCGTCGCGTACGCGGGCGTCGCCGTCAGCAGCGACACGAGCCTCGCCAGCGGGGACCCCTCGCCGCCGTCGGCCAGGTCCGGCCAGCGGCCCACCGCGTACGTCGTGTGCCAGCGGTCGTCGCACCGCCACACGCGCGCCGTCTCCACCGTGCGGCGCTGCGGCGTGGCGTCCGGGCGGTGCGCGCGGGCCGCCAGCCGGGGGCTCGCGCACGCCGCGGTCGCCATCGTGGAGTTCAGCTCCTCCTGGTCCAGTACGACGGCCTCGAACCCGGCGCCCGTGATCCTGCTCGCCACGTGGTCCGCCGCGCGCACCAGGCACCGCTGGGCGCCCTCGAGACCGCCGCCGCGCGCCGCGATGGCCTCCCGGCAGCGCTCCGGGTCCAGCTTCAGCGCCACCCACGTCATCCGCAGGGCGGGCGCCCCGGTGCGCTGCTGCAGCGGCGCGTACGAGAGCCGGGCCACCGCCTGCTGCGGCAGGTGCGGCGCCGGTGCGGAACGCACCTGCTGCACCAGTTGCGCCGACTCCAGCACGATGTCGTCGACCTCCAGCGCCCCGCCCAGCAGCGACAGCGGGAGCGTCCGCGCGCCGAACGCCGGCCGCGGCGCGGCGCCGCCCGCCTCGACCCGGACGACCGCGGTCAGGAACGTGCCGTCGCCGAGCATGCCGACGGTGCGCCGCTTCCGGTCGACGTAGGGGAACGGCCGGAACCCCGGCAGCCCCTCCACGATCGGCGCCAGCGACGGGTCGACGTCCACGGCGGAGGGCGCGGCCGCCCGGCGGCGGGCGCGCAGGGCCAGCGCCGTCGACGCCCAGTCCGGCACGGCCCGGCCGCGGCGGCGCACCACCGCGAGCAGCACGAGCACCACGGCGACGGACAGCGTCGGGACCAGCCACAGGCCCCGCAGCGCAACCCCGACCGCGGCCAGCGCCAGGGCCAGTTCGACCAGGACCAACTGGCGCAGTTGGAAGGGCCCCACGCGGCCGACCCGCGACAGCGGGCGCGGAACGGGGGCGGGCGCGGAGCCGGGCGCCGGGGAAGCCGGGGCGGAACGATGTCCTCCGGTCCGGCGGCCGTTGCTGCGTTGCCGGCGGGAACGGGCGGGGCGTCCCTCGCCGGACCGCCTCGTGCGCGCGCGCGTCGCCGTACCCATCGCCGCGTTGCCCCCTCGTGTCCGTAAAAGCCGAATTCACACGGCCGTTGACCGGGCGATCACCCTACCTGAGCAAAGCGGCCCGGCCGCCAGCAGGCATAGTAGGGGGCGGTTACGACGGCCGGTGCCCCTTGGGGACCAGGGGGACGCGGCGGCCCAGCGGGGAGAGGGACAGCGGATACATGGCATCGCGTCGGGACGAACTCAACGCCTACACCTTCGCGAAGCGGAGGCTCGTCGCCCAATTCGTCCAGCCCAACTCCACCGGCTCGGAAGAAGGCGCGCCCCGCCCGCTGCGCGCGGTGCTGCCCGGGATCATCGTGGGCGTCGTGGTGCTCGCCGTGTTCGGCGCGTGGGGAATGTTCCGCCCGGTCGCCCCGAAGAACTGGGACCGGCCCGGTGAGAACGTCATCATCGCCAGTAAGTCGACAACACGCTATGTCGTCCTGGAAACCGGCAGGACGAAACAGCTGCACCCGGTCCTCAACATGGCCTCCGCGAAACTCCTGCTGAATCCCGACAAGGGAACGGTCATCAAAGTCGACGAATCCGTACTCGACAGCGGAAAGATCCGGCACGGCGCCACCCTCGGAATTCCGTACGCGCCCGACCGCCTCCCCGACGCGAAGGAGGCCGGCACCGCCAAGCGCTGGGCCGTGTGCGAGCGCCCCGTCGAGGGCGGCCGCGCCATCCAGAAGGCGGCGTTCGTCTTCGCCGACCGCGAGAAGGGCAGGACCGAGGGCCCCGGCCGGCTGAGCGGCGGCGACCTCCTGTACGTCGAGGGGCCCGCCCCCGACCGCACCCGGTACATCGTGGACGCCCAGGGCACCGCGTACCCGGTGGAGAAGAACGAACTGCTGCTCCGCCAGCTCGTCGGCCAGGGCCGCACCCCGCAGCGCGTCTCCGCCGGCTGGTTGGAGACCCTCCACGAGGGCGACGAGATCACCTTCCCCACCATCGACGGCGAGCCCGGTTCCCCCGCCGGCGTCCCCGGCGAGCTGGACCCCGAGGTGAACAAGGTCGGCATGGTCCTCACCGCCACCGACGGCACCAGGAAGCAGCAGTACGTCGTCCTGCCCGGCCGGGTCGCGCCCGTCTCCGACTTCACCGCGAAGCTGCTGCTGAACAGCCGCGAACTGATCGAGCTCGGCCAGGACGGCCAGGCCACGTCCGTCAGCGCCGCCGCCTTCCGGCCGGGCGAGGCGTTCGGCCGCGACAAGAAGTGGCCGCGGGACGCCCCGAAGCCGGTCAACTCCGCGAGCACCGGCGAGGGCAGCCGCAACACCGTCTGCAACGTGCTGCGCGAGGTCGACGAGGACAACGGCTCCACCACCCTCGGCACCTGGGTCGGCGAGGACTTCCCGGCGCCCCTGCCGACCGGTTCCAGCAGCGCGTACGTCACCCCCGGCACGGGCCTCCTCTTCCGCCAGTTCACCGGCTCGCGCACCGACGCCGGCTTCCTCTTCCTCGTCACCGACACCGGCCTGCGGTACGCGATGCAGTCCAACGGCGACAACCCGGCCGACGACTCCGGCATCGGCTCCTCCGGCTCCGAGGACGAGAAGAAGGCGCGCCTCCTGGAGGCGCAGCAGGCCCAGAACCGGCTCGGCTACAAGGACGTCGACCCGCAGCCCGTACCGGCCGCCTGGTCGGCGTTCCTGCCGACCGGTCCGCGCCTGTCGACGGCGGCGGCACGGCAGCCGCAGGGCTCGTGAGGCGGAGGCGTACGCGATGAGGTCCACGAACAGGCGACGGGCGGCGGCCCTGGCGGCGGCGGCGTTCCTCGGGGTCGCCCTGCCCGCCCCGCCGGCCGCGGCGGACACCCCCGGCCAGTGCACGTACCCCGGCAAGCCCTACGAGGGCCGGCCCTGGGCGCTCCAGCGGGTCCTGCTCGACGAGCTGTGGAAGCAGTCCACGGGCAAGGGCGTCCGCGTCGCCGTCATCGACACGGGCGTCGACGTGAAGCACCCGCAGCTGAAGCCGGCCGTCGACACGGGGAGCGGGATCAACCTCATCCCGAAGGACGCCGAGGACGAGCACGGCAACAAGGTGGAGCGCGGCAGGGAGGACGGGACGACCGACACGGTCGGCCACGGCACGAAGGTCGCCGGCATCATCGCCGCGCGCCCCATGAAGGGCACCGGCTTCGTCGGCCTCGCCCCGGACGCGACGATCATCCCCATCCAGCAGAACGACGCCGACGGCAACGGCACGGCCGCGACGCTGGCGACCGCCATCCGGCACGCCATCGAGGAGGAGGCCGACGTCATCAACATCTCCCAGGACACGGCGAACGCCATCGAGCCGACACCGCTCCTGAAGGACGCCGTCCAGGAGGCCCTGGACAAGGAGATCGTGGTCGTCGCGTCCGCGGGCAACGACGGCCTCGACGGCAACGTGAAGAAGACGTACCCCGCCTCCTACGAGGGCGTCCTGGCCGTCGCCGCCTCCGACCGCAACAACGAGCGCGCCGCCTTCTCCCAGTCCGGCGACTTCGTCGGCGTCGCCGCACCCGGCGTGGACATGATCACAACGGTGCCGGGCGGCGGCCACTGCGCCGACAACGGCACCAGCTTCTCCGCCCCGTACGTCGCGGGGATCGCCGCGCTCATCAAGGCCAAGCACGAGGACTGGACGCGCAAGCAGATCGTCGCCCAGATCCAGCAGACCGCGGAACGCTCGATCGCCGGCCACGACCGGCTCGTGGGGTGGGGCGTCGTGGACCCCGTGCGGGCGCTGACGGAGGACGACAAGCCCATCGAGGCCCCGGTCGCCCACGAGGGCGTCACCAAGGCGGAACCGCCGACACCGGCCGAGCTCCACCTGGGCGAGACGCCCGAACAGCGCAACGCCCGCCTCGCGACGTACGTCGTCGTGGGCGGCGGCGTCCTCGTCGCCGCCATCGCCGGCACCGCGATCGCCCTGCGCGACGCCCGCCGCCGCAGCCGTACGACGACGCGTCCCGCGAACGGGTGAGGACGTGCGCGGCCACACCGCAACCGGGGGGCCTTCCCGCGCCGTCCACGCAGAAGACGCGTCACGGGCAGGCCACTTGGGGCTGTCGGAGGCACTGGATAGAGTGGCGGGCGTGCGATCGGTGAATAGCGCAAGAGTTTGATCGCCATGCGTGACCGCTGGAACAACGGGGAGGGACAAGGGTCATGGGCGACCTTGAGCGCGGCGCAGGCGCGCTACGAAATTTCCAGTCCAAGATCAACGCGCTGCTGACGGAATTCGAGAACGGCCCCGGCGGCAGCCAGAAGGTCGCCGAGCACACCATCGAGCGCGGCGCCTTCAGCGGCACCGGTCTGCCCTTCGCGGAAGCGGACGGCTTCTTCGCGCAGTACGCCCGCGTCCACAGGGAACTGGTGTCCCTCTCCAAGCTCCTGGCCGACCAGATGGAGCTCCTGCGCCTCGGCGCCCACGCGGCCGACGTCGGCTTCGACAACGTGGACGAGGACACGCGCCGCCGCTTCCACGCCATCCAGGACCGCCTGGAAGTGGCGGCGGAGGAGCGGCAGAAGCAGGAGAAGCCGGACCACGACATCCAGACCGGTACGAAGGACCTGGGGTAAGGCCGATGGGAACCGAAGACAAGAACCTCACCCCCGAGCAGCAGCAGAGCCAGGAAGCGTCGAAGATCCGGACGACGTTCACCGCCACCGACCGGCTGGAGCGCTTCTCGGCCCAGTTCGAGCGCATGGGCTTCGGCACCGGCAGCGGCCCCGGCGGCTTCTTCGGCAAGACCAACTTCGAGAACGCCCCGCTCAACGCGATGCTGGACCTCCTCGAAGCGGCCAACCCGGCCGACCTGGAGGCCGCCGGCACGGCCCTGGAGGCCGCCCGCAAGGCGCTCAACGACGCGGCGCGCGACCTCAAGAAGGACGCCGCGGCCGTGGACCTGAAGGGTGAGGCGGGTACGGAGTTCCAGCGCTTCGCCGCCGACCTCGCGACGTACACGTACAACCTGGCGAGCTTCGCCAACGTCGTGGGCGCGCAGATGAAGGTCGCCAGCACGGGCCTGGCCTCCGTCCGCAACGCCCGCCCGCCCCGCGACAACCGCCCCGACCCGAAGAAGCCCACGGACTTCCCCCCGTCGGAGCGCACGGCGGACAACGAGGACTACCAGAAGGCCGTCAAGGCGGAACGCGACCGCCAGGAGGCCATCAACCAACTGAACCGCCTGGCGTCGTTCTACGCGGTGTCGGAGCAGACCCTGGCGTCCCAGGAACCGCCGAAGTTCCCGGAGCGGCTGAAGGCGGCGGTGCCGCCGCCGACGGGCACGGGCGCCGTCGGAGACGGCAGCGGTTCACGGGCGGTGCCGCCCACGGGCGTACAGCGTGGTACCGGCGCCGAACAGCCGCAGGCCGCCTACGGGGCCGAGCGCGGCGGTACCACTGGTGTGCCGCCGCGTGCGGACGTCCTCGGCCCCACGCCGCCACCCGCGACGCTGGACCCGTCGATGCAGATCGACACCGTCACCGCCCCGCCCCCTCCGGTGACGGCCCCGCCCGCACCCACGCCCACGCCGACCACTCCCACGGGTGGTGGCGGTCCGGTCACGCCGCCGCCCATGGCTCCCGGACTCCCGAACACGGGGAAGGGGCCGGGTACCAGCCGTGTTCCCGGCACCCCGGCGGTTCCGCGCCCGGCGGGCCCGGCCACCAGCCAGGTCGGCCGTCCGGGTGTTCCCGGGGGCCCGCACGCGGGGCAGGGCGGTCCCGGCCAGGCGGGGCGCACCACCGGACCCGGTCAGACGAACATGGTCGGCCGGCCCGGAGCGCCCGGCACCCCCGGTACGCCCGCCGCTGGACGCCAGGGCGTGATCGGTGGCCAGGGCCCGAACAACATGGTGGGCCGTCCCGGTGCCCCGGGCACGCCGACCGCCGGACGTACGGGCGGCCCCGCACCGGTCACCGGCCGGGCGAGCGGAGGGATCGTGGGCGGCACGCCCCAGCCGCGCACGGCCGCGGGCGGTGCCGGCGGCTCCCGTATCCCCAGGGGTACGGTGATCGGCGGCGAGGGCGCGGCACAGGGCCGGCCGTCGGCTGCACGACCCGTCACGGGGGGCGTCATCGGGGCGAACCCGGGTGCGGGGGCCCGTTCCACGGGCCGGGGCGCGCCCAGTGTGAACGGCGTCGTGGGCACCCCGCGCTCGCAGCGGAACAAGGGCCGGAAGGACGAGGAGCACACCGGTTCCGAGCGTCCCGACTACCTCGTGGAAGACGAAGAGACGTGGACGGCCCGGCGGCGCGGCGCCGTTCCTCCGGTGATCGACTGAGGACAGGAAAGGTGCGGGGAGCCAGGATGACAGCAGGAACGACGCGTCGGTTGCGGCGGCGGGTCACATGCGCGGTCGCGTTGGTCGGCGCGTGGGCCATCGGATTCGTCGGCCTGGCTCCCTCCGCCGTCGCGGAGGACATGCGCGCCCAGCAGTGGTACCTGGACGCGATGCACGTCGACAAGATCTGGAAGAAGACCACCGGCCAAGGCATCAAGGTCGCGGTCATCGACACGGGTGTCAACGCGTCCACCCCCACCTTGCGGGGACAGGTCCTCAAGGGCCTCGACGCAACGAAGGTCAACGGGAAGACGGACGACAACAGCGGCCATGGCACCACCATGGCGGAGCTGATCGCCGGCACAGGACGGGCAGGCGGCATCCAGGGGCTGGCCCCCGGAGCCAAGATCATCCCCTTCCGCACGAACGTGTCCGGCTCCGACGAACTCGACAAGAACCCGTGGGCGCTCGAAGACGCCGTTCGCGCCGCAGCTGACAGCGAAGCGCAGATCATCAACATGTCGTTCGCCTACAGGTACAAGACGGACCGCATGGTCGAGGCGGTGAAGTACGCCCAGAGCAAGGGGAAGTTGATGTTCGCGGGCGTGGGGAATGACGGCGACGGGGAGAACAAGCGACTCTACCCGGCGGCCTTTCCGGAAGTCGTCGGAGTAGCGGCAACCGATCGTGAGGGAACGGTGGGCGAGTTCTCCCAGCACGGCAGCTTCGTCGATATCGCCGCGCCGGGGAAGGGCATTCCGGGCTGGTGCGACGCCAAGTTCGACGGGTACTGCATCAATCAGCAGGGCACGAGCCATGCCACCGCCATCGCCTCCGCCACCGCCGCGCTGATCTGGTCCCTGCACCCCGACTGGACCGCGAACCAGGTCCTGCGCGTCATGTTCGAGAGTGCGGGCCGGAGCGAGGGCTGGAAGCCCGGCACGACGAGCAGCTACCTGGGCCACGGCATCGTCCGCCCCGGCGCCCACATCAACCGGGGCCTCGGCAAGCCCGGTGACCCGGACATCAACCCGTTGACGAACGAGGACACGTCCGGCGCGGGCGGTGGTTCGTCCGCGTCACCCGCATCGTCCGCCTCACCCGCCGCGTCTGCACCAGCTTCGTCACAAGCCCCGCAGGGCCAGGCCACACCCGGCGCGACCGTGGCAGGCTCCAGCGAGGAAGCCGGGGACGGGAGCTCCCTCGGCCTCATTCTTGGCGGCGCCGCGGCCGTGGTCGTCGTCGCGGGGGGAGTCTTCCTCTTCGCCCGCAAGCGCCGTACGCCATAGCGGCAGGAACCGAGCCGCCCGTACCCGACGGTGGCGATCAGACCCACCGAGAACCTCCAGAGAGGAAGCACATCGCATGGCAGTCCAGAAGGTTAATGGCGTTGCCCTCAAGGGGTTGCAGGACGAGCTCACCCGCAACTTCGACGACGTGAAGAGCCAGCTGTCCGTCCTGCAGGCGACCATCGACAGCCTGGAAGGCGCCTGGGCCGGTATCGGTGCCGGTGCGTTCAACCAGAAGCAGGACGCGATCAACCGCAACATGGTGGGCATCGGCAAGCTCCTGCTGAACTTCCAGGAGGCCATCGAGGCGGCCCGCACGATCGCCGGCAACACGGACACCGAGGTCGAGGCCGCCCTCCGCGGTGTCGACGTGGCCGAGGGCTACTCGGGCGACGCCAAGGCCGAGGCCCGCACGTCGAACCTCAGCAACTACTGACCTCTCCCGGCCGCGCACCGTTCGCGGCCGGCACACGACAGCTCGACGCGGTTGGAGGACCGATGGCGAACAACAACGACGGCACGATGATTGTCACTTACGCGAAGCTGGAAGACGCCGCGCGTGACATCAAGAAGCAGGCCGACCGGCTCGACCAGAGCCTGAAGAACATCCAGGCGAAGATCAAGTCGATCTCGTCCCTCTGGGAGGGCGAGGCCCGCGAGGCGTACAACACCGCGCAGGCCGACTGGGACCGCAGGGCGATGCAGATCCACACGTCGCTGGTCCAGATCTCCAACGCGGTCCGCGAGGCGGCCCCCGCGTACCAGCAGGGCGACAAGAAGGCCGCGTCGAACTTCATGTAGGAAGCGGCACGGCCGACATCGGCGGCAAGGGGCGGACACGCGCGGGAGGTGTCCGCCCCGACTGCTGCCACCGTCGCCCCCGCCCCGCCCCCGCCCGCGCCGACGGGATCCGGCGCCCGGCATCGGGATCCGGCGCCCGCCCCCGTCACGCCGGTACGTCGGATGCGCGCCGCG
This sequence comes from Streptomyces sp. NPDC045287, assembly GCF_056432325.1. NCBI lineage: Bacteria > Bacillati > Actinomycetota > Actinomycetes > Kitasatosporales > Streptomycetaceae > Streptomyces > Streptomyces sp. NPDC045287. The sequence continues at coordinate 32,806 of NZ_JBWKJG010000031.1, forward strand.
CGGGGGAGCCACCGGCCGCGCGCCCCGTCGCGCCGGGAAGCCGCCGCCGACCGCGAACCGCGCCGCGCTCTCCCGCGGCGGCCCGACCCGTCCCCGCCACCGCGCCCGTCCCCGCCACCGCGCCCGTCCCCGCCACCGCGCCCGGAACCACCGAGGGGCGCCCGCCTCTCCAGGCGGGCGCCCCTCGGTGGTTCCGTGATGCCTACCGCACGTCCGACGGCATCAGACCCGTCTGCACCAGCGGGTTGCCGCGCTGGCGGGAGACGAAGACGCCGCGGCCCGGGGGCATCGGACGGGGGCGGACGCCGCCCAGGACCTCGCCCTCGTGCGGGTCGCCCGACAGGATGACGCCCTGCGCGCCCAGCTCCATCATGCGCTGCATGAACGGCTCGTACGCCGAGCGGCTCGCGCCCGCCGAGTTGCGGGCGATGATGAACCGGACGCCCACGTCCCGCGCGAACGGCAGCAGCTCGGTGAGCGGTGCCAGCGGGTTGCCGCTGGACGTCGACACCAGGTCGTAGTCGTCGACGACCACGTACACCGTCGGGCCCTGCCACCAGCTCCGGTCCCGCAGCTGCTGCGCGGTGACGTCCTCCGCCGGCGTGCGGCGCCGCATCAGCCCCGACAGGGCCTCCACGTGGTGGTCCATGTTGTTGGACATCGGCACGTACTCCGCCAGGTGCGTCGGCGGGGTGGCATCCAGCAGCGCGCGCCGGTTGTCGATGACGAACAGCTTGCAGCTGTCCCCGTCGTACCGCTCGCTCAGCTGCTTGACGAGCAGCCGCAGCAGGTTCGACTTGCCCGACTCGCTCTCGCCGAAGACCAGGAAGAACGGGTCGCGTTCGAAGTCCACGAAGACCGGCGCCAGGTTGTTCTCGTCGATCGCGAAGGCGACGCCGCGCTCCGGGTGGGCGAAGCCCGCGGGCAGGTTCGCCGCCGGCAGCTCGCGCGGCAGGAGCCGCACGCCCGGCGCGCCCGGCAGCGTCCAGTGCCGGGACACCTCCTGCGCCATCGCCGCCGTCGCCTCCGACAGGTCGCTGTCCGAGTTGATGCCGTCGATCCGCGGCACCGCCGCCATGAAGTGCAGCTTCTCCGGGGTGAGGCCCCGGCCCGGCACGCCCGCGGGCACGTTTTGCGCGACCCGGCGGTCCAGCTCGGAGTCCATCGGGTCGCCGAGCCGCAGCTCCAGCCGGTTCATCAGGTGGTCCTTGAGGTTGGCGCGCACCTCCATGGACCGCGACGCGGTGAGGACGAGGTGGATGCCGTAGCCGAGGCCGCGCGCCGCGATGTCCATCACGAGGTGCTCCAGCCCCTCGTAGTCGGAGCGGAAGCTGCCCCAGCCGTCGATGACGAGGAACACGTCGCCCCACGGCTGGTCCGTCACCGGGATGTCGCCGCGCGCCCGCAGCCGCCGGTACGTGGCGATCGAGTCGATGCCCGCGCTGCGGAAGTACTCCTCGCGCCGCGACAGGATGCCGTACACCTCCGCGACCGTGCGCCGCACCCGCTCCGGGTCGAGGCGCGAGGCGACACCGCCCACGTGCGGCAGCCCCGCGACCGCCGACATGCCGCCGCCACCGAAGTCCAGGCCGTAGAACTGCACCTCGTGCGGCGTGTGCGTCAGCGCGAACGCCGAGATGATCGTCCGCAGCAACGTCGACTTGCCGGACTGCGGACCGCCCACGATCTGCATGTGGCCCGCCGCGCCCGAGAAGTCCCGGTACAGCGTGTCGCGACGCTGCTCGAACGGCTTGTCGACCACGCCGACCGGCACGACCAGCCGGCCCGCGCCCTCGAAGCCCGGCTGCGTCAGCCCGCGCCCCGGCACCTCGGCCAGACCCGGCAGCAGCTCGTCCAGCGGCGGCGGGTTGTCCAGCGGCGGCAGCCACACCTGGTGCGCCTCCACGCCGCGGCCCTCCAGCCGCCGCACGATCACGTCCAGCACGGAGTCGGCGAGCGCGTCGTCCTCCGGCCGGCCCCCGTCCGGCCGCGCGGCCCGGGCCGCCGGCTGCACGTACCGGATCGGCACCGGCGCCGCCGTGAACGGCACCGGCCGCCGGTCCACCGGCAGCGAGCCCCCGGCCTCCGCCAGCGCCTGCGCGTTGGAGCGGTACACCCCCGACACGTACGCCGCCTTGAACCGCACCATCTCGTCCGTACCGAACTTCAGGTACCCGGAACCGGGCACGTTCGGCAGGTGGTACGCGTCGGGCACGCCGATCGCCGCGCGCGACTCCGCCGTGGAGAACGTCCGCAGGCCGATCCGGTACGACAGGTACGTCTCCAGGCCGCGCAGCCGGCCCTCCTCCAGCCGCTGCGACGCCAGCAGCAGGTGCACGCCGAGGGACCGGCCGATGCGGCCGATCTGCACGAACATCTCGATGAAGTCCGGCTTCGCGGTGAGCAGTTCGCTGAACTCGTCGATGACGAGGACGAGCGAAGGGATCGGCTGGAGGGGGGCGCCGGCCGCGCGCGCCTTCTCGTAGTCGTGGATGTTCGCGTAGTTGCCCGCGTCACGGAGCATCTCCTGGCGGCGGTTCAGCTCGCCGCGGATGGAGTCGCCCATGCGGTCGACGAGCGTCAGGTCGTCCGCCAGGTTGGTGATGACGGCGGCGACGTGCGGCATCTGCGACATGCCGGCGAACGTCGCACCGCCCTTGAAGTCCGCGAGGACGAAGTTCAACGTCTCCGACGAGTGCGTGACCGCCAGGCCCAGCACCAGCGTCCGCAGCAGCTCCGACTTGCCGGAACCGGTCGCGCCGACGCACAGGCCGTGCGGGCCCATGCCCTCCTGCGCGGCCTCCTTCAGGTCCAGCATGACCGGCGAGCCGTCCTCGCCGACACCGATCGGCACGCGCAGCCGCTCCGACTGCGACCGCGGCCGCCACGTCCGGCTGACGTCGACGGAGGCGGCGTCGCCGAGGTTCAGCAGGTCGGTGAAGTCCAGGTTCGCCAGCAGCGGCTCGTCGTCGTCGCCACCCGACGCCATCCGCAGCGGCGCCAACTGGCGGGCCAACGCCTCGGCGGCCTCCGGGCTCAGCCCGTCCGGCGTGCCCTCGTACACGAGCCCGTGGCCCGACTCCAGCCGCAGCTCGCCGGGGTGGACCACCACCGAAAGCTGGCCGCGCGCCCCGGCGCCCTCGCCCCGGACGACCTCGACGATCGTGACGCCCTGCAGGCCCTCCGCGGCGGCCAGCGGCGACATCGGCGGCACCGTCTGCCCGTCGAGCACGACCACGACGTGCGGCCGGTCCAGCAGCGGGTGGTCGCCACCCTGGAAGCGCGGCCGGCCCTCCAGCAGCCCGGCGAGCAGGTCCTGCAGGTCCATCGGGTCCGTGGTGATCAGGCGCCGCGTGCCCGCCCCGTCGACGGCGCCCCGCGCCTGCACGTGCGGCAGCCACTTGGCCCACTCCCACCGCGGCGCGGCGTCCTGGCCCGCGGCGACGGCGATGACCAGGTCCTCGGGCGAGTGCAGCGACGCCAGCGAGGCGACCATGGCGCGCGCGGACGCCCGTACGGACTCCTGCTCACCGCTCACCGTCACGTGGTAGAAGGCGCGCAGCGACACCGCCATGGGCAGCCCGTCGAGCGTGCCGTGCGTCGCCAGGAACTGGCGCATCGCGCCCGCCGTCAGCGGCTCCAGGTCGTCCACCGGCGCCGTCTCGGGGGCGACCAGCGGCGTGGCGAGCTGCTGGCTGCCCAGGCCGACGCGCACCTGCCCGAAGTCGTCGTCGCCCACGCGCCGCTCCCACACCCGGCTGCCCTCGGCGACCAGCGCCCACAACTGCTCGGGGGAGGGGTGCAGGTAGAACTGGGCGTCACGCTGGAGGCGCGCGGTCCGCAGCACGGCACGCCGCGTCTGGTTCAGGTACTTGAGGTAGTCGCGCCGCAGGTCGGCGAGCTGTCCCTGGGTGCCGCGCCGGTACCGCACCAGCATCGCGATGCCCATGCCGACGGTCGACGCGATCATCACCATGCCCATGATCCGCATGATCGGGTTCGGGGTCATGAAGAAGAACACGACGGAGCCGCCCATGCCGAGCATCGGCAGGATCTGCATCAGCGCCCCCTCCTGCTGCCCACGGGGCAGCTCGGGCGGCGGTTGCACCTGCACCTGCTCGCTGGGCACTTCGGACGGCAGGACCCGTGGTGGGCGCTTGACGACGATCTGGCTCACAGCTCACCAATTCCCTTGCCGGACGGAAACGTTCCTATCGGCGCCCCCGTGGCGACGGGTTCCATCCGCGGTTGGGGATCCTACTTGCGTGGGGGGTGACGGCCGGGCGGTAGGGTGACGCGACGGATTTGCGGACCCGTGAACTACCGCAAAACAGGGGGCATTCGAAGCGCAGGCAGGCGCTTTGGCCACGACGGCGCCGGCACACCGCCGTCCACGCCCGAGAAGTCACCGTTCTCACGAGGGGAAGCAGAAGGTGAGCATGACGGCCCAGGCGGCGGCCACCACGACCGGCCACCCGGCTCCCGCGACGCCGTCCGGCGGCGGAACCGGCTTCTGCCGCGTCACCGTCGTCGCGCCCGACGGACGCGTCGACGTGGCGCTGCCCGAGGACATCCCGGTCGCCGACCTCTACCCGGAGATCCTCCGGCTGTCCGGCCAGAGCCCCGCCGAGGGCGGCCCGGTCGGCTACCACCTGGTCCGCCGCGACGGCACGGTGCTCGACGCGGCCAGGTCGCTGGCGGCCCAGCGCATCCTCGACGGCGAGCTGCTCTCCCTGCGGCCCTTCGCCGAGTCGCTGCCGCCGGCCGTCTTCGACGACGTCTCGGACGCCGTCGCCTCCGCCGTCGCCCGCGACCGCCGCTTCTGGACGGACGCGCTGATGCGCGGCTCCGGCCTGTTCGGCGGCTCCGTCCTGCTGGTGCTGCTCGCGTTCGTCCTGTGGCAGGCCGACCCGCGCCACGACACGCACGGACTGCCGGGCATCCTCGCCGGCGTCGCCGCGCTGCTCCTCCTGGCGCTCGCCTGCGTCCGCGCCCGCGTGTACGACGACCGCGGCTCGGCCGTCGCCCTCGGCCTCGGCGCGATGGCGAACGCCGCCGTCGGCGGCTCCGGACTGCTGTCGTTCGCCGCCGGCCAGGGCCCGGGCCGGCTGCAGTTCCTGCTCGCCTGCGCCGCCGTCCTCGTCACGTCGCTGATCCTCATGCTCGTCGCGCCCTCCGGCGACGGGCCGTTCGTCGCGTTCGTCTTCGCCTCCGCCGTGGGCCTGCTCGTGACGTTCGCCGCGATCCTGACGGGCATCGGCCCCGTGGAGACCGCCGCGGTCTGCCCGCCCCTCGCCGTCGGCGCGCTCGCCTTCCTGCCCGGCCTGTCCACCCGCCTCGCCCGGCTCCCCATCGGCTTCGACCCGCCCCGCACCACCGTCGGTGGGTACGACGGCGGCGACGGCGCCCCGCAGGGCCCGGTCGACGCCGCCCGCATCGCCGCCCAGGCCCGGCGCGGCCACGAACTGCTCGTCGGCCTGGTCGGCGGCTGCGCCCTGGTCGCGGTCACCGCGGCGGGCGTGCTCGGCTTCTCCGACAACGTGTGGGGCCAGCTCCTCGCCCTCGCCACGGGCGCCGCGATGATGATGCGCGCCCACCTGTTCCGGTACTCCGCGCAGGTCGGCTGCGCGCTGGCCGCCGGCCTCGGTTCCCTCGTCCTGCTCGGCCTCGGCCTGTGCGTCAACCCGCCGGAGGGCGTCGTCCGCGCCGCGCTGCGCGGCGACAGCGGGGCGCTGGACCTGCGCACGGTGTGGCTGGCCGCGGCCATCGCCCTCGTCGCGGCCCTGATCGTCGCCATCGGGCTGATCGTGCCGAACAAGGGCGTCACGCCCTTCTGGGGCCGCTTCCTGGAGATCGCGGAGGGTTTCTTCCTGCTCACCCTGGTCCCGCTCTGCCTGGCGGTCTTCGACGTCTACCACGCGATCCGCGCCCTCACCTCGTGAGCGCCTCGTGAGCACGCCGCACGGCGGCACGTCGTACGGCGCCCACGCGGACTGGTACGCTGTGTGACGGCCGTTTGTGTACGCGCCCCCGGAGCATCTGGGAGCAGCGCTCATCGAGCCTTCGCCTCCGAGTCACGGAAGTCCCCCTGAGACCAAGACCAGGGGCACTCGCGGGCGCATCGAACACCAAGAGGAGTACCGAGTGTCTCTCGACGCCGCCACGAAGAAGCAGATCATGGCCGAGTTCGGCACCAAGGAGGGCGACACCGGCTCCCCCGAGGTCCAGGTCGCGCTGCTCTCCCGCCGCATCTCGGACCTGACCGAGCACCTGAAGACCCACAAGCACGACCACCACTCCCGCCGTGGTCTGCTGATCCTCGTCGGCCAGCGCCGCCGCCTGCTGCAGTACCTGGCCAAGAAGGACATCCAGCGCTTCCGCGCGCTGGTCGACCGCCTCGGCATCCGCCGCGGTGCGGCCGGCGGCGCCAAGTAAGACGCCGTGAGGGGAGCGGTTCCCGACGACAGGGAGCCGCTCCCTTTGCTGTACGCGTGTACCGCACGCGGTGATCGGAATGCGATCCTGGGTACAGGCTCAGTAATCTGGTCGCACAACGACACAACGAACACCCCATGACGCGGACGGAACCGGACGCGTTCATGGCACGGAGGAGAGGCCGCCTCGCCGTCGCCGGTCCTCGGTAGTGGCCCCCGGGCCCCATGGGACGCAAGGTCCCAGGGCGCACCCGGGTGCTTCGATCGAAGACCGGCCCGCAGACAAGGCGAGATCTCTCCGCTCCCCGTCCCGCGCCACACGGGCGCACGGACGAAAAGACGACAAGCAAACGGAGAAACCGCTGGTGGAGAACGAGACCCACTACGCCGAGGCCGTCATCGACAACGGCCCCTTCGGCACCCGCACCATCCGCTTCGAGACGGGCCGCCTGGCCAAGCAGGCCGCCGGCTCGGCCGTCGCGTACCTGGACGACGACACCATGGTGCTGTCGGCCACCACCGCGTCCAAGAAGCCCAAGGACCAGCTCGACTTCTTCCCCCTGACGGTCGACGTCGAGGAGCGGATGTACGCGGCCGGCAAGATCCCCGGCTCGTTCTTCCGCCGCGAGGGCCGGCCCTCCGAGGACGCGATCCTCACCTGCCGCCTGATCGACCGCCCGCTGCGCCCCTCCTTCAAGAAGGGCCTGCGCAACGAGATCCAGATCGTCGAGACGATCATGGCGCTCAACCCCGACCACCTCTACGACGTGGTCGCGATCAACGCCGCCTCCTGCTCCACGCAGCTGGCCGGCCTGCCCTTCTCCGGCCCCATCGGCGCCACCCGCGTCGCCCTCATCAAGGGCCAGTGGGTCGCCTTCCCGACGCACACCGAGCTCGAGGACGCCGTCTTCGACATGGTCGTCGCGGGCCGCGTCCTGGAGGACGGCGACGTCGCGATCATGATGGTCGAGGCCGAGGCCACCGAGAAGACCATCGAGCTGGTCAAGGGCGGTGCCGAGGCCCCCACCGAGGAGGTCGTCGCCGCCGGTCTCGAGGCCGCGAAGCCGTTCATCAAGGTCCTGTGCAAGGCCCAGTCGGACCTCGCCGCCAAGGCCGCCAAGCCGGTCGGCGAGTTCCCGATCTTCCTCGACTACGAGGACGACGTCCTGGAGGCGCTCACCGCCGCCGTCAAGACGGAGCTCGCCCAGGCGCTCACCATCGCCGGCAAGCAGGAGCGCGAGAACGAGCTGGAGCGCGTCAAGGCGGTCGCCGCCGAGAAGCTGCTCCCGCAGTTCGAGGGCCGCGAGAAGGAGATCTCCGCGGCGTACCGCTCGCTGACCAAGTCCCTGGTCCGCGAGCGCGTCATCAAGGACAAGGTCCGCATCGACGGCCGCGGCCTGACGGACATCCGTACGCTCGCCGCCGAGGTCGAGGCGATCCCGCGCGTGCACGGCTCCGCGCTGTTCGAGCGCGGCGAGACGCAGATCCTCGGCGTCACCACGCTGAACATGCTGCGCATGGAGCAGCAGCTGGACACCCTCTCCCCGGTGACCCGCAAGCGCTACATGCACAACTACAACTTCCCGCCGTACTCCACCGGCGAGACCGGCCGCGTCGGCTCCCCGAAGCGCCGCGAGATCGGCCACGGCGCCCTCGCCGAGCGCGCCCTCGTGCCGGTGCTGCCGTCGCGCGAGGAGTTCCCGTACGCGATCCGCCAGGTGTCCGAGGCGCTCGGCTCCAACGGCTCGACGTCCATGGGCTCGGTCTGCGCGTCCACGATGTCGCTGCTGAACGCCGGTGTGCCGCTGAAGGCCCCGGTCGCCGGCATCGCCATGGGCCTGATCTCCCAGGAGATCGACGGCAAGACGCACTACGTCACCCTCACCGACATCCTCGGTGCGGAGGACGCCTTCGGCGACATGGACTTCAAGGTCGCCGGTACGAAGGAGTTCGTCACCGCCCTCCAGCTCGACACCAAGCTGGACGGCATCCCGGCCTCCGTCCTGGCCGCGGCCCTCAAGCAGGCCCGCGACGCCCGCCTCCACATCCTCGACGTGATGATGGAAGCGATCGACCGCCCGGACGAGATGTCCCCGAACGCCCCGCGGATCATCACCGTCAAGATCCCCGTGGACAAGATCGGCGAGGTCATCGGCCCCAAGGGCAAGATGATCAACCAGATCCAGGAGGACACCGGCGCCGAGATCACGATCGAGGACGACGGCACCATCTACATCGGTGCCGCCGACGGCCCGTCCGCCGAGGCCGCCCGCGCCACGATCAACGGCATCGCCAACCCGACCATGCCGGAGGTCGGCGAGCGCTACCTGGGCACGGTCGTCAAGACCACGACCTTCGGTGCGTTCGTCTCGCTCCTCCCGGGCAAGGACGGCCTGCTGCACATCTCGCAGATCCGCAAGCTCGCCGGTGGCAAGCGCGTGGAGAACGTCGAGGACGTGCTCGCGGTCGGCTCCAAGGTCCAGGTCGAGATCGCCGAGATCGACCAGCGCGGCAAGCTCTCCCTCATCCCCGTCCTCGCGGACGAGGAAGGCGCCGAGGGCACCGAGGACGCGAAGGACGACACCGACAAGTGACGTCCCGTAGTCTCCGGACGACGGCCCGCACCTCCTCGGAGGCGCGGGCCGTCGCCCGTACCCAAACGCTTCTCCCCGGCAAGGACGGCATCGGCACGGTCCGCCGCACCACCCTCCCGGGCGGCCTCCGCGTCGTCACCGAGACGCTCCCCTCCGTACGCTCCGCCACCTTCGGGATCTGGGCCCACGTCGGCTCCCGCGACGAGACGCCCACCCTCAACGGCGCCACGCACTACCTGGAGCACCTCCTCTTCAAGGGCACGCGGCGGCGCAGCGCCCTCGACATCTCCGCCGCGATCGACGCGGTCGGCGGCGAGATGAACGCCTTCACGGCGAAGGAGTACACGTGCTACTACGCGCGCGTGCTCGACACGGACCTGCCGCTCGCCATCGACGTCGTCTGCGACATGCTCACGGGCTCGCTGATCCTCGCCGAGGACGTCGACGCCGAGCGCGGCGTGATCCTCGAAGAGATCGCGATGACCGAGGACGACCCGGGTGACGTCGTCCACGACCTGTTCGCCGAGACGATGTTCGGCGACACCCCGCTGGGCCGCCCCGTCCTCGGCACGGTCGACACGATCAACGCCCTCACCCGCGACCAGATCGCCCGCTTCTACAAGAAGCACTACGACCCGACGCACCTGGTCGTCGCCGCCGCCGGCAACGTCGACCACGCCGCGGTCGTCCGCCAGGTCCGCCGCGCCTTCGAGAAGGCCGGCGCCCTGACCCGCGCGGACGCCGTCCCGGTCGCCCCGCGCGACGGCCGCCGCGCCATCCGCACGGCCGGCCGCGTCGAACTGGTCAACCGCAGGACGGAGCAGGCCCACGTCGTCCTCGGCGTGCCCGGCCTCGCCCGCACCGACGAGCGCCGCTGGGCCCTGGGCGTCCTCAACACCGCCCTCGGCGGCGGCATGTCCTCCCGCCTCTTCCAGGAGGTCCGCGAGAAGCGCGGCCTGGCCTACAGCGTGTACTCGTACACGTCGGGCTTCGCCGACTGCGGCCTGTTCGGCGTCTACGCGGGCTGCCGCCCCAGCCAGGTCCACGACGTGCTGCGGATCTGCCGCGACGAACTGGACCGGGTCGCGGGCGAGGGCCTGTCCGACGACGAGATCGCCCGCGCCGTCGGCCAGCTCTCCGGCTCCACCGTCCTCGGCCTGGAGGACACCAGCGCCCTGATGAACCGCATCGGCAAGAGCGAGCTGTGCTGGGGCGACCAGATGTCCGTCGACGACATGCTGGCCCGCATCGCCGCCGTCACCCCCGACGAGGTCCGCGCGGTGGCGTCCGAACTGCTCGGACAGCGGCCGTCGCTCGCGGTGATCGGCCCGCTCAAGGACAAGCAGGCGGACCGCCTCCACGCGGCCGTCTCCTGACCCGACCCCTCCGCCGCAACCCGTAAGGAAGCAAGCATGAGCAAGCTGCGCGTGGCCGTCCTCGGCGCCAAGGGCCGCATCGGCTCCGAAGCGGTACGAGCCGTGGAGGCCGCCGACGACATGGAACTCGTCGCGGCCCTGGGCCGGGGCGACTCGCTGGACGCGCTCACCGAGAGCGGCGCCCAGGTCGCCGTCGAGCTGACCACCCCCGACTCGGTGATGGACAACCTCGACCACTGCGTCCGCCACGGCATCCACGCCGTCGTCGGCACCACCGGCTGGACCGACGAACGCCTCGCGCGGCTGCGGGGCTGGCTCGACGCCAGCCCCGCCACGGGCGTCCTGATCGCCCCGAACTTCTCCATCGGCGCGGTCCTCACGATGAAGTTCGCGCAGATCGCCGCCCCCTACTTCGAGTCCGTCGAGGTCGTGGAGCTGCACCACCCCCGCAAGGTCGACGCCCCCTCCGGCACGGCCACCCGCACCGCCCAGCTCATCGCCGCCGCCCGCGCCGACGCCGGCTGCGCCCCGCAGCCCGACGCCACGGCCACCGCCCTGGACGGCGCGCGCGGCGCGAACGTGGACGGCGTCCCCGTCCACGCCGTACGCCTCCGCGGGCTCCTGGCCCACCAGGAGGTGCTGCTCGGCGGCGAGGGCGAGACGCTCACCGTCCGCCACGACTCGCTGCACCACAGCAGCTTCATGCCCGGCATCCTGCTGGGCTGCCGTCGCGTCGTCTCCGCCCCGGGCCTCACCTTCGGCCTGGAGCACTTCCTCGACCTCGGCTGACCCCCATGGGCGCGAAGATCACGTACTTCGTCATGGCGGCCTTCCTGGCCGTCTGGTTCGTCCTGGTCGGCGGCCGCGGCGTGGCCCTGATCCAGCAGGGCACGGCCATCACCGTGACCCTCGGGCTCGCGGCGATGGTCCTGCCGGCGATCGGCGTGTGGTTCCTCTGGATGAACACCCGGTTCGTCACCAAGGCCAACCGCCTCGCCGCCGAGCTGGAGGCCGAGGGCGGCCTGCCCGCCGACGAACTGCGCCGCACCCCCGACGGGCGGATCGACCGCGATTCGGCCGACGAGGTGTTCGCCAGGCGCCGCGCGGAGACCGAGGAGGCGCCGGACGACTGGCGCTGCTGGTTCCGGCTCGCCGTCGCCTACCGCGACGCCCGCGACACGCCCAGGGCCCGCAAGGCCATGCAGCGCGCGATCGCCCTGCACGACGAGCGGCCCGTCGCGTCCTGAGCGGCGGGGCCCGCCCCACGGCCCGTGCCCCGCGTCCCGGTCGACCGGGACGCGGGGCACGGGCCGTTCCGGGGCCGGCGGGTCAGGAGACGGGCGCGTACTCCGCGTTCCACGCCTCGACGGAGTCGGCGGCCCGGTCGAAGGCCTCCACCCGCGCCAGGAAGTCCGCGCTGTGGTCGGTGAGCAGCGTCAGCGGCTCCCCGTCGCCATGCCGTACGAGCAGCAGCGCCTGCCCCTGCACCGTCCGCGGCAGGCCCAGCCACCGCACCGGCTGCTGCACGGTCCGCAGCGACGCGGCCCGGGCCCACGGCACCGTGACGGTGCGGAAGAACCGCACCTGACGCACCCCGTGCCGGCTCACCCACGTGCCGACGCGCAGCAGCCGCAGCGCCACCGCGATGACCAGCGCCGCGGCGCCCAGACACGCGCCCGCGGCCGGCAGGGCCCCGGCCAGCGCGATGATCAGGGTCGCCAGCAGCATGAAGGAGGCGATCAGCAGGGCCAGGGCCGCCGCGATCACCCGCCAGGGGCCGGGCCGGTAGGGGCGACGCCACTGGTCGTGGTCGTCGAACGGGAGCGCGATGTCGCCGCTCGTGGCTTCGAAAGCGCGGTCGGCCGTCAGGAAGGGCAGGGGCACGACAGATCCTTAACTCTTTGCACGCTCGTTCGGGCTGTGCCCGGTGAGGCTACCCAGCGCCCCCGCACCCGGCCACAGCAGGGGCGCGTACGGGTCAACGGCCCTGAGAGGCCTCGGACTGCTGCGCGTGCCCGGCCTGCGGGCCGGCCTGCAGCGCCGGCATCCCGAACAGCAGCGACCCCACGAGCCCGGCCACCACGGTCAGTCCGATCAGCGTACGGCCGGCGATCTCCGAGAGGCCGGGACGCTGCCGTGCCGGAGGGGTGACGTTGCTGCGGAAGCGGTCGGTCTCCGCGACGAACGCGAACGGGACGGCCTCTCGCCGGGGGTGCATGGTGTGCTCTCCTCCTGTGTCGACAGTGAAATGCCGCTACTACCCGATACAGACGCTTGTACGAGCGGTTTGGTGCCCCGATCCGCCGAACCACCGGCGGCGAAGCCCCGACCTCGTTCTGGCTAGAGTAGGCGCGCCCGTCTACGCCACGCCGGAAGGACACCCGTGCCCCCCACTCCCGCTGAGAGCGCCAAGCTGCACTTCCGCAGTGATGTGACCGTTGACCTGGTCAGGAGCAGCGCCCATGACTCGGACGTGCTCTGGGCGGCCCGCGTCTCGACCGCCGGGGAGCAGTCGCTCGAGGAGCTCACGAAGGACCCGGAGCGCTCCAAGGGGCTGATCAACTACCTGATGCGGGACCGGCACGGCAGCCCCTTCGAGCACAACTCGATGACGTTCTTCATCAGCGCCCCGATCTTCGTCTTCCGCGAGTTCATGCGGCACCGCGTGGGCTGGTCGTACAACGAGGAGTCGGGCCGCTACCGGGAGCTCCAGCCGGTCTTCTACGTCCCGGACGCCTCCCGCAAGCTGGTCCAGGAGGGCCGCCCCGGCAAGTACGTCTTCGTCGAGGGCACGCAGGAGCAGCACGAGCTCGTCTCGCGCGCGATGGAGGAGTCGTACCTCCAGGCGTACGAGGCGTACCAGGAGATGCTCGCCGCCGGCGTCGCCCGCGAGGTCGCCCGCTCGGTCCTCCCCGTCGGCCTCTACTCGTCCATGTACGCCACGTGCAACGCCCGCTCGCTGATGCACTTCCTGGGCCTGCGCACCCAGCACGAGCTGGCGAAGGTCCCCTCCTTCCCGCAGCGGGAGATCGAGATGGTCGGCGAGCGCATGGAGGCGGAGTGGGCCAGGCTCATGCCGCTGACGCACGCCGCCTTCAACAAGAACGGCCGCGTCGCGCCGTAGCGCGGACCCGCCGGTCCCGGGGTCCGGGGCTGTACGGACGTACGGATGTACTGTCCGAAGTGTCCGTATTGCGGCGCTCTGAGAAGTTCATCTAGGCTGATCAAACGGACCCGGCACTGCTTGAACCCCCGAGCAGGCGGTGCCGGGCTCCGCTCCAGCCCGTCCCCGAGGGAACCCCACGCGCTGAGCAGCGAGTAGCGTGTTACCCATGGCTCCGATCTCCACTCCGCAGACCCCCTTCGGGAGGGTCCTCACCGCCATGGTCACGCCCTTCACGGCGGACGGCGCGCTCGACATCGACGGCGCTCAGCGGCTCGCCGCCCACCTCGTGGACGCGGGCAACGACGGCCTGGTCGTCAACGGCACCACCGGCGAGTCCCCGACCACCAGCGACGCGGAGAAAGACCAGCTCGTACGAGCGGTCCTGGAGGCGGTGGGCGATCGCGCCCACGTCATCGCGGGCATCGGCACCAATGACACCCGTCACACCCTCGAACTGGCCCGGGCCGCGGAGCGCGCCGGCGCGCACGGCCTGCTCGCCGTCACGCCGTACTACAACAAGCCCCCGCAAGAGGGCCTGTACCGGCACTTCACGGCCGTCGCCGACGCCACCGGGCTCCCCGTGATGCTCTACGACATCCCGGGCCGCAGCGGCGTCCCCATCGACACCGAGACGATCGTCCGCCTCGCCGAGCACCCGCGCATCGTCGCCAACAAGGACGCCAAGGGCGACCTCGGCCGCGCCAGCTGGGCCATCGCCCGCTCGGGCCTCGCCTGGTACTCCGGCGACGACATGCTCAACCTGCCGCTGCTCTCCGTCGGTGCCGTCGGCTTCGTCTCCGTCGTCGGCCACGTGGTCACCCCCGAGCTGCGGGCCCTCCTCGACGCCCACCTCAGCGGCGACGTCCAGAAGGCCGCCGAGATCCACCAGAAGCTGCTCCCGGTCTACACCGGCATGTTCCGCACGCAGGGCGTGATCACCACCAAGGCCGCCCTCGCCCTCCAGGGACTCCCCGCGGGCCCCCTGCGGCTGCCCCTCGTGGAGCTCTCCCCGGCCGCGACCGAGCAGCTGAGGACAGACCTCGCCGCCGGCGGGGTAGACCTGTGACAACGGACTTCACAACTGAATAGCAGCAACACAACCCTTTGTACCTGCATGAAAGTCACGCGCGCCACGTGTCTCAGCGGCACGTGGCGTGTGTGGTGAGGAGAGTCTTTTGAGCCATCCGCATCCTGAACTCGGTGCCCCGCCGAAGCTGCCCCCGGGCGGTCTGCGCATCACCCCGCTGGGCGGTCTCGGCGAGATCGGCCGCAACATGACCGTCTTCGAGTACGGCGGCCGACTGCTGATCGTCGACTGCGGCGTGCTCTTCCCCGAGGAGGAGCAGCCCGGCATCGACCTGATCCTGCCGGACTTCACGATCCTGAAGGACCGCCTCGACGACATCGAGGCCATCGTCCTCACCCACGGTCACGAGGACCACATCGGCGGCGTCCCGTACCTGCTCCGCCTCAAGCCGGACATCCCCCTGATCGGCTCGAAGCTGACCCTCGCCCTGATCGAGGCGAAGCTCCAGGAGCACCGCATCCGCCCCTACACCCTGGAGGTGGCCGAGGGGCAGCGCGAGGTGCTGGGCGCGTTCGACTGCGAGTTCATCGCGGTCAACCACTCCATCCCGGACGCCCTGGCCGTCGCCATCCGCACCCCCGCGGGCATGGTGGTCCACACGGGCGACTTCAAGATGGACCAGCTCCCGCTGGACAACCGCCTCACGGACCTGCACGCGTTCGCCCGGCTCAGCGAGGAGGGCATCGACCTCCTGCTCAGCGACTCCACGAACGCCGAGGTCCCCGGCTTCACCTCGCACGAGCGCGACATCTCGAACGTGATGCGCTCCGTGTTCGCCGGCGCCCAGCGGCGCATCATCGTGGCGAGCTTCGCCAGCCACGTGCACCGCATCCAGCAGGTCCTCGACGCGGCGTACGAGTACGGCCGCAGGGTCGCGTTCGTCGGCCGCTCGATGGTGCGCAACATGGGCATCGCCCGTGACCTGGGCTACCTGCGCGTACCGCCGGGCCTGGTCGTCGACGTGAAGACCCTCGACGACCTGCCGGACCACGAGGTCGTGCTCGTCTGCACGGGTTCCCAGGGCGAGCCGATGGCGGCCCTGTCCCGCATGGCCAACCGCGACCACCAGATCCGCATCGTCCAGGGCGACACGGTGATCCTGGCGTCGTCCCTGATCCCGGGCAACGAGAACGCGGTCTACCGCGTGATCAACGGCCTGACCCGCTGGGGCGCGAACGTCGTCCACAAGGGCAACGCCAAGGTGCACGTCTCGGGCCACGCCTCGGCCGGCGAGCTGCTGTACTTCTACAACATCTGCAAGCCGAAGAACCTGATGCCGGTGCACGGCGAATGGCGCCACCTGCGCGCCAACGCCGAGCTGGGCGCCATGACCGGCGTCCCGAAGGACCGCATCGTCATCGCCGAGGACGGCGTGGTCGTCGACCTGGTCGACGGCAAGGCCAAGATCGTCGGCAAGGTCCAGGCGGGCTACGTGTACGTGGACGGCCTGTCGGTCGGCGACGTCACGGAGGGCGCACTCAAGGACCGCCGCATCCTCGGAGAGGAGGGCATCGTCTCGGTCTTCGTCGTGGTCGACTCCACGACCGGCAAGATCGTCGGCGGTCCGCACATCCAGGCGCGCGGCTCCGGCATCGAGGACGGAGCGTTCGACGCGGTGCTCCCGAAGGTCGAGGACGCGCTGAACAAGTCGGCCCAGGACGGCGTCGTGGAGCCCCACCAGCTCCAGCAGCTGATCCGCCGCACCATCGGCAAGTGGGTCTCGGACACGTACCGCCGTCGTCCGATGATCCTGCCCGTGGTGGTGGAGGTCTGACGCTCCACCAGGCCGGGCCGGAGCGGGGCGACCTCGATTTGCATCGGGGCGCCCCGCTCCAGTACGTTTACGGCTCCGCCCGAGGGGAACCCGGTACGTTCACGCACCGGAGGGGACCCGGAGGAGCGGAAAATCCGACTCAGAACTTCTGATAAAGTCGGAAAGCGCCGAAAGGCGAAAGGCCCTCCAACGGCCGCTGGATACGAAATTCGGACCGGGAACGGAACGGAAAACGGATCTGGTAGAGTTGGAAACACCGAAGG
>NZ_JBWKJG010000032.1:0-42826 GCF_056432325.1 Streptomyces sp. NPDC045287
ACCCACCCCCACCACCGGCTCACACCGTCACACCGGTTCCACCCACCAAACCAACCAGCAGGCGAACGAAAACAACCTAAATCACCGGTATTGCCACTAAACCGACACATCGCAGCTGACGCCGCAGGTAAGTAACCCGCACTGCGCGGTGGCCGGAGCGGAACCGTATCCGCCTTGACGGTCGGGGGGTTGACCGGGCATGGAGAACATCACCGCCGCGGCCGGGACCACGGTGCCGGGTGCCGCGATCGAGCAATTGCTGTTCACCGCTGACTGGCTCACGGGCGTGCGCGCCACCGCGAACGCCGCCCTGACCGAGCAGGCGGACTACGCGTACAGGCTGGCGTACGCCCTGTCGGGCGGGGGCGAGCTCCATCCCGACGCGCACAGCGCCGCCGTCGCCAACCTCCTGCACAGCGTGACGCCGGGCATCGTCGCGTTCGCCCTGCACCACCTACGCCCGCTCCTGCCCGACCTCACCGACGAACAGTGGACGCGTATCGACGCGGCCGCCGTCGCTTTGGACCTGCGGGTGTGCGAGGACCTCAGCGGCGCCAGCATCGTCGAGGAGACCGCAGGGCCCGCGCTGGCACACGCTCCATGTACGACCGGCCGGGTCGACTGCGGCCCGGCCCCGGAGCGGTCCTGATCCGGCAGCAGACCGGGAAGGCCCCTGGCGTTGTGCGAAGCCCGGGGCCCCGAGGTGTTCCAGAGGGTTGCGCCGGTGCTGTTTGTGGCCGGTGTGTGCGTTCCCCCGGGTGCGAAGGGAATCATCAGGCCGCCGGCGGAACCAGCCGCGGCCCCGCCCCGGCCCAGGCTCGTCCTCCGGATCCGGCGGCGCGGCGGCCTGGCGGCGGGCGGCTTCGGCGGCGGCTTCCTCGCGGGCGACGTCGTCGGCGCGGCAAGGTCCGCACACGGACTTGTCCCCGGCCCGTACGGCGGGACGGCAGCGGGGCGGGAACACGAAGCGGCGGGACGGAGCGGGGCCGGCGGCGCAGCGGACGGGCCGCGCTGGACAGCAGCCAGGGCGACCGCGTCGCGGATGCTCAGGCCCTCGACAGCGCCGCGACAGGCGGGCGGCACAGCGGCGGCGGGGGCGGGCACAGCGGCGGCGGGGGCGGGGGTGCCGCAGCGACCCGACGATCGTTACCGGCGACGGCCGGCGGACGGGCGGGCAGCACGGCGCCGCGGCGCCCCTGCCGGGCGCGGCGCGCAGGACATCGAGGCGGCGGGGTATCGACGCGGCAGCGGCAGGGGGTGCCCCGGCAGCCCCGCGAGCGGCGGGACGGCACGGCAGCGGACGGCGGCGCCGCGAGGCACAGCGCCACAGGCGCCGCAGCGGCGGGGCGGCGGCCGTGGACGGGCGGCACGGCGGCCCGGCGGCGCCACGGACGGCGTGGGGCCGCGGGGCGCGGAGACAGCGGGACGGCGCCGCGCAGGTCCGGCAGCCCGGCGACGGGACGGGCGGGCGCGGCGCGCAAGACATTGAGGCGGCGGGGTATCGACGCGGCAGGGGCGCCCCGGCGGCGCCCCGGGCCGCCACAGCGGGACGGCGCGCCGGCGGAGCGGCGCGGCGGCGGGGGCGCCGCAGCAGAACGTGGAGACAGCGGGACGATGGCGGCGGGGACGGGACACGACGGGCGGCAGCGCCGCGGCAGAACCACGAAGGCGGCGGACGGGGCGGGCCGAGCGGCGGCGGGGGCGGCACGGACGGCGTGGGGCGGCGGGGGCGCGGCTGACCGAAAGATCGCGCTCAGGCAGAGCTTCACCGTCGTACTCGGATCAGACACAGCGCGCACTTCCTGCAGCGCAGGCAGACCGGTCAGCGCCACGGAGGCGACCGCCTCGTCCAGGACCTCACCTGTGGCAAGGGCGCTGGCCGAGCAGGGGCGGCCCTGGGCACCGACGCACCCCTGGTCCCGCCCGGCCTCTCCCTCCACCTGGGCCTGCACGCCGTGCACCAGCACGGCTTCACCGCCACCCGGGCGCAGCACTGCGCCACCACCGTCCCGGCACGGCTGCCCGGGGTCGACCGCGACCTCGGCACCATCGAACCCGGGAAGATCGCCGATCTCACCGTCATCGACGGCGACCCCTTCACCGACTTCGGCCGCCTCGTGCACACGATGCTGGTCCTGCACGACGGCGTCGTCCACGGTCTGGTCCGCTCCCGGGAGCCGAAGACCAGGCAGCGACATCACTACAGCCATGGTGTCGTCGTGGACGTAGAACGCCTCCAGCGGCCACACAATGCGCTGCGCGGTGAACGGGATGATCCCCAGCGAGATGGAGGCGAACGGCATCACGGCCAGGAGGTGGCGCAGCTGACCGCGCACTCATGTCGGGGTCGGCGGTTCGGTAGCGCAGGACGGATTCCTCGCTGAGGACGACGTAGACGTGGCCGCCCTCGTACTAGGAACCTGGATGCGGGCGGCGACGGCTTTAGCCCAACCTGGCGGCACGTACGTTGCCGTCGGTGCAGTTCCAGCGGCGTCATCCACCCCAGGGGACGCGCGCGAGAACGAGTCCGCGGACGTCAGCAGCGCCCGTTGCCCGGAGCCGGCGTGCGACGTGCTGGAGCTGAGATCCGCTGGTGAAGACGTCGTCGACGAGGAGGAGGGCGGCCCCTTTGATGTCGCGGGGGTCTCCGGTCCAGGTCAGGGCGGCGGCGTGGGCGGCGGCGGCCGCGCGCTTTTCGTCAAGGGTGCGATTTGCGGACCGGGCTGTCTCGACCGACTTCACCAGCCGGTGGCCGCCTGGCGGGCTGAGGGGGAAGGCACGGGTCACGTCCTCTGTGTAGGCGGCATCCATGATCGCCTCGATGTGCTGGATGGGCTGACGATCACTGTGGGTCGGGTTGCCGACGACATAGTCGACGCCCTGCATAGCCTCGGGGTGGCTATCCATCCAGCCGACGAGGAGGCGGCCGAAGATCATCGCCCAGCCTGTCTTCCCCTCGTACTTCAGTTTGTGGATCTTGTCACGCAGGGCGCCGGAGTACATGGCCACCGCGTCGACGCGGGAGAACCCCCGTTCGGCCTCTGGTAGCCCGCACACTCGGTTGCTGCATGGCCTGCCGGGTGCGAGGGCCTGGGAGCAGACCGGGCAGTGGGGCTCGGCGACGGGCTGGAGAGTGCGGCCGGCGCAGTCGGAGCACAGGCGGGCGGTGCCGGTGATGCGGTAGGCGCACACCGGGCAGTCGGGGAAGCCTGCCGGGTCTGGGAGGCCTGCCGTCACAGGCCGGCCAGGGCAAGTTGCTGGCGCTGCTGGCCCGCGGCCTGGATGTCCGCGGCCTGGCCGAGGCAGTCGGTGATGTCGCTGGAGGCGGTGACCAGGATCGCCCGGCCCTCGTCCAGCATCTTCTTCGCCCAGGGCTGGGTGTCGGCGAGGGAACGGATCAGGAAGACGAGCTTGCCGTGCTCGGCGGCCAGGCGGGCCTGCATCTTGGCGCCGGAAGTGCTGGATGCCTCGATGACGACGCTTCCCAGGGTGGTGCCGGACGTGACGACGTTGCGGCGGGGGAAGGTGTACTTCGCTGGCGGGCTGGTGGGCCAGAACTGGCTCAGCAGAGCCCCGCCCGCGCCCAGGATAGCCGTGGCGAGCGGCCGGTTCTCGGCCGGATAGATGGAGGCGGCGATGCCGGTGCCCATGACGGCGAACGTCCGGCCGCCAGCGGTGAGAGTGGCCTGGTGAGCGGCTGCGTCGATGCCCTTGGCGAGTCCGCTGGCGATCACGACGTCGTGCTGGACAAGTTCGCGGGCCATTCGGGCCGCCCGGCGCAGCCCAGCCTCGGAGGCCTGGCGGGTGCCAACGACGGCGATGGAGCGGGCATCGCGCTGGTCGAGCTCGCCGCGGTAGAAGAGGAAGGGCGGCAGGTTGCCAATCACCCTGAGGTTTACCGGATAGTCCTTGTCGAGGACCGTGACCAGGCGTGCGCCTGCCTTGGCGGCCGCGTCCAGCTCGTCGTCGACGCGGGCACGGGCGTCGTCCAGCCCTGCGGCCAAGGCCTGCTGCAGCAGGGGCCGGTTCTTCGTCGCGGCACGGGAGTCCTCGTGCACCTGTCCGTCCATGAGCGCGGCCAGGCCCTCGGGGCTCTGGGCGCCGCGGGCGATCAGGTTCCAGTCGAGGGTGGCGTCGCCGGCGCGCAACGCGCACAGGGTTAGCAGATCGTGCTGCTCAGCGGTGATATCGAGGTCCATTGGTGTCCTTCTACTCGTGGCCCCGGGATGTTCGAAGGATGAAGCGAGGGTTCTCGGGCCACTTCCCATCATGGCGTACGGAGCCCCCGTACGGACAGGAAGGGGGCCGTCGGGCCGGTGCCTCAGCTCTGCCGCCGCTGTTCCATACGGGCGAGGGCTTCAGCGAGCTGGGTGGCCCCGCCGGGCGCCGCGACCGGTTCCCAGATGATCCCTACCGCTAGACAAATGCCGCTGACCAGACGCTCAGCCTCGCTGGTGTCGTACCACTGCTCGACCTGCCCTGGCAGGGCGATCCACCACAAGGCGGTGGTCGTCGTCTTCCCTGTAGACATCAGGTACTCGCCGCGCCAGACGAGAGGGTACGCATGCTGCTGGAGGTGGGTGAGCATGTCCGCGAGGTGCCGCTGCCGGGCGATCCTGTAGGCGGTCATGGGAGAGCGGGTGCCAGCAGGAACGGGGCGGGGTGCCGGATGAGCCATCCGGGCAGAGGACGCCTCAGGGGTTGGAGGTTCGGCGGCGCGCTCCTCAACGGCGGCGAAGTGCTCCATAGCAGTTGTCAGGATCACCGACGGCCCTTCCTCCGCTCCCCCAGGACCTGTGGTCGTCTGGAAATGCGCCAGGGTGACGTCGTTGGTGCTGAAGGGATCGATCGTGACATCGGGGCGCAACCGGTAGACGGTGTGGCGCGAGGGGTACTTTCCGATGGTCAGTGCGATGACCTGTGCTGCTCCGGCCTCGCTGAGGAGGGTGCGGGCCCACTCCAGGGACTTGCCCTCGGTGGTGAAGTCGTCGAAGACGATCACTGTCTTGCCGACGATCTTCTTCCTGTAGGCCGGGTTGACTCGTACGGTGCGGGCCTGGGCGGCGATGGAGATGTCCCGGCCCGTCGACTGGCCGACGCTCCTCTTGTACCGCTCCAGACTGGTATCTGGGGCTTGGATGACGCGTTCGAGAAGGTCCTCCTTGTAGGAGGAGCCGGTCATGACCTTGGCGCGGTCCAGGAAGCCGGCCAGCTGCGGGTTGCCCTTAGCGGGTGTGCTGCTGGGGTACACGCAGAAGAAGCTCTGCCCAGGCAGCGCACCATCGAGGTAGGCCGCACACAGAAGGTGCAGCATCAGGACATCGCGCGCGTCCTCGTCGCCGACCTTAACTGTGTTCTCGTAGGTGAAGATGTCCTTAATCGTGAAGGTCCGGCCGCCACCGCGGGGGAACCGCGCGTTGAAGGGCAGCATCGAGCGGATCGCGAAGGCGCGGTCCTCGTCATCGAGACGGAACGCCCAACGGGGCTCGTGCAGCAGGAAGTACTCCAAGAGTTCGATGACATCGGCCGGCTCGTCGGACATCAACGAAGTGATCTGCGCTCCCAGCCGGCTGGCCCAGCGGGCGTGGATGTGAACGACGCCAGCGTGGATGCCTGTGTACCAGTCGAACTGCGAGGTCCCGATGAGGATGAGCTGGTTCATGCGGAGGCCGAGTCGGTCCGCGACCGCCTCCAGCCATGCCTTGTTTCCGCGCCTCGCCTTGTCCGGGATGTCGTCGCGGCACAGATGCAGGGCCGGTTCGGGAAGGCCCGCCGCGGCAAGGGCCGACTTGGCGTCCATCGGCTCGTTGGTCAGCAGAACCCACGCCACATCGCGCTGATCGAGCCACCGCAGCAGTTCAGCAATCCCCTCGTGCGCGCGCCCGGGCCCGTGCAGGACTGCCTTGTAGTCGATCGCGACCGCGCGCACCGTCTTCTTCTCGTCCATCGCCGCCCCCACTGCTGTGCCCTGATCATGAGCTGACCCTCTTCCCATCCTCTCAGCCGGTCTGACACAGCACCGGCGAATCCCACGGTTCCGGCTCCCGCGGCGGCAAACCGGGGCGCCGACGCCTTCGGCGCCCCGAACGTCGTCGGCGAGAAGGGGCACGTGACGGCGTTTCTGATGCGGCGGTTCGTCGGCTGCGGCCTCCTGGTCGACCTGAGCGCGAACCGGACAGGACACTGCACCACCCCGGCCAGGCCGCAGGGGGCTGCCGGCGCGAGGACTTGGCGAAGCTGGTCGCCGCCGAGACGCCGCTCGGCCCGGACCAGGCGGCGGCGCGGCTGGGGGTGCACCGGGCCGACTGCGACTGGATGGTCCGTCTTGGCTGGGTGAACCCCGCCGAAACGGTTCAAGGACGTTTCGAGATCTCGCGGACCGGGGCGGTCGACGTGGCGCTGTACCGGACGGCCGACGTCGACGCGCTAGTCCAAGAGCACCCCGAGGCCGGGGGAGCGGCGGCACTCGGAGCGCACCGGCTCCTACACACGTCCCCGCGCGCCAGCCCGGCCCGATCCGTACGACCCGCGGGTCCCGCTCCCACACCCCCGAGGAGCGGGGCCCGCTCACATCCCGCACCGTCTACTTGACGGGCTTCCACACCGCGCAGTTCGTCGAGGTGAACTGTCCGTCCGACGCGCGGATCGTCACCGTGATGTCCTGTGCCGATGTCGCGAACTGGTTGTCGATGATCTCCCCGTCCTTCGCCGTCCGCTCCCAGTAGCAGTCCTTCATCCGGCCCTTCGCCCGGTACGTGCCCGGCAGGATCGTCTCCTCCGCCTCCTCGCCGACCGACCGCTCACCGTCCTCGCCGGTGACGAAGTCGTCCGGGTCCGGCGGCCCCAACGTGCTCGCCTTCGGCTTGTCGGCTGCGACCACATACGTGCCATCGGTGAACCACCGCTCGTAGCGCCCTGACACCGCGGCCTTCACCGTCGCCGTCCACTTCGGGCACAGCTTCGGCACCCCTGCCTGCAACACCGCCGCCCCGTCCCCCTCCAGGTATCCGCCCTCAGCCAGCCACTGCGGCCGCGACATCCCCTCCACCGCGCTCACCGGCAGCGAATCGCACATGTCCTGCACGAACGCCGCAGCACTGCTGTAAAGGTCATCGACCACCCAGCCCCGCTCATCGGCGAGCTTGTCGATCTCACCCTCGGCCGTCGGCGGATACTCCGGCTCCATCGACGGCGCCTCCACCGGGCCGTCCGGCACCTCCACACTCTCCGGTGGGCTGGCCGGCGCACCCGGCCCCGCCTCGGCGCCGCCGCTCCCACCGCATCCCGTCACCAGCGCCGCCGCGGCCAGACCGGCCGCCAGCGCCCCCACCCTGCGCACACGATTCATCCGTGCAGGATCGCACCGCGACCGGCCAGGCGGATCCGAAACCGTTCACGTGGCCGCCGGGAAGCGCCTAACCGAGCCAGACGATGTCCAGGACGGACAGATGCCGGGTGAGGCGGTTGATCGCGTAGACGACGGACAGCTGCCCGACGGACACGACGCGGACGTCCTCGCCCTCCGCATCGCCGGCATCCCGCTGCGGCCATCCCCAGGGAGAGCGCATCGCGATGTCCAGGACGGCGCGGACTGTTTCCTTCGCGTGTTCGGGCAGGCCGGTGAGCGTCTTGGCGGCCTGCCCGGACAGGCGCACTGCCCAGGAACCACCGGCCACCGGCGGGCGCCCAAGACGTCGTTCAGGTCCACGAAGCTGGTCTCG
The DNA here is from genome assembly GCF_056432325.1 of Streptomyces sp. NPDC045287. Taxonomy (NCBI): domain Bacteria; kingdom Bacillati; phylum Actinomycetota; class Actinomycetes; order Kitasatosporales; family Streptomycetaceae; genus Streptomyces; species Streptomyces sp. NPDC045287. The sequence goes on from NZ_JBWKJG010000032.1 coordinate 7,722, forward strand.
TCGCGGCCCGAGTGCAGGTAGGCATCGACGGCCCGAGCGGCCGCGACCCGCAGATGCCAGGTGCGGACGACGTCGTGCAGGGGGGAGGCTGTAACTGCGCCGGGCATCGTCCAGCGCGCGGTTCCAGTCCTGCTCGAATGCCGGCACCCACCGCTCGGCGCGGCGGCCGGCACACAGTTGGGCGAGCAGCGGGGCGGCGGAGCAGGACCGCCACGACGCAACGGCGGGGGCGCCGGCACCGCACAGACCCGGCGGCCCAGCGACGGGACAGCGGCGGGGTGTCGACGCGGCAGCGGACGGCGGCGCGGCGACGGCGGCACAGCGGTGGCGGCCCGGGCGGGCCGAGCAGCGGCAGCCCGGCGGCGGGCGGCGCGGGGCAGGACCGTGGCGGCAATCCGGCGGAGACGGGACACGACGGGCAGCAACGGGGGTGCCGCAGCGGCACGGTGGGCGGACGGCACGGCGAGGGCGCGGGCGCCCCGACGGCGCCGCGAGGCACAGCGGCGGGAACGCCGCAGCAGGACCTCGAAGCGGCAGGGGCGACCCGGCGACGCCCCGGGCGCCGCAGCGGCCCGGCGCGGCGGCAGGGGCGAGGCACAGCGGCGGCACGGCGCCGCAGCAGGGGCACCGCCGCAGGACGCGGAAACAGCGGGACGGCGCGGCGGCGGGACGGTCAGCGGACGGGCGGACAGCGCCGAGCGGGCGGGACGGCGGCGGCCCGACAGGACCGCGAAGCGGCGGCCCGGGCGGCACTCTGAACGAACCCGCGCAGCCGCGAGCGCCGACACCCACCCTCGCCGGCCCGGCACCTTCCCCAGCCAGACGACACCACAGCGGCACGGCGGCCGCAGCGCCGCGGACGGCGGCCCGGCACCCCGGCGACGCCGCGGACGGGCGGCGCCGCGGACGGCTGCGGCGCGGCGGACGGGCGAGGTGACACAGGACGGGCGCCAGGAGCTCGCGCTCGCGACAGTCAAGGCGGCAGGGGCGGCGCGGCGACGGTGGCCCGCCGCAGCCGCGGCGCGAGGCACAGCGGCGAGGCCGTGGGCGGCAGGGCGCCACAGCAGGGCCATGAAGCGGCGGGACGGCGCGGCGGCGTGCCGGCGGCGCGCCGGCACCGCAAAGCGGCCGCCGGGACGCCGGGCACAGCGCCGCGGCCGGGGCAGCGGCGCGGGTGGGTGGGGCGGCGCCCCCGCGGCCCGGCGGGCGGCACGGGCAGCGGGGCGACAGCACGGCGACCCGACGACGGCCGGAGACATCGCTTGCGCCGGCGGCCGACCGGGAGAGCCGCGAGGCGGTACGGCGGTCGACGACGGGACGACGCCCGCGCCGGCAACAAGGCACGGCGGCAAGACAGCGCGGGGGCCGCGCGCGGCGGCCGGACACGGCGGTGACGCCGTACGGCAGTCGGCCGGGACCCGACCAGCGCGGCGGAACTGAACGGCCGGCGGAGCTGGCCGGCGCTGCGGCGGGGGCCGGGACGGCGCCGTACGGAGCGGCCGACGGAACGACGACCGACGACCGCGGGACGGCAGTGCCCAAGCGGGACGCCGTACGGGGTCGACAGCGGTGGTGGTCGACGGACGAGCACCAGTGGCCGGGACGGCCGGACACCTCCCGGCGGCAGCCGACGACGAAGCAGCGGAGCGACGCGGCGCCAGGACGACAGCGACGAGCGGCACGGCGCGGCGCGGTGGCAGGGCGACGACGCGGCGACGGGGCGACGACGCGGCGACGGGCGGCGGGCGGCGGGACGGCGGTCGACGGCCAGCAGCGGGGCGGGGCACCGGGATACCGACGCGGCGAGGCCGGCGGGACGACGACAGCGGCATGCCGAGGGCCTGCCCATGGAGTCGACGACCGACGCGCTGTCGTGCGAGCGGCGCGAGCAACTGGACGACCTCGATCCGTCGTGGTGCCCGAGCTGGCCGGTGGAACGGCAACGGAACCGACGGCCAGAGCCCGGAGCCCGGGGACGCCGTCCGCACCGACGACGGACCAGTGCGGCAGGACGGCTGGCCGTTGCCTTCGGCGGCGCGGGGCGGCAACCGACGGGGAGACCAGGCAGCGGAGCGATGGGGCGGGACGCTGTACGAGGGTCGACGCCGGGATGCCGGCGCCGTACGGCGACCGATGGCGGCGGCGCCGTAGGCGGTCGACAGCAGCAGGACGGCGCAGCGAGACGGCGATCGACGACGACCGATCGACGGCGATGGCGAGCCGGGGCGGCGGGAGCAGGTCGACGCCCAGGCCGGTAAGCGGCCCGCAACGACCCCTACGAGCGCACACGGGTGTTCGGCCGGCGCCCGGCGGACAGCCGAAACAGGCGGTCGGTCGGGTGAGCTGGTCCCTCCGGTGGACCGGACACGGGCACCACCAGGCACCCTCATGGGACCGCTCCCTGATCGCCGTGCCAAGCCCACGCCCGTCACTGTGGGAAGGGCGCGCCCTTCGGTGTCGTCCAAGGCGTCGGCCTAGGCGCTTTCGGGCCCAGTCCCGCTCGAACGCGAAAGGCGCTTGGTCAAAGGGGGTTGAAGCGGAAGACCTGGTCGGCGGCTCCGGTGCAGTGGGCCTGGATGGCTTCGGCGCCGCTGGTGCGAGGGGGGAGGATGCCGATGCACATGCCGCTGTCCAGGGGGCGCAGGCGGTAGCCGCTGCCGGAGGGTTCGAAGCGGTAGCGCATGCCGGGGGCGTCGGTGCAGTCGCCGGGGGACAGGAGTTGGGAGCCTTCGGTGGGGGCTTCGTCGACGCCGAGGCAGCCTTGGCCGAATTCGGGGTGGTGCCACTGGATGCGGTAGGTGCCGTTGCCGAGGGATTCGAGGTAGACCCGGGGCTGGGGGGCTTCGGCGCAGGGGCGCTGGACGGCGATCTCGCGATCAGTGCGGCCGTTGCGTTCGCGGCCTTCGGTGATGCACAGGCTGGAGGAGCCGGCCGGGTGCATCTGGACCCAGCCGGTCTTGGGCATCGTGGCGGGGGCGGGTGTGGTGGGGGCTTTGCTCGGGGTTTTGGCGGGTGGTGTCGTGGGCCGGGGCTTGGGCTTGGGCTTGGCGGAGGTCTTGCCGGTGCCGGACGAGGCGGAGGCGGGGGGTGGGGAGGGCGTCTGCACGGACGGGGTGGCGGAGGGTCGGGTCGGTGACGGTTTGCTGTCGGTGGGGCTGGTGGTGGCGCGGGGGCCGTCGCCGGGCAGGGTGGTGTCGGATGTGGTTCCCCTCGGCCAGAAGGCGAGCAGCAGGACGGCTGCCGCGGCCAGGGCCCCGGTGAGGGACATCGGCAGGTACCGGCTGCGGGAGGGCTCATCGGGTTCGGGGCGCGTCGCCGTCGTGCCGTGGTCGGGTGCGGCGGCTGTTTCGACGTCCGGTTCCTGTTCCTTGAGGTTCTTCGGGGCGGGCTCTTCCGCCGGCGGGGGCAAGGGTGCCTCGTGGGGGTCGTCGGGTGCCGATGCCGCGGGGCGGGTGTCCGGGTCCTCTTCCTTGGGGTCCCCCGGGCCGGGTTCCTCGACCGCGGGAGGTAAGGGAGTCTGATGGGGGTTGTCGGGTGTGGGGGCCGCGGGTTCGGCGTTCATGGCCAGTTGGCGGCGGGCGTCGATCCAGGCGTCGACGGTGGCCGCGTCGCCTCCGCAGGCACGGACGAAGGCGGCCAGGAGTTCTTCTCGGGGCAGGTCCTGCCGTGCCAGCACGCTGGCAAGCGTCGCCCGCGGCAGGGCGTCGCCGGCGTCGGCGGCTTTGCGTTCGAGCTGCCGGTAGCTCAGGTCGGCCCAGTTGCGCAGCTGGCGCATCGTGGCGACGAACTCCGCCGGTGTCTTCGCGGCCTTCGGATCCGGCCCGGTCCCCATGTCTCCTCCTGATCGCTCACGCGCTCCGAAGAGCCTAGTGCGAACGGAAGTTGAGAGGTTGTCCCAGGCGTGCTGAAGATGAAGAAGGATAGGTGGGTGCACGGTGGCCTTCGCGTGTGTCACCGGGCGATGTGGCGGTAGGCGACGACGTCGGAGGGGCGGGGCAGCGGCGCGATGGTGATCGTGCGACCGGGGCGGGGGGCGTGGATGACCTTGCCGTCACCGATGTAGAGCGCGACATGGCTGCCTCCGTGGGAGAGGACCAGGTCGCCGGGGAGCAGACGGGTACGGGTGGTGGTCTTCCCCGCCCGAATCTGGTCCCAGGTGGTACGCGGCAGGTTGACGCCGGCCTTCTGCCAGGCCCGCATCACCAAGCCTGAGCAGTCGTACCCGTGCGGCCCGGTGCCGCCCCAGAGGTAGGGCTTGCCCAGCTGCGCCCGGGCGAACGCGACGGCCTTCGCACCGCCGCTCTTCACCACGGGAGCCGGCTTGCCGGGGGTGTCGGTGTCGCTCGGTACGGGCCGCGGGGCGGGGGTGGTCTTGCCCGCGGAGCTCGTGGCCGCGGCAGGCACCGTGCCGTGACCGGCCGGCAGGAGCAGGGTGTCGCCGGCGTAGATGAGGGTCGAGGTGCCAAGGCTGTTGAGCGTCTGGAGGGCCTTGACGGTGGTGCCGTGCGTAAGGGCCAGCGCGTAGAGGGTGTCTCCCGGCCGCAACGTGATCTTCCTGGTCGCCTCAGGCGCGCCGTGGGCCGGCCGGCGGGGCTTGTCAGACGGGAGGGGCTTGGTTTCCGGTTCGGTCCCGCTCTGCCCAGGCTCAGGCCCGGCCTCGGGCTCGGGAGTCGGCGAAGTCAGCGGGGTCGGCGGGGTCGGCGGGGTCGGCGGGGTCGGCGGGGTCGGCGGGGTGAGGGTGAGCGACGGGTGGTCTTGCCGGGCCGAGACCTCTGAGGGGCCGTGAACGGCCAGCAGTGCCCCTGCCAGCCAGGCCAGTACGAACACCGCCAGCAGCGACGCCACGGCCCAGCGCCGACGGCCGCCGCCCGCACGGCCCGCGCCCATACCGCGACGGCGGGGCTTGCGGTGCGCGGCCGACGCCTGGGCGGTCCTGTCCCCCTGGGCCGGCCTGCTCACCGGGGTCGACGCCCGCCCCTGCCGCGGGCTCGGTGCCTGCTGGGTGGGTCGGGTCAACGTCTGCGGTGCCATCACAACCTCCTTCACGGGGCCGCAACACACGGCCCGCAAGGAGGCTGTTTCAGCCTCCGGGTGTCTCGCCAGACCTTCGGGCGTCCTGGACCGTCCGGGTGCGTCCGCCCTTGGCACGGCCTTCCTCACCAGTGGGGCAGACGCAGACGGACACCCCTGTGACCTGCGCAGACGAGGCAGGACTGTCCCGGCCACCGCAATGTGTTGCCCGGCCTTCCACCCGCGGGCAACGCTTCTTCCACCGCCCCGCACTGCCGGGCGACGCCCCCAGTCGAAGGCGCCGCCACACGCTGCCGGGCCAGACCTGCCGCACGCCGGTGTCGACGACCGCGAGCGCGCAGGCACAAGGGAGCTCCCAACCCCTCAGCGCCTTCCGGCCGGACGCCGGTTCAGGCGCCCCACATCGTCTGCTCACCGAAAGGGAAACCACCATGCGTGGCATGCGAACGCGAAAGACCCGCACGATGGCGGTAGCCGCCGTCGCCACCGGCCTGCTCGCCGGCGGTATCACCACCAGCACCACGGACCTCTTGGGCAACGACGCCCCGCCCGCCGACCGGATCAGCAACGCGTCCGCCTCCGGCAAGAACGGCCGGCCCTGCGTGGCCGACCGGCAGGCGCGGAACGTCAAGTTCACCAGGACCATCAAGGTCTGGCCCAACAAGCCCGGGTACGTGATCGCCGGGTGGGGTCCCGGACAGCTCAGGATCGACTACAAGGTCGAGACGTCGAACAAGGTCGGCGGCACCTTCGGCCTGTCCAAGGGCGCAGTCAGCGCGGCCGTCGGCTTCGACGTCACCGAGACCATCGGAAAGAACTTCGGCTTCACCGCGACCCTGCGCAAGCACGCGCACTACAAGCTGCGGGCGGGAGAGGTCTACAAGGAGTACCGCTTCGACGTGTACGAGAGGCCCGGCGAGATGACCACCATGGGCATGTTCAACTTCGTGTGCCGACCCAAGGGAAACACCTGGGTGAAGGCCGGCACCTCCACCGCCACCAAGTTCTGGACCACCGACCACCGCCTGACCAAGGGCCGCAAGGCCCGCTGACCCCCAACCCCAACGTTCTGGCTCCCGACACCCCACACCCCGCACCGGGAGCCAGAACACACACCTTCACGGTGACAAAACCACCGACTCCAAACACCAGACCCCACACGACACCGCCTGAGTGCCTCTCCCGTCCGTTCGCCTCGCCCCCCGGGTCCCGGGGGGCGAGGCGAACGGACGGGAGAACGCCGGACAGCGGCTCCCCGGGCATCACAGGAACTGCCCTCCTTGCCACAGCTTCCGAAGATCCGGTCGGCGCCGGTACAGCACCGAGCACGGTGGTCCGGGCGCTGATGAGCGCACCAGACCGACATTTTCGACGTGGTCCAGGCCGGGTACTCCCAGGCACGGCCGGACCCGAACCCGGGCGGGACGAAAAGCCGCCACCACCCGGAGCCGCTCAGGAGCACGGTGTGGCCACCACGGTGGGCTGCTACGGGACTGCTGGCCAGCGCCCGGCCTTCCCTGGCCTGCCGCGTGAGGTCGCCAGCGGCAGGCTCTAAGCCGGCCGGAGCCGCCCCGGCAGCGAGCGCTTCGCCGTAGTCAGATCGACGCGGCCGGAGCCGGCTGGCAGACCGAGCGCCGCAACCGAAGCAACCACCCGCCAGGGCGGTGGCCACCAGCTCGTGCCGAACCGACCGAGAAGCGAACCGACTTCAGCTGTCTGCGGCGGACTGCTCGATGATCTGCCAGTACGCCCTCCATGACAAGGCCGTCTTCTCCACCGGCCACGAGGAGCTATTCGGCAAGAAGCTGTACCTCTTCGAGAGCCAGCGCCCGGGTGTCGAGGTGCTCGGCCAGTAGTGAGCAGCGGTGCCGGACCTCGGCGGGATGCTGGGTTCGGCCGTTCTCGGGTGTACGGCAGCAGAACGGCCCCGGGAGGTTCCCGGGGCCATGTTCGCCTGGTGCGGCTGGGGTCAGGGGTGGATGAGCTTGTGCAGGACGGGGATGCTCAAACCGCAGGCGGTCAGGCCGGCCAGCAGCGCGGCGGCCGTGTTGCCGGTGCTGAAGGAGGTCAGGACGCCGGCCACCGCGCCGATGAAGGCCGCCGCCAGGAAGACGAGCGCAGCGTGGGCGGTAAGGAGGGGGCCGGAGCTCTCCGGTTCCAGGGCCGGGACCGGAGGTGCCTGAACCGGAGTGGTGGGCGGGGTGGGCGGGGTCAGGTTGTGGGTCACGGGGCTCCTCCCGAGTGCGGTGATCGTGTACCGCTTCTATGTCGCGACGCCCCGGTCCCCCCACGGAATCTCGTGATTTTCCCGTCGCCTAAAAAATCTTGAAAAAGTCCGTGGGGTACCTCGGGAGCAGCGACTTACAAGGGGTCGTCTGCGTCAGCGGGCGGCGGTGCCCGGAGCTTGCGGAGGGTGGCGCCGGGCGGTGACGGAGCCAGCCCCATGTATCCATGGCGGGCGGACGACAACCGGAAGAGAGGGGACGGGGCATGCGGGGCGACGACGCGGGCGGAGAGGACGCGCCCGCACACGCCTGGGACTTACAACCTTCCGGCGACGCCGCCCAGAACATCGCCCTCGACGCATCTACGGCCGCCGGCTGGGAAGAGATGGACCCCCGGCAGAGGAAAGAGACCCAGCGGCTCCAGGAGAGCCTGGAGCGGCGCATGGCCGACCAGCAGCTCGTACAGCTACTGGCCCAGGACGGTTTCGCCGGCCCGCGTTACGAGGCCTTCGAGAATGACCTGGCCCGCTACGCCATCGCCGTCCTGCGGGCGTGGATGTACTCCGGCTACATCTTCAAGATGACCTCCAGCCGCGGGTTCGGTCTGAACCCGCACGAACTCGAACTCGAACGGCTGGCCGCCGACAGCGACCTGCGTGAGGAACTCGCCAGCATGACCGTCGCCCTGGCCCTGCCCCGCTTCCGGCAACAGGCCCTCGTCGAAGGCGGATGGACCTTCGCCGGCGGCGCCGGAATCACGACCTACTTCATGGGCGCCTGCCTGTACGACTTCCCCAACGAGTTCCGCAGGCACCGCAACCACGAGGCGGCCCAGCGCCAGGCGCTCCTCCACCCCCATTTCGACGACGAGGTGCTGCCCGGCGTGGAAGGCGAGGTCATCGGCCGCGAGGTACTGCGCGACGCGCTCAAGAACATCGACCCCAAGAAGGAGCGAGAGCGGGCGGTGGTGGCACTGACCCTGGACGGCTATACCCAGGAGGAGATCCGGGAGATCCTCGGCGAGAAATCCGTACGGGTGATCGAAGGCGTCCTGCACCGCTGGCGCAAGAAGACCAGCGTGAAGAACCGGCAGGAAAGGAGTGAGGACCGTGGATAAGAACGAGAAGTTCGCCGAGCTGATGAACAAGTCCTCGCTCGGGACGCCCGCATCCCGACACATCGCCGAGCGCATCACACCAGAGCACGCCCAGACCGTTCGGCGGATCGCCCGGCTCCGAAACGAGATCGCCCACGGCCACACGCATGACCGGCTGTCCGCGGCCCATGAACTCATGGGCCTCCTGCGTACTCTCGGCTTCGCATGGCGCGAGGAAGTACCCGCCGAGCTTGTCCACCTAGCCCTGATCCGGGCCAACGAGCTAATGCAGGCCAACCAGGAACTCCTCGAGACCAACCACGACCTGAGGGCACGAATCACCGAGCTGATGGAGACCCACCATGAACTCTTCGAGATCAATCGCGACCTGAGGGCACGAATCGCCGAGCTTGAGCAGCAGATGACCCGGCGTACGCAGAATCGGGGTGCCAAACCCGCATCTCGTGCAGGACAAAGCGGCCGGTCTGAACCCTCAGGTGCGGCCGGCAACGAAACCTCCACCGCGGGACGGCGGTCACCCGAACCGGGCCCCACCCAGACATCGGCCACCGCCGGAGACACACCGCCCAGCGAGACCAGGCTCCTGACGGTCCAGGAGACGGCCGAAGCTTTGCGTAAGTCCAGGATGACGGTCTACCGCTTGGTACACGAAGGGGTGCTTCCAGCCATCCGCATCGGGCGGGGCTTCAAAGTCCCCGAACAGGCAGTACACGACTACCTGCAGGAAACACGCAAGAGCCTCAAACGCAGCGGGTGACCACCGCCTAGTGCTGTGACTGGGAAGGTTTGCCGGGTTGGGTGGTCAGGCCGCGGTCGGTAGCGGTCTGCCGCCCCAGCGGATGCCTTTCTCGCTGCGGATGCGTGCGCGTTCGCGTCGTTGGGCGGCCAGGACGTCGGGGTGGCGGGCGTTGTTGTTGCGCCAGCGCAGGTAGGCGTGCGGGGCCCGGGTCTGGACGGTGTGGTTCGGGTGGTGGGAGTTGGCCAGGGTGAACTGCCGCAGCGGCCCGAAGTGGGCCTCGATGGGGTTGGCCCAGGACGCGTAGGTCGGGGTGAAACACAGTTCGACCTTGTTGCGGGCCGCCCACCTGCGGATTTTCCAGTTCAGGTGGGCGGAGAGGTTGTCGAGGATCACGTAGATCGGTCCGCCGTCGGGGCGGGCGGCCCGGATGGATCGCAGGGCGGCCCAGGTGTGGTCGATGCCCTTGCGGCGTCGGTTGACACCCCACAGCTTGTCGTCGCCGGCCGAGTAGCAGCCGTGGAAGTAGGTGATGCCGTGGGTGCGGCGGTAGGTGGCGGGCAGCCGGTCGGGGCTGCCCCGCTTGGCCCAGCAGGAACCGGCGGTGGGGCGGATGCCCAGGGGGCCGAACTCGTCGAAGGCGAACGTGCGGTCCGGACGCTCGTTAAGCGCGTACTCGATTTGGGCGAGCTTGGCGTCGAAGGCCGGGTCCGGGGACTCCTTCCAGGTCTTCGTCCGCTGGAAGGTGATCCCGCGGCGGGCCAGTAAGCACCGCAGGGCCTCGCGGCCGATCCGGACGGGCCTGGTGATGTTCCGGCGCAGGTGATCGGCCAGCTTGCGGAGGGACCAGCGGGTGAAGGGCTTGCCCAGCACGGTGGGGCGAGTGGTGGCCGTCTGGATGACGAAGTTCTCGTCGTCACTGTTCAGCAGGCGGGGACGGCCTCCCGCCCACTGAGGGTTGAGGCATGCGAGCCCGACCTCGTTGAAGCGGTGGATCACATCCCGGACGGTGTCCTCGTCCGCCTGGACAAGCCGCGCGATCACCGGGACCGTGCCGCCACCGGCCGAAGCCAGCAACATCATCACCCGCCGGAACCGCACCGAGCTCGTACTGCCCCGCCGAACGATGTGCTGGAGCTTCTGCCCCTCCTGCTCCGTCAGCCTCCGGACCTTAACTGGTGGCGCCATCCCACCTCCCCTGCTGGTTGGAAACCGTCACTTCCAACCAGCACAACGAGCAACCCAGTGAACCTATGCGGTCACAGCACTAGGCATCGCCTGGGCATGAGCGCCGCGGCCGTCCGGTCGTTTCCCGGCACCGTGCGAGCCCCCCGAGGCCGCGATGGGTGATCACGGGGCCGTGGCTCTGGCCGTGTACCGAGCCTGGACATGCCGGAGGAGAGCGTGGGTGTGGTCGGTCAGCGGCCGGTGCTGGTTCTCATCGATGACCAGCGCCATCAGGTAGTGGTCGGGGCCACCTCGTACGGCGTCGCGCGCCAGGGACGCGCGAAGGTTGGGCCAGTAGCGGCCGTGGGCGAACCCTGACGCGGCTCGCCAGGCAGCGGTGACCTGCCGGGGATCCAGGCCAATGCCGGCGGCTGCCTCCGCTATCAGTTTCCCGGCCTCCGGCTTGGCGAGCTTGTCCGGGATGCCCAGCGACACAGCAAGGTTCTCGATCTCCTGGACGCGCTCCCGCCCCGTCTTGCCGCCTGGCCCCGGCACATGATCTGTGTCCTCCTCGTGCTGAGCGCGGTTTCGCATGTCCTCGCGCCACAGCCGCAGGTTCCGGCGCCGACGCTCGGTGCGGTCGTTGCCTCCCAGCAGCCAGGCCGCCGTGGCGAAGTTCTCCAGGGCGCCACGCATCAGCGTCCAAGGACTGGTGGGGTCCACCTCACCGTGCAACACAATCCTGCGCAGCGCGTCCGCATGCGCCACCCCCGCCGTGAACGAGGCCCGGATCAATGTCGACGCTGAGTAGGTGCCCAACGGCGCGTCGTCCGCGGCCAGGCTGCTCAAGGGTTGCGCTGCCGGTAGCTGCTGGTAGGCACCTTCGCCACGCAGACTCTCCAGGTCGGCAAACAGCGGCTGCAGGTACGCGAACTTGAACCGGGGCGGTGTCATGACCGGCACAGTAGAGCCGGCCACTGACACTCGACCCGGCGGCCCGTAGGCAAGCAGGGCACCATATGCGGCGAGAGGCACCGAGCCGCAGCCCGGAGCGGCCCGGCGGCGCCGCGGGCAGCGGACCCGCGGTGGCGGACGGGCCGAGCTGGACAGCGGCCAGGGCGACCGCGCCGCGAATGCTCATGCCCTCGCCACCCCGGCCGGACGTGGCACGCAGAACGTCGAGGCGACAGGGTGCCGACACGGCAGCAGCAGGGGCACCCCGGGCAGCGGCACGGGCGATCGGGACCGGCGCCCGCCCCGCAGTCACAAACGCGGGCGCCAAGAGCAAGATCCGCGACAGCGTCGCGACGGCGGACGGGGCGACACACGGCGACGGCCCAGCGCGGCGGCAGGACGGCGGGGCCGTACGGCGCCCGGCCGGAAGGCGGCGGTCATACGGGCGAGCGCCGGCAACGGGGCGACGACGAAACCGGTGGCCACCCAGTGGCACAACAGCAACGCCGCGCCGGGATCCTGGCGGGGCGAAGCCGGCGAGACAGCAACGGCGGCGCGGCGGCGGTCGACGACCGCGACGGGCGGCCGGACACCACGTACGGCACCGACACCCGGCACGGGGGCACGTGACGCGGAGCGCGGGGCACCGACGGCAAGCGACCGCGGTCAGAACTACAGGCACCGCCCGACGGAACGACGGCGGCGCACGGCCGAGGAACGGTGGCCGCACGACGACAGTAGAGGGCGGCAGAAACACGAAGCGACGGGACGACGCGGAGAGCCTGGGACCCAAGCCCGCAGCAGCAACACGACGACGAAACGACCAGGCCCCCTCGGCAGCGGGGACGGTGGTTGGTCGACGGGTGAGCGCCGACGGCCGGCAGGCGGCACGGCGGCGGCGAGGACAGCAACCGTCATCGACGGCAAAACGGCGCGGCGAGACAGCGCTCGACGACGGGGCCGTACGACGGCGATACCGAGCCGGGGGCCAGAACGGCGCGTACAGCAGCACGGCGATACCGTACGGCGGGCGGTCGACGACGGGCCGGGGCAACAGGCCGGGATGACGGACCCGGTCGCACAACGCAACCGGGCTCGCCTCCTCCCCCCGCCTGGAACGGGCAGGTCCTCACACTCACCGGCGAGGCGGGACGGCGGTCGACGACGATGTCGTGGCTGTCCGGCTACCGCAGACTCAGCCCTCGCTACGAACGCAACCCCCGCAACTACCTGGCGTTTCTCGGTCTCACCGCGGCCTTGTGCTGCTACAAGCGCCTCGTCCGCCTCACCACGTAGGAAACGGTCTTAGTCGACCGTCTTCCAGAAGTGGAAAGCGCAGGTGTGGCGGGTTCGGGTCTACCTACCTGCCCGGGGACGGACGGTGAATTCGGTCTTGGTCAGCCGCCTGTGTGCCGGCCGGATGCATTTCCGTTTATCTCCTGGGATGCATCCGGCCGGTGAGGGGATCAGACGGTGGTGGCGAGCCAGCCGATGGTCTCTGTGGCGTGGACGCCGTCGCTCATGATGTTGGTGCCGAACAGTTCGTTCATGCGGATGTGGAAACCGTTGCGGTTGACGTTGGCGATGCGCACGCCGGGGGTGTGCGGGCCGTTGAAGGTCTGCACCTGGGCGAGGACGATGACCTGGCTCCCCTCGGGGAAGGGAGTGGGGAAGGTGACACGGGTGAAGGTCGAGAGGTCACCGCCCTGGGTCTCCACCGGGTGGTCGGAGTCGAGGGTGACCTGCCCCGTCAGAGTCATGCTCATGGTGTCCCTTTCGGTCGTCTGACTTTGGTGTTTAACCGCGGTCATTGCGGTCAAAAGGGTTCTGCTCAACGGAAAAACGGATTATGTGCTTGTCGCGCGAACGAGTGATCGTCTTCCAGCCATCTGCTCTTCGCCTGTAGCAGGTGCCTGGGCATCCCGTTTCCTCGAAGTGTGATCGGTCCCACGCGCCACCGGGTCCTCTTGCGAAAATCCTCTGACGGGAAAGCAAACAGAGAATCCTTTCAGCGGCACGTACAGCCTGTACCGGCGAGGAGACTTTTCGGCTTATCTGAGAGACAGGAAGGACGTGAGGTTCATACGGGCAGCGAGAGAAAACAAGGAACGTCCGGGAATCACCTCTCGAAGGCCGAACTGGTGCTGCCAGAAATGAGGGCATCCCACGTCATCGGGCACCCCGCTCCCGTGCAACAGTCGTCCGGGCACCTCTGGATCTCCCACCTCTCGAGGGGCAGGAAGGCGGCAGAGCACTGCACGCCGCCACCCACAGCACCAACAGCTGACCGCCACCCCCCGCACACGAACGGCCCCTCCCCCACCGCGTGCCGGTCATGGGCGGGCCGCCCGTGCAGGGCGGCGCGGGGCTCAGTAGTCGAGGTCCAGGTAGTCGATGTCGGAAAATGCGACCTCGAGGTCGTCGACGCGACGGCCGCCGTCCTTGAAGTAGACCTCTTGCAGCCCTTCCGCGACGATCCGGCGCAGCGCGCGCTCACCGGCCCCGGCGTCCGCGGGCGGCGTGGCGGGAGGGGGCCGGAGCGGCGGCTTCGCCAGCACCCCGGCCGCCACCGGGACGCAGGAACCGGCCGTGCGCCCCGCCCCGCATCCCCGCGCGTCGACGGCCCCTCGCCCGTCGCGTGCCGCCCGTACGTCGACTGGAGCCAGGAATAAGGACCCACCGGCCCGTAGAAGCCGGTCCCGGGCCCATCGAGGCCCCTCGGGGAGCCGGGATGCCGGTGAAGGCCGCCACCGGGGCGCTGACGAGCTCCTGGCCCGGCTGCCCGGCAGCGCGGCGCTGGCCGTGGGAGCGGCCCGGTGGTACTGCCTCCGGCACACGTGGGCTCGGCAGCCTGATAGTCGGCGGGCCGAAAACGAAGGGTGGCCTAGGATTCTCCTGGTGAGCGGATGAACCCCAGGGTTGCCCCTGGCGCGATGACTGTCCCTTCGAAGGCTGCTGGCGTAAAGATTCCGTCCACGGGGGCGGGCAGTTCCGTGACCGCCTTGTCGGTCGAGAGTTCGGCCACCGCCTCGTCCCTGGCCACATGATCGCCCTCTCGTTTGAGCCACTTGGTAAGAGTGATGGTCCCAACGTCGCCCATTTGTGGGCAGGTCAACTCGGTTCGCATCTCAACTCCTTGGTGCCACGAATCCTTATGGATCACATCTCGCGCCCCTTGTTTCAGGGGCTTCCAGGTGGCCGGGGGTGTGGGCTTGGTCGGCTCCGGCGCTCTGCGCTTCTCACTGTGCACGGAGTCGGCCCATGCCTGTGCCGCACACGCTGGGGCACCCCGGCCGATGCTGCGGAAACGGGTGAACTCGGCGCGGGGCCGGGCTTGAGGAGCGAGTCAGGAAGGGCCGGCGCTACAAAACGCGGCGCGGCGCACTCCCCCGGCGGCGCACCCGCCCTACGATCCGGCCGTGAGCATCCAGCGGCACAGAGCGGCGGCACGGCGGGCGTGGAACGTGCTGACGCCGATGTCCCTCAGCGGCCGGTGGCACTGCCCTGGCCCGGCCTCCCTGGTGCGCCACGTCGAGGCGGGAGCGCTCGCGGAAGCCGCGGCGGACGTGCGCCGGCTGCACCCGTCGGCTGGAGTGGAGGCGGCGAAGGTGGCGCGGCGGCAGGGTGCCAGAGCGGCGGCCTCGCTGCTGCTCACCCGCGCCGTCGCCCTCGCCGGCACCCCGGCCGCCACCGGGACGCAGGAACCGACCCTGCGCCCCGCCTCCCCCGCACGTCGACGGCCCCTTGACCGCCGTGTGCCGCCCGTACGACTGGGGCCAGGAACAAGGCTCCACCGGCCCGTAGAAGCCTCCACGGGCCCACCGAAGCCCCCCGCGGGGGGCCCGGGGGTGCCGGTGAGGCCGCCACCGGGCCGCTGACGGGCTCCTCGCCCGGCGGCCCGGCTGCCCGGCGAGTCAGGGGCCCGGCGGCGCAGCGCTGCCCGTGGGAGCGGCCCGGTGGTACTGCCCCCGGACGTGTCCGGGCACCGGGCCTGACCCGCACACTCCCTACCGGCACGGACTGCCCGCGATCCTAGCCGGGCGACATCCTCGGGGTGCCGGGATCAGCCGGGCCAGCGCCCAGCGCCCCGCGCGCGGCGACGCCGGGCGGGGCGGGACCGGTTCGACGGTCCACTCGGCGCCGGCCGCGCGCTCGGCGGCGGTACGGGCCCGCGAGTCACGTACCAGGGTCTCGGACAAGGGCCTCGGAAGGGATGTCGGGGCCGGGCCCGAGTACCCGGCGACGTGCGGTGCTGCTCACGGCGATGTCTCGGCCTCGTGTCAGTGACCCACCATGGGATATACCGCGCCGTGACAGTAAGACGCGTTGCCCGTGTCACCCCCATGTCAGCAGCGGACAGCCGCTCATCGCCTCCATGACCAGCGAAAAGACGACAAGAAGCAGCCGCCAGCCATCGCCCACCACCCCACTGACACAAACCCGGCACATCGCAACTGGGTCGTCGACGAGCCCGTACCGGGCCAGCGCCGCCAGCCGGTTCGGCGGGATCTTGTTCAGCTTCCTCGTCACCGCCCTGGTCGGTCATGACTGGAGCGTGTCCGGTGGGTGGAGCGCCTTCGGACACCCTAGCGGTATCGGACCATCACCTGTCTGGAGTGTTCATGCGCGAGGAACGTATGCGGGCCGGGTCCCCGGGGAAGTTACCGCCAACCACTCACAGGCGGCAGGTAGGGACATAGCTGATGCAGGCGAGTGCAGGCGATCGCATCCTCGTGCAGATCATGGGACAGCCCGATCGAACGGGCGAGATCATCGAACTGCGCGGTGCGGACGGAGGCCCGCCCTATGTCGTCCGCTTCGACGATGGCCACACAGGGCTGGTGCACCCAGGCCCGGACGCCGTCATCGAGCGCGCGAACGACGGGCCTGCCTGATGGGGGATGTACCCCTCAGACAGGCCCGCGCGTGACATCGCGATGGGGCAGACGTTGCCGGGAAGGCAGCGTTAGATCGAGCTGTTGTTGGGTGAGTTGCACTGGCCGGCTTGGCCGGTGGGCGTGTACGGGCGTCCGTCCAGGGTGGTGTCCGAGTGGCAGAGGACGGTTCCCGTGTTGCAGTCGATGACGAAGGTCCGCAGGAACTGCACCGCGCACCCGTTGAGCTGCGCGGTGATGGAGAACTGATCCGCGGTCCACGACTTGCTGGTGACGTGGAAGGTTTCCAGGTACAGGGCCACGTAGAGGTCACCGCTGGCGAGGTCCGCCGTTGTGACGGATGTGGAGACGCTCAGCGTCTCGACGTGGCCGACGGGGGCGTTCGGCATCACGTTGTCGAAGCCTGTCAGTGTGGTGTTGCGGTACAGCCGCAGTGAACCGACTTGGGCCTGGCCCGCACCTGGTCCGTTCTGGGTGACGCGTGCGGAGACGGTGAGCGTTCCGGTGGCTCCTTCGCAGCCGGGTGGCGGGGTGGCGGTGATGCGGCCGACGGCGGTGCGGTAGACCTGGGTGCCGTCACCGGCGGAGCCGTTCGGGTCGGCCGGGTAGGTGAGGGCGCCGCCAGACCACAGGGCGGCGTGCGAACCCGCCAGGTCCGGGAATCTCGCCTCTAGACCGAGAGTGGCGACGGTGTCGTCCACGATCGTGAGTCTGACCGGGGTCGCGGTGGTGGTGGGGGTGTCGCACAGCAGCAGCGTCGAAGAGCTGCGGCACGGCGGCGCGCACGAGCCGGCGCACGGCGTTCGGCCGCCGTACGGTGCGCAGGGAACAGGGGTGTTGCACATGGACGCCTCCCGGCGTATCCGGCGGCGAGGTGACCCTCGCCGCACTCCTGATGCGGCACTAGCTCGTCGTGCTGTTGGGTGTGCTGCACTGGCCGATTTGGCCGGTGGGTGTGTACGGGCGTCCGTCCAGGGTGGTGTCCGAGTGGCAGAGGACGGCTCCCGTGTTGCAGTCGATGACGAAGGTCCGCAGGAACTGCACCGTGCACCCGTTGAGTTGCGCGGTGATGGAGAACTGATCCGCGGTCCACGACTTGCTGGTGGCGTGGAAGGTTTCCAGGGACAGAGCCACGTAGAGGTCACCGCTGGCGAGGTCCGCCGTTGTGACGGATGTGGAGACGCTCAGCGTCTCGACGTGGCCGACGGGAGCGTTCGGCATCACGTTGTCCTGGGCGATCCGTGTGGTGTTGCGATACAGCCACAGTGAACCGACATTGGCCAGGCCCGCACCTGGCCCGTTCTGAGTGACGCGTACGGAGACGGTGAGCGTTCCGGTGGCCCCTTCGCAGTTGGACGGGGAGGCGGTGATGCGGCCGACGGCAACACGGTAGACCTGGGCGCCGTCACCGGCGGAACCGTTCGGGTCGGCCGGGTAGGTGAGGGCGCCACCGGACCACAGAGCCGCATGCGAACCCGGCAGGTCCTGGACGAACGACGCGCCGCCGCCACCGATCGCGGCGAGATCGTCGTCGACGACCGTGAGTCTGACCGGGGTGGGGGTGGTGGCGGTGTCGCACAGCAGCAGCGTCGAAGAGCTGCGGCACGGCGGCGCGCACGAGCCGGCGCACGGCGTTCGGTCGCCGTACGGCGGCGGGCACGGGCCGGCGCACGGCGTTCGGCCGCCGTACGGTGCGCAGGGAACAGGGGTGTTGCACATGCAGGCCTCCGGGCTTGTGTGGCGGCAGGGGGTGGCCCGGCCGTCTTTCGGTGTGGTGGTGGGCGGATTTCAGTTCCGCTGCGACTGCCCGAGACGTGCTTGTGCCGGGCCCTTGCCGCAGCAGCCGTGCCGGTCCAGCACCCTGGCCCGCCCGAGATGACGCGTTTGCATTTCCTCGCCGGGGGGCTCGACCTCTGGAGCGCAAATCGCCCCGCCGGGTGATTACCCAAATGGCTGAAGTAATAGTGAAAATTAAACCCGATGGGGTGACAAGTAGGATTTACATACAAACTGTGATGTGCCAAGTGAGCCGTTCCAACCTGGCCGCTCGGAGCTTCGTGTGCTTGTTACCTATCCGGTCTCGATCTCTCCAGTTCAACCCTGCGGTTCCCGGCCGAGAAGCTGACCGCCCTGCGACGTGGACGACGGGTGCGGTCGACGGGCAAGGGACCGGTGTGATCCCCTCCTAATCCAGTGCGTAAGCAGACGGCCCCGGACCATGCAACGCCCCGGGGTAACTGCTCGCACAGGACAGCGAATGCCTGGATCCCCCCTGGCCTTTGAGCGCCCGGACGTGCGATCCGTCCACGGAGCAGTCGTCCAGGTCCAGCAGGCCGGCGCGACGAAGCTCGGTCAACAGGGCGGCGTGCAGGCGCGGCCAGACGCCGGCCTCGGTCCAGTCCCACAGTCGGCGCCAGGCCGTCACCCCGGAACAGCCCACCGCCTCCGCGGGGACGTCACGCCACGCGACACCGGTCCGCAACACGTGCATGACGCCGGCGAGCGCCACTCGATCGGGAACACGCAGCCGCCCCGGGTGGCGATGGCGCCGTTCGGGGATGGGCGGCAGCAGCAGGGCCACCCGCTCCCACAGGTCGTCAGGAACAAGATCAGCACGCACCCCAGACACACTGAGGGTTTTCCATCCTCAGTCTGAACTGGTCAGATGTAGGCGGAGGACGAATCGGAGGAGGCTCGTGATGCGGGTGGTCGAGCACCGCAGTTTGCGGAGGAGTCACCAGGACTTGAGGGTGGTGATGGCCTGCTCGACGAGAGCTCGGATCTTCGCGTGGGACCGGTTGACCGCCTTCCGGCCTGCGGGAAGGGTATCCCAGCGTCCCCAATACGGGATGGTTCTGTTCACGAGTTCCGGGTTCTGGCACAGATCTTGGGGAGTCGTCGCGGAGCGTTACCTCGACGTTCGGTTGTGAGGAGACGGGTTCGTGTGAGACGGCGTACGCCTTGTCGCCCCGCGGACAGAATTGACGCTCCCTCAGGTGTCTGCCGATCGCTGCTGCGGTCGGTTGTGGACGGTGATGGTGCTGGTCATGCAGACCGATACACCGTTCTGGGGCTCACTGGTGTTCCAGGGGATCGACGAGCTGGATGTCGAGGCGGTTACGGCCGCGTTCGGCACGGTCGAGGTGATGGCGAGAGGCCGCGCGGCCGGGGCTGCGTGTCCGGACTGTGGCCGGTTCTCGGGCCGGGTCCACGACCGATACCAGCGCAGGCTGAGGGACCTTCCACTCACCGAGCAGGGCTTCGTGATCCGGCTGACGGTGCGACGCTTCATCTGCGGAGCGGCGGACTGCCCGCGCCGGACGTTCGCCGAACCGTTCTCCCGGCTGACCGTCCCGCACGCACGGTTCACCATACGGCTCAACCGCGCCCTGGAACGGGTAGGGCTCGCGCTGGCCGGGCGCGCCGGCGCCCCGCTGGCGGCCCAGCTGGGCTTCGGAGCTGGCCGGATGACCTTGTTGCGCAGGGGCATGGCATTGCCCGATCCCGCGTTTAGCACGCCGCGTGTGCTGGGTGTGGACGACTTCGCGATCCGTCGCGGCCAGACCTACTCCACGGTCTTGACCAGCGTCGAAGACCACCGCGTGGTCGATGTACTCCCGACCCGTGAACCCGGACCACTGGCCGCCTGGCTTGTCCGTCACCCAGGCGTGGAGATCATCTGCCGGGACCGGGCGGGCGCCTACGCCGAAGGCGCCCGCCGCGGTGCCCCCGACGCTCTGCAGGTCGCCGACCGGTTCCACCTGTGGCAGGGCCTCGGCCGGGCTGTGGAGACCTGCGTCGCCGCCCACCGCGACTGCCTACGTGGGCCCTCACCCAGCGACATCCCGCCGCAGGACACCCGACCGGCTCCCGGTCGGCCGCAGGACGACGCGGAGCCTGCCAGCCGGCGCGCCGAGCGGAAGAAGGCCGCTCACGCCTTGGTCCACGAGCTCCTCGCTCAAGGTCACTCACGCCGGGCGATCGCCCGACACTTGGGCTGGGGCCTCAACACCGTGCTCCGGTACGCGAACGCAGCACACTGGCAGGACACCTTCCGCGAGAACCGGCCCCGGCCCAGCAGACTGGACCCCTACAAGCCCTACCTGGAGCGATGCTTCGCTGAGGGATGCACCAGCGTCACCCAGCTCCACAGCGAACTCGTCGCCGACAACGCGCCCGTTACCTACCAGATGGTCCGCGCCCACATCGCCACCCTCCGCGGGACTCCCGCCGGCACGCCACCCCGACCTCCGACGGTGCGTCAGGTGACCGGCTGGCTCACCCGACACCCCACCGCGCTGGGCGAGGAAGACCGGGCCGGCCTGAAAAATGTCCTGGCCCGCTGCCCCGAACTGGACACAGCCGCCGGACACGTCCGCGACTTCGGCGAGATCCTCACCGACCGCCTCGGCGTCACACTCCCCACCTGGATCGACGCAGTCGACGCCAGCCAGCTCCCCGGCCTCACCGGCTTCGCGCTCCACCTGCTCCGAGACCTCCACGCCGTGACCGCCGGCCTCACTCTCGACTGGAGCTCGGGCAGCATCGAGGGCGCCGTCAACCGCATCAAGGAGATCAAGCGCCAGCTCTACGGCCGCGCCGGATTCGAACTCCTCCGCAAGATGATCCTGCTCCAGTAACACTGCGCGAGCAGCTGCCCACCCGTGGCAGGATGGCCTAATGTTGATCCGAAAGGGCGATGCCGCGTAGGCGTCCCAAGGCCGTCCGCGCAGAGCGGTGGCGGCCACGATGGCAGTGTTCGGTCCTGAGAGTCCGCGGTGTCTCCGCGCGGACTCGTGCAGCGATCCGCCGGGTCGAAGGCCAGGAGATGTGGCCCAACGCGGTCGCCAATGCGCTCTCGTGTTTCGAGCGGGCCCTTAAGCAGCCGGGACGCTACCTGGACGCCTCCGAGTTCGAATCGCCCGGGGTGGGAGATGCCCGTGATGACCTCGAGTGGGCGATGCGGCACCTTCCTCCCGGAGCACAACGAGACTTGGGCCGACTGATCACACGCATCGATGAGGAACTCGAGCGCCGCACCCTGCCCGACCCCAACAACATCGAGTTGGCGGTGTTCGGCTGGTGGTGGACCAGAATCCGGGACCGCTGACGGGACCCGGACCCGCGCCCCCAATCGAACGACAGGTCACCCTCCGTGACGACTCCCCAAGATCTGTGCCAGAACCCCTTTCTCGTGAACAGAGCCAACGGGACCCGGACCGGGCTCCCGGCACCTCGGTAGCCCTTGTCGGCTCAGCAGGTGACGCCGGTTTCTGCGAGGGCGTCGACGGTGCCGTGTTCACGGGCGGCCGGACATCGTGAACAGCACCGAGGAGGGCGGGTGAGGCCCCCAGTAGCCGACCGGACGGACCGGCGAGAACCTGGGCGTTCATCCCATGCTTCTTGTGCTAGCCGAAGTAGGAGGAACGGTCCGCGACGATGCGGTCGATGAACAGCGGGGCGTCGTCCAGCAGCACGAATGCCTTCGTCGAAGCCGTCCGAGTCGCGTCCGCGAGGGCGGCCAGAAGTTCGACGGCCTCGGTGACACACCGGTAGGCGGTGGTGGTCCTGATGGCGAACCCAGCCGCGAGCTGGACGTACGGGTGGCCGTTGCGTAGGTGGGCGAGGGTGAACAGGGCCCGGCGGCCGGGGCTCAGACGCCGCCGGCGGGAGCCGATCGCACGAGGGTGCTGCCGTAGACGGGCGGACAAGAAACGCAAAGAAGAGCTGGGCACCTCAACGCCGGACGGGTAGACAAACATGCGAAGCCTCTGGTGGAGCCAAGGAGGACGGCACCGCGCTGGTCGACAAACTGCTGTCCTCCATGACTACGGCCGCGGCTGTCCCGGGCAGTCACCTCCTGGTCCTTCACGGCACCGGACCACAATGGTGCCGCACCGCCATGGACGACACCGGCGAGGGCTCCGCCCCCCTAAAGGCCGACAGGCCGGCTCCCCCCGCCCCCGGTGTCGGTCAGGCAGATGTTCCGCCCGCCGTGCCCCGGCCGCCGAAGAAGTCGGCCACGGCACGGCGCTGTTGTTCCTCGCGGGCGATCTGCCGCGCGAGGACGGCGCGGTCGACTGGGCGGTCAGGCGGCGCAGGGGCCGGTTGATCCAGTAGGTGAGGGAAGCTGGCCGACGGAGGCGTAGCGCATGTCCTCGCCTCCGGGGTCGTCGGTGTTCCCCTGGCGACAGCCCCACGGGTGGCCGGCGGCGGTGTCCAGCGTGGGGCGATCCCCTTCTACCGGGTGTGCAGGGTGCGGGCGACAGTCTGGGCGGCTGGCGCAGCTGCGGGTTCTTCTGGTCCCAGGTGGCCGCGATGTAGTGGAGGAGTTCGGCCGTCGCGTGCTGCGAGTGGCTCGAGTCGCTGGTGAGGACCTGGTCCGCGGCGGAGGCGAGGTCGGCGGCCGGGGAGGCCGGCTCCTTGCCGGAGCCGGGGCGAGGGGCGCCAGTCAGCTGCAGGATGTACTCGTGCCGGTACGGCCCGGGCGGCGAGCGAGTGACCGGCGCACTTCGTCGCGTTCGATCTGCTCAAGTGGTCAGGGACCGACGCGACCACGTGGCCGTACCGGCGGCGCTGGAGTTCGTGTTCGCCGCGCGGCGGCTGTCGGCGCCGGGGCGCTGTGCCCGTCGACCACCGAGGCGGCCATGGTGCGTGAGTGGCTGACATGGGCGTAGGTCGGGATGGAGGGCGTGGTCTTCAAACGGTTGGACGATCCCTACTGACCCTCGGGGCCGCGACCGGGAACACACGTGTAGTCCTATTAGTCCCACTTTTTCCCTCACATCAGGGAAGGGGGATGCGCCCCCGGGCGTGTCAAACCAGCCCGCCCTCATCATGAGGATGCCCGACGCACCGCCTGTCGGCCCCCTGACTCCCTTTCCTGGAGAGCTCTATGAAGCAGCTGTGCTCCTGGACGCTGGCCGCCGCCCTCGCCTTGACCGCCGTACTCCTGCCCACCCAGACCGCGACCGCCAAGGCCGCCCAGCCCTCCTGCCCCGTCGGCTCCGTCTGCTTCTGGAGCGGCGAGGGCTTCAGCGGCTTTTACTGGGAGTGGACGGCCAGCAGCGGCTACCGCGACATGCCGCCGTCCCTCCGCGACCACGTGGGCTCCTTCGTCTCGTCCACCCGCGCCTGTTTCATCAACTGGAGCCCGGTGCAGAAGCGAGACGTCTTCAACGGGGACTGGCGCTCCCGCTACCTCGGCGACTTCGGCGGCCGGATCGACGGGGTGGGCCCGGGCGGTTGCTGACGGGAGCAAGCTCAACAGTTACCAGTGAAGCCGCAGACCTCAACGGCACCACGCCCATCGGTCAGGTCGACTCTCGGGGCGAGCCCCTGCCAGGTACCGGCGCTGACCCGGGCGAGGATGACGGTGGCGAACTACTCGCGGACGCCGGGGACGAGGCGGCTGCCGACGGTGGTGGGGCCGTCGTAGATGACGTGGATGCGGGCCCGCGCGCCCCTCGTACAGAACGGCCGTGAGATCAGCGGTCACGCATTTGCTCCTGTTCAGTAGTCCAACAGCGGCACTGCGGGCCCGCGGGCCGCGGACAGGTGATTCGAGAAGGGGTGTCGGGGCCCGATCCGAGTGCCCGGCATGCGGCACCGGTCCTCACGGCGCGGCGCCGACACGGCGCGCCCTACGGCGAGCACCCGCGCCGACGGCGGGACGGCGCGGGGGCCGGACACCGCGCGCGGGGGCCGGACACGGCGGCAGCGTCGTACGACGGCCGACGCACGG
This sequence comes from Streptomyces sp. NPDC045287, assembly GCF_056432325.1. Taxonomy (NCBI): domain Bacteria; kingdom Bacillati; phylum Actinomycetota; class Actinomycetes; order Kitasatosporales; family Streptomycetaceae; genus Streptomyces; species Streptomyces sp. NPDC045287. The sequence goes on from NZ_JBWKJG010000032.1 coordinate 31,591, forward strand.
CCGGTCGACGACGATGGCGGGCCGGGACGGAGCCGAAAACCAAAAGAGGACGGACCGAAGTACGAAGAACGACGTGCGACCAAAGACGCCGCCCGCGCCGGCCGGCGAACAGCACGGCGGCGGCGCCACCGACTTCGACCGGGCGTCACTCAAGCCGGTGATGGACCAGGGCGTTGCGCAGGCGTCTGAGCACGTCAACCGAGCGGAGCGTTCAGCTCGTGCACGCGCCGGAGCCGTTCGGCCCGAGGCCCGACGACCACCGCCCCGCCCGGAGCCTGTGCACACGTCGACCGGTGGTGGCCGGGCCGGGCCGATGGTGGTTCTTCGTGGCGGGCGTGTCAGCCGGCGAGGGTGAGGGTGACCGGGCCGGAGGCGTGCTCCAGGCCGTCCTCGGTCAGGCACTTGGTGACTTCCAGGGTGGCGGCCACGGTCGTGCGTACCACCTGGGCGCCTTCGAACTGTCCGCTGACGACTTCACCTTCGCTGATGAAGACCGATTCGCCGTTGGGTTTGGCGTTGATGGTGAGGTTGTAGCGGATGACGCTGTTGGGGCCGTCGTTCCAGTCGACGACCATGGTGCTGTCGAACTGGGCGGTCAGGCAGCTGGCCGTGCCTGATCCGTTCACGGTGAACGTGGCGTAGGCGATCTCGGGGTTGGACAGCGAGGCGCACGGCCCCATCGTCCCCTCGATGTGGACGTTGGTCGGCTTGGGCTCGTAGGTCAGGCCCGGCTGGAACCTCACCGCCTGGTCACCGAGCGGACAGGACACCAGTGTGAGGAGGTCCTGCTCGGCAGAGGGAGCGGCGGAGGCGGAAGGCGAGGCGACAGCGCCGGTGGTGGCGAGAAGCGCTGCGGCAACGACGAAGCGTATGGAACGCATACGGTCTCTCCCGTGGAAGGGACGGAAAGCACTCGGATCACTGAAGCGGTGAGCGCCCGGCACACCACATCCTTCGATGGACATGCCAACCCCACAAGCGCACCCGCAGGGGCGTGCGGAGTTACTCGCAGGTGGCGCAGCCCGACACCCCACGCCCCCTGACCGCCCCTGACCGCCCCTGACCGCCCCGAAAGACTGCACACTTACCCTCACCGCTCACCAAACGACGAATCCCCGAACAGCAGGGCCGCAGGGCCGAGTGCTGGCGGCCGGGACGGAGACGGCGTCGACGGCGGTCGGCAGCAGCAGTCGGCGGCAGGACGGCGCGGCGAGACAGCGGTCGAGGACGGCCGGTCGGCGGCGATGGCGGGCCGGGGCAGCAGGCCGGGACGACGGACCCGGTCGCACAACGCAACCAGGCTCGCCTCCTCCCCCCGCCTGGAACGGGCATGTCCTCACGCTCACCGGCGAGGCCTCGCTGCCGTCGGGTCAGCCGAAGTCGAAGGTCTCCTGCGCGAAGCCGGCCGACGCCGGGATGGCGGAGTGGTGCCGAAGCGACGGTCGACGACGGCGACGGGCGGCGCGGCGCCAAGACGACGGGGCCGGACGGCGCCCGGCCGGAAGGCAGCAGTCGTACGGACAAGCACCCACGACGAGGCGACGGACGGAGACATTGCCCACGCCGGCGGCCGACCAGGACGGCGGCCAGGCGGGACGGCGGCCATCGTCGACGGCAAAACGGCGCGGCGAGACGGCGGTCGACGACGCGGCCGTACGACGGTCGACGACGGTGGTGATCGACGGGCGAGCCCCGATGGTCGGGACGGCGGCGGCACGGGCGAGTGGGACCGGCGCCCGCCCCGCAGTCACGAGCGCGGGCGCCAAGAGCCAGACCCACGACAGTGACACGACAGGGGGCCGAGCGGCCGGCGGACGGACGGGCGGCGTGGGGCCGCGGGCGGCGGCAGCAGGGGCGGCAAGGCGGGACGGCACGGCGAGGCGGCGGGCCCGTGACAGCAGGACCTCGAAGTGGGCAGGACGACCGCGCCGCGCCGGTGCCGCAGGACGGCACGCCGGGACGCCGGGCGCGGCAGGGGGGGGCGGGGCCGCGGCGGCACAGCGGCGGACGGGCGGGCGGGCGGCCGTCAGCGGTGGAACGCCGAACGAACCCGCGCAGTCACGAGCGCCGACACCCACCCTCGCCGGCCCGGCACCCTTCCCCAGCCGGACGACACCCCGGCGGCACGGCAGCCGGCATGGGACCTCGATGGCACCCCGGCAGCGGCCCGGGCGGGCCGAGCAGCAGCGGGACGGCGCGGGACAGCGGCACGCCGGGCGCGACGGCGGGGCGAGGGCGCCGCAGCAGGACGCGGAGACAGCGGGACGGCCGGCGGACAGGCGGACAACGTCGACACCCCGGCCCCCAAGCCGCCCCGCGGCACCCTCCCCGACTGGCGGCCGCTCGACGCCGAGATCGTCTTCAAGGGCATGTGCCCCGACTGTCTGGGCGACGCCGTGGCCGAGGGCGACTGAAACCACCCTCGGCCACGGCGCTCCTCACACGGAACGCGACACGAACAGCGAGCCGCGCGTCAGCGCGTCGCGGCCATGGTCACGGCCAGGGCCACGACCCCGGCCGCCCACAGAGCCGTACGGCCCACGACTCCCCCGCCGCCGATGCGGCCGTCCGCCGTCGGGCGCCACAGCGCCGCCGGCTCCGACCACAGGTAGGCGGGGAAGCCGGCGCCGAACACCAGGCACGCGGTCAGCCAGTATCCGGCGCTCGGCACCCGGAGCCGCGCCCGGACGACGATGTCGACCAGGACGGTCGCCCCGGCCACGAGAACCGCCCAGGCGAGCCAGGCGGTGGAGATGAACCGCCAGTACAGCACCGGCACCAGGGCGGAGAGACCGCCCAGCCTCTCCAGCGGATCCTCCCTGTCGAAGGCGACCGGCACACCGCCGCCGCCCTTCCCCGCGAGTTCCTTCCGCACCAACGCCTCGAAAGCCGCCTCACCGCCCTCGCCCCCCGGAAGGGTCTCGAAGCGGTGCGTCAGCTCCTTGTCGCCGGCGAACCCGGTGGTCCACCGCACCCCCACTGCGTCGGGGGCGGTGTAGAAGACATGGACCACCGAGGTCCGGCCGGCGCGCACGTCGTCGAGCAGATCCCGCAGCGGAGCCTGGCGCGGCACCAGGTTCGACAGCAGGTCGACGACCGCGGCGAGCAGGAGCAGCAGCGCGAGCGCCCGGAGCGACCGGTGCACCGGGCCTCGGGCCCGTACGGGAAGACGGTCGAGTGCACGCACGGCCACTCCTGTCCCCTCTCTTGTCATCAGTCGGCGACGGTCAGAAATCGACCGTCATCGTCCAGTAGTAGGTCTGGTGCAGGGTGCCCATCTGCTTCCCCTGCCCGATGTCCGGAACGACGTGGGTCAGGGACTCCGTACCGGTCTCGTTGTACGCGGCGAAGGCGACCGTGAAGGTGCGTTCCCGCTTGTTGACGTTGATGACCTGGTGGATCTGATCGTAGGAGCCCATGAACGCCTCCGGAACCCCGGATCCCTTCGCGCCGTCGGTCAGCATGCCGGTGATGTCGTTGAAGAAGTTGGTCTTGGGGTCCTTGTAGGAGGATCTTCCGCCCATCGAGGCGGGGTCGATGTCGTAGTCGGCCGCCTGGATCTGCTGTCGGAGCTGGGCGAGGACGTTCAGGCTGTGCTTGTTGGTGGCGAGCTGCTGGGTGATGTGGCTGCCGGCGCCGAAGGCCCGGTTGCCGCCCTTGCCGTTCAGCCACTCGTTGAGCAGGTCGTTCCAGGTGTCGGTGGAGCCGATGCCCGCGAGGTCGTCACAGCCCGCCGCGACGCCGGAGGAGACCATGGCGCCTTCGACGCACGGGGAGGTCTCCTGGGTGATGACCTGGACGTACTTCTTCAGGTCGACACCGAGCGCCTTGTAGAGGCCGCCCTTCCACTTCTTGGCGATGTTGTCGAGCGCGCGCTGGCAGGGGGCGTCACAGCCGCCGCCACCGCCGCCGTTGCCGCCGTTGCCGCTACCGCCGCTGGAGACCGGGATGCCGCCCTTGCAGGTGATCCCGTACTTCTGCGGCTCCATGCACTCGGGCACACCCTCGCCGGTCGGGTCGGCATACGTGACCGGGTTGTTGTTGGCGTAGGCGTACCCGTTGAGCGACTGCGCCTGGTCCAGGGTCAGCTTCGGGTCGGCGCTGATGAACTGCCCGATGGTCGGGTCGTACTGCCGCGCGCCGACATGCGTCAGCCCGGTGGTGGTGTCGACGGTCTTCCCCAGGAACCCCTTGTCGTCGGGCCAGGCTCCGCCAGTGACGGTGCCACGGGTCTGCCCGAAGACGCCGGTGTAGCGCTTGCTGAACGTCTGGGCGCTGGACGCGAAGGACGTCCTGGCGGCCGCGGAAAGCTTCCCGTGGGCCCTGGCCGCACCGGGACGCGGCACTGGCCGGACGGGGAGTTCCTGGACGTCGCGCTGAGCGCGGTGCGCCCCGAGGAACGCCAGGGGTACATCGAGCGCCTGGAGGCGTTCGTGGAGCAGCACCGCGCCCGCCTGGAGGAGCTGCTGCGGGCGTACGGGCCGGGGCAGTCGGCTCGCCTCCCACGGCCGGTACGCGCTGATCGGGCAGCCGGAGACCCTGGTCGTCCCAGAGCGGATGGAGGCCAACCCGTTCGATCTGCACAGCGAGTGGGAGAAGGAGCTGGAGACCGTCTTCCTGGACGACCTCGAGTTCGCGTGGGGGCCACGCATCCGCCTCAGCCGGTGAACAGCCCGGAACCAGCAGCGGGGCCGGACAGGGTGATCCTGCCCGGCCCCGCTGTCGTCGGGTCAGCCGAAGTCGAGCGTCTCCTGTGCGAAGTCGGCTGGGGCCGGGCTGGGCGGAGGCGGTAGTGGGATGGCGGCGGGCGCAGCGGTGGAGGCGCCGCAGCGGCGGCCCGGCGGCCCGGCGCCGCCCCGGGCGGGTGGGCCCGCTGCGGCGGCAGGGCGGCGGACAGCGCCAGGCAGCCGGACGGACGCCAGCGGCACGACGGCTGGCGCAGCGGCGCGCTGGCGCCGCCGCGGGGCGGGCGCGGCGCGGCGGACGGGCGAGGTGACACAGGACGGGCGCCAGGAGCCAGGCTCGCGACAGTCAAAGCGGCAGGGGCGGCGCGGCCGCGGCGCGAGACACAGAGGCGAGCCGCGGGCGGCAGGGGCGCCACAACAGGGCCATGAAGCGGCGGGACGGCACGGCGGCGGGACGCCTGCACCACGACGGAACGGGCAGGCGACACAGCCGAGGCACAGGGCGGACCGAGCGGCGACGGGGGCGCCGCAGCGGCGGAGGTGGGCGGGCCGAGCCGCGGCGAGCCCGCGACGGCAGGGAGCCGACGCGCCAGCCGCAGGGACACCCCGGCGGTGCCGCAGGGGGGCGGCCCGGGCACCGCAGCAGGGGCAGCGGCGGCGCGGCGGCGGTCGCCCGCAGCCGCACGGCGGCGGCCCGGGCTACGGGCCGGGCGACGGGCCGAGCGGCGGCGGGGGCGGCACGACGGCGGGATGGCGGCGGCGCGCCGGCGCCGCCGGGCGGCCGCGCCGCGGGGCGGGCACCAGCGGCGGCCCGGCGGGGACACGACAGCAGCGGGCAGCAACGGGGATGTCGCAGCGGCACGGCGGTACCGCGGGCAGCACGGCAGACGGCAGACGGCAGACGGCAGACGGCAGACGGCAGACGGCACAGCAACGCGGGACGGGCGCCAGCGGCACTGCGGACGGCATAGGACCGCGACGGCACCCCGGCAGCGGAACGGCCGAGACCCAGGGCGGCGGCAGGGTGTCGGCGCGGCGGCCCGGCAGGGGCAGGACAGCAGCGGCGCGGCGCCACAGCAGGACCGCGAAGCGGCGGGACGCCGGTGCCGCGGGCGGCACACCAGGACGCCGGACGCGACGGCAGGACGGCAGGACGACGATCAGAACTCACCAAACCGAGACAGCGTCACCTCCAATGCGATAACACCCCGGGACAGCAATACCCCACGGATCTCTCACCGCCAAGACAGCGACCCCGCGCCCCGAAACCACCACCGACCAGCACCAACACACCCCGACCCCACTGTCTCCCACCCCACTGTCACAAAACCGAAAGATCGCAGCCGAAGCAGCGCGCCACACGGGTCGACGCCAGCGGAGGCGGGAAGACGGCGTACGGCCGGACACCGCTCTCCGCAGCAGCACGGCGGCGCCGTACGGCGGGGCAGACGACGGTCGGTCGATGGTGGTGATCGACAAGCGAGCCCCGATGGCCGGGACAGTCGAACGCCACCCCCCGACAGCAACCGACGACGGAGCGGCAGAGCAGTGTCGAAGCGGTGGTCGACGACGGGCCGGGCGGCCGGACACCGCGCACGGCACCGACGCCAGGGGCAACGGGCGACGGGGCAGCAGTCGACAGCCAGCAGCGGGGCGAGGAGCCGGGATGCCGGCGAGACGAAGCCGGCGAGACAGCGACGGCGGCGGGGCAGGACGCCGCCCTCCGCGGCGAAGCAACGGAACCGACGGCCAGAGCCCGGGGACGTCGTCCGCACCGACGACAAACCGGTGCGGCGGGACGGCCGGACACCGCCCTCCGAAGCGGCGGGCCGGCGGAGCGAACGCCGTACGGCGGCCGGTGGAGCGGTGGAGCCAGCAGCAAGGCGAGAAGGCGGGCGACGGCAGGCCGAAGCAGCGATCGACGACAAGGCCGGGCCCTGTCACGGTCAGCCGGGAGGTGAAGGCCGTACGGGCGAGCGCCAGTGCCCGGGACGGGGCGGTGACGGGACGTCGGGACGATGGAGCGGCGGCAGGGAGACGAGGCGACGGGACGGCGGTACGGCGGTACGGCGGGACGGGACGCCGTACGGGAGTCGACGGCGCTGGTGGTCGACGGGCAAGCGTTGGTGGCCGAGGCGCCCGTACGGTCACGGCGCTGGGCGCCGAGTGGCGCCCGGCGACGACGTGCCGCCGAAACGGATCCGCCAGGACAGCGGGGTCAGGCTGCCCGCACGCCCACAACAAGCGATAGCCCCCGGTCCGCCTCCCTCCCTGCCGGACCCGACCGTGAGGCGTCAACGGCGCGAAGCGGTTCCCTGCGGTCGGCCGGGGCCGGGAAGGGTCAGAGCTTGTCGGCCGCCCGGACCCGGTGGAGGTGGACGAGGGCGTCGTAGGCGCGGCCGATCGCGAGGGTGGGCAGGGGGTCGGGGGTGAAGGTCGAGCCGGCGTCGTAGACCGGCCGGGGCCGGTTGAGCCAGGTCCGGGCCTTGGCGGGTACCGCCCGCAGGTCCACGTAGAAGTCTCGGTACCCGATCTGGTCCAGGGTGTGCTCGTGCATGCCGGGGCGCGCCGCCGGAACGGTGACCGGCTTCCAGTCGCCGTCGAGGGAGGTGTCTTTGGTGAGGAAGGAGCCGCCGGCGAAGGTGAAGCCGAACGCCGCGTAGTCGCGGCCCAGGCAGTCGCGCAGGACGGTGCCCTGGGTGCGCGGGTACATGTCGGGATGGGTGGACAGGTAGCCGACGTGGCCGTTATGAGCGGACAGCAGCATCCTGTGGCCGGTCTGGCGCTGCCACCACAGCACGTTGTCGGCCATGGCCTGGTCGCGCAGGCGCTCCGCGGCCGTGACCGAGGCCGGGTCCGTGAGGTCGACGGTGGCGAAGGCGAAGGTCTGCGCGATGTTCCGGGCGTGCTGCACGGTCCACGCGTAGTCCTCACCACCGGCTTCCTGGCGCCCGGCCACCAGGTCGAGGGCCTCCTGCGCCCGCGCGGCGCTCTCCTTGCGTTCCGGAAGCGGCTTGCGCAGGTGGGCGAAGACGTCGTCGAAGGGACGCAGTCCCGCGTACAGCTCCTGGAGCCGGGGCAGTGCTTCCGGCCTGGCCGTAGCGACGGACGACAGGACCCGTTCGAAGATGTGGTCGCCGAGTTTCGGTGCCCCGAGGTCGTCGCCCATGAAGTGGACCCGGCGGTCGGGGTGGCGGGTGTTGTGGTCGCGCATCCAGCCGATCAGACGGACGAACTCCTCGCGTTCCCAGGGGGATCCGGCCAGCGTCTCCCGTGCGATCCGCCGCGGATCACCGGGGCCGCCCTGGAGGTACTCGTCGATCCTGAGCCCGGCCGACCAGCTCATTTCCAGGGCGAAGGTGGTGAAGCCGCGTTCCTCGACGAGGTGCTGGAAGACGCGGTGCTTCATGGTGAAAAACTCGTGTGACCCGTGCGTGGCCTCGCCGAGGCCCACCACTTTCGCGTCTCCGACCATGGCGTCCAGCGCCCGCAGGTCCGCCGTCGAGCCGCCGGGCTGCGTGGAACGCAGCGGGTGCGCGGCTCGTTCCAGGGAGCGTACGACGCCTGCGGGGGACGCGGGGGTGGCGCCGGGTACGAAGGGTGGGGACGGGGCCGCGGAGGCCACCGGGGCGGTCACCGCCGTGGTGGCGAGCGCTGCCGTGAGCGCGAGCAGTCCTCGCCGGCCGATGGACTTCCTGTTCCCGTACATGGTGATCACTCCTCGTGTGCGGCGGCTCCCCGAGCCGATGCAGTGATCTTCATGCGTTGCGGCGCGGAGGGCGCTGAGGCCCCCCGCCGTCTTATTCCGGGGGTCCTCCCCTGCAAGGGGCGGGGGATCGTCCCCACCGTCTTGGGGGGCCGACCGGATGGTCCGGCTGACACCGGAACAAACAGGGTTGAACCATCAGGAAGTACGGAGGAAGGAAACCCCGAATGTTCGGCATGAAGACGGTCCGGCGCCGGGCGGCCCGCACGGTAGCGGTCTGCACGCTCGCGGTGACCACGTGCGCCACGCTGATGGCCGGCAGCGCGGGAGCCATCGTCAACGGGACCGAGCCGAGGCAACGCTACCCGTTCATGGCGGTGATCCCGGAGTCGGCGCCCGAGCAGGGGCTGTACGACGGCAACTGCGGAGCCTCGCTGATCGATCCGCAGTGGGTGCTGACGGCGGCCCACTGCTTGCAGGGCGACGGGCTTGAGCTGGACGGCTACGTCCGGATCGGCAGCACGGACCGAAAGTCCGGGGGGACCGTTCGAACCATCGCGCGGACCTTCATCCATCCCGGCTACCTGAACGGTGACGGGAAGGCCGCCAACCGAAACGACATCGCCCTGGTCCGCCTGCACCGCCCCGTCTCCGAAAAGCCCGTCCGGATCGCGAAACGGCCGGGACGTCCCGGCACCCCGACGCGGATCCTGGGTTTCGGCACCACCTCCGACACCGGGCTGCATTTCCCGAAGCGGCTGCGGGAGCTTTGGACGCGCCGGGGCGCCGAGACCGAATGCGCCCCCGGACACGCCGATCGGACCCGGTTGTGCACGGTCAGCCGCGTGCCCGCGGCCATGGCGTGCTTCGGGGACTCCGGCGGGCCGCAACTCCAAAAGGGCCGACACGGGCGGTGGGAGCTCATCGGAGTGACCTCGGGACCGGGCAGCCCCGGTGTCCCCTGCTCAGCCGGGCCGGGCCTCTACACCAACGTGCCCGCTTACGCCGGTTGGATCCGGCAGACCATCAGGCACAACCCCTGAACCCGACAGTCACCTGGCATCGCACCACAACCCGTACGACACCAAGCGCCAACTACAGGACTGCGCCGGACACCCAACACAGCGAAGCCAGCGAGACAGCGACGGCAGCAAGACGACGGGGCAGGACAGCAGAGCACCGCCCTGCGCGGTCGAAGCAACGAAACCGACAGCCAGAGCCCGGAACCCGGGGACGTCGTCCGCGCCAACGACGGGACGGTGGAACGGCGGCGCCAGCAGCAAGGCGAGGAGGCGGGCGACGGCGACAGCCGGAGCAGCGGTCGACGGCGCTGCCGGGGCCCTATCCACGGTCGACCAGGAGGCGAAGGCCGTACGGGCGAGCGTCGGCACCCGGGAGGGGGCGGTGACGGGGACGCCAGGACGGCGGCCGACAACGGGACGACGAGGCAGCGGGGCGACAGAGCGGAACGCCGTACGAAGGTCAACGACGGTGGTGGTCGACGGGCGAGCCCCGATAGCCGGGACGGTCGAACACCACCTACAACAGCCAACGACGGAACAGCCGAGCGGTGCCGAAACGGCGGCGCCAGCAGCAAGGCTCGCGACAGTCAAGGCGGCAGGGGCGGCGCGGCGACGGTGGCCCGGCGGTGCCGCGGGGGGCCCGAGCACCGCAGCAGAGGCGGCGGCACCGCAGCAGGACGGCGCGGCGGCGGGACGGAGCCGCCGCGGAGGGACAGCCACGGCCGACGTGAGTCCGTGGCGGCAGCGCGGCCCCGGCGGCGCCGCGGGGGACGGCGGCGCTGCGGCGGGGCACAGCGGCGGGGGGCGCACAGACGGCGGCCCGGCGGGGGCGCCGCAGCGACGCGGCGGGGGCGGGCAGCACGGGCGGCCGTCAGGGGACCGCGGCGGCGGAACGGTAGCACGGTAGGAGCACGAAGCGGCGGAACGGAGCGGGGCCCGGACAGCGCTGCGGTCGTTCCGGCGGGCGACCGGTCACCTCGCCCCCCGCCAGGACGCGGTCTGGGGCGAGGGCAAGGCGATGGTGCCCATCGGGCAGCACATGGCCAACCTGCGCCGGAAGGGCGGCCTCGGGAAGGACCCGGAACGGGCCCGGGCGCGCGCGGCGCAGCTGGCGGCGATCGACCCCGACTGGAACTGCCCCTGGCCACTGAACTGGCAACGACACTACCGGGTCCTGGCCGACCTCGTCGACGCCGACGGAGTACTGCCCTACATCGCACCCGGCGTACTGTTCGACGGCGACGACATCGGCACCTGGCGATGGCGGCAACAAGAACCAGGCACCTGGAAGCAGCTCCTACCCGAACAGCGCGACCGGCTGGCCACGCTGGGCGTGCAGGGCGCGGCCCTCCCCGTGACGGCCGCCGCCCTGACGGAGCTCCGTCCGGCGCTGGCCGCCGCCCTCAAGGGGCCGAAGAAGGCCGGAAGCAAGGCCGAGGCGGCGTTCCAGCGGGGCCTCGCGACCCTGGCCCAGTGGGTGGAGAAGGAGGGGAAGCGGCCCGTCCCGCGCAGCGCGGTCATCGAGGTCACAGTCGACGGCGAGACGGAGCCGGTGCCGGTGAAACTCGGGGTATGGCTCTCGAACACCAAATCGAGGCGCGACAAGCTCGACCAGGAGCAGCGCGCCGCACCGGGCATGGAATGGGCGGGCGCGGTGACGATCCCGGACAGCCTCTGACCACCTCCAGTGCCGTGACCGGACCCCGAGCCCTCAAGGCCCGAGGCCTAACGAGTTGGTGCGTGATAGCGGGTGAGGTGTGTTTGGCCGGCTCATGGCCTGTTTTCAGGCGGTGGTGTTGCGGTCGGAGACGAGGTTGGCGATG
>NZ_JBWKJG010000033.1:0-35237 GCF_056432325.1 Streptomyces sp. NPDC045287
AACCCACCCCCACCACCGGCTCACACCGTCACACCGGTTCCACCCACCAAACCAACCAGCAGGCGAACGAAAACAACCTAAATCACCGGTATTGCGGCTAGAGATCGTCTTCAAAGGTCAGATCCAGAGCAGGATTGAGGCGATGGTGACGGCGGCTTGGTAGGACTCGCGGGTCTTGTCGTAGCGAGTGGCCAGTCCGCGCCACTGCTGGAGTCGGTTGAAACAGCGTTCGACGACGTTGCGGCGGCGGTAGAGGCATCGGTCGAAGCCGGGCGGTCGTCCGCCGCGGCTGCCGCGGGGGTAGTCCCTCCGTACGGGCTCGGTTGGCGATGCCCCGGTGGTCGTCCCTGCGCCCGCGGGGGTAGTCCACGGTTCCGCCGGGACCGGCCGACCACGCGGACCGCAGCGTCGGCTGCCGGGCCGGTGAAAACCAGGGAGACGGTCTCACCCGGCTACTGCCAAGCCCGCGTCGCCCACCAGGACGCCGTAGCCAGCCTGCCCGAACGAGGCGTCGACCCGGCCGTCGCCCGCGCCGCCGAAGAACAGATCCGCGCCCTGCGCGAACTCAGCCGACGAACAGGCCCCGCGTCAGGTCGTTCCGGCCGGGCCGATGAAGACGAGGGAAAGCGCGTCGACCGGCTACCACCGTGCGCTCGCCACTCACCGCGCGGTCGCCACGCCCCGCCAGGAGGACCCGGGTCTTGCCTCCGCCGTCGACCGGCAGGAGCAGATCCGCCGCGAGCTCACCGCCACCGTTTTCCCCGACATCGAGCAGCACCAGGAGGACGAGGCGGTGGCGTCGCTCGAGGACGTCCGGGCCCAGCAGCGGCAGGCTGGCGAAGCCGTTCGTGCAGCAGCAATCCGTCGGGCCCGCGTCGACCGTAGTGGTCAAACCGGTGCGGCCAACGCTCTTGCACTGCGTCAAGTTGGGTGAAGCCTGCCGCGATCCGTCCTCGTTTGCGTTATAGACCTGAGCATCTCCTACGGTGCGGTACATCCGCACCGCACGCTCACGCAATTCGAGCGAGTACTTCCTGGGAACAGCCATGGTCGATGTTCCTCTCATGAGAACCATCTGACCTGCTGACAACATGCTCCGCACCTCGGGGGAACCTCACACCGAGCACGGATCGCCTCGGTCAGCGCACCCCGATCGATGTGCCATCCGCCCGCATCCCCCTCGACCACCACCATGAACGTCATGAGCAGGATCTATCAGATGCCCATGACAGGGCGCTGACCGGCAGCTACCCGAAGTTGGAATGGGCTCAATACCTCAAGAACCGACCCAATCCATTGACCTCATCATAGCGAGTGCAAAGGACAGTGCAGTTCTTCCGCAGGCAGGGTTGCGAACCCCTTCATCCAGGGCCGCATCTTGTCGTTGTCGATTGCAACCCGACCATCTTCAGTGATGCGACCTACCGTGTTCCGATCGTCGTACAAAGCGACCGTACACTTGCCGACGCGCCCATCTGCCCGGATCACGAAAGAATTTGGTTTCGCCGCGTAACAGATTTGCGACTCGGTTCTGCCGTGCGCAAAGGATTGAGTTTCCAGGCGTAGGCGTTGCTCAAAAGAGGCGATCACGTCACGCTTTTTCCGAGAATTAAAAACCTCGATCTTGTGATCGTTCTCTCCTCCTAGTCGGTTGACCGATTTGAAGGCCACCTTAAAACGACTGTCGCCAGAAAATGATTCATTGATGAGCTCAATGAGCGAGTAGAGACGATCTGCTGTAACTGGCGTGAAGTGCAGGCGCAGCATCACCTCAAACGAGAGATTACTGTCACGCAGAGACAATAGGTTATGCCAGATTTCGGAGAAGGTGCCGGATCCGTCTGCCTTTACTCGCGACTCGTCATGGACATCCGGCGGCCCGTCAAGGGAGATCTGAAACGAACGCACGCCAAGTCGGGTGAGTGTTGTCGCGGTGTCCTCATCCAGCAGATACCCATTTGTCGTCATGCTGCTCGAGTAGACGACAGACGGGGCTGATTCAAGTGATGAATGAATATGTTGGGCGATATCAAAGACAACCGGCTTTGCTGTCAAAGGCTCGCCGCCAAACCATTCCACAGACAAGAAGTCGAGTTGCTCGATGCGTCGATCAATGAATGCCTTCCTTGGTTGCGGCAGGCGGTTGAGGCCAGCTGCTCCAGCTCGTGCGAGGTTCTGCTCGGCGGCCTGTCGTTCCAGGCAGTGGCGTCGGGACCTGCGGTTGCGTATGCCGGTGGCCGCGGAGTTGAAGGGTGTGGGCCGGGCTGAGTGCCCTGAGTGCGGGGCGGCTTGGGTGGCGGGGGTGGACCGTCGACGTACGACCGCGTATTTCATAAAATACTATAAGTAGTTTCTCGCTCTACCGATAACCCCATTAACTCATCTTGCGCCCTTTTGGATATGCCACGGGAGATTTAGCTTTGAGTTATAAGGCGCTCCGGCGGCCGGTTCGACTGCATGAGCGAATTCCTCCTCCTGGGGAGGAAACGGCATGCACTCGATTCGCGGAGCCTTCACGCTCAGCCTCGACGCAGGGCGAGGACGTGCTCGTGAACGCCACCTCCACAGAAATCATCAAGGGGTGATGAGGCATGGCCCAGTTCGAGGACAGCTCCTGTATCAGGTTCATCAAAAAGAACGACGGCAATCCTGGCAACAAAAAGAAGTGGCAGGCCGAGCCGATCATCGACCCGGACGAGTGCAACGCGCTGACCTGTACCGAGTCGGGCCTGCGCGTCCCGCAGACCAGCGTCACCGGAACCTCCGGCCAGAGCCCCAACGTCAACGATACGATCGGCGTCGTCGTGACGCCCCCGGCCGCCAGCGACTGCCCGCAGACCTACACGGTCAGCGCGCACGCGATTCTCGACCCGGACGAGTGCAACGCACTGACCTCCACCGAGCAGGGCCTGCGTGTCCCGGAGACCCGCGTCACCGGAACCTCCGGCCGTGCGCCGGGCCGCATTGCCAACTCCTGGCGGTCGGTCGATGTCGTCGTGAACGGCCCGGATGCAGGTGACTGCCCGCAGACCTACACGGTCCAGGCATACCTGACGCCCCACCACGGCCAGGCGGGACCTGTCCCCGACGTCAACCTGTTGCCGACCCGCACCAGCAACACTTGGGCGGACACCGCCCTGCGGGTCACCCTTCCCGAACCGGGGGTATATCTGGTGGTCGGTGACATCACCACACACATCTGTGCGACCGTCCACGAGGCCGGAAGCACCAACCTGTGGACCACGGTGCGCCTGGTCGATGAGACCGGCGTCGACCTCGGGCGCCGCCACTCGGCCCAGCACCAGTTCACGGCAGCGACCCGGCTCCAGCACTGCACCAACGGCCCGACACCGCTGTCCAGGCTCATCACCGTGACGCCGACGCAGGGGTCGCGAACGGTCCGCGTACAGGCGGGCCTGCGGGGCGGCAGCCCCGGCAACGGGCTGACCGGCGGGTCCACCATCCAGTCGTCGGAGTTCCGGGGCAGCGGATCCCACCTGACATACGTCAAGATCAGCGACTGAGGCCACCGGTGCGCTGCCCCGGCCGACGACGCTTCAACGGCCGGGGCAGCCAGGGAACACATCGAATTTCCAAGCGGCTGGGCCACCACCGCAGGGTCGTCAAGAGGACGGTGTCCTCGCTGGCGGGGTATCGGCGCCTACACCGCCACTACGAGCGCAAGGCCCAACACCTCCTGGCCTTCGTCGGCATCGCCGCAGCACTCATCAGCCACCGCCGACTCACCAAACTAGGGTCCGTCTTCAAAGCGATCTTGCCCAGAGCAAGAGCGACGCCAGGCTGACCGCTGCCTCGTAGGAGGTGGCGGTATTGTCGTATCTGGTGGCGATGCCCCAGAAGCCCTTGAGGTGGTTGAAGCACCGTTCGACGGCGTTGCGACGGCGGTAGGTCTCGCGGTCGAAGCCTGGTGGTCGGCCGCCTCGCCGGCCGCGGTTGCGGCGGTGCTTGCGCTGGTCGTCCTTCTCGGGAATCGTGTGCGCGATTCCGCGTTTTCGCAGGTAACCGCGGAATCCACGGGAGCTGTATGCCTTGTCCGCGATCACATGGTCGGGGCGACAGCGGGGCCGGCCGAGGCCGCCGCGGGGAACGCGGATACGTTCGAGCAGGACACGTGCGCAGGTACTGTCGTGGCGCTGGCCCGGCGTGACGAGGATGGCCAGGGGGCGGCCTTTGCCGTCGCAGGCGAGGTGGACTTTCGTCGTCAGTCCGCCCCGGGATCGGCCGAGGGCGTGATCGTCCGGTTCGTCCTGCCGGTGGATCCCCCTTTTCGACCGGTGGCGGCGGCGTGCTGGTGGGCGCGGACGATGGTGGAGTCGATCTGGACCAGCCAGTCGATGTCCCCGGCGGCGTCCGCCCGGGCCTGAATCTGCTGCAGGGCCCGGGTGAACACGCCGTCGATCGCGTAGCGGCGGAAGCGGGTGTAGACCGTCTGCCAAGACCCGTAGCGTTCGGGCAGGTCACGCCACGAGATCCCGGTACGGATCTTGTAGACCATCCCGTTGATGACCTGGCGGTCTGACACGCGAGGCCGTCCCGTCGCGGCCCGCGGTATCAGCGGAGCGAGCAACTCCCACTCCTGATCGGTGAGTTCGTGGCGGCGTATCACCCCACCATGATCCACCACCCGATGATCTTTGAAGACGGACCCTAGTTTCCGCGCCTCTCGTAGGCTCGTTGAGCTGGGTATGAGTATTTCGACCGGCGGCTTCGCCGCTCCGCGCGATGCCGCAGACACGATCGTCGACGAGATTCTGCACCGCCGCCTCATCGCCGAGGACGTCCGCCGCCAGGACCGGCGCCTTCGTGCCCAGCAGGACAGCCCTTGGTTTGGGCGCCAGGATGTCGTCCGGCGGATCGAGGCCGAAGTCGAGGAGCGCGGCCTGCTCGTGGCCCTCGGTATCCTCCTGGGCGGCGAGGACGATCCCGAGGCGTACGTCCAGGAATCTGTCCAGCGCCGCCATCTCACCCCCACCGTCCCCGGCGGGGCCGCGGCCGG
Organism: Streptomyces sp. NPDC045287; assembly: GCF_056432325.1. Taxonomy (NCBI): domain Bacteria; kingdom Bacillati; phylum Actinomycetota; class Actinomycetes; order Kitasatosporales; family Streptomycetaceae; genus Streptomyces; species Streptomyces sp. NPDC045287. The sequence goes on from NZ_JBWKJG010000033.1 coordinate 5,018, forward strand.
CGACGTCGTCCTCTCCCGCGAAGGCCTCGCCCTCAAGCTCAGCTGAATCGCCGGCGCCGCGGCCCCGCCGTGCCGGGACGGCTACGGGGTGGGCAGGCGGCGGGCGAGGTCGGCGGCGAGTTGCCCGGCCGCCCAGCCGCGCCCGTCCGGATCGAGCTCCTCCAGGAGCTGGAGGTGTTCGATCGCCTCGCGGGCTTCGGTGTGGGTGAGCAGGGGGAGGCGGGGTTCGTCCGGGTAGGTGCCGGTCACCGGCTCGGTGTCGTGGTCCACACCGTCTTCAACGGCACCTCTGCGGGCCGGGGCACGGGACGGGCCATGCGGGCCGGCCCCCTCTACGCGGGTCGGGCCGCTGGGAGTTCCTGCAGGTCGCTCTCGTAGGTCCAGCGCCTCACCGGGTACGTCTCGCCGTCGACGGTGGCAGTCAAGGTGAGGACGGCGTTCGGCGTGCCGTACCGACCGAGCCACTCCACGAATCGCCGGTCGGCCGTCTCGGGTCGGCCCCAGAGGCCGAGGATGGCCGGGCCGCCCGGGTGGAAGCGGAGCACCACCTCGTACTCGACGTTCGTGTGGTCCACGATGGGGGCCTTCCTGCGCTGGTCAAGGTGCTGGTGCCCGGTAGGGCAGCGTCGGCTTCACGGGCGCGGCCCCGCCGGGTCTCCTTCAGCGTGGCACACCGGCTGCTCCTTGCTGCGGGCCGGCCCGCCGGAGCACGGGCGGCGGGCGGCCAGCCGCCGCTCACGCCCCAGCCGACGTCGGCGCGTCCCCGTCCGCTACGGGTTTCCGGCCGTCCTGGCCGACCGGTGCGTCGCTCGTGCGGATGACGCAAGAGCAAAAAGCCCCGGGCCCCAGACGCTCCGGCGACACTGCGGTCCGTGTCCTCTTCCTCCGCACCGCGCCGGGCCCGCTTGCTCGGCGCCCTCGCCCTCCTGGCCGCCGTCTGCGTCAGCGGCTGCTCCACCGACTCCCCGCCGCAGCACTCCGAGCGCCTGCAGAAAGCCGCCGGCCTGAAGACCTTCCACATCGAGACCACCAAGGACCTGTGGGAGAAGACCTCGGACCAGACAGGCAGGGACGGCCCGGACCTGGAGCTGAAGACCACGGTCAAGGACCTCGACAACGGCCTGATCCACGTCGAGCTCACAGGGGTGCACCTGGCGAACTACCTGCGGATCTTGGACTACATGGCCCACGGCGGTCCGGACTCGAAGCGCTTCGGCCGGCACCGCAGTGCCGAGTCCGTCCGCATGTACGACGAGATCGCCGGCGTACTCGACGGCGTCACCAAGCGTCCCGACCCGAAGGACCCGCCCCCGCGCGTCGTCGTCGACGACGCCTTCATCGACGCGAAGCACACAGAGCCCGGGAAGTAGCGGACATGGCACCGCCGACCGCGGCCGACCCTCGCCGCACGACCAACAGCACGGGCACGCACCCGTACCCAGGCTCGCGTGGAGGGAGCCCGGTGAGCCACGCCCCGCGCATCGTCGCGCCGGCGCCGGCCCCGGCGCGCTGTCGGAACGTGCACACCTTTGTAGGGTGGCGCGCATGACGGAGACGACCTACTCGATCGTGGAAGCCGGCGCCCGGCTGGAGGCCATCGCGCGTGAGGTCAACGTCACCCGCGAACCGGTCGCCATCACCGACCACGGACAGACCCTCGCGGTACTGGTCAGCCCCGCCGACGCCCTGGAACTTCAGGAGCTGCGGGCCCTGGTCGCCTACCGCGACCGCCAAGGCCGCGGCGAGGATGCCGGCCTCCCGCACGACGAGGCATACCGGCGCGTGTTCGGTGAGGACGGGACGTGAGGTACGAGGTCATCTGGGAGCCCGAGGCCCTCACCCAGGCGGAGCGGCTCGCCAAGGACGACCCCGCCGGGGTCCGGCAGGTGTTCACCGCCGTCGACCGCCTCGCCGACAACCCCCAGCCCGACGGCGCCTTCGGAGCCGGCGGCGTACTGCGCATCCACGTCGGCCGGTACCGGGTCATGTACGAGGTCGACGGCCGACGCATCCGCGTCAGCGTCATCCACCTCGGCCGCGTACGGTGACAGCGCAGGCCGCTCAGCGAGCTGGGCGGCCTGCACGTGTCTCCGGGGAAACTCGATCGGCTCCTCCCGCGGGCGGCCTCCCGCCCCGTACGACCCGCGGGCGTGCGGGGCGGGGCCGGCTCAGGTGACCGCACGGCCCCGATCGAGCAGGCCCGCGCGCAGCGGCGCCGCCAGACCGCAGTGACCGAGGCCGCCGCCCTGCGCCGGGCCCGCGCCGAGCGGGCCAAGGAGTTCACCCGCCTTCGAAAGCCCCGGCCCGAGACCGGCACAGAGGCGTGACCGTACGACCCGGGAGCGAAGGGGACGACCGCTGGACTACGGTGCAGGGGCGACTACGGTCACCCCAACGGCGGAGCGCCGGACACAGGGAGGGGCAGGTCATGAGCAGCGATATCGGATGGGGCTACGGCGATGTCGGCTGGGGTGTGGCCGCCCCGGAGCGGAGCCGCCGGCGCGCGGCCATCGGCTGACCGAGGAGAGCTTCGTGGAACGCTGCGGATTAACCGTCGCCCTGGCCGCCGAGGACATCGAGCGGTGGAACGCGGTGAAGTACGCCATGTACGAGGTCGAACCCGTGATGGGGTGCTTGCTGGCGCCCCTTCACAGCGGGGACCACGCCACGCTCGTACAGTCCAGCCTGACGCCCGACCGGGATTGGTGGGCGCTGTGGAAGACCGGCAGCCCGTACCGGATCGTGCACCTTCCCCGCTGCACCGTCGAAACCGGTCTCGACGACGGCGAGCCGAGCACCTGCGACCTGTACGGCTGCCACGGCGGCGAGCACGAATGGAGCTGACCAGACCCGCGCTTCGGCGGGTCGCCGGCGCCTTCGCCGACGCTCCCGTCTCGCTGCCGGTGCATGCCGAGGCCGGCATCCTCACGGGCGGGCAGAGGCCCGGCGGAAGGACTGCCGGGCGGTCTGGCAGTGTCCCTGCGGCCGCGCGCGGCGTTGGGGGCGGCATGGGGCTGGTGGACCGGGCAGGGTTCGGCATCGAGGAGCGCGCGGACCGGGCGGCGGAGGCGGCGTGCGAACTCGCGGACGCCGCGGCCGGGTCCGGCTGGAGCGCGGCGGCCGCCGACGACGCCCTGGCCGCGATCGACATCCTGGTCGCCGCGCTCGCCCAGATCGACCCGGAAGCCGGCGAAGCCCTGGCCGTAGTGACGGCCGCGACGGCCACGGCCCGCCGGCGCCTGGGCCTGCCGGTCGACACCGAGCCGGAGACGGACCCGTCCACGACTCCGACGGCGGTGCCCGCACCACGCACCGGGCGTCGGCCCCGGCGCCGTGGCCTCGGCCCGGGGTTCCAGGGCATCCTCGACCGGCCTGGATGAACCGCCGGCACCCCGGCCCCCACTGGGCCGGGACGGCTACGGGGCGGGCAGGCGGCGGGCGAGGTCGGCGGCGAGCTGCCCGGCCGCCCAGCCGCGCCCGTCGGGGTCGAGCCGCTCCAGGAACTGCAGATACTCGATCGCCTCGCGGGCCTCGGCGGCGGTGAGCAGGGCAAGGCGGGGTTCGTCCGGGTAGGTGGTCACCGGCTCGGTGTCGTGGTCCACACCGATCTCAACTGCGCTCCCCAGGGCGAGGGCACGGGACGGGCGGTGCGGGCCGGCCCCTTCTACGCGGGCCGGGCCGCTATGAACTCCCGCAGGCCGCTGTCGTAGGTCCAGCTCTTCACCGGGTACGTCTCGCCGTCGACGGTCGCGGTCAAGGTGAGGACGATGCCCGGCGTGCCGTAGCGCCCCAGCCACTCCACGAACCTCCGGTCGGCCGGCTCGAGACGCCGAGGATGGCCGGTCCGCCCGGGCGGGAGCGCAGCACCACCTCGTACTCGGCGTTCGCGTGGTCCACGGCGGGCCTTCCTGCGCTGATCGGGGGTGCCGGCGCCCGGCGGGGCGGCACCGGCTTCACAGGCGCGCCCCCGCCAAGCATCTTTTCAGCGTGGTACACCGGCCGTTTCTCGCTGCGGACCGGCCTGCCGGTGCACCGTGTCCGTCTCCTTCCCTGACGATGTGGCGTTGTCCTTTGGGCGCGTGGTTGTTCCGTCGCATCGAGCCTTGAGCGGTTCTCAGCGAAGTCTGAGTACCGTCTATGCCAGGGGTCAGAGCGGTGCGTCGCTACGAACTGAATCCATCGGTTGCGCGTTCCGCAGCGGCTGCCGTCTTGGCGAGTGCGCGGACGACGAGCAGCGCTGTCCCCTCGTCGCCGATCCCCGTCGCCTCACGCTGCTTCACGATCATTGCCGCCGCCGCCTCCGCCGTGGCATGCGCCAGCGGATACTCCCCCAAGACGAGGTCCCGTCCGATGGTCTCGATTACAGCGTCGAGGGCGGGGACCACGTCGTACAGGTTCTTGGCGTCTGCCCACATCGCGTCTGGGCCCTTCGTTTCTTCGGTCACGTCCGCGATCTTCTCAAGAATCATGGGGCTTGCTGACAAGGGAGCCGCGTCCTCGATCCCTGCTCACCTGCTGCGTCGCAGGTGCGCGGCCCGAATCAGCGGGGGTCTCCGGGCCTTAGCTCAGCCGGCGCAGGCGCACGGCATGGCCTCCTCGGGCACCGGCACCCGCGGGACGTTCGACCTGACCCTCGCCTTTCGGACCGAACGCGAGAGCGCCGGGACTCTGACCGCCCTGTGGGACTTTTCGGAGGAGGAGCGCCTGGTGGACACGGTCACCGTCCCGCTCGCCCTGCGGCCCTGACGGGTCGGGCGGCAGGGCGGCGCCGGCCGTCCCCCGGGGAAGTGGGGGCGCGGTCGGCGCCTGGGGTCCGGCGGCTCAGAACTGGAGCGACCAGGCGTTGATGTAGCCGGTGTCGTTGGTCTCGTTGTCGCTGGCCCGCAGCTTCCACGTGCCGTTGGCGGCCTGGGAGGAGGCGTCGACCGTGTACGTGGCCTGGACGTGGTCGGCGCTGTCGTTGCTGTTGTAGTCCTTCAGCAGGTACGCGGAGCCGTCGGGGGCGATCAGTTCCACGCGCAGGTCACCGCGGAAGGTGTGCCGGATGTCCACGGTGACGGACAGGTCCGCCGGGGCGTTGCCGCTGACGCCGGTCACCGCGAGGGGGGACTCGACGGTCGCGTGGTCGCGGATCGTGTAGTCGCCGGTGTTCTCGAAGCGCGGTCCGGTGGGCGGCGGGGTGGTGCCGTCGGAGCCGGTGTACAGCAGGCGGTTCGGGGAGCCCGTCCGCGCGTCGGTGACCTTGTCGGCGGTGGCGTCGGCCACCAGCCGGTCGCGGACCTGGGCGGGGGTCCACGTCGGGTTGGCGGAGAGGATCAGGGCCGCCGCTCCCGCCGTGTGCGGGGAGGCCATGGAGGTGCCGCTGTCCGGCCGGGACGCGGTGTCGCCCGTGTGGGAGGTGGAGAGGATGGAGTCGCCGGGGGCGAAGATGTCCAGGCAGGAGCCGTAGTTGGAGCCCTGGCCGTTGTTCCAGCCGGTGGCGCGGGCGTCCCTGCTGTTGGTGGCGCCGACGGTGATGGCCGACGGGGTGGAGGAGGGGGAGTACTGGCAGGAGTCGGCGTTGTTGTTGCCCGCCGCGACGACCCAGGTGACGCCGGAGGAGATGGAGGCCGCCACCGCGTCGTTGACGGACTGGTTGCGCCCGCCGCCGATGCTCATGTTGGCGACCGCGGGCTTGGCGGCGTTCTTGGTGACCCAGTCGATGCCCGCGAGGACCGGCGCCCAGCTGCTGCCGGAGTTGCCCTGGCAGTTCAGCACCCGCACGCTGACGATCTTGACGCCCTTGGCCACGCCGAACGAGCTGCCGCCGACCGTACCGGCGACGTGCGTGCCGTGTCCGTGGCAGTCGGAGGCGTTGGAGTCGTTGTCGATGAAGTCGTACCCGCTGACCGCGCGGCCGCCGAAGTCGCGGTGGCTGAGCCGGACGCCGGAGTCGAGCACGTACGCGGTGACGTTGGACGCGGTGGTGGCGTACGTGTAGCGGGAGTCCGTGGGCAGCGAGCGCTGGTCGACGCGGTCCAGGCCCCAGGACGGCGGGTTGGTCTGCGTGTCGGCCGCGTACGCGACGCCGTCGGCCTCCACCCGGGCGACGGACGGGTCGGTGGCCAGCCGCTTCGCCCGCTCCTCGGACATCGTGACGGCGAAGCCGCGCAGGGCGGTGGTGTACGTGTGGGTCAGGCTGCCCCCGTGCCGCTTGGCCAGGGCCTTCGCGGACGCGGGTATGTCGGTGCGGGACACCGAGTCGGCGAAGGTGACGATGTACGACCCCTCGACGGCCCCGGGGCGGTCCGCGCCGACGATCCGGCCCTCGCCGCCGGGCGGTACGGGTGTGGTTTCGGCGGCCCCGGCGGTGGTGGCGGCGCCGACGAGCAAGGCGGCACTGGCGCCGACGGCGAGCAGTCGCCGTACGGCGCGAGCGTCGAACTCCATGGTTTCTCCCTTGAGAGCGGTCCGGACCTGACTGGTCCGGGGGTGGTGCGGTTCGCGGGTCCGGGAGCGGCGAGAGGCGAGGCGAGACAATGAAGGACATGCACATGACAAGCCCCGATGTCTTTCATCCCCCTTGCCCGGCGTCGAGCGGACCGGCGTGCGGCGCCCGGCGTGCGGCCCCCGACGCCGGGCGGCCTTCCGAGGCCGGGGTCCGACGTCCGGGCGCATGCCCCGGTCCGCGCCGTCCGTCGTGGGACTTCCGCGGGCGGTGCCATGGCGCCGCACGGGAGGGACCCGTGCGGCACCGGGCCGGGCCGTACCGGGGGTTGCCCGTGCGGCGCCGGGTCGAAGCCACGTCGTACGGCCGCGTGGAGGTGCGGCCGGTGCCCGCGCCGGGCCCTGGCAGCGGGCCCGTCGGGACGCGAGGCGGACGACGTCGTCCGACCGCTGAAGCTTCGGCTCGACGGCGGGGACCGAGCAATCCGTAGCGCTACCCAAAAAGTGGCGCCGGGCGGCGGGCCGGACGGACGGCCCCTTCCCTGGGCGACGAGCCGGGGCCTGCCGGGGATTCGCTAGGTGGTGGACCCCTATTGCACCGGTGGACGTGAGCCGGTAGACCACCCTCCACCCGGTCGCACGGAACCGAGTCGTGGCCGGGCGGCTGTGGACGTGGCCGGTGGACGGCGCGACGGACTCCGGTGCGACCGGTGTGGAGGGACGGGCAGCATGGAGGAGGAGTCAGTGGACAGCCCCGCCGGTATTGGACGCCCCGCCTGCCCCGACAGCCCCGGCCACCCCCGCCCAGCGCTTCCCGCCGACCTCGGCACGCCCGCCGAACTCCCCTGCCGTACCGGGCCCGCGGGCCCGACCGGTGGCGTCGGGACCGTCGGGCTGGTCGGGCGGGACGCCGAGGTGCGCCTCCTCCGGACGGTGCTCGCGCAGGGGCCGTGCGTGGTGGTCGTACGGGGCGAGGCCGGGGTCGGCGCGTCCCGCCTGGTGGACGAGCTGCTGGCCGACCCCGCGTGCGCCGGACTGACGCACCTGCGCGGAACCTGCCCCGACTCGACGCAGCAGGCGCCCCTCGCGGCGATGACCGACGCCCTCGCCGGGCTTCCGTACCGGCCCGGCCTCTGCCTGCCACCGGTGACCGGCGTCGTCGGGACGGTCGTCCCCGAGCTGGCGGACCGGCTGCCGCCACACCCTCCGCTCCCCGAACCCGCTCTGCGCGACGGCCTGTTGGCACGTGGCGTACGGGCCCTGCTGGCGACGCTCGGCCCCGCGGTACTGGTCGTGGAGGACGTGCACGCGGCGGACGCCCGCACCCTGAACGTGCTGCACCGGCTCACGGCGGAGATGCCGCCGTCGCTCCGGCTGGTCGTGACCGAGCGCGCGGCCCCCGGCCTGCCGGTCCTCGGGGTCCGCGCCCACCCCCGGGTACGGGTCGAGGAGGTCACCCTGCGGCCGTGGAGCCCCGAGGAGACTGGGGAGTACGTCCGGCGGTGGCTCGGTGGGCGCCCCGCCGAACCGGAGCTCGCCGAGCTGGTGCACACGCGTGCGGGCGGGCTGCCCGCCGCAGTGGAGGCGCTGCTGCGCGAGGCGGGGCAGGGCGGCCCGGCCGCTTCCGGCGGCCACAGCCGCACGGTCCGTGCGGCGGACGTGCACGCGGTCGGCGTCCCGGCGGCGGTCCGCCGGGACATGGCCCGGCGGCGCGGCCCTCTCGACGAGACGGCCGACCGGGTCGTGGAGGCGGCCGCCGTCCTCGACCGGCCAGTCGCACTGGACGTACTCGCCGAGGTGGCGGGGGTGACCGCCGACGACGCGGAACGGGCCGTGGCACTCGCCGCACGCCGAGCGGTTCTCGGCGCCGACGGGCGGCACACGCGATTCCGTCACGCCCTGGACCGCGACGCGGTGTACGAACGGATCGCCGGGCCCCGGCTGGAACGCCTCGCCCTGCGCGCCGCACGGGCCCTGCGCCGGGCGGGCGGCCCGCTGCCGCTGGCCGACCTGGCCCGCCTGCACCGGGCGGCCGGGCGAACGGGGGAAGCCCTGCGATACCTGGAGGCGGCCGCCGACCACGCCGCCGCCCGGGGCGACTACGCCGCCGCGACCGCCCTCTACACCCGGGCGGTCACCGAGCAACCCGGGCGATCGCTCGCAGGCCGGCCGGGCGGGAGCGGCAAGACGCCGCGTGGAGTCGGGCCCCGTGTCCGTACGGCCGTGAAGCTCGCCCGTACCGCCCAGCTCGCGCGCGCCGGGGACGACGTGGTGAGCGCCGTCCGGCGGGTTCTCAAGGAGGACGACCCGCCGCCCCGGCTGCGCGGCGAGATCAGACTCCATCTGAGCGTCGTGCTGCGCAACCAGGGCGCGACGCCCCTGGACAGCCTCAACGAGATCGCCCGCGCCCTGCCCGATCTGGAGGAGAGCGACCCGCAGACCGCCGCCCGCGCGATGTCCGTGGCGGCCATCCCCTCCATCAAGGGGTGGCCGATCGGCCGCCATCGGGCGTGGCTGGAGCGGGTCGAGTCGGCCGCCCGCGCGGTGACGGACCCGGCGACCCGGGCGGCGGTCGCCGCGAACCGCGCCACCGCCCTGATGCTGCTGGGCGACGCACGGGCGTGGGCCGCCGCCGACGCGCTGGACCGCCCCGCCGCCTCGGCCCTGGAGGCGGCGCAACACGCCCGGGGGTGGGCCAACCTGGCGCACGCGACGGTCGCCCTTGGGTACACCGGGCGGGCCCGCGCGTTCCTGGACCGGGCCGCCGCCGGGCTCGAGGCCACCTCCAGCCCGTACCTGGAGGGACTCACGCACACCGCCCGGCTGGTCATCGGCTGGCACGAGGGGCGGTGGGAGGGGCTGCGCGAGGCCGCAGACCGCGTCACCCGGGCGTACGAGGAGATCCCCGATCTGACCGCCGAGGCGATGCTGGTACGCGGTCTGACCGCGCTGCACGTCCACGGCGACGTACCGACCGCGCGCCGGGACCTCGCCGAGGCCGCCCGGCTCACCCGCTACGACACAGGCTTCATCCTCACCGCGTCCGCCGCCGCCACCGCGCGGCTCCACCTGGAGGCGGGACGCCCCGGGCAGGCGGGGGACGCCGTAGAGACGGCCCTGCACCACCTGGACCGGACCGGCGGCTGGGTGTGGGCCACCGAAGTCGTGCCCATCGCCGTCGAGGCGCTGCACGGCAGCGGCCAGAGCACGCGGGCGCACCGGCTCGTCGAGGACTTCGCGGCGGGGACCTCGGGCCGCGACGCCCCCGCCACCGGGGCGGCGCTGACGGTGTGCCGGGCCCTGCTCGCGGAGGCGGAGGGCCGCTTCGGCACGGCCGCGGGGCTGCTGGCCCGGGCCGAGGCCGAGTGGCGGCGGCTCGGGCGCCCCTTCGACGCGGCGGGCGCGGCGGAGGTCCGGGGGCGGTGCCTGTTCCAGGCCGGGCACGCGGACGCCGAGGCAGCCGTCCACGGGGCGATCGCCGCCTACCAGGGCCTCGGCGCCCGCTGGGACGTGGCCCGCTGCCACCGGCTGCTGCGCCGCCACGACGTCGTCACCACCCACCGCCGGGGCCGTCTCGGCTACGGCGACCAGCTCTCCCCCCGGGAGGAGGAGGTGGCGAGGCTGGTCGCCCAGGGACGGGCCAACCGGGAGATCGCCGAGAGCCTGGTCCTGTCCACCCGGACCGTGGAGCACCATGTCGCCCGCATCATGCGGAAGCTGGACGTGGCGTCCCGCACTGACATCGCCCTCGCACACGAGCGGCTCGCCGACCGTGCGGACCGCTGACCGACGAGGAGTGCGCCAACCCGCACTTGGTGGTCGTCGACATCAACATGAGCTTCGCCGCGGCCATGAACGGTCTCACGGTCGACGGCTCCCGGCTGCCGAGCCCGTTCACACCGCCGCGCTTGCCGGAGCCGCCCGGGAGGAGGAGTCTCGTCAGGAAGGACCCGTGCGGCCCGCTCACGGGCGGGCCGCAGACGCCTGAAGGAGGTCACAATGGGCAACGCGCCATTCGACACCGAGACACTGCGTCAGGGCATAGAGGGTAACACCGAGGACGCCTTCTTTTCGCTGATGTCGCTCTACATGGAAGACGCCCGGGTCCGTTTCGTCGACAGTGATTTCCCGCCCAACGATCCCTACGTGATCCAGGGTGAAGACCAAATCCGCACGGCGCTGGCGGACATCTACACCAACACCGTGGACGTGACGAACAAGCTGGAGCAGTGCGTCGTCCAGGGCGACCACGCCGCCTTCAGCGAGTCCTCCGAGTTCCCGGACGGTTCCCGGCTCCTGGCCGTGTCGATGCTCACGCTGCAGGACGACGGCAAGATCACCGATCAGCTGATCATCCGGGTAGGGGGCCCGTAGACCCGGCCCGGTGGCGGAGGGACGGTGGTCCGAAGGCCGTACGCACGCTCGGTTACGCTGTACGCGGGCCGTGACTGGCGCTGAGGTGGAGCACCACCGGGAGCGGCCCGTAAGGTCAGCCGCGCGCCTGGGCGAGAAGAGTCGATCCAGCCCAGGAGTGTGCAGCATGACCCAGATCCAGGCCGCCCGTCTGATGGACGGCACCGCGCTCGCCCGCCGCATCGTGGAGGACACCGCGAGGCAGGCCACCACGCTCACCGGGCGCACCGGCACCGCGCCGTATCTCGCGACCGTGCCTGATGCGCCTTCGGGACGCCGGTCGCCTGCTGGCGTGCTCCCGTACGGCCGGGCGGGCGAGGAGCTGGCGGTGTACGGCGGGGACGGCGGTGACGCGCAGGGTGTAGCCCTGACCGCGTCGTACGGTGACGCCCTGGTCGAGCGCGGCCCGCTCGGCGGGCTCCAGCTCGGTGGCACGGAGGTAGTCGGCGACCTTGCCCGACATGTCGAGGGTGACTGGCAGCTCCGGGGCGGACGCGTCCTCCTTGATGGCGGTGTGGTCGGGCAGGAGGTCGGCGACGGCCGTGCGGATGGCGCCGCGGCTGACGCCGTGGTCGCGGGCGAGGGCGGCGATGGAGCGGCCTTCCAGGTACGCGGTGCGTACGTCGTCGGTCTTCGCGGCCGCCACGGCGGGGCGGCGCCCGCCCGCTCGCCTGCCAGGAGCCGAAATCGTCGAAGGTCGCTGTTCGGGCGCCCGCGACCAGGAATTCCTCATCGCCCTGATACCACCCGCATGACAACGCCTCTGCGACCTCCTGCATAAGTCGGGTAGCCGGGTCACGTTGACGTGACCCGGCTACCCGACTAAGTCGTCCTCTCCCGTAAAGGACTCGCTCTCAAGCCCAGCTGAACCGCCGGCGCGGCGGCCCTCGCCGTGCCGGGACGGCTACGGGGCGGGCAGGCGGCGGGCAAGGTCGGCGGCGAGCTGCCCCGCTGCCCAGCCGCGCTCGGGGTCGAGCCGCTCCAGGAGCTGCAGGTGCTCGATCACCTCGCGGGCCTCGGTGTGGGTGAGCAGGGGGAGGTGGGGTTCGTCCGGGTAGGTGCCGGTCACCGGCTCGGTGTCGTGGTCCACACCCTCCTCAACGGCGCCTCCCCGGGTCAGGGCACGGGACGGGTGGTGCGGGTCGGCCCCCTCTACGCGGGTCGGGGCGCCGTGAACTCTTGCAGGCCGCTTTCGTAGGTCCAGCTCTTCACCGGGTGCGTCTCGCCGTCGATGGTGGCGGTCAGGGTGAGGACGGTGCCGGGCGTGCCGTACCGCCCGAGCCACTCCACGAACCTCCGGTCAGCGGTCTCGGGTCGGCCCCAGATGCCGAGGATGGCCGGTCCGCCCGGGCGGGATCGCAGCACCACCTCGTACTCGACGCCCCTGGCGTCCGTGTGGTCCACGGCGGGCCTTCCTGCGCTGATCGGGGGTGTGGGCGCTCGGTGGGGCGGCGTCGGCTTCACGGGGCGCGGCCCCGCCGGGCGTCCTTCAGCGTGGCACACCGGCGGCTTCTCGCTGCGGGTCGGTCTGCCGTTGCGCCGGGCGGGGCGGTCAGGCGCCGTTCACGCCCCAGCCGACGTCCCGGGACAGGTCCCGGCCTGGTTCTCCGGTGGCTCCCCAGCCGACGTCGGCGTGCTCCCGTTCGCTGTCGCGATGCATGAGCATCCCCTCCCCGCTGTACGCGGCGCCGTCCGGGCGTGGTGGCGCCGACCGTACCCGAAGGGCCCGCCGCCGCGCGTCGTCGACGGTGCCTTCGTCGACGCGAAGCACACTGCTGCCGGGAAGTAGCGGACCTGGCCCCGCCGGCGGCGGCCGGCGGCCGGCGGGCGCGGCACCACCGATAGTATGGGTACGGGTACGTACCCGTACCCTTCCTTGTGTGGAGGGAGCCCGATGATGTCCGACGCCAATATCCGCATTCCCGAGGAAGCCCGTGACCGGCTCGCCGCCATAGCGGCGGCGGAGGGGATGTCGCTGCGCGCCTACCTGGCCCGGCTCGCCGAGACCCTCCTCACCCCCGACGAGCGCGCCGAACGGGCCGAGCAGGCCCGCGCCGCTCTTGAGGAGTGGGCCGGCTACGCGCCGACCCCCGCCCAGGAGCGGGACCTCGACAGCGAGCTGGACCGCCGCCTGGCCCGGGCGGCCGCCCGGTGAGCGACGCCATGCACATCGTCCTGGACGACACCGCGATGGCCGCGGCCGGCCAGGGCAACGTCCTTGCTTCCCGGCTCATCCACCGCGCCCACGCGCAGGCCGGCTGGTACCTGTACGCCCCGGCGTGCGCGCTCGTCGAAGCCGACCGGTCCAGGCCCGGCACGGCGGAGCACCTGGCCGCGCTGCCGGGCATCACCGTCCTCGAACTGGACCTTCCGGCCGCTTTGGTCGTGGCCCGGCACGACACCTGGGCGGCGGCACACTGCCAGTACGCGGCCCAGCCCACCCCCGACCGCCCCGACGGGGCGATCATCGCCACCACCGCCCCCGACCGATGGACCGGCCAACCGGTCCGCGTCCTGGACCTCACCCCCTGACCTCGGGGCCGGGTTACCTGTCGGCGCGAAGGCGGGCTTGGCGGGCCCGGACGAGTTCCTGCCACCGGGCGCGGACAGCTTCGGGCCCGTCGAGCCACTGGACGGGGGAAGCGTCGGGCAGGGGGAGGCCGGCCATGTGGTGGGCGATGTCGGTGAAGTCGGCGAAGTCGCCGGTGGCGGTGAGCGCGCGTAGCCGGCCATGACGGTGGCCAGGTCCTGGTCCTCGTCGCGGACGGCGTGGTGGAAGGCGAGGGCGAGCTCCACGAACCGGTGGAGGAAGGGCAGTCCTGCGGCCTCGATGTGGGTCCGCAGGCTCTGAGCGCAGGTGGTGACATCGCTGGTTCCGGCGTCCTTGATCAGGGCGACGACCTGGGCGAGGAGGGTATTGGAGCGCTGGTCGAGTCCGTCGAGAAGCTGGAACGCAAGGGCGAGTTCGTCGTTGGCGCGTAGCACAGTGCGGCCCGTCCGCGCGTGCTATCGCCCCCGCCAGTTGTCGAACACCTGCTGCACGTCAGCCTCGATGACATCTCGCAACTCGTCGTCGGTCGGCGTTTCCAGTCCCAGCGCGGCCGCGACACTGCGGTAGTGCGGTGCGAACTCTGAGTCGCCCGCTGCCAGCAGCGAAGACAGGAGGGCCTCGTCGGGCGGGGTTTCCTGGTCGACCAGGATCAGCGCCTGAATCTTGTCGGCAGCCGTCATCCGCGGCAGCGCCGAACCGAGCTGGCTTCTCAGGCGGGACCAGCTGGTGGCGAACTGCTCCCGTGCGGCATCGAGGGCTTCATCGAGACCAAGGTCAAGGAGGAGATCCGCGCCCTGCGCAACGCGGGCTTCGACATGGACCTGGGCGGCGACGACATCACGTCCGTCCGGTACCAGAACGCCAACCACTCCGTCCGCGTGAACGACGAGTTCATGAAGGCCGGGCAACGAACATGTGGGGCCCTTGGGGCGCCTGTTGCTGCGGCGGGCGATTTTAGGCAGTTGGCACACGTGATGTGCTGAATGCCACTCAGCTGAGGCTGGAGGGCTCTGATCTGCGGAAACGAACCACAGTCGAATAGTCATATAAATGACGTCGATCTAGGGTCTGGCACCGCGTTCCCTCAACCGCCGATCCGTTGGCCTGCAGTGGAACCGTCGGTTGACTCGCTGCTGACGAGAATCGGGCTCGACGGGGCCCAGCTAGTTGGCACCCAGTGCCCCGCGGGGCAGCGCCTTACGGGGAGTTGCACCGACCGCGCTGGTCGTACGGGCCGGGTAGGGTATGGCGCTATCGCTCCTCCTAGGTGCTGCGCCACGTCGTGGACGCCTGCAGGGCTCACGAACGTGGGGCCCTAGAAAGGAGGCGACCCGATGGCGACCACGCCGGAGGGGCACCACCGCAGCAAGGCGGACCGGGCGTACAACCTGGCTCGCTGGCTCGGGCCGGTCTACACGATCTACAAGATCGTGCGAGATCACCTGGGCTGGTAAGGGAAAGCCCCGGCCTAAAGGCCGGGGCCCCTGCTGCACGGTGTGTCCGAGGGCCTCATCCACCACTGCTTGCCGGCTACGGAGGATGGGGCTCTCGTTTTGCTGTGCCCGCGCGGCCCGGCCAATGTGGCGTAGGTCACCTAAGCGGGTCGCGATGCCCCAATCTTGCCTCGTGCGGTGGCGCGCTGGCGACTCCTGACCGCATGTTGGCCGTACGAGGTGGCGGGCAACGTCCCGCTATGGAAGCCGCTGACCGCCATTGTTCCCTTGTGAACGTGAGCTGAATCACATCTTAAGGGTGACGCGTTGCACAGGTGACCCCATGGTTGATTGGGCTAATTCGCCCGGGGTTCTGCACTAGAGCAGCACAGTGGGCCGCGGAACCGCCGAAGAATACCCGACCCCCCTGACAGCCAGGAGCGTCTCCCTGTGCTCGTGCGTGTCCCAGAGACGCGCGCCTACGACTGGTGGCGTAAGCGCTCCCGCCGTGCGGTGACGAGCGCGCGCCAGCGGCTGCGGACGGTCTGCTCGCTGTCGATCCACCGCGTGGTCGACGGTGAGTCCAGGGCCCGGCCGGCCATGTAGTAGGCGATTTCGGTGTAGTACGCGTGGTCGCCGCTCTGAGGGAGCTCGCGGAGGCGAGCGATGGCCGTCGGGCATCAACGGCCGGGCGAGCGCGACGATGTCGTCCAGCTCCTTTCGGTGCCGGGGGAGCACCCGGCGCAGGCCTTGGTGGAGACGGAGGAAGGCTGCGGCCTCCTGCTCGGTGTAGGGGCGGGAGCGTTCCGCGGCGAGTGCCCACGAAGCCCGTCCGGCGCCGCCGGCTTCGTGGCGCAGCAGGGCCTGGCCGTCACGGCGGATCACCGTGATGGCCGCGACCTGCGGATGCCGCTCGGCGACGGCGACGACATCGGCGAGCGCGCGAAAGCAGGTGTCGTGGCCCACGCGGCTGGTGAACCGGCCGGTGCCGCCGCGCTGCAGGGCACGGGCATAGCGCAGCGCGGTTGAGAGCCGGCTGTCGGCCTCGCGTACGGCCAGGACGACGAGCTCGACCAGGTAGCCGGCGGTCGCGAACGGCAGCGCGCTGGCGAGGAACTCCTCCACGCTGCCCGGAGCGGCCTCGATCAGGACGTCGCCGCGCCGGTCGCGGACGTACTGCTCGGCCTGGGCGAACCAGGCGCGGTAGTCGGCGCGGATCGCCGCCCCGGCGCCGCGGGGATCGTCGCGCAGCAGCCGGAAGTAGTCGGGGTGCTGGGCCTTGAAGTCGTCGCCGACCAGCCGGGTCGCCCCCGGCCGCATGGCGCGCTTGACCATCCTGGCGGCCAGCAGCTTGCCCGCACCGGGCTGGCCCAGCACGTAGATCGCGCGCGGATCGTCCCGGGAGACGATGCCGTCCGCTGGACGGCCAGACGCCGGTCCTCGCAGCGCAGGTCGCGGTGCAGCCTCTGATCGGTCCGCGCCAGATCCCGGCGGAAGACGGCCGTCTCCCGCGCACTCCAAGGCCGACGCCGCTCGTAGGCCATCGCGCGCTCGGCTGCCGGCCGACGCCGCCAACCACCGCCTGTGAGCTCGTTGTCGTACAGCACCGTGCCGTCCCGGTGTACGACGGTGATCCGGTCGGCGAGCTGCTCGGCCTCGATCACCGCCAGCGTCACGAGCAACTGCTTCGCGCACGTGTCGTGGTTCTCCCACGACACATACCGGCCGCCACCACGAACCGCCTCGGACAGAAAGCGGTCCAGGATCCCGAGCTGGTTCAGCGCCTCCGTCGTCGCCACCGCCACCACCTCCAGCCGGAAGCCGGCCCGCCGATACGCGGTTGCTGACGCGCGGAACTCCTCGACGTCGGCCAAGGCGGACTCGACCACCGCGTCGAACCCGCGCGCGCGGACGTGCTCCTCAAGCGCGGCCTGCCAGCGGCGCGTGTCCGGGCGCACCCCTGCACCGGCGGTACGGACGTCGCCGGCCAGGAGCTCGCCGTACCGGGAGTGCACGCTCTTGTAGAGGTCGCTGCAGATCCGCACCGCACCACCCCGCCGGTCGAGCGCCGCCTGAACGAGATCGGCGATCTGAGTCTTCCCCGCGCCGGGCTGCCCAGCGACGTCAACCACGACGGGGCGGGACTGAGATACGGCGCCCTTGGTGAACGTTGGAACGATCACCTGCTCCAGAGTCTGGAGGCTCTCCGCCTCGGGCAACGCCCCCAAAACGCCGCTCTCCCCCACCAGACCTCCGAGCTTCAGATGCTTGCACTTCAAGGTCAACATAGCATCCGTACGCGAATCGCACGCTATTTGTACGCAAAAGATGCGCGATTCGTACGCTTCAAGGGGGTAGGATGGTGACAGGAGGTGCTTCATGTCCGAGTTGTTCGACGCGGTCGACGCCCTGCTCGCGTCCCGCGCCGTGCTGCCGCCGCCGGCGGAGCGCAAGCGGCTACGGCAGGCCCACGCTCTGACGGTCGACGAGGTCGCGGCCGCGCTGAAGGTGCGCCGGGCCACCGTCAGCGGGTGGGAGGCGGGCAAGACCGAACCGCGCCCGCCGGAGCGCGACGCGTACGCCCGACTCCTGGACGGGCTCGCCAAGCTCTACCCCGCCCCGGCCGACGAGGCCGCCCCCGCCGAGGCCACGCCGCTCCCCAGACCCGCAGCCGCGCCGACCCCCGGCCCCGCGGCAGCCGCGCCGGTCTCCGCCCCCGCAGCCGTGCCGCCCCGGGAAGCCGCCGCTGAGGCGCCGGCGGTCCCAGAAGCGTTCACCGGCCCCGCGCCCGTTCCCGCCCCGGCGGCCGAAGCGCCGGCGCCCCCGGCCCCGGCTGCTGCCGTACGACCGGCGCCTGCCGCGAAGCCCGCCGCGGCGTCGCGGCGCCCGGGGGTGAAGAAGGCGGTGGCGAAGAAGACCACCACGGTGTCGGCGGTCGCCGTCGACCCGCGCTTCGAGAACGGCCCGCTCGCCGTCATCGATGTCGACGCCGACGGGCAGGTGTCGGCGTACTGCGTCGGCGGCCTGGTCCTGGACGTGCCCGCCAAGACGATCCCGGCGCTGGTCGACTGGACCCTCGCGGAGGCGAAACTCGGGCAGGCCCGGCTGCACCGCAACGGCCGCGACGCCGACCCGATCCTCGTCTTGACCGCGTCCGCGCTGGAGCGCTACGGCCTGCCCGCCACCCTCTCGGAGGAGGAGCGGAACGCGGGCCGGCTCCCGTCTGGCCACAAGGTGATCAAGCAGATCGAGCGCGCGGGCCTGCAGATGACCCAGCGCGGGTTCGGACCGTGGGCCCGCCTCTACCGCGACCCGGAGGGCTCCAGGCGGCGCTGCGTCCAGTTGTGCATCCTGCCGTGGGACGCGCTGAACACGAGGGAGTGGGGAAGGAAGGACGACCCGGAGCTGCTGCTGACGATGCACCTGGCCGACCTCGCCCGCTACCTCGGCCTGTACGCGGCCCGGGTGATGACGCCGCGCGGCTCCACCGCGACGACCGGCCTGGAGCTGATGACCGCGCTGCGCCCGCCGACCCGCGCGCAGAAGGACGAGGCGACCGGCGAGTTCAAGCCCGCGTTCAACGACGACGCCATCACCGCCAAGTACGACGTCGTGCCGTGCGAGGTACCCGACGAGCACCCGATCCTGAAGGACAAGTTCGCCCGGCACCACCTGCGCACTCCGGCCGAGATGCTGATGGAGGAGCCCTACGACTGGTGCCGTCCGCTGACCGACGAGGAGTGCGCCAACCCGTACCTGGTCGCGATCGACATCAACATGAGCTTCGCCGCGGCCGCGAACGGCCTGGTCGTCGGGTTGAACGGGCCGACCCATCTGACCGGCAACCCCGCCTTCGACCCGGCGCTGCCCGGCTCCTGGCTGGTCGACCTGTCCCACGTCGACCTCTCCCGCGTCCAGGTCAACGGCCGCACCGTCGACGGCGACCGGCTCCCCTCGCCGTTCACACCGACCGGCGAACGCCCCACCGGCCCGGCCTGGTACGCCACGCCGACCGTCGCCTACGCCGTCGAGCTCGGCTTCGACGTCGCCCCGATCGAGGCGTACGTGCGCACCCAGACCGGCCGCTACCTGGACCCCTGGTACAAGCGTCTGCGCGACGCCTACGTGGCCACGATGGCCGACATGGGCGTCACCACCGACCTCCAGGGCGAGGAGTTCCTCGAGGCGATGGCGCGGCGCAAGCAGGTCGACCCGACGATGGCGCTGCTGGAGACCGCGATCAAGGCCACCGCGAAGGGCGCGATCGGCAAGCTGCGCCAGCGCTCCCGGGGCCAGGTGCCGTACTACGAGCCCTACCCGGCGCTGGAGCGGTGGACGTGGCGCCCCGACATCCGGGCCGCCGTGCTCGCCAGCCAGCGCACCGGCCTGCACCGCAAGCTGATGAAGACCGCGGCCGCCGCCGACCTGTACCCGACCTCCATCGGCACCGACGCGATCGTCTACCCCTCGCCCGGCCCCTCCCCGCTGGACGTCCTGCCGACCACGCCCGAGGGCAAGCCGGTGCCCGGCGGCTTCCGGCTCGGCGTCTCGCCCGGGATGGTCAAGCACCAGGGCACCCAGACCGTCCTGTGGGCGGAGCAGCAGTTCGAGGAGCGCGGCGGGGTCTTCAACCTCTCCAACCTCATCAAAACCGACCAGAGCGCCGGAGAAGGGGAGTAGGCCGTGGTGGACTCGCTCGGGGACAGCCTGGACCGCGCACTGGAGAAGGCGTTCACCCGCCCCGCTCCCAAGAGCGCCCAGGCCCAGATGAAGTACCTCGTCAAGCAGCTCAAGGGCACCAAGGCCACCGCCCAGGCCCTCGGGATCTCCCAGCGCACCGTGGAGCGGTACGTGGCGGGCAAGCTCAAGCGGCCCCGCCAGGACCTGCGCGCCCGCCTGGAGGTCGAGGTGAAGAAGCGCTGGCAGCCGCAGATCCGCGCGAAGGCGAGGCAGAAGGCGGCGACCACGGACGGGTTGGTCGTCTCCACCCGTGCCCGCTTCGGCTTCGAAGCCGAAGCGGGCACGACCGACGATTCCCGGATCCGCGACATCACCCAGGCCCTGCCGCCCGAGTACGCCGAGAAGCTGTTCACCGCCCGCGAGCAGGGCGAAAGTGAGGACCAGCTCCGACAGATCGCCGCCGACGGTCTCGCCCGGATGTACTTCCGCGCCAACAACAGCAGGGCCCACGGCCTGAGAGTGGAGTTCACCGACGTGGAGCGGCTCGACATCGAGCTGTAGGCCGGCTCCCGCACGAGCGCCTCGTCCTCGGCTGTGGTTAGTGCCTCAGTTGGCGGGTTGGCCCTTGAACTGGCGAGTTGAGCAGAACGGCCCCCACGCTGGCGTGGGGGCCGTTCTGTACCGCGGATATTGATGACCCTCCGCGCGGCGTCGGGGTGGCACGGACACCCGATTGGGCTACACCGCGCCGATCGGGTCGACGGACCAGGACCGCATCCGGTACCTGACCGTCGCCCTGCCGCCTCGCTTCGCCGCCCAGAAGGCCGGCGCCAGCGACCAGCAGCTCCAGGAGATCGTGGCCGAAGGACTCAAGGAGGTGTACTTCCAGGACAACGGCCACCGCGCCGGCAGCCTGGAAGAGGTCCGGTTCACGGACGTCCAGCACCTGGAATTCGACCTTTATCAGTCGCGCCCCGAACAGCCCGCGAGCCCTGGTGTGGCTGAGCGCTTTGTTTGGTCCTTCTGCCGCTTTTATGGAAGGCCAACCTCTGAGCGGCACCAGGCTCGCCTCGGGGTCACCAGGTCATCCGAGGCGAGCCCTTGTCCTGAGGCCGACGGCGAGAATGCCTGCGCCGAAACGGCCAGTACGAAGCCCGGTGATGCAGGCAAGTAGATTTTCCCCTACCGAAGGATCAACTCATCGCACATTTCCATGTGGACGATGAACTGGCACCGGAAAATCTACAAACTCGCTCTAGGTAGTTCCCATCACAGCAGGAATCACCTTACAGCGGTCTTTTCCGTGCGGTGGATGCGGCTACTGTCCAGCGCGCGTACAGGCCTCGCTGGCGAGTCCGCCGGGGACACCGGACACCCGAGTCAAGGCGAGGATGCAGAGCTCGTAGTCCGCGGGAGTGTTCAGCGAGCCGGCCTGACAGGCGAGGCTGATGTCAGTGGAGCTGTAACCGTTGTCGGCGAGGTAACCCACGCAGTCCTGCGCGGTGGCCTGCGCGGCGGGCGCGGCCAGCAGCGTTCCACCCAGTATGACGGAAGCCGCACCGACTGTCGCGGCGAGTCGGATTCCGAGCGTGCGCTTCATATCGCTCCCTTGGAGAGCAGAGGTATCCCGACGGGGTTGCCGGGAGGAATCAGAAGCATAGCGCGGGCCACCTCTTATGTAATGCCTGTCGCATAGCCTGTTCAGCGAACGGAGCGATTTGGCCCCGCAATTGATTTCCTGTCAGAGGCGGAGAGGGGAGACATCAGTTTGCTATTGGTGTGGTAGCGGCTGCCGATGCGCCAGTTACTGGCCAGCCCGCCTTTACGGCCTTTCGCAACGGCGACATAAGGAAGCGAAAGGGTATAAAGCTCCCTTGGGGGAAGCGGGTAAAGGTTGGCTGAATCAGAATCAGGCCGTCGCTCGTCGAGCTGACGGGGAAGGCGACATTGCGAATTCATTCCCAGTAGCCTCGAAATTCAGCTGGTCAGCTGTGGTGCTCGGCCGCACCCAGGCCGACATCGATTCGGGGCCCGCTCGTTCATATGCAGTGCCGCTGGGTCAGTTCCTGGAGCACCTGGTGCCAGCCCTCGCCCCGGCGTCGCCGGTCCACCGCTTCGACCATCGCCGCGGGCGGCAGGGCAGCGAAGAGGTCGGCGAGGTGGCCGCCGCGGCCTTCCTGGGCGTCGAGCCACAGCTGCTCCGCCACCCGCATGTCGCGGCCGATCCAGTACTCGGGCCGGGCATGCCGACCGCCCGCCCCCCGCCCATCCGGAGGCCGCCGGCGACGCGCCGGGGCCGCCGTCCCGGCCGTACCGTCCGGGGGCGGTGGGGCCGTGACGAGGGCCCGGAACTCCGCCGTCGCGGCCAGAGCCGGCGCCAGCGCCTTTCTCGCCGGAGGACCGAGCCGGCCCAGGGCGTCGACCAGGGCGTCGACCACGCCCAGCACGTCCGTCGCGGCCGCCGGCGACCAGCCGACCGCCACGGCCGCCTCCAGCACGTCGCAGGCGGCGTCCGACAGGCACTCGACACGGGCCGGAAGATCCATACTCCGCCCAACGACCCGCCCTTCGGGGCGTGACGGCCCGCCCCGGGGGCGCCGGGCGGCCAGCCGCCGTGCGGGCGGGGGCCGGCTGCCGCTCGCCGCTGTGACCACCACTGCGTCCACTGTCCACAGGCCCCGTCCGATGGGGTGTTCGTATGACTGAAGAGGAGAAGGCGGCGCAGGCGGCCAGGACGCGGGCCAAGCTCATGGAGGGCTTCGCCCATGCGGAGCGTGCCCTGTTCACCCGGCCCGCGCCGAAATCGCCGCGTGCCCAGATGAAATTCCTTCGCAAGCGGGAGAAGGGCTCCATCAAGTCCTTGGCGGAGCGGTTGGGCGTCTCCCGCAAGACGGTGCAGCGCTACCTCTCGGGCGCGTCCACCAAGCCGAACAAGCGCCTGAAGGAGGTGCTGGTGCAAGAGACGGAGTCGGAGTGGCAACCGCAGGTCAGGGCGCAGGCCCGGCAGCGCGCGGCGTCCTCGGGTGGGCTGGTCATCTCCTGCCGGGCGTACTTCGGCCTCGGTCCGGAGGGCACCTCGGACGCGGGCCGGGTGCGGGACATCACGGTCGCCGTCACCCCCTCCCACGCGGCCGCCATCATCGCCGCCCAGGAGGAAGGTGCGACGCAGAGCGATCTGCATGACGCGGTCGCGGAGGCCATCGCGGACGCCTATTTCCGTCAAGGCGGTGGCGGACGCGCAGGCCTACAGGTGAAATTCGCGGACGTGGAGTGGCTCCAAATTCGCTTTTAGCAGCACAGAATTCCCGGCTGCGGTAAACCTGTCCGTGGACCGTCGCGTCCAACGCGCGGCGGCTCGATATCCCGTCCGTTCTCCGTGACGATTGAGAGGCCCGTGTGAGCACCCCTGCGCCCCGCTCCCGCCGCCGCCCCTACGTTCCCGCGCCCGGCGCGGCCGCGCCCCGCCAGCCGGTCGACCAGGCGAAGGTCGGCCGCAGCTCGGTGCGTCGGCGGGCCACCAGCATGACCGCCACCGAGGCCGCGGCCGCGCTGGAGGACGCCCGGCTGCAACAGCACATCGACCGGGACCGCGAGGACCTGGCCGACGACGAACGCGGCCCGGCCGAAGTCGGCGAGTGGCAGCGCATCGCGCAGCTGCTCGCCACCACCGGCGGGACCTACGACCCGAACGGTGACGCCGTCGTCCAGGACGAGCTCGCCGCCGACCGGCGAGCCGCCCAAGCCGAGCAGCAGCGCCTGAAGGAGCAGCGGCGGCTCGCCGCCCGCGCCGACGAGCTCGCCGCGCACATGCGAGCCGGCCGACTCGACCGAACGGTGAAGACCCGGCCCGGAGACGAGGCCGCCCGCGAGCTCCTGGTCCACCGGGGCGACTACCACCCGGTGGTCGACGGCTGGTTGGCGCAGGCCTTCGCCGACCGCTCCGGTCACTACGCCGACCCGGCCGCGCGTACCGCCGCCGCCGGCTCGCTGCCCGCGGCGGTGCGGGCCCACGCCGCCCTGCTCACCGCGCTCGCCCGCACCGGCGCCCCGGCCGCCGACGGCGAGCTGGAGTTCGCCGGGCGTCTCGCCCAGGCCGACCCGGAAGCCACGACCGCACTCGCCACCTGGCTCGACCGTGTCCTCGCGCCCGCCGAACTGGCGGAAGCAGGCGACCGGTGAGCACGGCCGACCCCGCGGTGGCCACCTTGGTGGAGGCGCCCGGCTTCGGCACCCGGTACGTGGACCTGACGGCCGACGGCCAGGTCCACGTCGACTACGCGCCGCCACTCGGGGAGCCCCGGTTCGAAGGCGACGACGACCCCGACTGCAACCCGATCTGCGCCTGCCCGCGCCTGCCGAAGCAGTGGTGCAAGGGATGCGGCGGATGCGTCGTCTGCGGGCAGTGCCGTGAACCGCACCTCTGGCCGTCGCTCTCGAACTGATCACCCACACCCGTGCCCGGGGCAGCACCGGCCCCGGGCACGGCATAGTGCCGGGGTGACCACGACACCGGACCGTCTGGACCTCCCCGCCCGCCGGCGCCGCAACGCGCGACTGATCGCCGCCCTGACCCAGCTGATCGGTGCCTGCGCCGAAGCTGCGGGCACGGTCTACCGGCCGATCGCCGCCGCCCCGGCCGACCAGGAGGGCGTGGAGGTGAACCTCTTGCCGTGCCTCCAGGTCAGCCTCAGCGCCGCCCCACTGCTGGACATGGCCCGAACCGAGGACGACGCCCGGTGGCCGGCCGCCGTGGCACGGGAACGGGCGGCGGCCGGGCGGACCTTCGCCGCGCGGTGCGCACTGGCGGCGGCCGGGGAGGTCTTCGAGCCGGACGGCCCGCTCGGCCCGCACGAGCAGGCCGCGGCCATGGAGCTGGCGAGCGCCGGTGAGGACGTCGCCGCTCGCTGGCGACACGATCCGCAGGAGGCCGTCGCCTTGATCCAGGAGCTGGTGGCCAGCGGCGAGTTCACCGTGGACGAGGTCCTGGACGAGGCCGTCGACTCCGCAGTGGTGATCGGCCTCCTGACGTTGCAGGAGGTGCGCACCGCGTCCGACCCGAGCGCGGCGGCGGAATTCTGCCTGCACGCGGTCCCCCACATCGCGCTCGAGGTCACCCTCGCCAGCGCCGACCTCGACTGACCCGCCCCCGCCGGCGGGGCGGACACCCGGGGCGCCGAACGCGCCCTGTCACGTTCACCGAGAGTCACAATCGGCGTGTCACGCGCCCTGTCACGCCCGCCGCCGACCGCGTGACAGCACCCGCCCGAATGACCGTAATGATGGCGTTTTGGGGTCGCGATAGGTGTCCTCTGACACTGAACATGGATCGATTGCCAGGGAAGTTGGACAGCCGCTACGGTCCTGCCACTGATGCCACCCGAGACTCAGAGCTGTTGCGGCTGTCACCGACCCGCACCCGGGACAGCGCCGCACGCGAAGCGAGCTCAGCCAGGGGGGGCAGGCTCCCCCGAGCAAGACGGCCGTACAGCGCCGGAAGGATCGTGTAGGCGGCGCGGACGACCGGTCGACGAACAGACCACGGACCTCGGGTCGGTACGGTGCTGGTCAGTGCTGCGTCCTCCCGGCCGTGAACGGGCCGGTCGCGGGTGCCACGCACTTGTCCACGACGGGCTCCTCGCCACCCACCGAACCCTCCAGGCAGAGCCGTCCGCCGTTCTCGCGCAGGTCGAGGAAGAACTGCGTGGTCGCACCGGACTGCTTGAGGTCGTGGATGCGCTCGTCTGGGTAGCCGAGGCTGTTCAGGGCCGCCCTGACCTTGGCCGGGGTGGGGTCCGTCAGCTCCTGGACGGCCACGTAGATGCGCTGCTCGTGATGGTTGCTCGCGCACCAGTCGCGCGCGTCCAGCTCCACCTCCGGACCCGCCGTGGGCATCACCGGCTCGACCATGCCGGCCGGAACCTCCTCACCAGCCGGAGCCGGCTGCGGGTTCGGCGGCCCCTCCTGGGGGGTTCCCGGAGCCGGGCAGGTCTGTGCGATGTACTCCTGTATCTCGGCGAGGGCCGGAGAGGACAGGCTTCCCATGGGCTTCGCGGTCACGGGAGCCGTGGCCACCGCGGTCGAGGCCGACTCGCCGCCGCCGGTGGCCTTGGCTGTGCCGCAGGCGCCGAGTACCAACACCGCAAGGACCGTCAGGGCCAGGGTGAGCCGCGGCCGGCGCGAGGAGCGGGCGAACGTGCTGGTGGAGCCGTGGGTTCGGGTCATGCGCCCAGTCTCCGATCATGCCGAGCCCGGCGCGTGAGTACACATACTCACCTGGCCAGGGGGCAGTTGCTCAAGCCCGGTCCGCCTCCGTATCCCCTGTCCGTTGACAGAGGACAATAGGTCCCGGAGCCCCCTCCAGGGGCGTGTGCGCGTGACAGCGTGACAGCGTGACAGCTCCCCTTTGAGGGTGATCACGCTCTGTGTGGGTGGTCAAGGACAGCGGATGCCCCGCTGTCCCCGTCTCAGTGAGCCTTGACCGATCCCACCCATCCCGGTTCGGGCGGCCGGTTTACTGGAGCCATGGCGCTTTCCGATCCCCGCCCGTCTGATCCGCCACCCCTCATCGAGGCACTGGCCGTGTGGGGGTGGGCCGTAGAGCATGGCGGCGTGCCCCTGTCCTACGCCGCCCGCGTTCTGTGCGACCACCCCTGCTACGTGAGGTTCTCGGGTGTCGATAGCCCCACGCGGGCGGACCGCATCAGGTGGGCGCTGGACGGCCTGAAGGACTGGGAGAACCTCGTCGTCGAGATGGCCTGGCCGGGCGACGAGGCGTTCGATGAAGAGCGGTGGGACCAGGACGCCCACTGGCGGCTACGCGAGCGTCTCCTGCGCGATACAGGCCGCACCGAGAGCTCCGCGACCACTGCTGAGCTGCTTCAGCACTACCTGGACGACCGGATCGCCGAATGCGAGCGTCAGCAGAGCAGCCGACCGGACGATCACCGGAGCTGAGAGCCGGGAGGGGACACCCGCAGGCCCGTCTCCGGGGCCGGCGCCGGGTTTCGTCCGTACCCGTCCCAGAGCGCCCCGCCCCGGCGCTACCGTGAGAACACACGCCAGCAACGTCCAGGAGCCCCGGATGAGCCAGCAGCCGGCCCCCACGCCCGTCCCCGACCGCCAGCCCCTCGATGAGCACGCCGCCGCGTCGATCCGCGCCTACGCGGCCGACCAGCGCGCCCGGGTCGATGTCCTCGCCTCGGTGCTGGAGGACATCGCGGAGCACGGCTACCCGGCCGCGGAGTCCGGTGTGCTGTGGGAGGAAGCCCGCGACGCCCACCTCGAGCGCCTCGCCGGCGAGCAGCCCCGTGTCGCCTGAGCCCGCGCCGCGCCGGTCCCAGGTCGTCCTGGTGGAACCCGCGCTGAGCCAGCTGGAGAAGCTGACGGCCACCGAGACGCACCGCCTGGACCGCGCGATCGTCGCCATCAGCGTCAACCCGGACCTCGGCACTCCGGTGCCCGACACCCTGCTGCGCGACTACGTCGACGACGTCGACGGGGTCCGGGTGATCTACTACGTGACCGCCCTCCGGCAGATCACGATCGTGGCGTACGTCGAAGCCTGATCGACCCACAGCAGTGCCCCGGACCCGGTCGGTCCGGGGCACTGCTGTGTCTCCCGCACGAGTTGCTGCTACCGGTGATCCGGGGGCCGGAGAGCGATGACATTCGGGGGGCCGACCCCACCCGCCGCTCCCGAACGCGGCGACGTCCTCGGCGGCGAGCGGGACCAGGAGCTGGTCCTGGTGGTCGGGGTGTGCGGGATCGGTGCTCACCGCGGTCTCCTTCCTCGGGTGGATCGTTCGGCGGGCGGGTGGTCTACAGCCAGCGGAAGAGGTTGCGGACCTCGGAGGCCGCGCCCGAGAGGTTGTCGGCGTCCAGGCGCGCGTCGAAGTCGTACGGGTCCTCGCTCCCGTCCATGACGTCCTCGGACGCAGCCGCCAGGACGTCGACGAACCGCTCATGGACGGCCGCCTCCTTCAGGGCCTGCACGACGCTCTCGCGGTCGGCGGTGCCCCGCTTAATGGCGTCGGCGAGCAGCCCGAGCGCGGCGGCCACCGTCGGCGCCAGGTACGCGAGCTCGCTGTCGACGGCGCCCCGGTCGGCGCTGGTCTCGATGGCGATGATGTCGGCGGCCTTCACGATCTCCGTGGACGTGCGCTCCATGACGGGCTCCTGCTCTCGGCTGGCGAGGGTTCAGGCGGTCCGGCTGACGAGGGTGACTAACACGGCGGGTTCCTCTCACGGAGCTGCGACCTGCACGTTTCCCACGCGCAGGAACCGTGCGTCCGGATCTGACACTCCCTGCCCGCACATGAGGTCGGCACCGTGCCCCTGCCGAGAGGATGTGGCGCCGAACGAGACGGACGACAGGCCGTTTGGCCCCGCACTGATGGATCTTTGTCCATCCAGGCAGGGCCCTTCGGTGTCAGCCTCGACACCAGGAACGAGAGCGGCGCTGCACCAATGGGTGCAGCGCCGCCGGGGTGAGCAGTGGGTCAGGACACGGCCTTGAGGTTCTGGCGGCGCTTGGCGTTCTCGCGCTGCCGGCGCTTCTCGGCGAGCTGGTCCTGGTAGGCCGTGACGGCCTGGCGGTAGTGCTCCACGAAGCTGGAGGAGTTCAGCCGCTGGTCCTTCGGCATCGCCTTGACGGCCGCAACGGCGTCCTCGGGGGAGAGGTAGGCGGCCAGCATCGGGTTGAGCTGGTAGACGCCGGCACGCTGCTTCTTCACCAACTGCGCCAGGTCCAGGTCGCGCAGAGCCGCGTTCACCGCGGCCCGGCTCAGCCCGAGCATCTGCGCGAGGGTGATCTGGTCAACCTCGATCCGTCCGCCCGGCTCGCTGTGGGCGCGCATCTTCAGCAACACGCGGTACGCCGCGGGCAGCAGGTCCAGGTCGGCGACGATCCCTTCCGCGTTCACCGCGGCGAAATGCAGACCACTCACTGTCCGGTCCCCTTCTCCTTCTGCTGCGCCCGCTCAGCGCGGCGCGCAGCACGAATCTTCGCTCGTTCCTCGCGCATCTGCTCAATCTCCTGACGCATCCGCTCCAGCGACGGGAAGCGCACCAGGTCGGGCAGCGCCTCGTCCGACCGGATCTTCGCGATCGTCTCGTGCTGGTCGACTCGGACGTACCGCGCTTCCATGGTCTCCGTGCCCGGGATGAACTCGGCCACCCGGTAGGAGTACGGCGGGTTGAACTGGTAGACGCCGCGCTTCACCCGGAACACGATCCCGTGGGACATGACCTCCTGCAGAGCCTCGTTCACCTTGGTCCGCGTGACGTCCAGGACGATTGCCATCTCGTCCTGAGTCAGCGGGATGCGTCCGCCGGCCTTCTGGCACGCGATCAGCAGCAGGATCAGCCGCAGCGGCAGCGCCTCGCGGAAGAACTGCGCGATGACCAGGAAGAACTCCAGGCTGTCCATGGAGAAGGCGTTCGGCTCGTCCGGGGGGCCGTAGAACTCCAGCGGCTTCCGCTCGCTGTCCAGCGTGAGCTTGCGGCCGGGGTAGGCGCGGGCGACGTCGTCCAGGTCCTTGACGGGCCGCAGCGGCTGGTTCCAGGCGTCCGACGGGTCTCCCAGCGGCAGCTTCGGCTGCGGCGCCCCGCGGGGGCTTGTACGGCGGCGCTGCGGCTCTGTCGACACGAGGCTGCTCTCCAAGCGGTTGATCTCTGCAACGCGAAGCAGTATGTCACCTGTGCTTGACATGGATGTCGCTTCGACACGACATGCCGCACGAGTTGTGTCCCCCCAGGGGGGACAGATCTCCCCCCTGGCCGTCGGGCGGTCCCCACACGGGACACATCCGCTCCCCCATGTCGTGTCCAGTTGACATCAGGCACTAGATCATGTCGTGCGCAGTTGACATCGAGCGGACGATATGCCCCCTCAGTCGAGACACATCGACGTCGATACGTCCCCTCAACCGGTACATATCTCCCCCTCTTCAGCGTGCTGACCTGCAGTTTCTTGATCTCCCCATATATCAGTGGCTGAGGTCCCCGCACGGCAGCCTGTGCGGACGTCCCCTGGCGACCTTCACACCCTCCTGCGGGATCACCTCCAACCGCAGCGAACTCAGCTGCACACCATTGGCCGGCCATAGCGAGCCCACGCCCTCCGACACCACCCAGGTAATCTCTCAAGCGAATTCACCCCCGTTTCCTTCTGCTGCCGCAGGGCCGCATTGCGTCAAGCCCTCTGACTTTCTCTATTCCGTACGCGATGCACCTCTGAGTAAACTCTCAACTCTCTTTTCCTGGTCAGAGGTGACGTGCAACCATTCCAGTCTTAAGCTAGCTGACATCTTTGAAGCACACCCCCGAACCACCCACCCTCCCCCTCCCCGACTTCCGTTCGCCCCGTCACCTGCCCGACTACCCATCACCCCTCCCTCCCCTCACTGCTGCTGGGGCCGTAAGGCCTGTGGGTGGGCCGCGCGGAGCGTGGCGCGCCCCGTGGTACGGCGGGTGACGTGGGGTTAGGCGGTGGGGTAGCGGGTGGCTGGAGCGCAGCGGAGGCCACCGGTCGGCCGGAGGCCGGCCCCGGGCCGCAACGCGGCCCGGCTACCCTGCCCCTGGCGGTGCGCGCGGAGCGCGTGCCGCCAGGCGGTGCGCGGAGCGAGCCGCATCCGCTCACGCGGAGCGGGAGCGCCCGGGGAGCGCAGCGACCCGGCTCGCTTCTCCGGGCGCAGCCCGGAGGGACCCGCTCCGCGGG
>NZ_JBWKJG010000034.1:0-33522 GCF_056432325.1 Streptomyces sp. NPDC045287
CATCGCCGGCCTCGTCTCCGACCGCACCGCTCAAGCCTGAGCCAGCGTCCTCCAACGGGCCAGCACGCCTCACCCGCTATCACGCACCAACTCGTTACAAGTCATCTCATTTGGTCGAGTAGGCTGCTGTCGTGGCGGGGATCGTTGAGCGGCTGGTGCCGGATGAGTTGTGGGAGTTGTTTCAGCGGATGATGCCGGAGGCGCCGTCGCGGCCACAGGGTGGTGGCCGGCGTCGTCACGGCGACCGTGAGGTCTTGGCCGCGATCGTGTTCGTGGCGATGTCGGGATGCACGTGGCAGCAGCTGCCCGCGGCGTCGTTCGGGCCGTCCGGGGCGACGGCCCACCGCCGGTTTGCCGAATGGACGGAGGCCCGGGTGTGGGCCAAGCTGCATCGCCTGGTCCGGGACGAGCTCGGGTCCCGGGGCGAGCTGGACTGGTCGCGGTGCGCGATCGACTCGGTCAACATGCGGGCGGTGAAAAGGGGGACCTGACAGGTCCGAATCCTGTCGACCGGGGCAAGTACGGGTCGAAGATCCATCTGGTCACCGAGCGGACCGGTCTGCCCCTGTCCGTCGGGATCTCGGGCGCCAACCTCCACGACAGCCAGGCCCTGATCCCGCTCGTCAAGGGCATACCCCCGATCCGATCCCACCGCGGTCCCCGTCGGTGCAAGCCCGGCAAGCTCCACGGCGACAAGGGCTACGACTACCGCCACCTGCGGCAATGGCTGGCACAGCGAGGTATCCGGCACCGCATCGCCCGCAAGGGCGTCGAGACCTCGCAGCGGCTGGGCCGACACCGCTGGACCATCGAACGGACCATGGCCCGGCTCGCCGGCTGCCGCCGACTCCACCGCCGCTACGAACGCAAGGCCGAGCACTTCCTCGCCTTCACCAGCCTCGCCTGCACCCTCATCTGCTACCGCCGACTCACCAAATGAGATGAGTTGTAAGACCGTGTCCTATGTGGTGATGGCTCGTTGAGCTGTGCATGGGGCGGGGTCCGTGGAGTTGGATTGTTCCGGACGGGTTGTGGGAGATCGCGAAGCCGCTGATCCCGCCGTCGAGGGTCCGGCCGCAGGGCGGCGGAACGCAGGACACGCCTGATGAGACGCTGTTCGCGGCGATCATCTATGTGCTGGTCAGCGGCTGCGCCTGGCGGGCCTTGCCGCCGTGTTTCGGCATCTCGAAGTCGACTGCCCACCGCCGGTTCCTCATCTGGTCCCGGGCCGGCGTCTGGGGTCGCCTGCATGAGGCTGTGCTGCGCCTCCTCGACGACGCCAGCCTGGTCGACGTCACCCGCGTCGTCCTCGACTCCGCCCAGGTCAGGGCTAAAAAGGGGACGAACTCACAGGTCCGAGCCCCGTGGACCGGGGCAAGCCGGGTTCCAAGATGCACGTCCTGTCGGACGCGAACGGACTGCCCCTGGTCGTCGGTGTCTCTGCCGCGAACGTCCACGACAGCGAGGGTCTGAAGCCCATGGTCGAGGGTCACCAAACGAGACACGACCCCCACCGTGGTCGCCACTTCAAGCCCCAGCGCCTTCATGCGAACAAGGCGTACGACATCCCCCACCTGCGGAAATGGCTACGCGGCAAGCGCATCGGCGTGCGCATCGCCCGCAAGGGCATCGAGTCCAGCGAAAGCCTGGGCCGCCGCCGCTGGGTGATCGAGCGCACGATCTCGTGGCTGTCGGGCTATCGCAGGATCAGCCCCCGCTACGAGCGCCATCCCCGCAACTACCTGGCCTTTCTTGGTCTCGCCGCGGCCCTGTGCTGCTACAAGCGACTCATCCGCCTCACCACATAGGACACGGTCTAAGCTGGCTTCAAGAGCCTGGCAACCTCGTCCCGGCCTTGGCGGGCGGCACAGCGGGAAGGGTCTTGCGACAGGCGGACCAGGCAGGTCTGCACGATCGCCTTCGGCCAGACGCCACTCCCCGACAGTCTTCGGTTCGAAGGAACCGCCGCGGTCGCGGGACGCGGCTACCTCCACCGGGCCGACGTCGGGCAACGCCATTCGGGAGCGCGTGCCGCTCCCCGGGGCATCGTCGTTCCTGCCCGCCGGGTCGTGCGCTCGCCGTAGCCGAGGTGGCCGGTGGTCCCATTCCCCCAGGGCAAACCCCGACAACCGCTTCGGCCAGCCACCGCAACAACCCGTCCTCACCGGTCGGCTGCGGACCCCCGGCCAGCGTACGACCCACCAGCCCGTCGATCGACTGGTCACCCGCAGCCCTTCACCGAGCCAGCCCTCCCGGGCCTGGTGGGCTCCGAACCGGAGACGTTCTCACCGGTCATCGACGCGTCTTCCGTGGTCGGAAGTCACACCGACGCCTTGCAGTCCCGTGCGGGGCCGGTCAGGTGAAGCCGTTGCCAGGTCGCGGTTTCCGGTGGTGGTGATGGTTGCGTGACGTCGGGTTCACGGGGTCATGACGTGCTTGCTGGCACCGTGTTGCAACCCTGCGGGTAGGTGCGCCGTCTGCCGGGAGCACGCTTGCCGACTCAGAGGATGCCTTGGATGCCTCCGTCAGCGAAAGCCCCCAGGCCACTGCTGTCTCCCCCCGTTCCGGTGACGGCGTTGCCGGCGACGGACCCGCAGCGGGCGGGTGAGGCGACGCGGAACGGGCGGGGCAGCGGGCGAACCGCCCCTCCGGGAACGGCCGGCGCGGGCATGGTGCTCCCTTCCCCGGGAAACGCCGCGACGGCGGCGGCCCTGAACCGCATGCCGCCGAACCTGCCGGGAATGCCGGGGTTGCCGGGGCAGGGATTCCTGAACGGGCAGGGCACCGTGGGCAATGCGGCGATCGCCAGTGGCGCCGTCGCCACGCCCCGCCCGCCGGTGGCGCCCGCGCGGAAGCTGCCCGCCGCGAAGCTGCCCGGGCCGGCGCCGGTGAAAGCGAAGACACCTCCCGTACCCGTCCCCGGTGCGGCGAAGCAGGGCCCGGGGGAGCCGTGGCCCGAGAAGGGCGAGGACAAGAGTGACGGCACGGCGAAAGGCAAGGAGAAGGGCAAGGGCAAGGGGACCGGGCGTCGGTCGCCCGGGGCGGATCCGAAGTTCCAGGCGCTGAAGAAGGACGTGGCGTCGAAGAAGCGGGTGGTGGGGACCACCCATCCGCCGGCGCAGGCCGAGGCGGAGGCGGCGCAGGCGGCGGCGGAGGCGCCTGCGGACGATCAGGAGGCGCGGGGCAAGGCGGCGCATGCCGAGGACATGGACGCCGCGGAGCCGAAGGAGTTCGACAAGGCGGAGTTCATCGCGGCGGTGAAGAAGGCCGTTGCGGAGCGTGCGCCGAAGAACCTGGACGAGGCCGACAAGTTCGGCGAGTCGGGCAAGGCGGAGGAGGTCAAGCAGGAGGTTCAGGGCAAGGTCGGCGACGGCAAGGAAACCTCGGCGCGGGAGATCGCCGAGACCACGGCGAAGCCGCCCGAACCCGCGCCGGACGCCAAGACCGTGGTGCCGATGGCGCCCGACCGCCCGCCGGGCATGCCTGCCGCGCCGAAGGCGAGCCAGGCCGTGCCCGACCGGCTCCCGCCGTCGGCCACCGACATGTCTGCCGGGCCCGCGGAGGTCGAGCAGCAGATGTCGGAGGCGAAGGTCACCGAGAAACAGCTGGCCAAGTCCAACGAGCCGTCCTTCAAAGCCGCGCTCGCCGACAAGAAGAAGCTCGACAAGCACGCGGCCGTGGCCCCGGCCATGCTCCGCAAGGAGGAGGCGCGGGAGCTCAAGGCGGTCAAGGACAACGCCGCCGCCGCCGGGCCGGAGGCGATGTCCTCGATGTTCGGGACGCGGGTGGCGACCGGGCAGCAGGTGACGGGCGGCAAGAAGCGCGCCAAGGGCAGCGACGAGGAGAAGCGGGCCACGGTCACCGCGCTGCTGCAGAAGGTGTTCGACAAGACCAAGGCCGACGTCGAGAAGATCCTCGCCGACCTCGACACCAAGGTCGACACCGCGTTCACCAAGGGGGAGAAGGAGGCCCGGGACAGGTTCACGCGCGAGCACACGCAGGGGATGGAGGAGTACAAGGACCGGCGCTACTCGGGCTGGGCGGGTAAGGCGCGGTGGGTCAAGGACCTGTTCGCGGACCTGCCGGAGGAGGCCAACCGCATCTACGAGCGGGCCAAGGCCAATTACCTCACCGCGATGGACCGGGTCGTCACCGACATCGCCGGCATCGTGGAACGCGAACTGCGCCACGCCAAGATCCGGATCTCCGAGGGCCGCAAGGAGCTCAAGGCGGCGGTGGACAAGCTGCCCCAGGACCTCAGGGCCATCGGGAAGGAGGCCGCCGGAGAGTTCGCCGACAAGTTCGACGAGTTGCGCGACACCGTGAACGACAAGGGCACGGAACTGGTCGACGTCCTGGCCACGCGTTACACGGAGGCGGTGCAGGAGGTCGACAAGGAGATCGCGGCGGAGAAGGAGAAGAACAAGGGGCTGGTGAGCAAGGCCAAGGACGCGATCGCGGGTGCCGTCCGGGCGATCCTTGAGCTGAAGAACCTCCTGATGGGCGTGTTGCGCAAGGCGGTCCAGGCGATCGGGATGATCCTCGCCGACCCGATCGGATTCCTCGGCAAGCTGGTCACTGCCGTGGGCGGCGGGCTGAAGCTGTTCATGAAGAACATCGGCAAGCACCTCCAGCAAGGCGTGCTGACCTGGCTGCTCGGTGTCGGCTCCTCCGCCGGGGTGCAGATCCCCGCCACGTTCGACGTACGGGGGATCCTGGTGATGATCGCCTCGCTGCTGGGGATCAGCTGGGACAACATCCGCTCCCGCCTGGTCCGCAAGGTGCCCGAGAAGGCCGTCACCGCCGCGGAGACCGCCGTACCGGTGGTCTCCGCGGTCAAACGCCAGGGCGTCGCCGGTGCCTGGAACGATCTCAAGAGTCATGTCGGCGACTTGAAGAAGGACCTCATCGACCGGCTGATCAAGTACCTGACGCCGACCATCGTCATCGCCGGGATCACCTGGATCCTCTCCCTCCTCAACCCGGCGTCGGCGTTCATCCGCGCCTGCAAGATGATCATCGACATCGTGCGCTTCGTCGTCACCCAGGCACGCCAGATCATCGACTTCGTCAACTCCGTGCTGGACGCGGTCATCGCCATCGCCCGCGGCGGCAGCGGCGGCGTCCCCGCCATGATGGAACGCGCCTTGGCACGCTCCATCCCCGTCCTGATCGGTGCTCTGGCCGCCATCCTCGGCATCGGCGGCATCGCCGGCAAGGTCCGTCAGATCTTCCAGCAGCTGGCCCGTCCCGTGAACCGCGCCGTCGACAAGGTCATCGACAAGATCGTCGTTCTGATCAAGAAGCTCTGGTCCAAGATCAAGCCCAAGAAGCCGAAGAAACCGAAGGACCCCAAGGATCCGAAGAAGCCGAAGGACCCGAAGAAGCCCAGGAAACCGAAGGACCCGAAGAAGCCCAAGAAGGCCGGGACGCCCAAGAAGAAGCGCCCCGACAAGCGGTCCGCCGAGGCCAAGAAGCGTTCCCTCGACGCCGCCGTTCGCGACGCGACGCGGCTGCTCAAGGACGACACGGCCACGGTGGAAACCGTACGGCGAGGGCTTCCGGCCATCAAGAAACGGCACCGCCTCACACGGATCCAGCTCAAGGAAGCGGCGGGGGGAAAACATCAGATCACGCTCGCCATCAACCCGGCGGCACAGACACAGGCCGAGCACCTGGAAACACTGAAGGCGATAAAGAAGCAGCTGGAGAAGTTTGGGCCGCTCTTCATCAAGAAGGTCCACGATCATTGGTGGGATCACCAGCTGAGGCGGCCGAATACACCCTCCGGGCCAGTGTGGGAGAAGACAGTGCTTCAAGGTACCGACAAGGAGGCTATGAATCTCCTTCGCAGGGACGGTACCGCGCGGGGCATCAAGAAGGAGCATTACGACGGCACCAATCGCGATGTCGAGGCGGCCGCCTTCGAGAAGTACGTCTTCGGCGTCAAGAGCAAAGTGCGCCTTAAGGTCGTGAAGACGCTCGGGGACAAGGCGCTTCCCGAACTCAAGAGCAAGGGGCGGAAATCAGCAGGCAACCACCCGGAGACCGTCAAGATCATACAGTCGATGGGATTCTTCCCCGACCGGGACGTCTACGGCGAGTTCAATCCGCTGCCCGATTCGTCCGAGGAGAGGGAGCACACCGATTTCCGTCCGGTGAGCGCAGTCACCGAAAACGTCGGAGGCAAGCAGGTGACCACCGTCACCATGGCCAACGGCAAGAGCTACACGGTGACGGACCCCGATCCCGCGAGGTCGATGAAGATTGAAGTACGCAGCGTCGACCTGCGGCTCAAGGATCCCGGCGCCTCGCGTGGCGTGACTCAGGATTCCCCGGGGATGATCCCCAATCAGAACCTCAACCGCTCACACATCATCGCTGACTGGTTCGGCGGCTCCGGTTACCGAAATTCACTCAACCTGGTGACTGCCAGCGAGCACTACAACAAGGTGGTAATGGGCGACGCAGAGTCGCAGATCGCCAACGAGATAATCACTTTCGCTGAGAAGCGCGGGCTGGATCGAAGCGAGGTGTCGATGGATCTGAGCGTCACGGTTTCCTTCGGCGAACTGTTGGCTCAGGTCTTCATGAGGAAGATCAAGAATCAAGCCTGGTACCGGGCCGGTGACCCGGCGGCAGAAGCCGAGCTCAAGAGACTGCTGGCCAAGCTACTCAATCCTCCGGTGCGCCGTGTGAAGGGAGTGACGTACAGGTATACGCTGACCTCTACCGCCGACGGAACCCAGAGGAAGCCGCGGCCCATCCGCATCGGATCCGACGATTGGCTGTTCGACAGGAGGAGCGCGACCTGATGGCGCAGATGGAAGATGTCGTGAAGTTCTTCAATTCCTTCCTGGACATCTACTATGCCGGTAC
The DNA here is from genome assembly GCF_056432325.1 of Streptomyces sp. NPDC045287. Lineage (NCBI taxonomy): Bacteria > Bacillati > Actinomycetota > Actinomycetes > Kitasatosporales > Streptomycetaceae > Streptomyces > Streptomyces sp. NPDC045287. The sequence goes on from NZ_JBWKJG010000034.1 coordinate 6,880, forward strand.
CGTGGCGGTGTATTCGGAATCGGATGCGGTGCTGGACGAGCGCCGAGCCGCAAGTATGGAGTTCATGCACGCCGTTCCAGGCGTCACCATGTCCCCGCTGTTCGGAAGGGAGAGAGACTTGCCGGCCGATGAGCTGGCAGAGCTGGCGGAGGAAACGGATGTGGTTCGTCGGCCTCTCTTCCTAGTCGCCGAGTACCGCCATCCGTCCTGGGGGGATCTGTACGGCGGATACATCGGAGACGACAGTTCCGCTACGGCCGGCTCCTACGGTGGCTTGCTGTACGCGGCCGAGATCGAACGGGAGCTGAAGATCATCGCGGTCTACCGGGAGGACTTCGGCAAGGCGTCTCCGCCCGTGCACTGGCGGCACAGCCAAGGAGCGGAGATCGGAGACCCTGGAAAGCCCGTGGCCGTCCGTCCGCTGGAAGCGCCGACGGAGCGGGCGGCCCACCGGCAGGACTGGGAAAGCCTCAGGACGTCCGCGAAATCCCGATGACCTGGTGAGCGCGCAAGTCACGGCGGCATGACGATCGCTGTCGTGGGTGTTGCCGGCGGAGACGCCGACGAGGGGGGGGCAGGCCGTTCGCGTCCGACAGGACGTGCATCTTGGAACCCGGCTTGCCCCGGTCCACGGGGCTCGGACCTGTGTGTTCGCCCCCTTTTTAGCCCTGACGTGGGCGGTGTCGAGGACGACGCGGGTGACGTCGAGGAGACCGGCGTCGTCGAGCCGGTGCAGTACGGCCTCGTGCAGCCGGCCCCAGACACCGGCTCTCGACCAGATCAGGAACCGCCGGTGGGCGGTCGACTTCGATATCCCGAAGCAGGGTGGCAACGCCCGCCAGGCGCAGCCGGACACCAGGACGTAGATGATGGCGGCGAACAGCGTCTCGTCAGGCGTGTCTTGCGTTCCGCCGCCCTGCGGCCGCACCTTCGACGGAGGGATCAGCGGCTTCGCGATCTCCCACAACCCGTCCGGAACAATCCAACTCCACGTACCCCGCCCCATGAACGGACCAACGACGCCTCACCACGTAGGACACGGTCTTAGAACTCCTAACGGAATACGTGTGCTCGGGCGTCGTGATAGCCCCGTGATGCGTGGTCCGTGTGGTTGCTACTGTCCGAGCGTGACCCTGACTGACCTCAGCAACGGCTTCCGTGACGACGAACAGAGGCGGCGCGTCCAGGCGGTCATCCATGATCGCCTGGCAGACGACCGCGACCCGCAGGAGTGTCGCTTCCTCATGCGGTTCTGGTGGCAGCTGAGCATGTCGTACCGCGAGGTGTCGATGCGGGATCTGAGTCTGAACGTCAGCCAGGAGAAGCTCGCGGCGCTTGAGGCGCTGATCGACGCCATCCGGTCGTCCCATGCTCAGATCGATGCATGGGCCGCGGGCGCCGAGCGGGCCTTCCCGGTGGTTGAAGATCGTGGCTTTCGTGGTTCCTCAGGCAGTGAGAGCTAGGACGTCGGCAGCCTCTTCAACCGTCGCCAGCAGATGAGACTGCAGGCGAGGCTGAGGAAGGCTTCGTGGATGTCGTCGCGTATCTCCCAGCGGATCCGCAGCCGGCGGAACCAGTGCAGGTGGGCGAACGCGCGTTCCACGACCCACCGCTGGGTACCCAGGCCGGAGCCGTGCTCGGTGCCGCGTCGGGCGATCAGCGGTTTCACTCCGAGGTCCCAGACCAGCTGGCGGTACTTGTCGTGGTCATAGCCGCGGTCGGCGAGCACCATGTCCGGGCGGCGCCGGGGACGGCCGCGCTTACCCCGCACGGGCGGCACGGCCTGGAGCAGTGGGATCAGTTGGGTGACGTCATTACGGTTGCCGCCCGTCAAAGTAGCGGCGAGCGGGATGCCGGTGGCGTCGGTGATCAGGTGATGCTTGCTGCCCGTCCTGCCCCGGTCGACAGGACTTCGTCCCGCCTTGGATCCCCCTTTAGCGCCCGGATGTGGGAGCCGTCGACGGCCGCCAGGGAGAAGTCCAGGGCGTTCGCACCGCGGAGCTCGGCGAGCAGGGTCTCGTGCAGCCGGGACCACACACCAGCCTCGGTCCACTCGGCCAGCCGGCGCCAGCAGGTCATGCCTGAGCCGAAGCCGAGTTCCTGCGGCAGGTGTTCCCAGGAGATCCCGGTGTGCAGAACGAACAGGATGCCCTGGAACACCAACCGGTCAGGATGCCGCTTGCGCCCGGGATGCCGAGCCCGACGCTCCACCTTCGGCAGCAGCGGCTCGACCACCGACCACAGTTCATCGTCGACTTCCCATGGCTTCGGTCGCGCCACCCTGCACCCCCGGATTGTCAGTTTCGGAACGATCCAACCACCTCGAAGATCATTTCGTGAGGAGTTCTTAGGAGCGAGTGGCGGTCATGCAGCCGTCTGTCGTTTCGTCGCTCGTGTCGATCGGCTTGCTGCGGTCGTACGGGTCGATCTGGCCGGCTGTGCCGGCGGGCTGCTCGTCGGCCGTGCCGAAGGGCGGCACGAAGTAGCCGGTGGGGCCGGAGCAACCGCCGTTGGTCATGTCGAGCGCGTACGAGACGAGGGACGCCGTACCCGGCTTTGTGATGACCTTGGCCGGGTCGTCCCAGCTCATCACCACCTGGCGCCGCACGATCGTACGGACGACCTCGGCGTCCGCTCCACCCTCGCTCGCCGCCGGGGTGACCGGGTAGACGAAGGTGACGTCCGCTGTCACCTCGACCGCCCCCCGCTTGCCTTCCCGGTAGGTGAGCCGGCCGCGCGTCTTGACCACATCACCGACCAACCGGGCCTGCTCCGGCCGGAAACGACTGAACAGCAGCAGCGGATCGGTCTCGGCCGTGGGCGCTGCCGACGACAGGGCGGTACGGAGGTACTCCTGGACGTCCTTCTGGTGCGGGTTGAGCAACGCGATCGCCTTCGTGGGCCGCTCGCCGCGCAGCACGCGGGAGTCGAGCCCCGCGGCCACCAGGAAGTTCCGGCTCTGCCGCAGTGCCCGCTCGACCTGGCCGGCGTTCATCCAGCCGGTCGCCCTGGCCTCCGGCACCGTGATACCGGCCACTCCGTCGGCCCAGCGGGCGGCAGGCGAACCCCGGAAGGGCTCGGCCAGGGTGGGACGCAGACCCGGCTCGGCGCCAGGCACCTCCCGCGGCCTTTCCGACTCGGCGGCCAACGGCACCCCGCCCCGCCCACCCTCACCGCCTGCGAACCAACCGACGAGCCGCTGCGGGAAGAGCGCCACAACCGCGAGAGCCACGGCCGCCACGAAACCGACCACATACCAGCCCGCACCGCGCCGGGACCGGACCGGCGAGTGCGAACGCCACCTCTCCGGCTGCCTTGAACGCTTGCGCAACCGCCCCTCCACCTCACGGGCATGCGCTGAGGGCTCCACAGGAGCTCCGGCCGCACCCGACACCGACTCCCGCAGGAAACGCTCCCACTCCTCGTCAGACACGGACGACCCGTCCTGACCCCCAGCCCCACTCACACCGCACTCCCGTTCCCGCCCGACAGCTCGACACCTGAAGACGTGGCCTCTCGACCACCCGATCAGCAGCTCGGCTGCGCACCGGTCAATCCAGGGCTGAACGCATAATCGCACAAGCAGATCATCGAAGGACTTGGCGAGCGCGTGGTCCGTGCTGGAACCGATCACGCTCACCTGCCCGGCCTGCACGCCTTCATCAACGGCCTCGAACGAGACCTCGCGGCCGTCACCGCCGCCCCGATGCGGCTGGGTTCCGGGGCCGTCGAAGGCCGCGGCGACCGGATCAAAACGACCACGTGGCAAACGCAGGGTCGGGCCGGTGCATGGCAGCGGCCGCACGGGATGCTGCCGGCCGAGTCGAACGCCGCTGGCCGCCTTGACTGGTTGCGAGCGGCCGCCGACTCCAGCCACGTGAGAGCGTTGAAAAAGGGGCCCGGACGGGCCCGTCGCCAGCCGAGCGGGGACGGACCGGCTCCCAGCGCCACCTGATCACCGACGGGTACGGCATACTGCTTGCGGTCATCTTCACCGGCGGCAACGGCAACGACCTCACCCGGCTCATGCCCCTGCTCCACGCCATCCCACCAGTCCGGGGGCAGGGCCGGGCGACCATACCGCACGCCCCAGTCCGTCTTCGTCGACCGCGGATACCACCACGACGCCAACCGTGACCAGGTCTGCAAACCACGCATCCTCCCCGCCACCACCCGGAGCGGCACACCTTGCCATCAGCCGCTCGATGGTGCATCAAGCCGCCTCGTGGCCCTTGCGCCGAAACGCGAGAGTGGTCCGGCAGGCCCCATGAGCGCCGCTCGACTCCGCGTGGACCTGCTCGATCAGCGGCACCAGCCGCTCGTCAGGAAACCGGCGGGCCGACTTCTACCGCTCCATGCGGGCGAAGTACGCCGACGGCGACAGATGGAGCGCCCGGCAGACAGGATCGACCCCGCGCGACCGGGCCCTGCCAGCCTCATGCCTCCTGCACTCTGGGGGTGGCAGATATTCACCCTTCCCTTCACTGTCCGTATCTGGAATGCTGCGGATCGTTCGCTCGAAGTGGTGGGAGGGCCTGTGGGCAAGCACGGCGACGGCAAGGGCGGCACGGACGGTGACAAGCAGCAGTCGCCCAAGGAGTCGGACGGCCAGTGGAACAAGCCGATCCCCCCGAAGACCGCGCCGTGACCCCTGAGCGGCTGGTCGAGATCCTCAAGGCCAAGGGCACGCTCCCCGCCGCGTGGGCAGCGACAGTGGCCGCGGTGCCGCGCGAACTGTTCCTGCCCGACGTGATCGAAGTCGGGGACGAGGTGATCTCCCGCGGCACCAACCCCGAGCGGTGGCTGCGGGCCGTCTACGACGATGTGCCGATCACCACCCAGGTCAACGACGGACGCGACACCCCCCAGGGCGAATACCGGATGCCGACCTCGTCCAGCTCCATGCCGACGGTCATGCTCGAGATGCTGGACCTGCTCGGCATCCAGCCCGGCGACCGGGTCCTGGAACTCGGCGCCGGCACCGGGTGGAACGCCGCGTGGATGGCCCACCGCCTCGGCTCTCCGCAGGTCACCTCCGTGGACATCGACCCCGTGCTGGTCGAACAGGCGACCCGCAACACCAAGAACGCCGGCTACACCCCCACCATCGTGTGCGCCAACGGCGACCAGGGCTGGCCCAAGCAGGCCCCCTACACCAAGACGATCGCGACGTACAACGTCACCCACATCCCCTACGCATGGGTGGAGCAGACCCCGGCCGGACGAATCGTCACCCCCTGGGGCGGATCCTTCTTCCACCACTCCTACGCCGTCCTCGACACCGCCGACGGCGTCGCCCGCGGCCGTCTGACCGGCTTCCCCGCCTTCATGTGGAACCGCGTCAACCGGCCCCACCGCGGCTACCTGCGCGACTTCCTCCACCACCTCGACGACGGCGAAGCCGGCCTCACCGACCTGCGGCCGCACGACCTCCTGGCGGACGCCGACGCCCAGTTCTTCATCGACCTGTCCCTACCGGACGTCCAGCACTTCCTCGCCGAAGCCGACGACGGCAGCGGCGAAGCCACCTTGTGGCTCGTCACGGACGACCGCTCCTCCTGGGCCGCCGCCGAATACGAACCAGGCCGCACCCACTACAGCGTCGACCAGTACGGCCCACGACGCCTCTGGGACGAGGCGTACACCGCCTACCGCACCTGGGAACGCGCCGGACGGCCCAGACGCGATCGCGTCGGCATGACCGTGGACCACCACGGCCAGCACGTCTGGCTCGACACCGAGCACCACACCCTGACCACCCGCCCCCACCCGCACCACGAAACGCGCTGACCGCACGCCTCCCCACACAACTCTCGACGACGCGGACGCCCTCCACGAACGCTGCGCCCTCGCCCACCCTGCCGCGTGCTCGTTCAGCGAGCAGCTCACCTCTGTGTCTCCCCCGACTGTCGAAGCCACCGACCCTGCCGTACGGCAGTGGAGAGGACGGGCGCCGTCTGCTCGGCGAACACCAGCCCGCGGGCATCAAGGAACTCGACCGAGGGCCCGGCAGCCTTCTTTGAGCCAGGCAGGTCAGCGGCGCGGTTCGCAAGGTCCGGGGCCGGGCCGTCGGATCGGGTGGGAGTGGGGAGGGGTTCGTCGGGCGGGCCCGGGAAGGCGGTGGATGAGGTGGGGGTGTCGGTCATGGTTCCTCCGTCTTCTTCGGGCTGCGGCTACCGGTGTGGGGGCCGGTGAGTTCGGTGACGGGCCGGCGGGCGGCCTGGGGGAGGCGGACGTGGGCCCGGTGGACGGCGGCGAGCTGGCCGACCGCGGCCGGACCCCAACGGTGACGGCGTCCAGCCTCGAAGAGCGCTTCTGGTACGGCGGGTGGTCGTCCACCGGGGAGGGTCAGTCCCACCAGAGCGACCACACCGTCGAACGGACCATGCCGTCGCCGACGGTTTGCGGGTCGTGGACCGTGTCGCCGCAGTAGCCCAGCAACTCTGCGGCGGCCTGTGCCGCGGCCCGGGGGGACAAGGGCGGCCTGTCGACGACCAGCTCCATGTAGGCGCCCTGGGCGAGGAAGAGCTCGGCTCCCCACTGCTCCTGCCAGCGTCTGAGCAGCGCTGCGTCGTCGACAGGGGCGAGGACCCGGTCGCCGTACCCGAACCAGTTGCCCGTCCCGATCAGGTGGGGCAGGAGCACGGGCACCTCGTAGCCCCCGCGCACCGGCACGAAGTTGAGCCATCGCGGCCCCCGGCCCCAGATGCCTTGATCACCAGACGCCCAGCGCGACACCCCGGCAAGCGGCTCCGCGAGCGCGGAGCCCAACCGCGCTGCCAGCCGGTCCGGGTCGTAGTCGTCGCGCCACCCCTCCAGATCCTCCTCGTCCCCACCGGCGCACTGCGCCGACCAGCGGAAGCCCGACACCGCGACGGACGCCGCACGCGCGTCATGGTCCTGGCACGCCACCTCGGCCACCAGTTCCTCCAAGCCCGCTGCGTCGACACCGCCGTGAAGACCGCACCGGACGACATCGTCCGGTGACATCAGCGTGACGTAGGGCCACCAGCCGGTCTGGTGGTGTCTTCCTCGCCACTCCTCCCACACGCCGCGCACCCCACCCCGCGTCACGGGCACACCGATCACCTCGACACCCGCGACCGTCGTGGCCCGCTTCGGACCCGTCCAGGGGAAACGGGTGCGCAGGAGGCGGGCGAACTCGTCAGCCGGGAGACGCGGCCGGTGGAGGAAGGCGCTCATGGGACCAGGACCCTACGGCCCACCCACGCCCTGCGTTCCCCGGCAAGCGGCACCCCCACGCCCAAAGCCGGTTCTGGGTAGTGGACGGAGGCGAGGAAGGCAGCTGCCCGGCGTCCCGGCTGCCGCGGGCGCTGCTTTCGAACCGCGTGGTGCCCCGTCGGCCGGCACGCCCCTTGGACGGTACGGCGCGCATGCAGGCCGCGCAACTGCCTCGATGGGGACTGCTGTACGATTTTGAGCGCGTTCAAATACGGTTAGAGACCGACCGGTGAGGGCGGTGGCCCGGACGCAGGGAGAGGGGCGGGCGTGGGTCGACGGCTTTGGTGCTCAATCGCCTTTACCGGGGCGGTGATGGCGCTGACGGCGTCCTGCGGCTGGGCCGCGGCGATCCATGCCGCAGAGATCTCGGCGGATCGGATCGAAGGACGATGGGTCAGTGAGGGTGGCACCTTCCTGACCTTTCGCGAGGATCACACGTTCACCGCCGAGCACTTCGACGAACTGCCCGTCGCATCGGACTGCACGCAACCGTCCGCCTTGTCGTCTGGCCGATGGGCATTTTATGCCTTTACGGAATCCGGCCAGGTAGAGGTCGCGGACGAAAGCGCCACACGCGGCACGGTGGTGTCGCTGGCCTTCTCCACCGGCGACTACAGGGTGGACGCCTACCTCTTCGGTGACGAAAGCGAACCTGCCCTGTGTCCGACAGAGGACCCCGATGTCGGCTGCCCCGGCGATGGCTACCTCCACCGAAAGAAGACTGCGGCTTTCGGCTCCTGAAACGACCACGACCTAACCAGTCGGCTTTAAGCAAGTGCTGAACTTGAATTCATAATGCCGGTCAGTGAGCCTTTTCCGCCCTCACGCTGAGCTGGTCAGATGAAGGGTGAGGACGGCTTGGACGAGGCTGGTGATCCGGGTGGTCGAGCACCGCAGTTTGCGCAGGAGCCGCCAGGACTTGAGGGTGGCGACGGCCTGCTCGCCCAGGGCCCGGATCTTCGCGTGGGACCGGTTCACCGCCTTCTGGCCTGCGGAGAGGGTCTCCCACCGGCCCCAGTACGGGATGCGGACCGGGCCGCCGGCGCCCCGGTAGCCCTTGATGCTCCTATAGAAGTCAAGTCGTCGAAGTAGTGCTGCCGGTGTGAGTGTGGGTGAGCGCGTGGTAGACCTCGCGGGCGATGAAGCGTTTGAGGCAACGGATGATGTCCTTCTTGGCCAGTCCCTGCTGGGTGCGGCGCGCAACGTAGGCGCGAGTGCGGGGGCAGTAGCGCATCCGCACCACCGCGATCATGTGGAGGGCGCGGTTGGCCTGGCGGTCTCCGCCTCGGCTGAGTCGATGTCGGTCGGTGCGTCCGGAAGAAGCCGGAACTGGAGCGGCGCCGCACAGGGCGGCGAACGCGGCTTCTGTGCGCAGGCGTTCGGGGTTGTCGCCGGCCGTGACCAAGAGCTGACCGGCGGTCTCGGTGCCCACGCCGAACAGTGCGACGAGTTCAGGACCGGCGGACGTGGTGAGCATTGCCAGGTGTTCGGTGACCTCGTCGATCTCCTCGGTGAGCATGCGGATGCGGCGTGCCAGTTGCCGCAGTGCGTAGCGGGCGGCCTCCGTGGGGCAGGCGAGGTCAGCTCCTGGACGCAGCCGAAGGCAGCGGTTGACCAGGGTGGTGCGCGTGAGCCCTGTGAGCGATGCGCGCAGAGGTTCGGGGGCGGTTACCCGCAGGCCGATGAGTTGGTTGATCGCCTGGGTTCTGGCATTGATCGCGGACGCGCGGGCCACACGCAGCTGGCGAAGGGCTTCCACTGTGCCGGTGTGGGATTTGGGGATGGCCGTAGCTCGTCCTGAGGCTGCTGCGCGGGCGGCGGCATAGGCGTCGATTGAGTCGGATTTGCCGCGGGTGTGTCGGGTGCCCCGGTCGGGGGCGTTGACCTCGACCACCGTCAGGTCGGCCGCGCTCAGCACCGTCGTCAGTCCGGCGTCGTAGGAGCCGGTGCACTCCACACCCACCGCTTGTACGTGGCCGAACGTGATGAGCCACATCAACAGGGCGCGGTATCCCTGGGTGGTCGTGGGGAATTCTCGGTCGGCGAGTGGACGTCCCAGCGGGTCCACGACGGCGGCGTGGTGGGTGTCGGTGTGGGTGTCGACTCCGGCGAAGACTTCCTTCTTGGGCTGCTGGTTGATCATGTTGGAGCTGCTGCCTTCTCATCGTATTGACAGGGCAACACGGGCCAGTCGAGGCAGGCGGACACGACAGTGACGGGTCTTCTCGCACAAGCACCTATGAAGTCACGATGCCCCTGGTCGGCCACGTGCGATGGCGTCACCGACAGACCGACGGATCAAGGCAAGGACACGAGATTCCGGTCAGTCGGCCCAAGGGACAGATCTGTCGGTGACGCCACCATCACCCATCATCACTGTCGGCCCAGCAGGGGACGCCGGCCTCGGCGAGGGCGTCGATGATGCCGTGTTCACGGGCTGCGCGGATGTCGTGGACGGCGCCGGGAAGGGCCGGTGAGGCCCACAGCAGCCGGCCGAAGGGATCGGCGAGGACCTGCACGTTTATCCCGTGTTTCTTGTGTTTGCCGGAGTAGAACGGCCGGTCCGCGGCGATGCGGTCGATCGGCAGGAGCGTGCCGTCCAGGATCAGATATACCTTCACCAACGCGGTCCGCACCGCGTCGGCGAGGCTGGGGGTGAGGGCGGCCAGGAGATCGACGGCCTCGGTGACGTAGCGGTAGGCCGTCGTGGTTCCGACGCTGAATCCGGCCGCGAGCTGAGCGTATGTGTGACCCACCCGCAGGTGGGCGAGTGTCAGCACGGCCTGTCAGCCAGCGCTCAGGCGCCACCAACGGGAGCCGATCGCACGGCGATGCCGCCGCAACTGCTGAGTGAGGAAGCGGAGGGCAGAGCTGGACACGTCGACGCCCGACGGGTAGACAAGCACGTGAAGCCTCTGGTGGAGACGGTTCTCTTGGTCGACAACCCATCTACCAGGGGCTTCACCACGTTGTCAGCCCAACCCCCGTACTCCAGAGACAGGTTGGAAAAGGCTCACTGAGTCAGCAGGGGAGAGACATGCGCACGTCCTCTGCCAGCCCGCGGGCCCCCTGGTCAGGACCGGCGCGAGACCCGGCCGGGACTGGCGCCCGGCCATGACCCGTTGAGCGGGCCCACCATTCGCAGTGACAGGGGGCAAATGCCCTGAGCAGCAGGGAAATTGATAGTTCACTGCATATGCGGGAGGGATATGATTCTGGATCCGACTCACGAAGGAGGGGGAGTGGGCGGACAGAAGAAGCGGGACCGGGACTGGTACGAGCGGGACGAGGACGTCTACGGGCAGGCCGCCGGAGCGATCGGTGGACTCGTCATCGCGGCCGGTGCGATGGCCGCCATCAAGGACAAGCTGGGGCTGTCCTGGACGGCTACCGTGCTGCTGACGGCCGGGGTGCTCGTCGCGCTCGGCTACCTCGCCTGGCGCCTCAAGACGCTGCTCTACCGGCTGCTGCGCGGCCAGCCGGTCGCCGCCCCGCCGGCGGAGAAGCCCGTAGTGCTGGACGCCCCCGGCGCGGCCCTTGAGGAGCCGGTCGTCCCGGTGCACCCGGAGCTGACCGCGGCGCTCACCACGGCGGGAGTGATCGGCAAGGACGAGGTGATCCGCAGCGACGAGGTCACCATCGTCCCGATGCCGACAGGAAAGCAGTACGAATTCCTGTTGCCCCGCACCCGCACATTCAAGGACGTCGAAACCCGTGTTGCGAATGTCGCGGGCTATTTCGGTGTCAGTCGACTGCACGTCAAAACGGAGCGCAGCCGGGACAATGAACGCCGCGTCCGGCTCTTGATGCTGGACCGGCCGCCGTTCACGCACCCGTTCCCGCCGCCCACGCGCCGGGAGATCAAGGCGTTCGGCGGGGTGCCGTTCGGGCACGACGTCACCGGCCAGCTCGCGGGCGTGCCCACACTCGACAAAGTCTCGGTACTGGTCGGCGGAATGACCCAGATGGGCAAGACCACGCTCATCAACGGGCTGATCACCTGCCTGCTCATCGCCTACGAGGAATTCGACCTGTATCTGCTCGACGGGAAGCTGTGTGGGCTGATCCATTTTGAGAGGGCCTGCGTCCGCTACGAAGCGTCCGACTCCCCGGCCGTTTTCGAGAGCATCCTGGACGACCTGAATTCTCAGGTGGAGGACCGCTACCGCAAGAAGCAAGAGGCGCTGAGGAATAGGCGGCCCGCACCGACGTTCAGGCCGGTCATTTTCGTCGTGGACGAAGTGGCGGATTTTTTCACCGACGATGGCACGCCGAAGGGAAAGGAAGCGGCCCAGCGCATCGCGGAGAAGGCGCGCAAGTTGGTCTCCAAGTCGCTGGAATCGGGGATCTCCACCATCATGCTCACGCAGCGGCCCGACAAGGACGCCATTCCGGTGAACGTGCGCAACCAATTCTTGATCCGAGTGTGCATGTATGTGGAGTCTGTCGGCACGGCGAAGGTCACCCTGGGAAGCTCGTATTTCGACACCGCCGCCCCCATCAATCCATCGCATCTGAATCCCGACATCAAGGGGCAGGCTGTCCTTTTCGCGGGCGGCACGTCCACCTTGATCCGGGGATTCGATTTCCCGACCGATTTCATTTGGGAAGTGGTGGACGAGGTCCATGCCCAGCAGCAGAAAAAAATAGAGCAGGTGCCGATGTCTCCGCTCAAGCAGGCGATCACTCTCATGCAGAAGTCGGGAGTGGAATTCATGCCGACCGCTGAGCTTGCCCCGGCGCTCGGCATCACGGAGACCCGTCCCGGGGAGCGTGGAAAGCAGCTATCCAAAATGCTTGGTGTGGCTCCAGGAAAAGACGAAAAAGGCGTGGTGCGTGGCTACTGGCTCACTGACCTCACCGCCGCCGCCACGTCCGAGCCGTAGCCGTCGCACGGCCCGCCGGCGGGCCCGCTGGGAGTCCGCTAGGCGCCTGCCGGCGGACGGCTCCGCCCCCCTAGCCCAGCGGGTGTCCAGCGGACCCTCAGCGGACCGCCAGCGGACTCATAGGACGGATCTGACCAGCACAAACAGCAGAAGTAGCAACGGGGGAGGGAAAAGAGCAGATGCGAGCCTCTACAGCCGTCGTCGTTGGCGTGGGCGCCACCGCGGCCGTCGTCGTCGCCGCGCTCGTCCAGGCCGCCGGCGACGCCCCGGTGGGAGCGGCGCTGAGCGCGGCCGTGCCTGGTGAGTACCGGGGCCTGGTCGAGGAGGCGGGAAAGACCTGTCCCGAGGTCAGCCCTAATCTGCTGGCCGCGCTCCTTGAGCAGGAATCGGATTTCAATCCAAAGGCACGCTCACCGGTCGGCGCGCAGGGTATCGCGCAATTCATGCCGTCCACGTGGGAGGCGCACGGAATCGACGCGAACTCGGATGGGAAACGCGACGTGTGGGACCCGGAGGACGCCATCCCCTCCTCAGCGCAATACCTGTGCACTCTCGCTGAGGACGTCAAGGATGTGCCCGGCGATAAGCAGCACAACATGCTCGCCGCCTACAACGCGGGAAGCGGTGCCGTCCGCAAGTACGGGGGTGTTCCGCCCTACAAGGAAACTCAGAACTATGTGCGGGTGATAAGTGCCCGTGCGAGCGAGCCGTCTGGTGGCGGGACGACGTCGAGCACGGATCAGGCCGCCCTCGCCGTGAACACCGCAAAGCGGATGCTGGGCACGCCGTATTCATGGGGTGGGGGTAACGCGAACGGCCCCAGTGCGGGGGTGTGCTGCTCGCCCAATGGCCGCTCCGGCGCGTCGATTGTGGGATTCGATTGTTCCGGGCTCACGGTGTACGCGTACGCGCAGGCCGGTATTCCCCTGCCCCGTACGGCGGCGCAGCAGTATGCCGCGACGCAGCCCGTGAAACCGGGTGACGTGCGCCCCGGTGATCTGGTTTTCTACGGCCAGACCCCCGCCGGTATCCACCACGTCGGCATCTACGTCGGTAACGGATGGATGATCGACGCACCCCGGCCGGGCCTGAAAGTCCGCTACTCACCCATGGACACGATGCCGGACCTTTTCGGCGTCGGTCGTCCCCAGTCCAGCAAGAGCAAGGAGACCTGATTTATGCCCAAGTACCTCACCCTCGCCGAGCCGGTCGACCTGTCCACTGGCTTCACGGACTTCTTCAAGACCATCGGCCTTACGGGTGGCGGTCTGGTCACCAAGGGAATCGCCGCCGTGATCGCGGTGATCGCCGTCCGTATGCTGCTCCAGCTCTCCAACGACCCGAAGGGTGCTCTGCGGAAGGGCAGCATGGCAGTGGGCACACTTTTCGTCGCCGTGATCCTCGCCCTGTACGGCGACACCCTTTTCGGCACCGTCACGAACCCGAGCACGCCGCCCGCCGCGACGCCCAAGGGGTAATTCGGCATGCCGGACAAGAGGGAGGATCCGTGCGACGGGATCGACGGCCCCGCGCGGGAGTTCTGCCGCGCGCCTGACGACGGCTCCGGCCCCCCGGAAGGGGGACCGCCGACTCCCGAGGACGGCGCCGGGATCACTCAGGGTGCGTCCGACCACGTCATGGACTTGGCCAAGAGCCTCATTGATGCTCTGTACGGGTTGCTGGCACCGGAGAAGGCGTGGGCCCCGGAGCGGGCCGACAGCTGGGTCTACCAGCAGTTCCTGTGGCTCGGGCAACACCTGTCGGTGGCGATCTTCACGTGCGTGATCGTGGTGTGCGCCCTGACGGCCTGGCAGGGCGTTCCCCGGCTGCGGCAGATGGGGGCGTCCACCGGGTGGACGCTGGCGGCCGTCGCCGTGATGTCGTCGGTGCCCGGCGCGGTGGAGCTGCTGCACAAGGCGGTGTCCGCCGCGTTCACGGCCGCGTTCGCGGACGGCCAGGCGATGCTGCTGGCCACCATCGAGACGGACTTGAAGACGACGGAGTCGTGGAACCCGCTGCCGATCCTGCTGATCGTCGCCGCGCTGGTCGTGGCGCTGGCGTTCGCGGCGCTGGTGTTCATGACGCGCCAGCTCGGCATCCTCGCGTTCGTCTGCCTGGCCCCGGTGGTGCTGGCCTCACTGGCGCGCGGCGGCGACACCACGGCCGTCAAGCTCTGGGCGCAGCGCCTACTCGGGTTGATGTTCGCGCCGTTCGCGCTTCTGCTCGTCACCCCGTTCGTGTCGCTCGCGAAGGGGTCGCTCGTCCTCGACGCGGTGCTCCTGGTCGCCGCCGACGTCATCATGCTCCGCATGATCTTCCACGGCGTGCCGTACTTCGGGCCGAAGGTGGCCGGTGCCGCTCGCGCGGTGGTGGAGCGCAACACCAGCAGCCGTGTTGTCCACGCGATCGTGCGGGCCGGGTCGCCGGACGTGTACGAGCAGGAGAACAGCCCGCGGGTGCCGCGCACGGTGGACACTCCGGGCCGCGCCGTGACGCAGGACCGGGGCGTGCTCCTGGCCGCCTACGGGGTGAAGGCGCCCTCGCGGCCGGGACGGCTGACGACCGCCTCCTACGTCGACAAGGCGCGGCGGGAGGAGGGCGACCGCCAGGCGCGCGCCGTGCAGGTCCAGCGGGTACGCCGCCAGGCACGCGCGGCAGCACACCGCCTACCGCCCCCGCCCGCTCCGGCACCGCCGGACCCCGCCCCGCCGTCGAACCCGTAGACCAGCCCCCGGCCCGCTCGCCCTCGCTCGTCCACCGCCGCGCGCGGGCAGGGCAGGCGGGCCTTGCGGCCCCCGCACCATCCAGGAGGACCCTGCCTGTGTATTCGCTGACGCCCGGCTACCGCGTGCCCGCGCTCCAGCGCGGGCTGAGCCCCACCGAGACGCTGCTGACGAAAGCGCACTTGACCGTGGGCGGGGTGGCGCTGCTGTCGGCGATGGTCGTCCCGCCGCCGCTGGCAGTGTTTGGCGCCGTCGGCGCGGCCGCCGCACTGATCAACATCTCTCCGGGGCCGCGGTCGGTGGGCCGGTGGGCGGCGGTCGGCTACCGGCGCCTGCGCGAGCGCACCGCTCCGGTCTCCATGACCGGCCGGCCCGGCGCGACCGCCACGTGGACCCTGTACCCGCACCACGGCACGATGCAGGACCCCCACCGCCGCACCGCATTCCACGACGCGCTCGCCCGCGCGCTGACGTTCTCCGCCGGTCAGGCGCGCACACCCGGTATCCAGGTACACGTCACCCACCACGCCGCCATGGATGAGGGCTACACCACCCACACGCAGACCATCTCCGTCCACGTGCCCAAAGGGCTCGCCGGGCAACCCGAGCGGATCCTCGGCACCCTGGAGGGCGAGTTCACCCGGCTCGGGGACCTCACCCCGGTGAAGCCCGCCCCGCTCCCGGCGGTCATCGAGCGCGGCCCCGGCTGGGCGCGCCTGGACCACGGCCGGTACGCCGCCACGGCAAGGATCACCGCCTGGCCCGACACCGCTGACGGCGACCTGATGCAGCGCCTCCTCCTGGGCGACGGGCCCGCCGACCAGGACCCCCACTACAGCACGGACCGGTCCTGCGCCGTGCTGTACCGGCCGCTGCCTGTGGTGCAGGCCCGCCGCTCGGCGCGGTGGCAAAGCGCCGCCGCGGAGGCGTGGACCACTGACCAGGTGAAGAAGGACGCACTCCTGGCCGCCAGCAGTGCGACACACGGCGCCCTGGTCCAGGGCGCCACGCTCGTGGACCTGGACGCCTACCTGACCGTGTGGGGCGACACCCCCGAGGACGTGACGGACGCCCGGTGGCGGGCGTCGCTCACGGCCGACCGGCACCGCGTCCGGCTGGACTGGCTGACGGGCCAGCAGCACCGCGCCTATGTGATGACCACCCCCCACGGGGCGTCCACCCGGAAAGGGGCGATCCTGTGATCCGCCTGCCCACCACCCACGCCGCGATCACCGCGCCGCTCGTCGCCTCCAACGCCGCCTTCCCCGGCGTCCCCATCGGCCGGTCCATGCTCGACGGCCGGCCCTTCCACCTCTCCCCAGTCCGGGTCTCCGGCGCCGTCCTGCCGTCTACCAACTCGCTCGCGCTCGGCGGGCTCGGCTCAGGCAAGAGCACCACGGCGAAGGTCCGGATGCTGCGAGAGATCCGCGAACACGGCCACCAGGCCGTCGTCATCGACTCGTTCGGCGAGGGCGCGCACGGGGAGTGGAGCCCGGTCGTCCACGCGCTCGACGGTCGGGTCGTCCAGGCCGGCACCGTCACCATGAACCCGCTCAGCGAGCTGTTCCCCCGCCCTGTGCGCGAGCAGCTCGTCCGGTCGCTGATCCTGGCGGTGGAGCCCGGCGCGCTCAGCCACCAGGCCACCCACGCGCTCCAGCACGCCCTCACCCATCCGAAGGCCACCGTGCTGGGCGGCCTGGTGGACGCGCTGGTCAGTCCGGAGGACGGCCGGTGGCCGGCCGCGCGGCTGGCCGAGTGGGGCGAAGGCGCCGCCATCGCGCTCTCCCGCTACACCGAGGGGTCGCTGGCCGGCATCTTCGACGGGCGGGACGCGAGCCTGCCCCCGACCGACCTGCCGATCCTGTCGTTCGACTTCACCAGCCTGGACCGCAACTCCCCGGCGATCCCGTCGCTGATGGCGGCGGTGACATGCTGGGCGGAGCACGTGTGGCTGCCCCAGTCGACCGCCGTACACCGGCACCTGGTCCTGGAGGAGGCGTGGCAGATCCTCCTCTCCCCAGCCACCGCCGCGCTGATCCAGCGACTCCTCAAGAACAGCCGCAAGGCCGCGTTGTCGCTGGACGTGATCATGCACACCTTGTCCGACCTCGGGGACGGCCGGGCCCAGGATCTGGCGCGGCTGTGCGAAGTGGCGCACGTGGGCCGTCTGGGCCCGGAGGAGGCCGCGGCCGTGGGCGCGCTGCTGGGCCTGCCGCAGTGGGCCGTCGGCGCGATCCCGACGCTCGGGCCGGGACAGGCGGTGTGGCGGGTCGGCCCGGACTACGTCGACATCATCGAGACCGTCCTCGACGAGGAGGAGGCCGCACTGACGGACACCTCCTCGCGGCGCCGCCGGGCGCAGCAGGCGCACGAGGAGCCGGCCGAGGAGGACGACCAGGACCACGACGAGGACCACGACGAGGAGCTGCACGCCATCGAGCCAGACACCGACCCGGCCGGGCCGCCCGCATACGAACCGGACCCTCGCCGCGAGGAACGGGCAGCGGTGTCCGCCACGCCGTTCGACGCGCGGCACCGCGACGTCGTGCAGGCCGCGCAGGAGGGCCGGCACGACGAGGCGGCGCAGCTCGCCGCGATCGGTGAGCGCGAGGACATCACCGCCCACGGCATCACTTCGGATCAGGCGGCGGCATGGCTGGTCACACGCGCTCGGGTGGCTGATCTACGCGGGGACCGGGACCAGGCGGCCCGGCTACGCGCTACCGTCGCCCGCATGGGCAAGCACCCCGATTGGTTCGAGCAGACCGCAGACGCGGGACCGGCGTGGCACAGCGGCCCCCAGCCGGAGCCGTTCCTCCCGGCGGCCCCGCCAGCCAGTGAAGCCAAGCCGCCCATGCAGCCGCCGGCTCGACGTCGGCGCGCCTGGCCGTACGTCGCGGCGGTCGCCGCGCTAGTCATCACGGCCGGAGGGGTGTGGCAGGAGTCTGAGGACCGCAAGGAGCGCGAGGACCGCAAGGCGCAGGCCGCCGCCTACAAAGGCAAGGCCGAGGCGGCGCTCACCATCGACGGCGTCAGCGCCGAGCTACTCGCCCGCTGGACCAAGAACCGCCGCGTTATCGTCGAGCTGCGCACGTACGGAGATCCGAACGCCCGGTACTTGCGGATCGAGGCGGCGGGGGAGGTAGCCACCAGCGTTCAGAAAGACGGATGGTTTCCCCAGAGCCCCGAGATCGTCGTACCCGTGAACGACAGCATGGACGACGTGACGGTACAGGTCGCAGTCGGCGGCAAGGCATGGAAGCCGGGCTCTGAAGGCACCTTGCGGACGGTGCGTCTGTCCCCGGCCGGCACAGCCATCGATACCGAGACCGGCAAGAGCCTCCCGCCCGCCTGACGGCGCCATCGCAATCCAGGGGCACGGTCGGGAGTGTGAGCAGCACGATGCTTCTCCCAACCGAGGAGCGGCCCCGAGACCCTGGTGATGGGCCGGAGCCCGCGGTGACGACGTGACCGTCGGGCACCGTCCCGCCATCTACGTTTGGGACGGTGCCCGATGGCGGTACAACCCAGTCCAGTTTCGGCAGGACCACGCTGGCGGGCGGACCGCGTACCGGCTGCTGGTCCGGGCCGGGGAGGACGGGCGCCGCGCGGGATGCTGGCGGTCATGACGGAGAGCCTGCGGCCCCGGGCCTACGGGGCCGACCACGACGACCCGGATCCCTGGCCGAAGGAGGGCCGCACCTACGCGACCCTGCACGGCGGCCCCCTCGACGGCTTCCTGGTGGACGTCACCGACTGCCCGCCCGTTGAGCTGGCGGAGGACGGGGCGCTGATCACGGAGGTAGGCGTGTACGGGCCGGGCGGCCGGGCCGTTTACGGGCCGGCGGATTCCATCGCCCTGCTCGGCTGGCACTGGGAGGGGGACACTCATGACCGGGCCAACCGGTCCGTGCGGGTCGGTGGGCACCAGCCCGGCCGCCGAGGAGGAAGACTGCCCAGGTGAGTAGCGCTGCACGTCGCCGGGTGCTCGGACCCGGCCCCGGCCTCCCTCCCGAGGCCCTCGTGCGTGACCCGCGGGCCCGTACCGCCGCCGGGCGCGCGGCCGACGCCGAGTGGACCGCCGAACCGGCCCCGCCCCACCCGACACCACCGCCGCGCGCGGGGCGCCGGCCGCTGGGCGCCGGCCCGGCCGATCCCGGCACCCCGAGCGTGCCGCCCGGCTAGGATCGCGGGCAGTCCGTGCCAGTAGGGAGTGTGCGGGTCAGGCCCGGTGCCCGGACATGCTGCCGGGGGCAGTACCACCGGGCCGCTCCCTCGCCGCGTAGGCCCGGTTCCGCGCCGCCGGGCCGAGAAGTCCGTCAGCGGTTTGTCAGCGGCTCTCGCGGCGCCCTGGGGCCCCACTCGCCTCTACGGGCTCACGGAAGGCTCCTACGGGCTGCTCGAACCCGCTCGGCCCGCTCGGTCTGCTCGAACCCGAGCGGGTCGGCGGGGCTCGAACCTGAGCTTGTTCTTTAACCCTTCAATGGCTGTAGGGCGATGAGCGTCTTTTCGCGGCGGACGGTTTTGCCCACGTCATAGCGCGGTGCCCGGCGCTTGTTCCTGGTGCCGGGTGGTCGTCCAGATCCCGGCCGGTGGGGTTTTGGTGCCTTGGCGGGACAGGACATGTGCTGGCGGAGGTTCCGAAACGTCCGGCGGACCCGGGCAGGCGTGAGTCGGCTCGGTGTGGCTGGCTTCTCCCACGGGTGCCGCAGGTCCCGGGCCGGCGGGCGGGCGAGCCGGAGCTGAGTGTATGCGGAGATGATCAGCCAGGCCCACCGGTCGGCCGCCTGCGGCTCCCGCAGCCGAGACTTCGCCCAGCCCAGGGTCTGCTTGAACAGCCGGAATGTGTGCTCCAGGTCGAAACGGCGGAGGAACGCCTGCCAGGCCCGGTCGACGTCCGCTTCGCTGGAGCCCGTCCTTGAGGACCACAGCCACACTGCCGGCGCCTTACGGTCCTTCGACAGATGCTCGGCCTCCAGCCGGACCAATGTCCCCCCGATCAGGGGTAGTTCGCCTTCGTGGTCCAGCCAGGCGGCCCGGTGGGTCAGCCGTAGGTGGACCCGGTCCCACGCCTGTGTGACGGCCTTGCCGTAGTTCGTGGTGACCGTGTGGGTGGTGATGGCCGGGTCGGGCCAGGTATCCGGTTTGGCGAAGCGGAACTCCGGACCGTGCTTGGGCGGTCGGCCGCCCTTGGGGTCGTCGACCCGCGGCGGCTTCGGTAACCGCATCACGCGGTCGCCGCGGATCCGCCCGATCGGCTCGACGGGCAGATCACGCAGGACCCAGGCCAGGCGGGTCACGTCGTATCCGGCGGCCGTGACGACGACGATGTCCGGCTCGCCAGGTTGCCGCTGCCCCGCGGCGATGAGCCGTTCGACGACATCGCGGAGCTGAGCGGCAGTGACTGCCGTGGCGTTGTCGGCAGTGCCGAGCCGGACCGTGTCCAGGATCTGCGTCCAGGACGTGGCGCCCGTCTCCAACACTGCGACGAACGAGTACGGTCAGCCCGGGATAAACTGCGAGACCGTCTTCGCCCGGCCATAGACGTGGCAGAACAGCCGGTCCGGTGAACACGGCGCGTCCGACCGAAGCCATGGCGAGACGTCCACCGCCCGTACCAGACGGCCCTCCGGGAACCGGGGCAGCGGCAGGCCGGCCAGCAGCGACCGCAACCGCCCAGTGTCGATCCGGCCGCGCTTCGGCGCGTCGTACATCGCGCCGTGCCCGCGCCGGTGCTCGGGCAGCAGCGTCAGCTCCACCGTCGAGTGCACCGCACCCGGCACACACCACACCGCATCCGACAACTCGAACAGCTCGTCGCCCCGCACGGTCAGACACGCATACAACTCGTCCCGAAAAGCGTGACGCTTCCGCGAACGCCTCCCTCACAGCGGCTTCAAGCAGCAGACTCGCCCTCACGGCTTTCGTCGTGGTCACGTGCACCTTGGGCAGAGCACATGATCAGCCGGAGGCCGCCTCGGCCTCCGGCACATGATCATGCGGGCTAAGCGGTTCGAGACTCTGTTCGAGGCGTGAGGGTCGCTCAGTCGGACAGCGCGACGGTGAGATCCACCTCGACCAGCTGCCCTGTGAAGCCCAGCTGCGCAACCCCCAAGAGCGTGCTGGCCGACGTGAAGGCCGGCCCGAGGGCGGAAGCGGTAAGCCGGTGCCAAGCGAGACCCAGGTCCTCCCTTTCATCGCTCCGCACGTAGATCACCGAACGCACCACGTGCTGCGGCTGAGCATCCACTGCCGCAAGGGCAGCGAGTGCGTTCACGACGACCTGATCGACTTGCACCTTGAGGGAGCCCGCGCCGACGAGAAAGCCGCCCTGGTCAAGGGGACACTGCCCTGCCAGATAAGCCGTTCGGCCGGTCTCCACCACGGTGATGTGGTGGTAGCCCGGCGTCTCATGCAATTGATCGGGGTTGATGCGGCTGATCTTCGCTGTCATGCCGCAAGTCTGACCGGTCTGCCCCCGACACGCACCGAAATTTTCCCCACCGTGCGACCGTCCGACGCGAGGTCAAAGAACAAGTTCAGGCCGCACCGCCACCACCTGAACGACCACCCGCAACCAGGCCATCACGATCTCCGGCTATCACGCACCACTCGTAAGTTCCCATGAAGTTCACCGAACGGGCGAAATGGCCATGGATATTGAGCGTGTCCACGCTACGTTCCCGCCAATCCCTTGCTCTTCCACATATTCCGGATTCCCTGTTCGGGAACACGTGATCTGCCGCTGTGCGGCGCCCGGTTGCCTTCCGTCGGCATCCTCTACAAGCCAAAAATTTATAGAGGCTGTGCGAAGGTCTCCGCAGGCTGATAGACCAGGCCGGTAAATATCTGCCGGTGAAAGGACGAGGGTGCATCAAATCAAGCAACCACGGGCACGCTTGTGGAACGTTGCCGCGCTGACCTTGCTCATGCTCGCCTCACTCGTTCTGCCAACGTCCCACGCGCAGGCTGAAGAAGGGGGCGTAGGGCTTGCAGTCCAAAACCGCGTGCTCCCCTTGATGTCTTCGGACCAGATCCGCGATCTTGTGGCCGATCCGGCACGTGTCACCACCTTGCGTGAGCTTCCAGCGGGCGGCGAAGCGACTCTCCCACGTGAAGTAGTGGGCCCCGCCGCCTCGTTCGCTCCACGCTCCACTGAGAGCGCCGCCCAGTACATACCAAAGAGGGCAAATTTCCGGTCAGTCACTGCCGACACGATCAGTTATCCGGAACCAGCCCACACGATGACTTGGCAGGAATGTGTAGACGGCCTCGGAACAACCAAGGCCGTCTACATCAAGTCGCGCTTTGCTGTCTGCTCCGGCGCCTCGTTTCTCCAGACGTGGACCGTCAACGGGCGCCCCAGCGGTCAGAGTGCGTTCAACCTGCGGGTTGTCGGCACCATCCCGCTCAACAGCCGCACGATCACCTACACCTACTACTACACCGACTTCCAGATGGCGGGCACGACCGGAGCGGCCGCCCTGGGCATCACCACCTCGGGAACGGTTCCCTTCATGTCTCCGTCCACTGCCAAGACGACGCAAGGCGGCACTGCGCTGCCTACGACCAGGACGTTCACCCAGCTCAAGGCGGCGGGAACCTTCTCACAGACGCAGACCGCCGCCGCCGGACAAGGGTCTTCCGGTAGCACCGACACCATCTGGGGTGTCTACCAGCCCAAAGTGAAGATCACCCCGCCCACCGGCTACAAGATGCAAGGCGCCCTGGAGGGCAGTCCGTTCATGTTCGCCCCCCGTTGGGACAAGGCGTCCTACCTCAATTCCGCCACCACGGGCGCCGCCGTCTTCAGTGTCATCACGCCCCTGTACTACAGCAAGGCAGCCGGTGCCCCCGAGCAGGCCGTGGCACTGCACATCGAAAAAGCCTTCAACACCCCGAACCTGACCCAGCCCCCAAGCTCCACCAAGAAGGTCCCGGGACAGACGACGGACGCCCCGCTGACACGCCTCTACGCTGATCAGAAGCGTCGGGACGACAACCGAGCTGAAGCGGTCAAGGCATGCAGGAAGCACTTCGGTACCGACTACACCGCTGGCGGCAACGACTGTGACGAGTACCCCTTCGCCACAACCTACGAGGGGGCCGCAGGCTCCCTCTACGACCCGGCCCAGTCGCCCAACAACTTCAGCGTCATGGCGCTGAACGCCACACAGAATCAGAACGCCGGCATCCTTCTTGGCCAGTTCCTCACCAAAGCCCGCCTCATCGACGGGCCCGACGACGGATTCCTCGTACAGATCACGCCATGACTCCGCCACGGGCTACGCGCGCGGGAGCCACCGCTCACCCTCCGGGCCACAACTGGACGAGGTACCTCTCGACACCGTGCGGAACGCCCTCCTGGGCGCGACGAGCCACCTCGTCGCGCCCTGCGGCGTACACGCGTCCTGCCCAGACCGCAGGTCCGTCCGACAGATCGAGCACGTAAGGCATAGGACCTCCTGCAACCGCCCACACTCTCACCTGCCCCGACTGGTAGGACACGTCGACATCGCCGGACAGATCCCATCCAGTGACTGCTTCGGGAGTGTCGTCCCACACCTCGACGGCAAGTGCTGCTGTATGCGTGTGCCCCGCACTCCGCACATCGATACGGCCAGTCGAGGCGGAAACGAACTCGACCGACTCGAAGCCCTCCGGCCACTGCACAGGAACAGCCGCGTCATCGGCGTCCTGCAGACAGAATCCATAAAAATCCACCATCACAGGTACCTCGTGACGGATGACACGGCACACCATTGCTTTCCTTCCTGAGGCGCAAAAATTACTGGTTTATCTGGTCTCGCAACGCGATGTCCTGCAGGTGCCCTGGTCACGCATGGCTAATGTAGCGCTGTCTACTGAGATTGAACTCGCGGTGTCGTGTTATTGATCAGGCGGGTCTGATGGTCAGGCCGGTCTCGGCGAGGCAGCCGCCTGGAGAAAGCCCTGGTGGACCAGGGCTTCAAGGACGAGGTCCTCATCCATGGCGCCCTGCTGGACATCGACATCGAGATCGTCCGCCGCAACCGGGCCGACCAGGGCAAAGGCTTCATTCCACAGCCCAGGCGGTGGATCGTGGAGCAGGTCAACGGCACGTTGATGCTGCACCGCCGCCTCGCCCGCGAGTACGACCACCGGCCCGACACCTCCGCCTCCCGCGTCTACTGGGCCTCGATCGCGAACATGGCCCGCCGCCTCACCACCCCCCTCCGGCCTGGCGCGACACCCTCGGGCTGGCCGCGTGAACATCACCGAGCTCCTGGCAGGCCTCCAGGCCCAGCACGACGAGACCACCGCCCGAGCCGTTGAACTACGCGGCCAGACCGAGCACTTGACCGCCGCCCTGGCCGAGACCGAAGCGCGACTCGCGGACCTGGCCACCACCGCCAAGGTCATCACCGAACTCGCACCCGCCGGAGCCGAGCCCGATCCACCCGAGACGAACACCGCCTACCAGGCGATCGTGAACGCCTTCAACCAGCACCCCGACCAGGTGTCTCGAGCCCGTGAGCTGCACGAACTCCTCGACATGCCCACCGACGAGGCGTCCGTCAACATCACCCGCAGCCGCCTCGGACGCCTCACCCGCCAAGGCTTCCTCACCCAGCCCGGACGAGGCCGCTACCAGAAACGGACTTAACGTCCACTCACTGGTCATGCTTGCTTACACCGACGGTCAGTTCGTCGGTACGTTGATCTCCAAGCCCGAAGAGGTGAATCGGCTCATCGACCGCTTCGGCGCGCTACGGGCGCAGGCCCTCACGCCGTGGGAGTCGGTGGAGCTGATCGAGAGGATGGCGGCGCAGTTATGAACCCCGCACTGGCCTGGTTCAAGAGCAGTTACAGCCGCAACGAGAACGAGAGTTGCGTCGAGGTCGCCGTCCACCCCCACGCCGTTCACGTCCGTGACTCCAAGACGGCCGACGGGCCCACGTTCGCCGTCGCACCGCAGGCGTGGGGTGTCTTCGTGGAGTCGTGAGTGTAGTAGTTGCGATTCCCCCTTACAGCACATGAGTTGAGTCGTACGATGCGTGGCAGGACGCGAGGTGAGGGGGAGCGGGATGATCGCAGAGGGAGCGGCGGCGGCGGTCGCGAGCGCGTTCGGCGTGGCGGTGGTTCAGGCCGTCGCCGGTGACGCGTGGATCGCGTTCCGGGACCGGGCGGCACAGATCATGGGCCGCGGGCGCGGTACGGAGACCGGCGCGGAGCTGGAGCGGCTCGATCGGACCGCGGCCGTGCTCGTCGCCGCGGAGCCCGCTGAGCGGGAGCGGGTCGGGCTCAGCCAGAAGGGTGCCTGGCAGGCGCACGTCGAGGACCTGCTGCGGCGCCTCCCCGACGAGGACGCCGCGAAGGCCCTGGCGGAGCTGAAGGCGCTGGTCGACGGGCGGGCCACGGGGGCCGGTGACCGATCGTCCCGCGACACCTACTACGGCAAGACCGCCGTGCAGCGGGGTGACTTCAACACGCAGACCGTGTACATGGGGCGGGACGAGTGACCAGACCCGGCGCCGACCCGCGCGGTTCGTCGCGGGACTCGTACTACGGCTCCGCGGTAGGTCAGGAGGGCAGCTACAACAGCCAGCACATCTACTATCCCCCGCCGCCTTCCCGGGGTCCGGCGTGGCTGGTCGTCGCGGGCGCCGTCGCCCTCGTGCTGGCCGGTGCGTCGGTGCTGGCATGGCTCAAGCTGGCCGGTGACGATTCCCCCGAGGGGACACGGACCGCCGCGCCCCTCCAGAGCCATGTGGTCTCACCGCAGGTCACGTCGGCCGCGACGAGCGCGCCGGCCGGTCCGGCGCCGTCCTCGTCGTCCGGTGGGTCGCCTTCGCCCGGGCCGACCGTGACCCGGGCCTCCGCCGCCGACGCCGTGCAGTGGGAGGGGGACGTACGCGTATCGGTCCTGGGGCCCCAACTCGACATGGACCCGCCGCAGATGTCCGACGACGCCAACGACCTTTCCTTCGTCGGCGATCCGCCGGCCGTCTTCTCCTCCCAGAGCTTCATGAACTTCGCCAACATCGCGGTGTGGAAGGGCTCCGGGGTTCCCGGCCGGGCGGAGTGCTTCGAGCTCGTCTCCACGCAGGGCGCCCCCATGGCCGAGGCGCGGAAGGGAACGGTGCTCTGTGTGCGGACCGCGGCCGGGCGCGTCGCACGGCTCACGGTCACCTCGGTGGGCGGGGACGGCCTTTTCGCGAGCTTCAAGGCGCGGACGACGGTGTGGTCCGAGGTGGCCGGGGCTGACTGAGCCCATGGGCAGCCGTCGAGCCCAGGGGCTGGGTGCAGTCCGCCGATCAGCGAATACGTCGACTCGGCTTGTACCCAGCCCTCATTGCTGCCGCAGGGCAGCGGCCGGTAACAGCGTCAGCAGGTGTAGCTCGTGCCGTCGGCGGCCGTGTTCCAGTTGCAGGTGGAGATGCTGCCGGTGCTCGTGTTGTTGTCCGGGCTGCCGGGCTTCTTCAGCCGCAGGTCCGGGTTTTTGACGGTGCTGGTGTTGAGCAGGACCTGGCGGGCGTAGCCGCGGTAGATGTGGTGGGCGCCGCTGCTGTCGCGGTAGTGGCGGCCGCTGCCGGTGTGCACGTACGCCTTCGCTCCGGCCGGGAGGTTGTAGGAGGGCAGGGCGCGCCCGTAGGTGTTGGTGGTGATGTCGGGGACGTAACCGCCGGTGTTCACCGTCCTCGTGGTGACGTTTTTACGAGTTGGTGCGTGATAGCGGGTGAGGCGTGCTGGCCCGTTGGAGGACGCTGGCTCAGGCTTGAGCGGTGCGGTCGGAGACGAGGCCGGCGATG
>NZ_JBWKJG010000035.1:0-32409 GCF_056432325.1 Streptomyces sp. NPDC045287
CCCACCGCAACCGAACCGACCTGAATCTGCCGACTCTTCCGGCGCTCGGCCAGCCGGGTCGGAACGGACGGCATGCCGAGAGAAATGGCGGTCATGAGAGCTCCGTGTGTTGTCCGTGCGGGGTGTGCCGGGGTGCGCCGAGCCCGTCCCACGCGGTCCGGGCGGCGCGGGCGACGTCGTCCGCGGTGAGGCCGGACTCCTCCAGCACCTCGCCGCGCGTGCCGTGCGCGAAGAACTTCTGGGCGAGGCCCACCTGCCGTACCGGTACGTGGACGGAGGCGTCCTCCAGCGCCTGGGCGACGGCCGTGCCGACGCCCCCGACGCGGCCGTTGTCCTCGACGGTGACCACCAGGCGGTGGCGGCGGGCCAGTGCGGGCAGGCCGTCCGGCACGGGCTTCACCCAGCACGGGTCGACGACGGTGGCGCGCAGGCCCGCCCGGTCCAGCAGCCCGGCGGCCGCGAGGCACACCTCGGCCATCGGGCCGACCGAGACGATCAGGACGTCGGCGTCGTCCCCCTCCGGGCGGGCCAGGACGTCGAGGCCGTGCTCGACGGCGACGGCCTCCCGGTCGGCGGCGACCACGCCCTTCGGGAAGCGGACGACGGTCGGCGCGTCGTCGACGGCGACCGCCTCCCGCAGCAGCCGCCGCAGCCGGGCCCCGTCGCGCGGCACGGCGATGCGCAGGCCCGGTACGACCTGGAGGAGCGACAGGTCCCACATGCCGTTGTGGCTGGGCCCGTCGCTGCCGGTGGCGCCGGCCCGGTCGAGGACGAACGTGACGCCGCACCGGTGCAGCGCCACGTCCAGCAGCACCTGGTCGAAGGCGCGGTTGAGGAACGTCGCGTACACGGCGACGACCGGGTGCGTCCCGCCCAGGGCCAGCCCGGCCGCGGACGTGACGGCGTGCTGCTCGGCGATGCCCACGTCGAAGATCCGGTCCGGGTACGCCTCCGCGAACGCGGCGAGCCCGACCGGCCGGAGCATCGCCGCGGTGATCGCGACGACGTCGGGCCGCTCCGCGCCGACCTTCACGACCTCCTCGGAGAAGACGGAGGTCCAGGACTCGGCGCGGGGTTTGGCCAGGGCCGCCGCCGCGTCCACGGCGTGGAACCGGTCGGCCTCGTGCTCCTCGGCCGGCCGGTGGCCGCGGCCCTTCTCCGTGATGCAGTGCACGATGACGGGGCTGCCGAACCCCTTGGCGTGGCGCAGGGCCGCCTCGACGGCCCCGACGTCGTGTCCGTCGACCGGGCCGACGTACTTCAGCCCCAGGTCCTCGAAGAGGCACTGCGGGGCGACCAGGTCCTTCAGGCCCTTCTTCACGCCGTGCAGGGCCGTGTAGAGCGGCCGGCCGACGACGGGGGTCCGCTCCAGCCCCTCCTTGCCCCACTCCAGGACCCGCTCGTACCGCTGCGAGGTGCGCAGCGCCGTGAGGTGGTCGGCGAGGCCGCCGCGGGTCCTGGCGTACGAGCGGCCGTTGTCGTTGACGACGATGACGAGCGGGAAGTCCTTGATCAGGGCGATGTTGTTGAGGGCCTCCCAGGCCATGCCGCCGGTGAGGGCGCCGTCGCCGATGACGGCGACGACGCTGCGGTCGGTCTCGCCGCGCAGCCGGTACGCCTTGGCGAGGCCGTCCGCGTACGACAGGGCCGTGGAGGCGTGGGAGTTCTCGATGACGTCGTGCCGGGACTCCTCCTGGGAGGGGTATCCGGACAGGCCGCCCCGGCTGCGGAGGCGGCTGAAGTCCCGCCGCCCGGTCAGCAGCTTGTGGACGTACGCCTGGTGGCCCGTGTCCCACAGCAACCGGTCGTCCGGGGAGCGGAACACGCGGTGGAGGGCGATCGTCAGCTCGACGACCCCGAGGTTGGGGCCGAGGTGGCCGCCCGTGCGGGACACCTGGGTGACGAGGAAGTCGCGTATCTCCGCCGCCAGGTCGGGGAGCCGCTCGGGCGGGAGGGCCCGGACGTCGGCGGGCCCGTCGATCGCGGCGAGCAGGGGGTGCGCGCCGGCGGGGCCGTCGCCGGTCACCACGGGGGGCGTCTGCCGGGGGTCGCGGAAGTCGGTCACGGATCCGCCCCCCTACCGGTCCCGGAAGGCGACGCCGCGGGCCATGGCACGCAGTTCGCCGCGCCAACCCCCGTCGAGGGGCGCCTCGACCAGCGCTTCGCAGCCCTTCTGCACGAGCTGCCCGATGTGCTCCTCGACGTCGTCGCGGACGCCGTTGTCGACGAGCAGGGCGCGCAGCGCCTCCGGGCCGTACGACGGATCGAGGAACAGCTCGCGGACGCGCGGGTCGCGTTCCATGGCGAGCCCCATCAGGAGGGTCATCTTGTGCCGGTCGAAGTCGAGGCCGGCGGGCTTGCCGCTGGCCTCGCCGGTGCCGAACGCGTCCATGAGGTCGTCGCGCAGCTGGAACGCCTCGCCGACGGCGATCCCGTACTCCTGGAACGGCGCGGCCAGGTCGGTCCGGCCGGCGAGCCGGGCGCCGACGGCGAGGGGCCGGTGGATCGTGTAGTGGCCGGACTTGGCGACGGCGATCCAGCGGGCGAGCTGCGGGTCGGCGGAGAACTCGGCGGCGGCGAGGACGTCCATGTACTGGCCGATGATCAGCTCGGCGCGCAGCTCGCTCCACAGGTCGCGGACGGTCGCCGGGGCGTCGGCCATGATCTGGTCGGAGTAGATCAGGGCGAGGTCGCCGGCGAGGATCGCGACGTTCTCCCCGTACCGCTCCGGGTCGCCCTGCCAGCCGCGCCGCCGGTGCACGCCGGTGTGGTGGACGTGGGCGGTGGGCTCGCCGCGCCGCCGGTCGGACCCGTCCATGACGTCGTCGTGGATGAGCGCGCAGGCGTGCAGGACCTCCAGGGCGGCGGCGGCGGACACGACGCCGTCGTACCCCTCCGGTCCGCCGCCACCCGCGAGGTAGCCGGCGACGCAGAACGCGGGCCGCAGCCGCTTGCCGCCGGACTCGACGAGCCGCGCTATCGCCTCGACGGGCGTGCCGGCGCGGGGATCGACCCGGTTCCAGGCGGCGGTTTCGGCGGAGAGGAAGTCGCGGAGGCGGCGCTCCGTGGCGGCCATGAGGTGGTCGAAGGCGGCGCGCTGGGCGGTGGAGAGCCTGGAGTCGGCCTGTTCGACGGGCGCGTTGGCGGTCATGTGGCACTCCTGTCGGTGGGTTCTGCGGGTGAGGCGGCGGCCCCTGCGGGCCGCCGGCCCGTGCGGCGTCCCTCGGCGAGCTGCTGGGGGACGGAGAAGTGGACGTCCTCGACGGAGGTGCGCTCCACGGTGATGTCCCGGAAGCCGAGGTCGCCGAGGGTGTCGAGGAGCTGGGTGACCAGGACCTCGGGCACGCTGGCGCCGGAGCTGACGCCGACCGTGGAGACGCCGTCGAGCCACGTCCCGTCCAGGTGCGTCGTGTCGGGGACGAGGTGCGCGGCGGTGCCGGCCTGGCGGGCCACGTCGACCATGCGCAGGGAGTTGCTGGAGTTGCGCGAGCCGACGACGAGGACGAGGTCGCACTGGGCGGCGAGCGACTTGACGCCGTTCTGCCGGTTCTGGCTGGCGTAGCAGATCGTGTCGCCGCGCGGGCCGACGAGGTCGGTGAAGCGGGCCTTGAGCGCCTCGACGATGTCGGCGGTCTCGTCCATGGAGAGGGTCGTCTGCGTCAGGTAGGCGACGGGCGTGTCGTCGGCCAGCGGGAGCCGGGCGACGTCCTCGACGGTCTCCACGACGATGGTCCGCCGCGGTGCCTCGCCGCGGGTGCCCTCGGTCTCCTCGTGGTCGGCGTGGCCGATGAGCAGCAGGATCCGCTCGTCGCGGGTCACGCGGCGGGCGTGCTGGTGGACGCGGGAGACGAGCGGGCACGTCGCGTCGATGACGTCGAGGCCGCGCCCGGCCGCGTTGGAGCGGACCTCGGGCGAGACGCCGTGCGCGGAGAAGACGCAGACGCTGCCGGGCGGCACCTCCTCCTCCGTGTCGACGAACACGGCCCCCTTGGCTTCGAGGGACCGTACGACGTGGTGGTTGTGGACGATCTGCTTGCGCACGTAGACGGGCGGGCCGTGGATCTCCAGCGCCCGCTCGACCATGTCGATGGCGCGGACGACGCCCGCGCAGAAGCCGCGCGGTTCGGCGAGAATGACCTTCTTCATCACTGTCCTTCGTCCGGAGCGCCGCCACCGGGCCGGGCGCTCGCGTGGTGGCGCGTCGGCACGCGGTCCACGAGGGCCGCGGACGCGCCGGGGTGGGCCGCCGGGTCGAGCAGGTCGCGGACCTCCGCCGCGGTGACGCCGTCCGGCCGACCGCAGCACCAGGCGCCGCCCGGCGGGCCGGCGGACCCGGTCGAGGGCGTCCAGGGCGTCGAGGGCGTCCAGGGCCGGGCTCGGCCGCCCGGCCGCCTTCGGCCCGTACGCGACGGGCGCGGCGTGCAGGGCCGGGGTGCGCCCGGCCGCCGGGGCCGGCCAGCGGCGTTCGGTCGGCGCGGTCGGCCAGCGGCGTTCGGTCGGCGCGGCCAGGGCGCGGCAGGTGCCCGGCAGGTCGTCCTTTGGGGCGCGGCAGACGCGAGCGGTGAGCACGGCGGTCGCCGTGTCGGGGACGTCCTGGCCGGTGCCGTCGGGTGGTGCGGCGCCCACGCCGGGCAGTGCCCGTGGAAGGCGCGGGTCGGATACGTGCCGGGGCCCGGGCGCGCCGCTTCGTCCCCGGGCCCCGGGCGGGACCCGGGCCTCCCGGCCGCCCTCGCCGCCCCGGCGACCGGGCGGGCCCGCCCGCGGGGCGTCGGGCCGGTCGCGGCGGGGCCCGCGCGGTCAACGCTCGGGCCGGGGAACACGGTCACCTGCGGCATGACCGTGTTCCCCAGTGGGTGCCGGGACCGCCGGGTGTCCCGTACCCGACCGCCCCGGCCCGCGTACGGGTCGACCACGTGGACGGCGCGTACGCGGGCCGGGCCGCCGCACGGCACCGGCACGTTCGCCACCGGCCGTCCCACCGCGCACGCGCCCCGCGGCCCGGCCCCCGCCACGCGGATGCCGGCACGGTCCCGTCCCGCGCTCAGAACTCGCTGATCTCCTCGTCGACCTTGATGCCGACGTGCCGGCCCGGCTCGGTGACGCGGCCCAGCAGCCGGGTGCCCGGGACGACCTCGGTGAGGTTGAGCGGCTTGCCCTCGGCGCTCATCACGCGCACGTGCCAGTCGTCCTGGAGGAAGACGTTGACAGTCACGTCCTCGTAGCGGGCCTCGACGAGCCGCAGCGGTCGCAGCTCGACCTTGACGCGGCCGACCATCGCCTCGCGGAACCGGCCGCTCGGGTTGACGGCGTAGCACTTCTCACCGGCCGCGAGGTCGGTGATGTACGCGGTCGTGTCGGTGCCGAAGACGTACGAGTGGACGGCGCCGGCGTTGACGCGGAACGGCCGCAGGTTCATGTACGGCAGGTAGTGCACCTCGGCGCAGACGAGGATGCCGCCCGACGAGGTCGAGCCGATGACCATGCCCTCGTCCTCGTCGAACAGGTGCGTCGTGTCGATGCAGCCGCGGTAGCCCATGCCGACCGGTTCGGAGCGGACGACCTCCAGCGGGACGAGGTCGAGCTGCGCGTACCGCTCCGTGCGCAGGACGGCGCTGACCTTGGCGAGGTCCGCGAGGTGGCCGGCGCCGACGACGAGCCCGGCGGGGCCGCTCTCCAGGACGCCGGCGACGCTCGCGGTCTCGGCACTGGTCAGCAGCTCCTTGTAGACCTGCGTACGGGTGCCCTGGGCGCGGGCGAGGAGCAGTTCCAGCGGGATGTTCGTCTCGTCCGCGAAGGCGGCGACGAGGACGTGGACGGAGCCGCACAGGGCCGCCGCCTCGTTCATCGTGTCGCCGTCGACGATCTCGCAGCGCACGCCGACCGGCCGGCTGCCGGCGGCGGCGCGCACCGCGTCGAGCTCCTTCGGGGAGGGCGCGACGAGCACGTCGACCCGCGCGTCGTCGAGGCGGACGGCCTCCTCTCCGGTCACGAGGCACGCGACGGTGATCCGGGCCAGCGGCTCCCAGCCGTCGAGCTGGCCGGGGCGGACCAGGACGCCGTTGGCGTCGGAGGACCGGACGTGCGCGAGGGCCGCCTCCGTGGCGTCGCCCTTGAGCCGGGTGACGTCGGCCCAGAGTGTGGTGTCCATCTGTGCTTCTCCTTGGGTGAGGGCGGGTGAGCGGACGGAGGGGGTGCGGCGGGACTCAGCGGCCGGGCAGGAAGCGGCGCTCCCAGGCCGTCAGCGGCGGTGCGGCGAGCGGCTCCCCGCGCGGACCGAGCGCGGTGTGGACCAGCGCGGACGGCCGGGCGAGGGTGGTGAACGGCCGGGCCAGCGTGAACGAGTCGATCAGCGCGGCGGAGACGGCCGGGTTGCGGGTCGCCACCCTGACGGACCGGTCGACGAAGCGCCGTTGGAGGCGCAGCGCGCCGCCGGGGCGGGGCCCGACCGCGTCCGGGTAGAGCACGTCCTGGGTGGTGGCGATGACCCAGGCGTCCTGTGCCGCGCGGCCGATCCCGCGCTGTGCGCGGACCGCCGCGTCCGGGACGGGGCCGTACCGGCGCAGCACCTCGTCGAGGACGACGGCGCATCGGGCGGCGACGGACATGCCGTGCCCGTAGACGGGGTTGAAGGTGGTGGCCGCGTCGCCCGTGACGACGAGGCCCGCGGGCCAGGACGGCAGCCTGTCGAAGCGGCGGCGCCGGTTCGCGGAGCTGCGCGAGCCGCGGATCGGCCCCAGCGGTTCGGCGGCCTCGATCAGGTCGGCGACGAGCGGGTGGCGGACGGCGTGCCGGACGAAGCGCGCGTACCCCTCCTCGTCCGTGGGCGGTTCCCCGCCGCGGGTGCCGCCGAGGGTCACCATCCAGCGGCCCTCCTCGATGGGCAGCAGCGCCGCCCCGCAGCCGGGGCGGCCGGTGCCGGGCGCGGCGAGGACGTTGACCATCGGGAAGCCCTGCTCGGCGCCGGCCGGGGCGCGGAAGACGCGGGTGGCGTACGCCTGCCCGGAGTCGACGACCTCCTCCTCGACCTCGGGCAGGCCCAGCGCGGCGAGCCACCGGGGCGCGTGCGAGCCCCGGCCGGTGGCGTCGACGACGAAGCCGGCCTCCAGCTCGTGCTCGCCACCGGTGTCGCGGTCGCGGAGGCGGACGCCGGTGACGGCGCCCGGCCCCCCGAGCAGGCCGACGGCCTCGGACCGCTCGGTGACGGTGATCCGCCCGTTCTTGAACGCCTGCTGGCGGACGGTCCAGTCGAGGAGGGCGCGGCTGCACGAGTAGGCGTACCGCCGCCCCGGGAACCGCTCCAGCCAGCCCTGCGGGCTGAGCATTACCACCCCGTCGGGCATGCCGTGCCGGTGGGCGCCGGCGGCGACGAGCTGGCCGGTGACGCCGGGCAGGACGCGTTCCATGGCGCGGGCGCCGCCGTCCATGAGGACGTGGGTGTGCCGGGCCTGGGGGACGCCGGTGCGCGGTTCGGGGCCCTCCGGGTACCGGTCGCGTTCGACGACGACGACCTCGGGCACGTGCCGGGCGAGGGCGGCGGCGGCCAGGACGCCGGCGAGGCCGCCGCCCAGCACCACGGCCCGCCGGGCGGCGGTCACCGCGCGGCCTCCGCCCCGGTGGCCGGACGGTCCGCAGCTGCCTCCGCCCCGGTGGCCGCGCGGTCCGCCGGGGTGTCCGGTCCGGCGGGCGCCGCGGGCGCCGTCGCGGGCGCCGCCCCGTACGGGTCGGGTACGGGCGGCCGGTTGAACGCCCACGGCGAGTGGCCCTCGGCGCGGATGCGGCGGTGCAGCATCCGGATGTAGATGATGTCCAGGACGTGGATCGTCGGGAAGAGGACGAAGAACAGGTAGTGCCCGGGGAACTCGATGTACACGGTGATCCCGGCGAACAGCGACCCGATCGCCTTGGCGACCGCGATGTGCATCGACTGGCCCGCCGACGAGCCGCGGTTGTGCAGCATGTAGATGAACGCGGCGCTGAGCGGGATGTTGATGACGGTGCCCGTGTACACGCCGGGGATGTCGCCCAGTTCGTTCGTGCCCACCACGACCATCAGCGACGCCCAGACGAACATGCCGACGAACGCGGCCCTGAATTGACGTTTCGTCAGCTTCGGGAAGTCCTTCCAGCCCCACTTCAGGGTCTGGTAGATGATCAGCGAGTTGAACAGCGCCCAGTAGAAGTTGGTGTGCCGCTGGGTCGTGTCCTGGTCGAGGACGATCGACAGGTTGAACTCCCAGGCGAAGTTGACCGCCACCAGCAGCGGGGGGATGCCGACGCGCTTGTCCTTCAGCCCCCGGTGGATGGCGAACGCGTACGCCGCGAGCCAGCCGACCGCCGCCGGTCCCATGCACATCCAGTACAGCCACCGCTCCCGGTGGACCTCCGGGATGGTGATGGGCGCCGGATCCGACATGGGGATCAGGGCGTCGGGAAGAAACTCGATCACTGGTTCCTCTTTCGGTCGACACGTCGGGGGGCGCCGGGGCGCCGCCGCCGGCTCACGTCCACTTGCCCGTCCCCAGGACCTCTCCGGTGCCGAGGACCATCTCCCGCAGCTCCAGCCTCCGGACCTTCCAGGTGGCCGTCCGCGGCACCTCGTCCCACGGGACGAGCCGGGGTTCGCCGAGCGGCGGCAGCCCGGCCGTGGCGCGGGCCCACTCGGCCGGATCCAGGTGGTTGTCGCGCATGCACAGCACGGGCACCGGCGGCCCGCCGGGCACGCCGAGCACCGTCACCTCGGACGCCTTCGGCAGGCGGTCGAGGAGGGTGCTCTCCAGTTCTATGCAGCTCATGCCGGGCAGTACGTCGACCTCCCGGTCGAGCATGCGGATCCGGCCGAACCGGCCGCGCTCGCCGAGGTCGCCGCTGTTCCACCAGCCGTCGACGAGCTTCGCCCGGTACCGGTCGTCCTCCCCCAGGTACGTCAGGCAGCGCGCCTTCCCCGCGACCATCAGCAGGCCGGGCTCGCCGCGTCCGAGCCGCCGGCCGCTCTGCGGGTCGACGACCTTCACCCGGACCAGCGGCGGGTAGCCGACGTTGGTGGTGTCGCGCTGGGCGCCCTCCCAGCGGCGGGCCTGGCGCCGCGTGAAGACGTTCATGGAGATGCCGGCGATCTCCGACTGCCCGAGGCCCGTCGCCCACACCGGGAAGCGGCTCCTCGACACGTTCAGGAAGGTCCGTACGGTACGCGGGTGCACCGCGTCGAAGGTGCTGTTGAACCGCCGTACGCGCGCGAAGAGCTCGGGTCTGCGGTCGGCCAGCTCCTCCCAGTGCTGGAACATGTTCGGCAGCGCTTCCAGCGAGGTGGGCCGGTGCGCGGCCAGCATCCTCTCGACCGTGTCGAGCCCCGGGTCGGAGAGGGTGACGACCCGCTTCGGCGC
The DNA here is from genome assembly GCF_056432325.1 of Streptomyces sp. NPDC045287. Taxonomy (NCBI): domain Bacteria; kingdom Bacillati; phylum Actinomycetota; class Actinomycetes; order Kitasatosporales; family Streptomycetaceae; genus Streptomyces; species Streptomyces sp. NPDC045287. The sequence goes on from NZ_JBWKJG010000035.1 coordinate 9,381, forward strand.
CAGGCTGAACTGCGCCGACGTCCACGAGACGAGCCGGTTGTGGACGAACGAGAAGCACCCGGCGACCACGTCGCGGCGGCTCGACGTGACCATCGGCAGCCTCTTGGACTCCAACTGGAACGGGAAGGTCCCCAGGGACGTGCTCGCCGCGTGCACCACCAGCTTGGGCACGCCGGTCGTGCCCGACGTGTGGGTGACGATCATCGGCTCGTCGTCGCGCCGGGGCCGTGCGGGCGCGGCCGGCACGCCGCGCAGGGACTCCAGGGGCACCGTCCCGTCGGGCGGTTCGGCTCCGGCCGCCTCCCCGGCGACCAGGACGCGGACCCCGGGGCCGGTGAGGCGCACGCCGTCCTTGGCGGCCCGCTCCAGCACCTCCGGGGAGGTGAGCACCGCGTGCGGGGCGGCCCGTTCGATCATGACGCGCAGGTGGTCGGGGCGGACCACCGGGGACATCAGGACGGGCAGGACGCCGATCCGGGCGGCCGCCCCGGCCAGCAGCACCGTGTCGAAGTGGTTCCGCTTGACCAGCGCCAGGGTGTCGCCGGCGCGCAGGCCCGCGGCGTACAGCCAGTCGCCGGCCTCGCGCACCAGCGCGGCGAGCGCGATCCCGTCGTACACGGTGCCCCGCTCGGGGGCGATGTCGAACGGCCGGTCCAGGTGGATCTCCGTCTGGTGCTCCTTGCCCGCGTGCCAGTCGAAGAGCAGACCGAAGTTGATGGGTTTGCGCGAAGGCGGTGCCATCCGTCGTGGTTCCTTTCTGGTCCGGTACGCCGGGGGGGTACGGGCGTGCGGGTGGGGCGGCGCACCGGGGTCCGTTCCGGATCGGGACGCCGGGGTGGTCCAGGCGCCGGGAAGGGCTCCGGACGCCGGGCGCTTCGTACGCCGGGGTGCTTCGATGCCGGGGGGCTTCGTACGCCGAGGAGCTTCGGGCGCCGGGAACTTCGGGCGCCGGGGCTCGGGGGCTCAGCCCTCGCCGTGGACGACGGCCCGCAGCTCGGCGGTGGCGCGTACGGGGTCGGGGGCGCCGAACATGCGGCGGCCGACGCACAGTCCGGCGACGCCGGCGCCCATCGCGGCCTTCGCGGACTCGCAGAACGCCTCCCACGTGCCCTCGTTCTGCCCGCCCGCCAGGACGACCGGCACGGGCACGGTCGCGGCGAGCTCCGCCACGTACCTGTCGCCGGGGTGGGCGGCCTTGACGATGTCGGCGCCCAGCTCGGCGGCGACGCGGGCGGCGTGCAGGACGGCGGGGCCTGTGTCGCGCGCGTCGGTCCGCACGTACGTCATGACCAGCAGCGGGACGCCGAGCCGGTCGCAGGTGGCGGCCAGCGAACCGAGGTCGGCGAGGGCCTGCCGGTCCTCGGCGGAGCCGCCGCCGAGGGTGATGTGCGCGGAGAGCGCGTCGGCGCCGAGCGCGAGGGCGGCCTCCGGGTCGCAGACGCGGGTCTTCAGCTCGGAGCCGGGGCTCAGGGCCGTGTTGCCGGAGAGGTGCACGACGAGGGCGGTGCCGCGCTGCGCCGGCATGGAGCGGGCGGCGGAGCCGCGGTGGGTGACCACCCCGTCGGCACCGCCCGCCACGGCCGCGCCCATGACCGCGCCCATGTCCGACAGTCCGCTGGCGGCACCGAGGGTCAGGGAGTGGTCCACGGCGATGAGCAGGGTCTTGCCGTCCTCCTCGAAGAGCCGGCGCAGTCGACGTTCTTTTCCAGTCACCATCTTGTGCTCCTTCAACTCCTCAGGGGTCGCACATGCGAGACGCCCGGCCGGGGGTCCCGGCCGGGCGTCGGTGGTGCGGTGGCGTGGTGGTGCGGTGGCGTGGGGGTGCGGTGGCGTGGGGGTGCGGCTCAGGTGCGCACGCTGACCTCGGGGTCCTTCGGGGCCGCCGCCCCGTCCCGCGGGGCGGGCGGCGTACCGGACTCCTCGCGCAGCCCGAACCGGTCGTGCAGGCGGCGCATCGGGCCGGGGGCCCACCAGTTGGCGTCGCCGAGCAGCTTCATGAAGGCCGGCAGCAGGGCGCCGCGGACGATGAGGGCGTCCATGAGGATGGCCAGCGGGATGCCGACGCCGAACGCCTTCATGTAACCGATCTTGGAGGTGACCCACACGGCGCAGACCAGGGAAATCATCACGGCGGCGTACGTCACCACGCGTCCCGTGCGGGCCAGGGCGTCGGCGACGGCCGTCGCGTTGTCCTTGCCCCTGTCGTGCTCCTCCTTGATCCGGGACATGATGAACACCTGGTAGTCCATGGACAGTCCGAAGGCCATCGCGAAGAGGATGACCGGCACCGTCCAGATCGTGGCCCCGGTCGCGGTGAAGTCGCCGACGAGCCACTTCAGGTGCCCGTCCTGGAAGATGTAGACGAGCACGCCGAACGTCGCCGTGAGGCTGAGCAGCGTGAGCGCGATCGCCTTGATGGGCAGCAGCACACTGCCCGTCAGCAGGAACAGCAGCACGAACATGCTGGCCGCGAGGAGGCCGATGGCCAGCGGCAGCGCGTCGGTGAGCTTGTCGAACGTGTCGACCGACGTCGCGGACGGGCCGCCGACGAGCACCTTCCCGTACGGCGCGGGAAGGGCGCGCACGTCCCGCACCAACTGCTCGCTCGGCGCCGCGAGGGCGTCCTTCTCCGGGATGACCAGCAGGTAGCTGCTGGTCTCGCCGGTGAACTGGGTGGACGCGGCGGTCGGCGGGCCGACGCGGCGGCCGTCCTGGTAGCTGCCGGCGGGGCCGTCGACGCGCTCGGCGTGGGGCAGCGTCGAGAGCTTCGCGGCGTACGCGCCGAGCGCCTCGGTCCGGTCGGCGGCGGGCGCGTCGCCCTCGACGACCACCTTGAGCGCCTGGGCCTGCTTGGTGCTGAACTCCTCGTTGACGATCTTCGCCACGCGCGCGGAGCCCGCGGAGGGCGGCAGGACCTGCTCGTCCTGGAGGCGCAGCTTCATGTCGAGGGCGGGCAGTCCGAGCAGGACGAGGAAGCCGAGGACGAGGACGCTGACGAGCGCGGGCCGCTTCATGACGCGGTACGACTGGCGGCGCCAGAACTCGCTCTCGGCGGAGATCTCCCGGACGCGGCCCTTCATGAACGGCAGGTGCAGCGTGTCCACGCGCTTGCCGAACATGCCGATCATCGCCGGCACCAGGGTGATCGCGGCCAGGGCGGCGAACACGGTCGTGCCGATGCCGCCGAGCGCCATCGACGCGAAGAACGGGAACGGCACGGCGAACAGGGCGCTGAGGGTGACGACGACGCAGACGGCGGAGAAGACGACCGTGCGGCCGGCCGTGTTCAGCGTGTTGCGCAGCGCGGTCTCCCGGTCCACGCCCCGGCCGTGCTCCTCGCGGAAGCGGCTGACGATGAGGAGGCTGTAGTCGATCGCCAGGCCGAGGCCGACGAACGTCGCCGTGTTGAGGACGAAGTTCGACAGGTCCATCGCGAAGGTGAGCAGCCAGAACAGGCCCATGCTCAACGTGATGCAGACGATGGCGACGCTCAGCGGCAGCAGGGCGGTGACCAGGCTGCCGAAGACGATGACGAGGAGGGCGAGCACGATCGGGAAGACGAGCGCCTCGGCCAGCGCCGCGTCGTCGGCGGCCTGGGTGAGGTTCTCGTTCCACATCTGCTCCTCGCCGCCGAGGGTGACGTGGAGCCCTCCGACCTCGCCGGAGTACTCGTCCGCGAGCTCCTTCACCCGCTTCTGCCGCGCGTCGAAGTCGCCCTCGACGCGGCCGACGATCAGCGCCTTGTGGCCGTCCTCGCTCTTGAGGGCGGCCTGGCGGCCCGCGGCCCAGTACGACGTCACGTCGCCGACGCCGCTCTCGGCGGCGAACCGGTCGGTGAGGCGCGCCCCGGCCTCCGCGACCTCCGCGTGGTCGACGCCGCGCTCGTCGTCGACGAGCAGGACCAGGTTGGGCTCGCTGTTCTCGTACTGCGTCTGGAGGATGGTCGCGGCCTTGTCCGACTCCGACCCCGGGACCTGCCATCCGCCGTTCGTCAGGCGCCCCATCAGTCCGGCGGCCGCCGCGCCGGCGACGATGACCGCCACGAGCGCTGTGACCAGCACCAGGCGGTGGCGCCGGAGGGCGAATCCGGCGAGCTTCCCAAGCATGACTTCCCCTCACAAAGCTGTCGGTTGCGTTCACGAGCGGTCGCCACGTCAGGCGGCCACGCCGGTACGACCGGCGGAGCCGGGAGAATGTGACACCGAGTGGCGGGGCCGATTCGGCGGAGGACGGGCGCGAGGGCCGGAGAAGCGTTCGCGGGCTGTTTCCGGGCACGGCGAACGTGGGGAAAGCGTGACACAGGCGCCCCCCGCCGCCCCACCCCCCTCAGATGTGATCCGCGCCACATCGCGCCACACCGCACGTCGGGCGTGCGGCGTCGGGCGTGCGGCGTCAGGTCGGGGCGGGGTGGCGAGCGGACCGGGGACGGCCGGGCCCGGGGTTTTCCACAGGCTCGGCGGGATGTCGGCGGGGCGGAGCATGATGGACGGCATGACTGAGCCGACCGACGTGCCCCCGACCGTGCCCGCAGCTTCCCCCCGTTCCGCCGAACCGTCCGCGCCCGCGGGCCGCGACTGGTCGTCCCTGCCCGACTGGGAGAAGCGGTTCCGCGCGCCGCGGGTCTCCCTGCCCGAGTGGGCGCTGGACGCGCCGGACCGGGCGCTGTTCGTGTCGAACGCGACGGGGACGTACGAGCTGTACGCCTGGGACCGGGAAACGGGCCGGCAGCGGCAGGTCACGGACCGGCCGAACGGCACGACGGACGGGGTGCTGACGCCGGACGGCGAGTGGATCTGGTGGTTCGCGGACACGGACGGCGACGAGTTCGGGGTGTGGATGCGGCAGCCGTTCGGGGGCGGCGCGGACGAGCCGGCGGTGCCCGGGCTGGCCCCCTCGTACCCGGCGGGCCTCGCCCTCGGCCGGGACGGCACGGCGGTCGTCGGCCGGTCCACGGAGGAGGAGGGCACCACCGTCCACGTCGTCCGGCCGGGCGGGGAGCCGGTGGAGATCTACCGGCACCGCGAGTCGGCCGGGGTGGGGGACCTGTCGCACGACGGGACGCTCGTGGCGGTCGAGCACACCGAGCACGGCGACGCGATGCACGCGGCGCTGCGGGTGGTGCGGCTGGACGGCGCGCTGGTGGCGGAGCTGGACGACACGAAGGGCGGCACGAAGGACCTGGGCCTGGCGGTGATGGGCTTCGCCCCGGTCGACGGCGACCCGCGGCTCCTGGTGGGGCACCAGCGGCGCGGCCGGTGGGAGCCGATGATCTGGGACGTCGGGTCGGGCCGGGAGACGGACCTGGACCTGGAGCTGCCGGGGGACGTGAGCGCCGAGTGGTACCCGGACGGTTCGGGGCTCCTGATCGCCCACAGCTTCGAGGCGCGCAGCGAGCTGTGGCGGTACGACATCGCGTCGCGGCGCCTGTCGCGGGTGGACACGCCGCCCGGTTCGGTGTCGGGCGCGACGGCCCGCCCGGACGGAACGGTGGAGTACCTGTGGTCGTCGGCGGCGGTGCCGCCCGTGGTGCGGTCGACGACCGGCGCGGTCGTCCTCGACCCGCCCGGCCCGCAGGCGCCGCCCTCGGTGCCGGTGGAGGACGTGTGGGTGGAGGGCCCCGGCGGCCGGGTCCACGCGCTGGTGCAGCGCCCGGCGGGGGCGACGGGCCCGCTGCCGACCGTGTTCGACCTCCACGGCGGCCCGGCCTGGCACTACAGCGACACGTTCTCGGCGGCGCCCGCCGCGTGGGTGGACCACGGGTACGCGGTGGTGCGGGTGAACTACCGCGGCTCCACCGGGTACGGGCGCGAGTGGACGGACGCGCTGCGGCACCGGGTGGGGCTGATCGAGCTGGAGGACGTCGCGGCCGTCCGCGAGTGGGCGGTGTCGTCGGGCCTCGCCGACCCGGAGCGGCTGGTGCTGACGGGCGGCTCGTGGGGCGGCTACCTGACGCTGCTGGGGCTGGGGACGCAGCCGGACGTGTGGGCGGTGGGCATCGCGGACGTGCCGGTCGCGGACTACGTGGCGGCCTACCAGGACCAGATGGAGGCGCTGCGTCCGCTGGACCGGACCCTGTTCGGCGGCTCCCCGGAGGAGGTGCCCGACCGGTTCCGCGCCTCGTCCCCGATCACGTACGTGGACCGGGTGCGGGCACCGGTGTACATCGCGGCGGGCGTCAACGACCCGCGCTGCCCGATCCGGCAGGTCGAGAACTACGTGGAGCGGCTCGCGGCGCGCGGCGCGGTGCACGAGGTGTACCGGTACGACGCGGGGCACGGCTCGCTGGTGGTGGAGGAGCGGATCAAGCAGTTGCGGCAGGAGCTGGAGTTCGCCGCGCGACACGTGCCCGCCGCGGCCGGGCCCCGGCCGGACGGGAGGTGACCGCGTTCCGTACCGTGGAGGGGTGTACCGGTTCCTGACGACACCCCGCTGGTGGGGGATCAACGTCTTCGTGCTGCTCGCGATCCCGTTCTGCCTGTTCATGGGGGTATGGCAGCTCGGCAGGTTCGAGGACCGCGTCGACTCGCACCGGGAGGCGGAGCAGCGGCCCGCCGCCCGGGCGGCGGAGGCGGCGGCGCCGCTGACGGAGCTGCTGCCGGTCGACAAGGAGACGTCGGGCCGCCAGGCGACGGCGAGCGGCCGGTACGGGAAGCAGTTCCTCGTCCCCGGCCGTGAGCTGGACGGCAGGACCGGGTCGTACGTGCTGACGCTGCTGCACACGCCGGAGGGCAAGGCCCTGCCGGTGGTGCGGGGCTGGTTGCCGAAGGGGGCCGCCGCCCCGGCGCCGCCGTCCGGCGAGGTGACCGTGACCGGAGCGCTCCAGGCGTCGGAGCACGCCGGGAGCGGCGGCGCCCACACGGCGGGCGGCCTGCCGTCGGGCCAGTTGGGCATTATCAGCGCGGCGTCGCTGGTCAACCTGGTGCCGGACGACGTCTACGACGCGTGGGTGACGCTCAAGGACTCCCCCGCCGGCCTGACCCCCGTCCCGGCGACCGCGGCGGTGGGCACGGGCCTGGACCTGAAGGCGTTCCAGAACCTCGGCTACACGGGCGAGTGGTTCGCCTTCGCGGGCTTCGTCCTGTTCATGTGGTTCCGCCTGTTCCGCCGGGAGGCGGAGGCGGAACGGGACCGTGCCCTGGGCCTCGATCCGGAGGCCCCGGGCGTCAGCTGAGACCGGTCCCCCGCCCGCCCCGGCCCCACCGGGCGGGTGCGGCGGGTCTGCCGCTCCCACCCCTGCGGCTCGTCCGGCGGGTCTGCCGCTCCCGCCCCTGCGGCTCGTGCGATGGGGCTGCCGCTCCCACCTGTACGGCTCGTCCGGCGGGTCTGCCGCTCCCGCCCGTACGGCCCGTGCGACGAGTTGGCTGCTACCTGCTCGTGCGGCTCGCGCAGCCGGGGCCCGGCGGGCTGCTACTCGCCGCCCGTACGGCCCGTGCGACCGGGGGCCGACGGGGTCACTCGCCACCCGCGCGGCTCGCCCGGCACGTACTGCCACCACCCGTCCGTACGCCTCGTGCGGCGCACTGCCACTCCCCGCCCGTGCGGCTCATGCGGGCGGGGAGTGGCGGGGTCACTGCACCGGGAGGAGGCCGGTGCGGTAGATGGTGCCGGCGCAGGCGTGGGGGATGGTGGCCGCCGCCTGGGGGCCACCCGCGCCGGGGGTGTGCGTCACGGTGACGCTGCCGTCCGCGACGCCCTCCTCGCGCTTGAGCTGCGGTTCGACCGCCGCCGTGCCGGTGTCCGCGACGCCCTCCGCCGTGCCGGTGGCCGTGTCGCCCGTGGCCGGCGGGGGTTCCTCGCTGGGGGTGGACGGCGTGGGCTCGGGCGGTTGGCCTTCGCCGCCCCCGTCGCCCCCGTCGCCTCCGCTGCCGCTACCGCCGCTGTCGCCGTTACCGTCTCCGCCCCCGCCTCCGCCGTTGACCGGGCAGGTCTCGCTCGGCACCCAGGCGAACCTCACCTCGTACGCCCCGGACGGCTTCAGCACCAGGCTGCCCACCGCCGTGGACGGGTCGGGCAGACCGGACGCCGCGCCTCCACCCGTGTGCCTGATGACGCTGATGCGCCCCGGGTCGGCCGCGCCGCTCGTGGCGAAGCCGACCGTGCCGGCGGTGTCGACGGCGCAGTCCCCGGAGGAGATGTTGGTGATGCGGAACGTGCCGTAGACCGTGCCGTCCCCGCCGGGGGCGCCCGCGTCGGCGACGCTCACCCCGAGCTGGCCCGCCCCGCACGCCGGGAGCGCGGCCGGGGCGGAGGTCGTGAGGTCGGGTGTGCCGTCCGCGCCGGCGGAGGCGCTGGTACCGGCGGACGGCGGGGTCCGGGTCAGGTCGGTGCTGTCCTTGCCGGCACCCAGCTCGCCGGAGGGGCTGCCGGCGGCCCGCTCGCCGGCGGGGCCGCCGGTCTCGTCGCCGGTGCCGCCCTGGACCTGTGAGCCGTGTCCGGCGTTGACGGGGTTGGCGTCGGAGGCGCCGTCGGAGGCGGCGACGTGCACGAACGCGGGCACGCCGGTGCCGAGCAGGATCACCGCGGCAGCCGCGCCGACCAGTGCCTGCCGCTTCCGTGCCCGCCGCGCGGGCACGGCCCGCCGGAGGTGGTCGAGCGCGCCCGTGGACGGTTCCAGCCCCTCCACGGCCCCGTGCAGCAGCCGCCGCAGCGCCAGCTCGTCCCCACCGAGCCCGTCGCCCCCGAGGTCGAGGACCCCCCCGAGCCCACCGGTCGCGTCCCCGGGATCACCGTCCTGAGAACCGCCGTCCCCGACGGTGTTACCCCGGGTGGTGCCTCCCCCGGCGGTGCCGCTCTGAGAGATGCCGTCCCGGACGGCGCCGTCCCCGGCGGTGCCGCCCTGGGAGATGTCGCCCTGGGGGGCATCGCCCCCGGCGGTGCCGTCCCGGGTGGTGCTGTTCTGAGGGGTGTCTCCCCGGACGATGTCGTCTTGGGGGATGTCGTCCCGGTCGGTTTCGTCCCCGGCCGTGCGGCCCTGGACGGTCTCGTCCCCGGTGATGTCGTCGCGGGCCGTGTCGTCGCCGGTGGTCGTGGGTGCCTCGGTCGCCTCGGGGGTCTCGGCCGTGTCGTCCCGGCCGGGGGCGGATCGGGCGGGGGCGTCCTGCGACCGGGTGGGTTCGGCGGGGTCCGGGGCCGAGGGGGTGCCCCCGGGGGTCGGGGAGCCGGGGGTCGGGGAGCCGGGGGTCGGGGTGCCGGGGGTTTCGGGGGTGTTCACTGCGTTGTTTCCAGTCCGGTCGTTCGACGGCCCGTCCGGCCCGTTGTGCTCGTGGCTCTCCGCGCGGCCGCTCATGCCTTCGCTCCCATGGAGACGCGCAGCGCGGCTATGCCGCGGGAGCCGTACGCCTTCACCGACCCGAGCGATATGCCCAGGGTCTCGGCGACCTGCGCCTCCGTCATGTCCGCGAAGTACCGCAGGACCAGCACCTCCCGCTGGCGGCGCTGCAGCCCGCGCATCGCCTTGATCAGCGCGTCGCGTTCCAGCTGGTCGTACGCGCCCTCCTCCGCGCTCGCCATGTCCGGCATCGGCTTGGAGAGCAGCTTCAGCCCGAGTATGCGGCGGCGCAGGGCGGACCGGGAGAGGTTCACGACGGTCTGGCGGAGGTACGCCAGGGTCTTCTCCGGGTCCCGGACCCTCTTGCGGGCGGAGTGGACGCGTATGAACGCCTCCTGCACGACGTCCTCGCAGGAGGCCGTGTCGTCGAGGAGCAGCGCGGCGAGACCGAGCAGCGACCGGTAGTGGGCGCGGTAGGTCTCGGTGAGATGGTCGACCGTGGTGCCCGACGTCATCGTCTCGTCGGCGCCGTCACGCGGGAACGGCACGCGGGCGCGGCGCGTGGCGGGCATGGGCGCGATCACCGGCATGCCACCCCCGCGCCGACGGTCGCGCGGGGGCCGCTGGGGCGGCCGCAGGAGCGGGAGGACCGCCGCGCCGCCGCGCGGTGGTGCCGCCGGTGTGATGTCGAGTACCTCTGCCACGCCTGTTGGACACCTTGCCCCCCGTCAGGGTTGTACGCGCACGTCGCCGTAACTGACGGTGCGTCGTTCGCCCTCATGCGTATCCGCTCTCCCGATTGCCCCGTTCGTGCGGCAGCACCTGGGGCGACCGCGGAGACGCTCTCCGCCGGCCACCGGTTGCGGCAGGGGGGCGGGAGCATCGTCGAACATGCCATCGCCCCAGTTCAAGCGGCACCGGCCGAAGACTTTCACACAGGGCGTTCACAGATCCTACAAAGGTGTGGCGCCACGTCCACCGGGTATCGCCGCTCGGCCCGGTCAGGAAGGCGTCCCGCCCGCGGCGACCGGTCCGGTGGCCGGTCCGGCCGCGGGTCCCGGGGCCGGTTCAGCGGCGGATCCGGCGGCGAGTTCGGCGGCGACGGATTCCGCGATCTGGGCGGTGTTGAGCGCGGCGCCCTTGCGGAGGTTGTCGCCGCACGCGAAGAACTCCAGGGCCCGCTCGTCGTCGAGGTCGCGGCGGACCCGGCCGACCCACGTCGGGTCGGTGCCGACGACGTCGGCGGGGGTGGGGAAGTCGCCCGCGTCCGGGTCGTCGTACAGGACGACGCCGGGCGAGGCGGCGAGGATCTCATGGGCGCGCGCCACGGTCACGGGCCGCTCGAAGCGGGCGTGCACGGCGACGGAGTGAGTGGTCACGACGGGGACGCGCACGCAGGTCGCGGCGACCCGCAGCGCGGGCAGGCCGAGGACCTTGCGGGTCTCGGCGCGGACGCGCAGTTCCTCGGAGGACCAGCCGCCGTCCTGGGGGGTGCCGGACCAGGGCACGACGTTGAGGGCGAGGGGCGCGGCGAAGGGCCCCGTCCCGTCCTCGCCGAGCGCCCGGCGCACGTCCCCGGGGGTCGCGCCCAGCTCCGTACCGGCGACGGCCGCGAGCTGGCCGCGCAGCGCGGCGACCCCGGCCCGCCCGGCGCCGGACGCGGCCTGGTACGCGGAGACGACCAGCCCCTCCAGGCCGAACTCGGCGTGGAGCGCCCCGACGACGACGATCAACGCGAGCGTGGTGCAGCCGGGGCTGGCGACGATGCCGCGCGGGCGGACCCGGGCGGCGTGCGGGTTGACCTCGGGGACGACGAGCGGCACGTCCGGGTCCTCACGGAACGCGGGCGAGGCGTCGACGACGACGGCGCCCTGCGCGGCGGCGATCGGCGCCCACCGGGCGGCGACCTCCTCCGGTACCAGGAACACCGCGACGTCGACGCCCCGGAGCGTGTCCTCGTCGAGGGCGAGGACCTCGGTCCACGCCCCGCGCACGGCCAGCTTGCGGCCGGCCGAGCGCGGGGAGGCGAGCAGGCGTATCTCGCCCCAGACGTCGGCGTGCTGCGACAGGATCTGGAGCATGACGGCGCCGGCGGCCCCGGTCGCGCCGACGACCGCGAGCGCCGGCTTCCGGCTCGTCACGGGATCAGGGCGTCCCGGCCGTCAGCGGCCCGTGCCGCCGTAGACGACCGCCTCGGCGGAGTCGCTGTCCAGGCCGAAGGCGGTGTGGACGGCGCGGACGGCCTCGTTGACGTCGTCGGCGCGGGTGACGACCGAGATGCGGATCTCGGAGGTGGAGATCAGCTCGATGTTCACCCCGGCGTTGGACAGCGCCTCGAAGAACGACGCGGTGACACCGGGGTTGGTCTTCATGCCCGCGCCGACGAGGGAGATCTTGCCGATCTGGTCGTCGTAGCGGAGGGACTCGAAGCCGATGGACCCCTTCTGCTTCTCCAGGGCGTCGATGGCCTTGCGGCCCTCGGTCTTGGGCAGCGTGAAGGAGATGTCCGTCAGGCCGGTGGCCGCGGCGGAGACGTTCTGCACGACCATGTCGATGTTGACCTCGGCGTCCGCGATGGTGCGGAAGATGGCGGCGGCCTCGCCCGGCTTGTCGGGCACGCCGACGACGGTGATCTTCGCCTCGGAGGTGTCGTGGGCGACACCGGAGATGATGGCCTGCTCCACCTTGCGGTCCCCTTGCGGTTCGTTGCTGACCCACGTGCCCTGGAGCCCCGAGAAGGAGGAGCGGACGTGGATCGGGATGTTGTATCGGCGTGCGTACTCGACGCAGCGGTGCAGGAGCACCTTGGAGCCGGAGCTGGCGAGCTCCAGCATGTCCTCGAAGGAGATCCAGTCGATCTTCCGGGCCTTCTTCACGACCCGCGGGTCGGCGGTGAAGACGCCGTCGACGTCCGTGTAGATCTCGCAGACCTCGGCGTCCAGCGCCGCGGCGAGGGCCACGGCGGTCGTGTCGGAGCCGCCCCGGCCGAGGGTAGTGATGTCCTTCTTGTCCTGGGACACGCCCTGGAAGCCGGCGACGATGGCGATGTTGCCCTCGTCCAGCGCGGTGCGGATGCGGCCCGGCGTGACATCGATGATGCGCGCTTTGTTGTGGACCGAGTCGGTGATGACGCCTGCCTGGCTGCCCGTGAACGACTGGGCCTCGTGGCCCAGGTTTTTGATCGCCATGGCCAGCAGGGCCATGGAGATTCGCTCTCCGGCGGTCAGCAGCATGTCGAACTCACGCCCGGCAGGCATCGGGGATACCTGCTCGGCGAGATCGATCAGCTCGTCCGTCGTGTCGCCCATCGCGGAAACGACGACGACCACCTGGTGGCCGTTCTTCTTCGCTTCGACGATTCGCTTGGCGACGCGCTTGATGCCCTCAGCATCGGCAACGGAGGAGCCTCCGTACTTCTGCACGACAAGGCCCACGTGCGCTCCTCGCTCGGTCCGTTTGCGGTCGGCTCAGTCTAACGAGCGACCGGGAAACGCCCCTGAGATGTCACATCCTGAGATGTCCCGCTCATTACATGATCAGCCCGGGGGCGTCACCCGGTCACGCGGGGACACTGCCCATCGCCACCGCGCCCACGCCGAATGTGTCCCGTCTCACATGGTGGAACCGGGGCGGGCGCGGGGTGGCCGGAGCCGGGTCACTTGCGGGAGCGGAGGCCCAGCGGGGCGGCGATCTCCTGGAGCATCACGCGGCCCGCCTCCTCCGCCAGTGCCTCGTCCGCCACGTCCTCGTCCGTGTCCAGCCCGTCCAGCGCCTCCAGCGGCTGGTCCAGCCGGACGTGGGAGACCAGGGACTGGAGCGCCCGCAGGGTCGCGGAGGCCGTGGGCCCCCAGTTGGAGAAGTACGAGAACTGCCACCACCACAGCGCCTCGGTCGTCCGTCCCGCCCGGTAGTGGGCCAGTCCGTGCCGCAGGTCCATGACGATGTCGGCCAGGCTGTCGGAGATCCGGCACGGCACCGGCGCCCTGCGCGGCTCGTACGGGTCGAAGACCTCCGAGAAGACGTCCACCGGGTCCAACAGCGCGGCGAACCGTTCCCGCAGGTCGTCGACGTCCATGTCGGGACCCGTGTCCGGTTCGTACCGCTCCTCGGGGACGATGTCCTCGTGCGCCCCCAGCCTGCCGCCGGCCAGCAGGAGCTGGGAGACCTCCAACAGCAGGAAGGGGACCGCGCTGTCGGGCTCGTCCCCCTTGGCCACCTCCGTGGTGGCCACGATGAAGGACTCGATGGAGTCGGCGATCTGGACCGCGAAGCTGTCGGGGTCCAGCGCATGGGCGTGGAGCGTGGCGTCAGACATCGAGGAGTCGTCTCCCTTCGAACGCGCGACCGAGCGTGACCTCGTCGGCGTATTCCAGGTCTCCGCCAACGGGCAGCCCGCTGGCGAGGCGCGTGACCTTCAGGCCCATGGGCTTGACCATCCGCGCCAGGTACGTCGCGGTGGCCTCCCCCTCCAGGTTGGGGTCGGTCGCCAGGATCAGCTCGGTGACCGTGCCGTCCGCGAGGCGGGCCAGCAGTTCCCTGATCCGCAGGTCGTCGGGGCCCACGCCCTCGATCGGGCTGATCGCGCCGCCGAGCACGTGGTACCGCCCCCGGAACTCGCGCGTCCGCTCGATGGCGACGACGTCCTTGGGCTCCTCGACCACGCAGACGACCGCGTCGTCCCGGCGCGGGTCGCGGCAGATGCCGCACCGCTCCTCCTGGGCGACGTTCCCGCAGACCGCGCAGAACCGGACCTTCTCCTTCACCTCCAGCAGCGCGTGCGCCAGCCGACGGACGTCCGTCGGCTCCGCCTGGAGGACGTGGAAGGCGATCCGCTGCGCGCTCTTGGGACCGACGCCGGGCAGCCTGCCCAATTCGTCGATGAGGTCCTGGACCACGCCTTCGTACAACGGAACGCCTCTCCGGGAGTGCAGTCTTGGTGGTTACGGTAATTGCTGCGGGGTGCGCCGCAGAAGACTCGGCGTGAACCCGCCGCGTCAGCCGGGTGAGCGGCCGGCGCCCGCCGGGTCGGCCCGCCGGGTCAGAACGGGAGGCCCGGCATGCCGCCCAGCCCCTGGGTGAGCGGGCCGAGCTTCTGCTGCTGGAGCTGGTGCGCGTTCTCGTTCGCCGCCTGCACGGCCGCGACGACCAGGTCCGCGAGCGTCTCCGTGTCCTCCGGGTCGACCGCCTTCGGGTCGATGACCAGGCTCCGCAGCTCGCCCGACCCGGTGACCGTGGCCTTCACCAGGCCGCCGCCCGCCTGGCCGTCGACCTCCGTGCGGGCCAGCTCCTCCTGCGCCCGGGCGAGGTCCTGCTGCATCTTCTGGGCCTGCTGGAGGAGCTGCTGCATGTTGGGCTGGCCACCACCGGGGATCACGGTCACTCCTGCGCGTCGACGATTCTTCGGTCACCGCCGAGCCTACGTGGTCCCCGCGCGACGCGCCCCACGCACACCTATCCGCTCTTTCGGGTGAACGATGGGCGCGCCGCCTACCTGATCACGGCCCTCTTCCGTGCGGAAAAGGCGTGATTCCGTCGCCGGGGGCCGCCATTCGGAGGTAGGAAGGGCTCCGCACGACCCGCACCCGACGATCCGCACCCACGGCCCACGCCCGCCGACCGGCCGGCCGGCCCCACACCACCTCACACCACCTCACACACCCCACGTCACCGTACGTCACGCAGAGTAACGCAGAGCGCAGAGGAGTGCCCCGGTGAGCCAGCCGGAGATGCAGCCCGGGGGGCCCGCCCGGGGGGAGGACCTGACGGGACGGACGTTCCCGCTCGGCGACTGGGGCGAGCCGGCCGAGCGGTTGCACGAGCTGTACCGGTGGGTCGAGGCGAACGCCCTGCGGACCGCCGACTGGTACCTCGTCGACCGGGTGTGGAAGCGCCTCGGCGCCCGCGTCCTGCGGACCGGTACGGCGCTGGGCGGCGTCCTGGGCGCCGCGCTGCCGCTGCTGGACCTGACGGGCGCCCTGGACGGCGCGGCCGGCTGGGGCTACCTGTCGCTGCTGCTCGGCGCGGCGTGCCTGGCGTGCGACCGGTACTTCGGGGTGACGTCCGGCTGGATGCGGGACGTGGCGACGGCGCAGGCGGTGCAGCGGCGTCTCCTGGCCCTGCAGTTCGACTGGGCGTCGGAGAGCGTCCGGGAGGTGCTGGGCCCCGCGGAGGGCACGGCCGCCGAGGCGGCGGAGCGCTGCCTGGGGGTGCTGCGGCGGTTCTCGGAGGACGTGTCGGAGCTGGTGCGGGCGGAGACGGTGGACTGGATGGTGGAGTTCCGGGCGGGCCCGGCGCCGCTGGTCACGCAGTCCCTGAGCCCCGCGCCCGCGCGCCCCGGGGCGACGGCCGGGACGGGCGGCCGCTTCCCGCTGCCCCCGGCGACCCGTCCGAACATGCCCCGCCAGCGTCCCCCGGAGCCCCGCTGAGCGGCCCCGGGCCCCGCCGGGCGGCGGGCCCCCCTCAACTGAAGATGATCATTGAGCCCTGGCCCAGGCTCCGGGTGGCCGCCGCGTGCAGGCCCAGCCAGACGTGCCGCTCGCGGGCGAAGGGGTTGTCGTCGTACGGGACGGGTGCCGCCGGCTCCTCCAGCGACGTCGGGTGGCTGGGCGGCTCGGGCGCGGCCGGCGGGTTGGCCGGGTCGATGCCGATGGCCGGGGCGACGTACTCCAGTTCCCGCAGCAGCCCCTGGGCGGAGCCGAGCGGGCCGCCCCCGGCGAGCAGCTCCTCGGTGGAGAGCGGCGCGGGGAAGTCCACCGGCACGTAGGCGCCGGCGTGGTCGTAGTGCCAGACGAGGTGGGAGCGCTGGGCGGTCGGCTCGAACATCTCCAGCAGTTGCTCGTAGTCCCCGCCGAGTTCGTCGACGGGGGTCACGGCGAGGCCGCAGACCTGGAGCAGGTACGCGCGGCGCAGGAAGTGCAGGGCGTCGTAGTCGAACCCGGCGACCGGCGCCACGTCGCCCGACAGGCCCGGCATGTACGCGAAGACGGGCACGGTCGGCAGCCCCGACTCGGTCAACGCCCGGTCGTACGCGGCGATCTCCTCGGCGAAGGGGTTGTCGGGGCTGTGGCACAGCACGTCGACCAGGGGGACCAGCCACAGGTCACAGGCCAAGGTGGGCTCGCTCTCGGATCGGGGGCGTCTGCCGCGGTGTCGGCACAGGGTAGTCCCGCGCCGGGGCGCCGGGTCACAGTGATACCCGGCGGTGCGACCGCCGAAGCGCCGCCCTCACGCGGGAGGCCCCGGGGCCGTCCGGGGCGCGGGGAGGCGTTCCAGGTGGTCGGCCCAGTTCAGGGAGTGGGTGCGGTACGCGCGCAGGACGGCGACGACCTGCCGCGCCGAGCCCGCCGCGACGGCCTCCACCAGTTCCTCGTGCCCGTTCCACAGCCAGTCCCGCACCCGCCGGTCGCCCCGCAGGTAGGGCACGGCGAACACCCACGCCTGGATGCGCAGCCGGTGCAGGAAGTCGGCGATGTAGTGGTTGGCGACGAGCCCGCCCAGCTCCCGCCAGAACCGCACGTCGTAGCCGATCAGGATGTCGAGGTCGCCGGCGCGCGCGGCCCGCGCGGCCGCCTCGGCCCGCCGCCGCACGGAGGTGAGCGCCTCGCCCGGCACGCAGGCGCGCCCCGCCCCGCGGCCCGTGTGGTGGCGCAGGACGCCGTCGACGATCAGGGAGCGGGCCTCGATCATGCCCCGGTAGTCGTCGACGGTGAACTGGTGGACGCGGAAGCCCTTGTGCTGGTCGGAGTCGAGCAGTCCCTGCGCCGTCAGGTCGACCAGCGCCTCCCGCACGGGGGTCGCGGACACGCCGTACTGCTCCGCGATCTGCTTGACCGTGAACTCCCGGCCCGGCTGGAGACGCCCCGCGAGCACCTCGTCACGCAGCGCGTCCGCGATCTGCTGGCGCAGAGTACTGCGGGTCACAGGTCCGCTCACGGGCATGGGCAGGTCCCCTCCGTCCGGTTTCGGACACCTTAAGCCAGTCGGAGGGGGTCACCCGTAGGGGTCGAGCGGGCGGCGGGTCACACGGGCGGGTCACCCGGCGGGCCCGCGCCGGTCACGCCGGGTCACACCGTGTGCTCGTCCGCCACGGAGAGCGCCGCGTCGAGTGCCGCGAGGCCCTCCTTCGCCTCCGCGTCGGTGAGGTTGCACGCCGGGACGACGTGGGTGCGGTTCATGTTGACGAAGGGCCACAGCCCGCGCTCCCGGCAGGCGGCGGTGAAGGCCGCCATCGGGGCGTTGGCCCCGCCCGTCGCCCCGTACGGCACGAGCGGTTCGCGCGTCTCCCGGTTCCGTACGAGCTCCAGCGCCCAGAAGGCGCCCAGGCCCCGCACCTCGCCCACCGACGGGTGTCGTTCGGCGAGCTCGCGCAGGCCCGGCCCGAGGATCTCGGCACCCAGCCGGTCGGCCGCCTCCACGACGCGCTCCTCCGCCATGACCCGGATGGTCGCGACGGCGGCGGCGCAGGCCAGCGGGTGGCCGGAGTAGGTGAGGCCGCCCGGGTAGGGGCGCCGGTCGAAGGTCGCGGCGATCTCGGCGGAGATCGCGACGCCGCCCAGCGGGACGTACCCGGAGTTGACGCCCTTGGCGAAGGTGAGCAGGTCGGGCACCACGTCGTGGTGTTCGGCGGCGAACCAGCGGCCCGTCCGCCCGAAGCCCGCCATGACCTCGTCCAGGACGAGGACGATGCCGTACCGGTCGCACAGTTCGCGCACGCCCCGCAGGTAGCCGGGGGGCGGCGGCATGATCCCGGCGGTGCCGGGGACGGTCTCCAGGACGATCGCCGCGACCGTGTCGGGGCCCTCGAAGACGAGGGTGTCCTCCAGGTGGGTGAGGGCCCGCTCGCACTCCTGCGCCTCGTTCTCGGAGTGGAAGGGCGAGCGGTAGGGGAACGGCCCCCAGAAGTGGACCACCCCGGCGGCGCCCGTGTCGGAGGGCCAGCGGCGCGGGTCGCCGGTCAGGTGGATCGCCGTCGAGGTGGCGCCGTGGTACGAGCGGTAGGCGCTGAGCACCTTGTGGCGGCCGGTGTGCAGCCGGGCCATGCGGACGGCGTTCTCGACGGCCTCGGCGCCGCCGTTGGTGAAGAAGACCTTGTCGAGGTCGCCGGGGGTGCGTTCCGCGATGAGCCGCGCCGCCTCCGCCCGTACGTCGACGGCGAAGCCGGGCGCGAAGGTGGCGAGCCGGGCCGCCTGCTCCTGGATCGCGGCGACGACCTTCGGGTGCTGGTAGCCGATGTTGGTGAAGACGAGGCCGCTGGTGAAGTCGAGGTAGCGGTTGCCGTCGTGGTCCCAGAAGTACGCGCCCTCGGCGCCGGCGACGGCCGGCGGGTCGATGAGCGCCTGGGCGGACCAGGAGTGGAAGACGTGCGCGCGGTCGGCGGCCTTGACGGCGGCGCCGACCCGCGGGTCGGGTGCGGGGCGGGGCGTCTGAGCGGTCATGGGGCGAGGGTAAAAGCGCTCGCGGCGCCGGGACATGGCCAGGTTGTATGGCGGTGGGCGCCCGGCTCGGCAAGGTGTCCGGTCGCCCGCCCCGGATCGGCGGCGCGCCGCCTTTCCGGCAGGGAGCCGCCGGGAAGACGGCGGCGTGACACGACGGGCACCGGCGCAGCGTCCAGGAGGCCGCCATGACCAGCACCACCGCACCCCGCAAGACCGTTCACCTCGCCGTCTACGACACGTTCGCCGACTGGGAGACCGGCCACGCGACGGCCTGGTTGGCCCGTGGCGGGTACGAGGTCCGCACGGTCGGCCCGACGACCGGCCCCGTCACCACGATCGGCGGCCTGCGGATCATCCCCGACCTGGCCCTGGCCGACCTGCGCCCCGAGGACAGCGCACTGCTGATCCTGACCGGCGCCGACCTGTGGGACGAGACCGACGACCTGGCGCCGTTCGCGGCGGAGGCCCGCGCGTTCCTCGACGCGGGCGTGCCGGTCGCGGCGATCTGCGGCGCGACCGCCGGGCTGGCCCGCGCGGGGCTGCTCGACGACCGCCCCCACACCAGCTCCGCCCCCGCCTACCTGGCGGGGACCGGGTACGCGGGCGGCGGGCGTTACGTCGAGGCGGACGCGGTGACGGCCGGGGACCTGATCACCGCCGGGTCGACGGAGCCGGTGGCGTTCGCGCGCGAGGTGCTGGGCCGGTTGGGCGTGTTCGAGGGCGAGCGCCTCGACGCCTGGTACCGGCTGTTCCACCACTCGGACCCGGCCGCGTACGAGTTGCTGAACGCCGAGGAGCCGGCGGACGCGTGAGCGGGCGCGCCGACCGCGCCGGGTACCGCCCCGAGCGGGAGCCGCCGCCCCGGGCCGCCGGGGGCTTCCGCCTGGACGGCCGGTGGGGCCGGCGGCCACCTGGTGGGGCCCGGTGGGGTCGGGTGCGGCCCGGTGGGACCGGGTGCGGTCTGCCGGGGTCGGGTGCGGCTCGGTAGGACCGGGTGCGGTCCGGTGGGGCCCGGTGGGGCCGGGTGCGGTCCGCCGCTTCGGACCGCTGGGCGTGTTCCGCCTGGACGGCCGGTTGGGCCGGCGGCCACCCGGTGGGGCCCGGTGGGGCCGGGTGCGGTCCGCCGCTTCGGACCGCCTGGGCGTGTTCTGCCTGGACGGCCGGTTCCCCGCCGCCTGCGAGGAGCCGGGCCGCCCGGCCGGGCCGGCGGCCGACCGGTGGCGGGGCCGGGCACGGTCCCTCGCGGGCCGGAGCGTTCGTCACGTGCCCCGGGCGCGGCCACCGGGCGGGAACACCCCGTCAGGTAGGGTGCCCGGGACGTCACCAGGACGCACGAGGACCGAGGAGGTGGGACCCATCAACGCCAGGCAAGGCTGGGTGCTCCCCTCCGAGGGCGGTACGGCGATCACGCCGCGGCCGTGACGAAACCGCCGGGAGCACACCGCGTACGCGGCCCCCGAAAGGCTTCCCCGTGTCCACGACCCCCGCATCGTCCACACCTCCCGCATCATCCGCATCCTCCGCACCGGGCACCCCGAACGTCCCGGCCGCCCCGAACGCCCTGACCACCCCGCCGTCCGCCGCCCCTCCGGCGCCCGGCGGCACCACTCCCCCGCTCACCCCGTCCGGTGTCGTCGGCGCCCTCCGCGCCGCCGGGTGCGTCTTCGCCGAGGACGAGGCGGAACTGCTGCTCGCCGCCGCCCGCACCCCCACCGAGCTGGCCGCCATGGTGGCGCGCCGCGCCGCCGGGCACCCGCTCGAACACGTCGTCGGCTGGGCGGAGTTCGGCGGCCTGCGGGTCACCGTCGACGACGGCGTGTTCGTCCCGCGCCGCCGCACCGAGTTCCTCGTCGAGCGGGCCGCCGCGCTCGCCCCGCGCGGCACCCGGCCGGTCGTCGTCGACCTGTGCTGCGGTACGGGCGCGCTGGGCGCGGCCCTCGTCACCGCCCTGGGCGGCGCCGCCGACCTGCACGCCGCCGACATCGACCCGGCGGCCGTGCGCTGCGCCCGCCGCAACGTCACGCCCCTCGGGGGCCACGTCCACCACGGCGACCTGTACGACGCCCTGCCGCCAAGCCTGCGGGGCCGCGTCGACGTGCTGCTGGCCAACGTCCCGTACGTCCCGACCGGCGAGGTCGCCCTCCTCCCCCAGGAGGCCCGCCTCCACGAGGCCCGCGTCGCCCTCGACGGCGGCGCGGACGGGCTGGACGTACTGCGCCGGGTCGCGGCGGAGGCGGCACGCTGGCTGGCCCCAGGGGGCGTCCTGCTGTTCGAGACGAGCGAGCGCCAGTCCGCCGAGGCGGTCCGCGTCCTCGCCTCCCGCGGCCTGACCCCGCGCGTGGAGACCGACGACGAGCGGTACGCGACGGTCGTGACGGGCACGGCCCCTTCGGCACACCCCGGCTGAGCCCGTCCACCACCCCGTCGGACTCCGAAGATCCTGTGGTCGCAAGGACCTCGTCCGCCTTCCACCTCCCGTCCGGCGGCCGGACACCACCGGACGGGAAACACCACCGACCGATCGACCGCCCCGCCCAACCGCTCCGGGACGCCCAGCCGGTGCGCCGCCTTCACCCGGACCGCCTTGGCGAAGAGCCGACCGGCCGGGAGGAGTGGGGCGTCAGCTTGCCGCGCGCCGTCACCGAGCCGGTTGTCGACGACTGATGAAACACCGCCGCGGGCCTTACTCTCGAAGCATGAGCACCGTCGGGGACCGGCTCCGCGAAGTGCGGAAGCGCCGGGGTCTGTCACAGCGAGAGCTGGCTACGAGTAGTGGGGTTTCCCTGTCCCTTGTGCGAAAGCTGGAGCAAGGCACGGTGGACAACACCCGATTGGAAACGGTCCACAAGCTGGCCCGGGTGCTTCGGGTGCCCACCAGCAAGCTGATGGACCGCTCGGCGGCGGAACCAAGCGACGCGGCGGCTGGAGACGGCTGGGCTGCTGTACGCCAGGCCCTGGTCGGCCGGCCGGATGATCTGGATGAGCCACCCACGGTAGACGGCGTGGCCCAGGTGCTCGACTCTGCGCTGCCATTGTTCAGAGCGGAACGATTCACGGAGCTGGGTACCGTCCTTCCACGCCTGCTGCGGGACACGGAGACCTTGGCGGACTTGGAGGAGAGTGGCCGGACCCTACGCGTCCAGCTTCTCCAACTCACCGGATGGCTGCTCACCCAAACTCGCCATCTGGACGCGGCGGAAATGGCGCTCGATATGGCCCTGGACGCGTCAGCCGACCGCCTTCAAGGCGGCGCGACGGCTAACGCACAATGTTGGGTGTTGCTCCTGCGCGGTCAGCTAGCGGAGGCCAGGGAACTGGCGATCCGCTGGGCGGACGACGTGGAGCCGAAGATGTCCCGCGCGACGGCGGACGAGCTGTGCGTGTGGGGGATGCTTCTTCTGCGGGTGTCGGCGGCGGCTGTGCGAGACAACCGGGCGGGAGAAGCCAAGGATTCCTTGCGGCTAGCTCACGGGGCGGCCGTAGTCCTAGGACGAGAGCATCGACCTCGGGAAGATCTACTCCGAACGTTCGGACCCACCACCGTGGCTTTGAAGCGCACGGAAAATGCGATGATCTCCGACCGCCCGGACGTGGTGCTGAAACTGGCCGACAAGATCCCCATGGTGGGCATCCCGCCCACCCCTTCCAACCACAATCGCCACCGCTTGGACGTGGCCAAGGCATACGCCCAAACTCGACAGTACGCGGAGGCGGTGAGGGAGTTGACGAGCATTTGGCACACCTCACCGGAGTGGTTACCGCACCAACGGTACGCTCGTGAAATTCTCTCGATCGTCATAGAACATCGACGCACCCTGACACCGGAGATGCGGGTCCTGGCCGACGTATTGCGGCTGCCCCTGTAACTCACTGTTGTCACTTCTATCTAACGCCCTCTCAAAGTGACATTGAGAGGGCGTCTTCCTGTCCTTAACGTGGTTCTCATCACACCGAACCGCAAGGGACAGGTAAGACCCGATGACGAACGGAACAGCTGAAACTGTGATCCCGGTGCGTGCGCCGGACGCCGGGGGAGCCGGCGCCCGGCGTGCCCACCAGGACACCACGGAGGCGTACACGGAGTTGATGGCGGCCCTGCGGGGCGTGGGTGTGCACATGCCCGCGCTCTGCCCGGCGGAGCCGCCGCCTGCCGGGAAGCACGCGAGGCACCTGGGGACCGTGTCCATCCCGGCGGCCCGCGAGCTGACCCGGACCCTGAAGGCGGTCCGCCCGTGACGACCACCGTGACGTTCAAGAACGGGGACCTGGTCAAGGACCTCACACGCGGCGCGTTCGGTACGGTCCGGCGCCGGGAGATGGGCGTTTT
>NZ_JBWKJG010000036.1:0-25924 GCF_056432325.1 Streptomyces sp. NPDC045287
TCCTGCCCCCCACCCCGCCACAACTTCCTCACCCTGCCCAAAATCCGCTCCGAATCCCCCGCCTTCGACCTCCACCACCCCGAAGTCACCGCCCTGGACCGGGGGTGGAACAAAGGCCGCGACGTGGTGGACCCCGAGAACGACACGATCGTCTCCGGTGAGGACCACAGATGATGCCGGGCCGCCCGCGGGAGCACACCGGAGCCGCGGCGGGACCGGAACGCCCGGGGGACCGCCTCGCGGCCGAGACCCGTCCGGGCGAGATCCGGCGGCAGGCCGACGCCTTCGCCCTGCGGCTGCCGTGGCTGACCACCGCCCAGCACGAGGAGGTCGCCCGCCTCTACGCCGAGGACCGCGTCGAGCAGGTGGAGCGGGCGCTGGGACACCTGACGCGCCGCGCCGCGGAACTCCGCGAGGAGTACGCCCGGCGGTATGAGCAGTTGCGCCGACGCCTCCTGTGCATGACCGCCGCCTCCCTGGCCGCGGGCGTCTTCGCCCTCGTCGGCCTCACCGCCTGGGTTCTCGCCCTGCGGTGAAGCAGCGGTCCCCCGCTACGCCCCCGCCCCTCCGGCCGCCGGTTCGAGACGGCCGGTGGCGGTGGTCCCGCGGGAGTCGGCCCTTCGGAGGGCCCGGCCCCCGCGCGTGTACCACTCGGCGGCGAGTACGGCGGCGAGGGCGAGTTCGGCCAGGTCACCGCCGTAGTACATGAGCTGCGCGCCGGTCTGCAGGTCAAGGGCCGTGAACGAGGTCCCGGGCGGCGGCTTCGCGTACAGCGTCTTGGCGAGCACGGCGTGGGCCGCGCCGGCGACGAGCAGGGTGGCGCCCCGCAGCGCCAGGCCCCACCGGTGGCGCACCGGATCGAGCCGGCACACGGAGAAGGTGAACAGCAGCCCCGCGGCCAGCAGGTGGGCCTGCACGGCGGCGCCCAGCACCGGCTGGTGGTGGGCGTCGGCGAGGACCGGCGAGCGGTGCAGCAGCCACAGGCCGCCCATGTCCAGCAGCGCCGCCACGGGCGGGAAGAGCAGCCACGCGACGGGCCGGGAGTGCGCCACGGCCAGCAGTCCCCGCCGTGCGTGCCCGGGCGGCAGGATGCGCAGCAGCAGCGTCAGGGGCCGTCCGAGAACCACGAGGACGGGGGCGGCCATGGCCGTGACGACGTGGTGCGCCATGTGCGCGGTGAAGGGCCCGCCGGGCATCGGCGTCAACATCGCGTGGGCGATGGCCATGCAGCCGGCGGCGAAGGACGCGTCGCGCCACCAGGGCCAGGCGTCGCCGCGCCCGCGCAGGCGGAGGGCGGCCAGGACGTAGGCCGCGGTCGCCGCCAGCGCCACGGCAGCGGCGGCCAGGCCGAAGACCCCCGCCGGATGGCCCGCCGCGGCGGCCGGGACGCTCGCCGCCGGACTCACGCGCCCGCCCCGCGGCCGTCCGCGCGGCGGCGGGCCCGCAGGGCCAGGAGGGCTCCGACGAGCAGCAGGAGCAGCCCGGCGGTGTTCCACGCCCAGTCGTAGGGGGTGACGTCCACCCCGTAGCGGATCTGGTGCACGCGCAGCAGCTTGTGGTCGACGACCCCGTCGAAGAGCTGGAAGCCCCCCAGCCCGAGGAAGAGCCCGGCCCGGGCGTGCGCCGGCGACAGGGCGCCCCGGCGGCGCAGGTCCGCGTAGAGGACCCCGCCGGCGACCAGGGCGCCGACTTCGGCGGTGTGCAGGAGCCCGTCGGACAGGAGGCCGACGCCCGGCGTGGAGCGGTCGTAGAAGTGGTGCCAGTGCAGGATCTGGTGGAAGACGATCTCGTCGAGCGCGGCCATCAGGGCCGCGCCGATCAGCGCGAAGACCGCCAGGGAACGCCGTGGCAGGGGGGTGCCCCGGGGCGGGGCGGCTCCGCTCGCCATCGTGTGGCTCTCTCCCCTTCTCCGCGGCCGTGCGCCTCTCCGCGTCTTCGCCGTCTTCGCCGTCTTGGCCGTCTTCGCCGTACTTTCCGGGTCCGCCCCGGACGGGGCCGGTGCGCGCCGCCTGTCCGCGTCGCGCACCGGCCTCCCGGTCGACCGGTCAGCCGCCCATCGCCGAACGCACGGCGTCCCTCGTACGGTCCATCAGCGCGGCGACCGGCCCCAGCAGCACGTTGGCCGTGCCGGACTCCACGCCCGGGTGGGGACGGGTCGGTGCCATCGCCTCGGCCGCCTTGACGCCGCGGGCCATCGCCGCGAGCCTGCCGGCGTCACCGCTGCGCCGGATGTGGGTGAACTCGTAGCGCTCCTCGGCACGGGCGTGCTCCTGGACCGCCGTCCGCAGCTCCAGCAGCCGCTCCGCGAAGTCCGGGGAGTCGGGATCCATGTCCTCCAGGGAGGCCAGGACCTCCTTGGCCTCGCGCTCCTCGGCGAGCCGTTCCTCCACGACCGCGTCACCGCCCGGCACGTTGCGGCGCGCGAAGGGGTGCACCACCTCCTCCTCCGCCGTCTCGTGCACGGCCAGGAGGCGCACCAGGTGGCGGAACGCGTCCCGCCGCTCGTCGCCCGTGGCGCTCTCGACCTCGTCGAAGAGGTTGCGGATGTCGCCGTGCTGGCGCATCAGCAGCGACACGACGTCGTCGTCCGTCGCGTTGTCGTCCCCCGCCTGCGGGGTGGGCGCGCTCTTCGCCATCGCGTGTCCTCACTTCTCCCGCAGGGCCGGATCGGGGTGCTCGCCCTCGGTCTCCAGCCGGTACTCCCGGCCGAACATCTCCTGGTGCTCGTCCATGACCCGGTCGCTGGGCGGCGCCTCGTCGCCGTGGAGCCGCGCCTGCATCGCCTCGAACCGCTCGTGCGCCTCGCGCACGTAGCCGGCGCCCAGGGTGGTGAGGTCGATCTGCGTGTCCAGCAGCTCGCGCAGGTACGCCTTGTTCGGCTCGAAGGTGAGCACGTTCGGCAGCTGCGGCGCCAGCACCTCCGCCGGGTCGCGGCCGTCGTGGCGGCGCATCAGGTCGCAGGCGGCGTGCAGGTGCTCCAGCTCCATGTTGAGGTGCAGCTCCCAGATCGCCTTGATCCTGGGGTCGCTCTCCTGCTCCATGAAGGAGTAGTAGAGGTAGCACTCGTTGTACTCGTGGTTGACCAGTTGCTCCCACCACGTCTCCCCCGGGTCGACGAGCGACTCGTAGTGGGTGACGTGCTCCTCCTCGATGAGGCCGATCTCCTGGTACAGCTGGCGGGCGATCGGCTCCATGTAGGTGGGGCCGGTGTTCATGTAGAAGTTCATCGTCTGCTGCTCCGCCGACATGATCGTCAGCGCGTGCAGCTTCGACAGCGGGTTCGTCTTGTCCTTGGCGTACGGGTCGCGGACGTTGTCGACCGGGGCGCGGTGGTGGAACCTGGTGGGCCGTCCGGGCATGACCTCGGTCAGCCCGTCGACGATCGACTCGGCCTTGCGGTGCTCGATCATCTCGTACAGGTTCGCGTACCGGTACAGGTGGTCGAAGTCCTCCAGGACGCCGAACTGGTACGCCTGCTTCAGGTACGGGTCCGGCTCCATCCGCGCCACCCACGCGGTCAGGTCGACCGCGACCTGCTCGTAGGCGATCGTCGTCTCCAGCACGGAGGACACGCCCGGGAGGAGCCAGTTGACCGCCTTCTGCTGCTGCGCCTCGATGTAGCGGACGCTCGCCAGCTGCCGCTTGACCTCGGGGTCCAGCGTGTGGCGTGCCATCTGGTGGCTGAAAAGGATCGCCTCGACCTCGATGCCGTTCATGGTGATGATCCGGCAGCGGGTGTACGGGTCGCAGTGGTCGGGGTCGATCGGAGCCACGTTGAGCTCCCGCCAGCTGCGGACCTGGCGGTCCAGCGGGATGCCGCGTTGCTCCAGTGGGTTGAACGTCATGGACGGTTCCTTCGCGAGTGCGGGATCACAGCGGGGGCCGGGTACCCGCGATACGCGCCCTATGAGAAAGAATGGCGTGATCTCCATGGGTATGGCCGGTTCCTTTCCATCCCTACCGTGTCGGACCGCGGCCCACCAGCGCGGTGCTCCAGGTGGCTCACCCCCCGGAACGGGGATTCGCGCGGGCACGCGAGGGCACCCGTGGCAGGGCCATCCACGGACGAAGGACGAGGGAACGGGATGTCGGAACTGATCACACGCGTCGCCGAGCGGCTGCGCCACGCCTACGCGCGGGAGGAGGACCCCTCGCCGGTGGGCGGGCACGCCGCCGCGCTCGCCGCCTTCGCCGGCTACACGGCGGCGTGGGCGGCGGCCGTACGGTCACGGGGGCGCCCGCTGCCCGAGCGGCCGGAGCCGTGGGACCTGGCGTTGACGTCGGTGGCGGCCTTCCGGTTGAGCCGACTGGTGAGCAAGGGCGCGGTGACGCGTCCCCTGCGGGCGCCCTTCACGGAGTACCGGGGGCCACAGGGGCCCTCCGAGGTGCACGAGGAGCCGCGCGAGGGCGCCGCCCACACGGTGGGCGAGCTCGTGTCGTGCCCCTTCTGCCTGAGCGTCTGGACCGTCACGACCCTGACCGCCGCCGGGCTGCTGTGGCCGCGGGCCACGCGCACGGTCACGGGCGCCCTCACCGCCCTGGCCGGGGCCGACACCCTCCAGCTGGCCTACAGCGCGCTGACCGAGAAGGTCACCGGCGGCGACTGACGGCGACCGTCCGCCGGTACGACGCCACAGGGCCGCGGCGGGGCCTCGGGCCCCGCCGCGGCCTCACCGCCGCTCCACCTCACTCCTTCCGGTGCCGCCCGCTCCCGGCCGGCCTCCCCTGCCGTCCGCTTCCGGCGCCGTCCGGCGTGGAAGGGCCGTACAGCAGGAGCGAGACGACCGACAGGACGATCAGGACGCTTCCCGCGGCCACGTCGAACACATGGGCCCCGTCGGCGAAGACCACGGTGTCGCGGAGCCCCAGCAGCCACGGGGAGGCGACCAGCCAGGCGCCGGCGGCCAGCACCGTCAGATCCGCCCACCTGCCCAGGTGCCACTTGAAACGGGCCATCGCCACGAACAGCACCAGCATGCCGACGCCCAGCTCGTTGCGGTGGGCGTCCTTGGCCGCGTCGGGCTCGCCGTTGACCCAGGGGGCGACGAACAGCGCGACGGCCGTGAGCAGCAACAACAGGCTGACGAGCTGGTCGCGTTGTCCTTCCCTCAGCACCCGCCGGGTTTCGGGTGCCAGGGACTGATGCGCTCTCGGTACCGCTTTCCCTACCATGCCTCGCGCTCCCTTCCCCACTTCGGTGGGCACTGCACTTCGGTGTGCACTGCCTCATGCCGCCTCGGCGGCGTCGTCACCGGCGCCGGCGGTGTGCCGGAGCCGTACTTCCAGGCGGTCGCCGACGACGCGGGTGTCGAAGGACGGCTGGGGTGCCGTCGCGGGCCCGCGGACGTTCCAGCCGTCGGCCAGCCGGAACACGCTGCCGTGCCAGGGGCAGCGCACGCAGCCGTCCTCGATCTCGCCTTCCGACAGCGGTCCGGCCATGTGGCTGCACCGGTCGGCCAGCACGTGGACGGCGCCCCCCTCCTCACGGACCACCATGACCGCCACCTCGCCGACGTGGCGCCGCACCGCGCGCCCCACCGGGAACTCCGCGACGTCGCCCACCGCGTGCCAGCCCGCCTCGACCACGTGCGGGACGTACTCGGCGTGGTTGGCGCCGGACGCCTGGCGGTAGGCGAGGTGGCCGCCCAGCGCGCCGCCGGCGGCGACCACGGAGAGTCCGGCGTACCCCAGCGCCTTGCCGCGCCGGATGCGCCCGCGGCGCCTCGCGGCGTACGAGGCCGCGTACAGGGCGACCCCGGTGACGTTGGCGGCCGCGTGCACCAGCCCCACCCGCTGCTGCTCCTTCGGCAGCTCGGCCCAGTCGGTCCAGCCGGCCAGCGCCGCCGGTCCCGCCGCGGCCAGCCCCACCCCGATCAGGGTCCGCGCCCCGCGGCGCCGGCCGGGCAGCGCGTCGAGCACCCCCGCCGACAGCCACGTGCCGATGGGCAACTGCACCATCAGCGGGTGTACGGGGTGCCCGAGCCAGCGCCCGTGCAGCGCGTCCCGCCCGGCCCCCAGGGGGACCGCCCGGACCGCCGCCCGGACCGCGTCGATCAGCCGGTCCGCCCCGGGCCACCGCTCCAGCCGGTCCACGCCCCGCAGGACGCGCCCGGGTCCGTCGGCCGACGGGAGAAGCCGCCGCGCGGTCTCCGCCGCACGGTAACGCGTGAGTGATCGCTCCATGCCGGAGCGAGTAGCCCTCCGCGGGCCGGGGAAACTCCGGGACCGGCTTCCCGGCACGCGTACGGGCCGCGTGCCCCGGGCGACACCGACCCGGAACCCGGGGAGAAGGGCGCGAGGGGGCCCGCCGGCCGGGTCCGGCGGGCCCCCGGGGAGGGCGGGAGCGGTCGCGTGCGGCAGGAACCGGGTCCCGTGCCCGGCGCCGGGCCGGGCGCGCGGCTCACCGTCCGCGCCCGTAGGAGTCCCCGCGGGGGATCGGGCCGACGTCGGCGTGGCGGCCGGGCCGGACGGCGGCGTGGCGCTGCCCGGGGCCGGGGCCGTCCGCAGCCGCCAGGGCGTCGGCGACGGCCCCGGTCACGAAGGCGTAGACGGCCTTGTGCACCAGGTCCACCACCAGTTCCCCGCGGGGCCAGGTGGCCGGCGGGGCGCCGACCCCGGTGGCGTTCTCCAGAATCTGGTCGTTGGTGAGGCGGACCACGGCGAACTGCGCCGAGGACCACGGCCCCCGGAGCCCGGCGTGGGCCATCACCGACCGCAGGACGCCCAGTACGGTGGCCTGGCCGAAGTGCATGGCCCAGTTCACCGGCACCGGCTGCCTGCCGGGCCGCTCCGCCATGCCGGTGAGGCGTTCCAGTACACGTGCGGGGACGTGGGAGTCGGGACGGCCGGTGAGGCGCTGCTCGACCTTCTCGCCCAGCGTCATCACGACGCCGCCCGCCGCACCCGCCACCAACCCTTGCCACAGAGCGCGCTTCATCATGGGGCGCCGGGTACCCGGTCCGGCCCGGTCGACCCGCCCGCGGCGCCCCGCCCCGGGCCGGGGACGGGGATGGGAGGGACCGCGGGCGTGCGACCGCCGCACCACCCTCCCCCTTTTGCACTAGGGCATTCACCTGTTGAGGCTAGTGCAATGGCGGGTTAGGGTACGTCCATGTCTGCCACGAGACCCGCGCCCACCACCCTTGTCGGCCGCCACGTGCGCCTGGAGCCGCTGGACATGCGGCACCTCCCGGACCTGTTCGCCGCCGGCGGGCGGGACGAGGAGGTGTGGCGGTGGCAGGGCGGGCCCGCGCCGCGCAGCGAGGAGGAGTTGGCCGTGAAGGCCCGGGGCCTGCTGGCGAAGGCCGAACGCGGGGAGTACGTGCCGTTCGCCGTCGTGCACCGCGCCGAGGGCCGGGCCGTGGGGTGGACCTGCTACATGGACGTCGACGTGGACGACGAGCGCCTGGAGATCGGCTGGACCTGGTACGGGCGCGCCTACTGGCGCACCGCGGTCAACACCGAGTCCAAGCTGCTGCTCCTGACCCACGCCTTCGAGGAACTCGGCATGGGCCGCGTGCAGTTGAAGACCGACCACCTCAACCAGCGCTCGCAGGCGGCGATCGCCCGGCTCGGCGCACGGCGCGAGGGGGTGCTGCGCCGGCACCGGCGGCGGCCGGACGGCACCTGGCGGGACAGCGTCTACTTCTCGCTCCTCGCCGAGGAGTGGCCGCCGGTGAAGGAGCGGCTCGCCGCGCGGCTCTGAGCCGGACGGGCGGGGCGGGACGGGAGGGGGCGTGGCAGCGCCCCGAAAAGGGGCAGGGGAATAGCCACGGCCCCGGGCACCGTTGTGCGGGGCACCGACGGACCCCCTGAGAGGCGGACGGCATGAGCACGATCGAACTGACCAAGGAGAACTTCGACCAGGTCGTGTCGGACAACGACTTCGTCCTGATCGACTTCTGGGCGTCGTGGTGCGGCCCGTGCCTCCGGTTCGCCCCCGTCTACGAGAAGGCGTCGGAGCGCCATCCCGACCTCGTGTTCGCCAAGGTCGACACGGAGGCGCAGCAGGAGCTCGCCGCCGCCTTCGACATCCAGTCGATCCCGACCCTGATGATCGTCCGGGAGAACGTCGCCGTCTTCGCGCAGCCCGGCGCGCTGCCCGAGCCCGTCCTGGAGGACGTCATCGGGCAGGCCCGCGAGCTGGACATGGACGCCGTGCGGAAGGCGATCGACGAGGCCGAGGCGGGTGACCGCGCCCCGGGGGCCCCGGGCGGCGATCACTGATCCCCCGGCGGGGCCGAACCCCGTCCCAAGCGGGCGCGGGGCCCGGCCCCGCGCCCGTTCACCGTTCCAGGACCACCGCGATGCCCTGGCCCACCCCGATGCACAGCGCCGCCACGCCCGTGCCCGAGCCCGCCGCCGCCAGTTGGTGGGCGACCGAGCCCGCGAGGCGGGCGCCGGACGCGCCGAGCGGGTGGCCGATCGCGATGGCGCCGCCGCGCGGGTTGACGATCGCCGGGTCCAGTTCCGGCCACTCGGCCAGGCAGCCGAGCGCCTGGGCCGCGAACGCCTCGTTCAGTTCCATGACGGCCAGGTCGGCGAAGGAGCGGTCCGACCGGCCCAGGGCCCGCTGGACCGCCTCCACCGGGCCGAGCCCGAACAACTGCGGCTCGATGCCCGTCACCGCCGACGCGCGGATCCGCGCGAGCGGCTCCCGGCCGCAGGCGCGCAGGCCCTCCTCGTCGACGAGGAGGAGGGCCGCCGCGCCGTCGTTCAGCGGCGAGGCGTTGCCCGCGGTCACCGTGCCGTCCGCGCGGAACGACGGCTTCAACTTGGCCAGCGCCTCCATGGACGTCGTGTCGCGGACGCTCTCGTCGCGGGGCAGGTCCACGCCCTCGTACGGGACGACCTCGCCGTCGAAGAGGCCCTCCGCCCACGCCCGGGCGGCCTTGCGGTGGCTGGCGAGCGCGAAGGCGTCCTGCTGCTCGCGGCCGATGGCGTGCTTGTCGGCGATCTGCTCGGCGCCCTCGCCCAGCGACACGGTCCACTCGGCCGGCATCCTCGGGTTGACCATGCGCCAGCCGAGCGTCGTCGAGTACATCTCCTGGTGCCCGGCGGGGAACGCCCGCTCGGGCTTCGGCAGGACCCAGGGGGCGCGCGACATCGACTCGACGCCGCCCGCCAGGACGACCGACGCGTCGCCCAGCGCGATGGCGCGGGCGGCCTGCACGACCGCTTCGAGGCCGGAGCCGCACAGGCGGTTGACGGTCACGCCGGGCACCGTGACGGGCAGTCCGGCCAGCAGGACCGCCATGCGGGCCACGTCGCGGTTGTCCTCGCCGGCGCCGTTGGCGTCGCCGAAGTAGACGTCGTCGATCCGCGCCGGGTCGAGGTCCGGCGTGCGGTCGACCAGCGCCCGTACGACGTGCGCCGCGAGGTCGTCGGGGCGTACGGAGGAGAGGGCGCCGCCGAACTTGCCGATCGGTGTGCGGACGGCGTCGACGATGTAGACGTCGCGGATGCTCATCGGGGCTCTCCCACGGCCTGGTGCGCGCACACGGGCCCGCACGCGCGCATACGTACGGTGAACGGATGTTCACTATCGACGGGGTGAGTCTCCGGCCCCGGGGCGGTCGGTGTCAACGGGCGCCCGCCGTCGGCCCGGCGCCGCCCTCACCCCCCGCGCGGCTCCGCGACCCGTGCCGACAGGCCGTAGTCCAGCTCCGACCCGTCCACCAGGAGCGCCTCCACGGTACGGGTCTCCGGGTCGATGTCCGCGACCATGCCGCCCCCGGCGTACCGGGGGTAGCCGGAGGCGCCCGTCTCGCCGGTGGCGTCCACCACGGCCGAGCGGATCGCCACCTCCGCGAGGTGCGCGGCGTCGCGGCCCTCCGCGTGCTCCGGCACGATCAGGATCTCCAGGCGCCGCGGGTGCTGCCGATGTGTGTCCATGGTCGTGACGCTAAGGACGTACGGCGCTCCGCGCACGTCAGGGGCGCGCCGGAGGGGCGCGCGCGACGCGACCACGAGCGCCCGCTCGCCGGCACGAGACCCCGGAACCGACGGGCGGCGCGGGACCCCGGAACCGCCGGCCGGCGCGGGCCCCGGGGCCACCAGACGGCGCGGGGCCCCGGAACCGACGGGCGGACGCCGCGGCCGGAGCCGTACGCCCTACCCCGCGGGGAACGCCGCGCGGAACGCCGCCGCCGTCCGCCCCTCGCGGGTCCGGTCCAGCACGGCGAACACGACCTCGTCGAAGTGGCCCGCGAACCGCCCCTCCCCGGTGAGCAGCGCCCTGAAGGCGCCCGCCACGTCGGCGGGGTCGTTGCGGAAGACGCCGCAGCCCCAGGCGCCCAGCACGAGGCGGTGGTAGCCGTGGGCGACGGCCGTCTCCAGGACGCGCTCGGCGCGCGACGCCAGGGCGGCCGGTATGCGGGCGGCCCGTTCGGGCGCACGGGCGCGGATGACGCCCGCGTTGGGCGCCGGCGAGGTGAGGAAGCCCACCGTGTACGGGCGGTCGAGGAGCCTGCCGCGGTCGTCGCGGAAGACCGGCACGCCGGGCGAGTGGATGACCCGGTCCGTGTAGAACGGGTCGCGGTCGGCGCGGTGGTGCTCGTAGTACCCGGGGGCGCGCAGCAGCGTGGCGTACAGGGCGGAGGCGCGGCACAGGGCCTCCTCCTGGGCCTGGGCGCCGTTCAGGTAGCCCCCGCCGGGATTGCGGGCGGAGGCGAAGTTGAGGACGGCGACGGGGTCGCCGGGGGCGGCGGCGGTGAGCCGGCGCGCCGCCTCGGTGCTGGACTCCCCGGTGACCTCGACGCGGGTGGTCCGGTCCGTGTCCGGAGTGGCGGGGACGGGCCCGGGACCGTGCAGGGCGGTGCCGTCGAGGGCCCGGGCCACCAGCTCGGCGATGCGGACCTCAGCGCCGCCGGGGGTCCGGTACCGGCCCGCCGCGACGATCTCTTCCGTCTCCCGTGCGATACCGCGTAGACGTGCGCTCATACCCCGCATCGTTCGCGATCATGCGGAGGGGCCGCAACGGGTTTGTCCGGCACGTGCCGTTCCCCCGGGCGCTCTTGTGCGGCTCCGCGACGGTGGCTTAGGTGGGACGGTACGCCCCGCGACAGGAGGAGCTGGACCATGCCGTCGAGCGCCCACCCGGACAGCGGTTCGCCGCTGTCCGAGGACGAGGCCGAGGACCTGCTGCGATGTATCTGCTTCAAGACGGGCCCGCCCCGCGCGGTCGGGGTCGAGCTGGAGTGGTTCGTCCACGACCTGCACCGCCCGCACCTGCCCGTCCCCCGCGACCGTCTGCACACCGCCTTCACCGCCCTGCGCGCCCTGGACCTGGGGTCGCCGCTCACCCTCGAACCCGGCGGGCAGCTCGAGCTCAGCTCGCCGCCTGCCGCCTCGCTCGCCGAGTGCGTCGCCACCGTCTCCGCCGACCTCTCCGCCGTACGCGCCGCGCTCGCCCGTCTCGGACTGACCCTCACCGGCTCCGGCACCGACCCCTGGCTCCCCGCGCGGGACCGGCTGCTGCGCGAGCCCCGCTACGACGCGATGGAGGTCTACCTCGACCGCTGGGGCACCGCCGGGCGGTTCATGATGCGCGACTCGGCGTCCGTGCAGGTGTGCGTGGACTCCGGGTACGAGGAGCCGGGCCCCCTCGGGTACGAGCGGCGGTGGCGGCTGGCCCACCTGCTGGGCCCGGTGCTCGTCGCCACGTTCGCCAACTCACCGGTCCTGCACGGGCGTCCGACCGGGCTGCGGTCCACGCGGCAGTCGCTGTGGGCGACCGTCGACCCGTCGCGGGGCCTGGCTCCGCCCACCGGCCGGGAGCCGCGCGGCGCGTGGGCGCGGCACGTGCTGGACACGCCGGTGATGTGCGTGCGCACGGCCGAAGGGCCCTGGGCGGTACCGGAGGGGCTGACGTTTCGCGCGTGGCTGCGCTCCGGGGCGCTGCGGGCCCCGACCCGCGCCGACCTCGACTACCACCTGACGACGCTGTTCCCGCCCGTACGGCCGCGGGGCAGCCATCTGGAGCTGCGCATGCTGGACGCGCAGTCCGGCGACGACGGCTGGATCGTCCCCCTGGCCGTGACGACGGCCCTGTTCGACGACCCGGAGGCGGCCGACGCGGCGTACCGGGCGCTGCTGCCGCTGGCGGAGACGGCCGGGCCGCTGCCCCCGCCGAGGGACGCGCACTGGCGGGCGGCGGTCCGGGACGGGCCGGGCGCGCCCGCGCTGCACCGGGCGGCCGTGGAGTGCTTCCGGCTCGCCCTCGACGCGCTGGACCGCTCGGGCGCGCCCACCGCCGTGCGGGACGCGGTGGCCGCCTTCCACGAGCGGTTCGTGCTGCGACGCCGCTGCCCGGCCGACGACCAGCACCCCGCCCCCGTCCCGTCGCCTCCCCCGCGTTCCGTCCGTCCCGCCCCCACGGCCGCGACCCCTTCCGGTCCCGGCCCCGACTCCGGGAAGGAGCCCCGCACATGACCGTCACCACCTCCCCCGAGGCGCTCCGGCAACGGGCGTACGACGCGCTGGCGGCGGCGCGGGCGCGCACCGCCCTGCTCACCGACTGCGTCGACGACGGCGAACTGACCGCCCAGCACTCCCCGTTGATGTCCCCGCTGGTCTGGGACCTGGCGCACATCCCCAACCAGGAGGAGCAGTGGCTGCTGCGGGCCGTGGGCGGCCGTGCCGCGCTGCGGCCCGAGATCGACCCGCTGTACGACGCCTTCCAGCACCCCCGCGCCACCCGCCCGTCCCTGCCGCTGCTGTCGCCGCACGAGGCGCGGGCGTACGCGGCCGAGGTCCGCGACCGGGTCCTCGACCTCCTCGGCGCGGCCCGACTGGAGGGCGATCCGCTGGTGGACGCCGCGTTCGCGTTCGGGATGGTCGCCCAGCACGAGCAGCAGCACGACGAGACCATGCTGATCACCCATCAACTGCGCCGGGGCCCGGCCGCGCTGTCCGCGCCGGAGCCGCCGCGCCCCGCCGACGACGCGGCCGGGCTCCCCGCCGAGGTGCGGGTGCCGGGCGGGCCGTTCACGATGGGCACCTCCCACGACGAGGAGCCGTGGGCCCTGGACAACGAACGCCCCGGGCACGTGCGGTCCGTGCCCGCGTTCTTCATCGACACGGTGCCGGTGACGTGCGGCGCGTACCGACGCTTCGTCGACGACGGCGGCTACCGCGACCCGCGCTGGTGGGCGCCCGAGGGCTGGGCGCAGATCCGTCGGCACGGCATCGGCGCGCCGCTGTTCTGGCGGTACGAGGGCGGGCAGTGGCTGCGGCGGCGCTTCGGCGTCGTGGAGCCCGTGCCGGACGACGAGCCGGTGCTGCACGTCAGCTGGTACGAGGCCGACGCCTACGCGCGCTGGGCGGGCCGGCGGCTGCCGACGGAGGCCGAGTGGGAGAAGGCCGCCCGGTACGACCCGGTGTCCGGCCGGTCGCGGCGCTACCCGTGGGGCGACGCCGAGCCGACCCCGGACCACGCCAACCTGGGGCAGCGGCACCTGCGCCCCGCGCCGGCCGGCGCCTACCCGGCGGGGGCGTCCCCGCTGGGGGTGCGGCAGCTCATCGGCGACGTGTGGGAGTGGACGGCGAGCGACTTCCTGCCGTACCCGGGTTTCGTGGCGTTCCCGTACCGGGAGTACTCGGAGGTGTTCTTCGGGCCTGCGCACAAGGTGCTGCGGGGCGGTTCGTTCGCGGTGGCGCCGGTGGCGTGCCGGGGGACGTTCCGGAACTGGGACCTCCCCGTGCGGCGGCAGATCTTCGCCGGTTTCCGCACGGCGCGGGACGCGGGGTGAGGCGCTGATGTGCCGTCACATCGCCTGGGTCGGTGACGGGGCGGGGCCGCTCGGGGAGCTGCTGGTGGCGCCCCCGCACGGGTTGTACCGGCAGTCGTGGGCGCCGCGCCGCCAGCGGTACGGGACGGTCAACGCGGACGGTTTCGGCGTCGGCTGGTACGCGCCGGACGACCCGGTGCCGGCGCGCTACCGGCGGGCGGGGCCCGTGTGGGCGGACCCGTCGTTCGCGGACCTGGCCCGCGTGGTGCGCTCGCGCGCGGTGCTGGCCGCCGTACGGGACGCGACCCTGCCCGGCGCGGACGGGGAGGCGGCCGCCGCGCCGTTCGCGTCCGGGCCGTGGCTGTTCAGCCACAACGGGGCGGTGGCCGGCTGGCCGGGCGCGGTCGCCGCGCTCTCGGCCGGACTGCCGCCCGCCGAACTGCTCTCCCTGGAGGCCCGCAACGACTCGGCGTTCGTGTGGGCCCTGGTGCTGCACCGGTTGCGGCACGGCGACCCGCCGTCGGGGGCCCTGGCCGGCGTGGTCCGCGACGTGGCGGCGGTCGCGCCCGGGTCGCGGCTGAACCTGCTGCTGACGGACGGCGGGGCGGTCACCGCGACCGCGTGGGGCGACACGCTGTGGTACCTGGCCGGGCCCGGCCGGCGCGTGGTCGTCGCCTCGGAGCCGTACGACGACGACCCCGGCTGGTGCGAGGTGCCGGACCGGACGGTGCTGACCGCCACGGCGGACGGCGTCACGGCCGCTTCCCTGGACGCGCCGCCGGCCCCTCCCCCCGCCCCCTCCCCCGATCCGCACCCGAGGCGTACGTCCGCCGAACCGCTCGAGGAGTCCCCCGCGTGAGCCCGTTCCTGCTGACCCGCACCCTGCCCGAGGGCACCACCGGCGCCGATCTCCGCGCCGACGTGCGCAGCGGCCTGACCCGCACCCCGAAGGAGCTGCCGCCGAAGTGGTTCTACGACGCGCGGGGCAGCGAGCTGTTCGAGGAGATCACCCGGCTGCCGGAGTACTACCCGACCCGCGCCGAGCGGGAGATCCTCGTCGCGCGGGCGGCGGAGATAGCCGGGGCGGTCGGCGCCCGCACCCTGGTGGAGCTGGGGTCGGGCTCGTCGGAGAAGACCCGGCACCTGCTGCGGGCGCTGCGGCCGGAGCTGGTGGACTACGTACCGGTCGACGTCAGCGAGTCGGCGCTGACCGGCGCGGCCGGGGCGCTGACCGAGGAGCTGCCCGGGCTGCGGGTGCACGCGCTGGTCGCCGACTTCACGCGGGGCCTGGCACTGCCGGGCACGCCGGGGCCGCGGCTCGTGGCGTTCCTCGGCGGCACGCTGGGCAACCTGCTGCCGCGCCAGCGGGCGGTCTTCCTGCGGTCGGTGCGGTCGCTGCTGGAGCCGGGGGACGCGCTGCTGCTCGGCACGGACCTGGTGAAGGACGAGGCGACGCTGGTGGCGGCGTACGACGACGCGGCGGGGGTGACGGCGGAGTTCAACAAGAACGTGCTGTCGGTGCTGGCGCGGGAGCTGGGCGCGGACGTCGATCCGGACGACTTCGACCACGTCGCCCTGTGGGACCGGGACAACGAGTGGATCGAGATGCGGCTGCGGGCGCGGCGCGCGCTGACCGTGAAGATCCCCGAGCTGGATCTGGCCGTGCCGTTCGCGGCGGGTGAGGAGATGCGGACGGAGGTGTCGGCGAAGTTCCGTCAGGAGGGCGTCGCGGCGGAGCTCGCGGCCGCCGGGCTGGAGCTGTCGCGGTGGTGGACGGACGGGGAGGGGAGGTTCGCGCTGTCGCTGGCGGCGGCGGTCTGACCCGGCGGGGCGGCGGTCGCGGCCGTCCGGGCGGCCGGCGTGGCCTCCGGGCCGGCGACCGCCGCCCGTGCGGCGCGGGCGAGGGCGCGGCGGTCGGGGTGGGCGCCGTACGGGATCGGGGCGAGGATCCGGATCTCGGCGGTGAGCCGCCCGGCCGTGGCGACCCGCCACAGCGAGGCGGCCAGCGGGTCGTCGCCGACGAACGCGGCGGGCCCCAGGGGCCGGTAGGCGATCCGTACGGGCTGGACGGGGACGCCCGCGTCGAGGGCGGCCTGGAAGGCGGCCGGGCGGAACCTGCCGTGGGCCCGGCCGCACCACGTGGAGCCCTCGGGGAAGACGACGACGCGGCGCCCGGCGGCGAGGGCCCGGGCGAGGGCGCGGACCGCGCCCGGCAGGGCGCGCAGGCGGTCCCGGTCGAGGAAGAGGGTGCCTCCCAGGGCGGCGAGCGGGCCGAGCAGCGGCCAGTGGCGCACCTCCCGCTTGGCGACCATCCGGCCGGGCAGGACGGCCGCGACGAGGGGGACGTCGAGCCAGGAGACGTGGTTGGCGACGACGAGGAGCGGCCCGGGCGGCGGCGGGGCGCCGGTGACGCGCACCCGCACGCCGAAGGCGCGCAGGACGGTCCGGCACCACAGGCGGGTCAGCCGGTGGCGGGCCGCCGGGGGGAGCGGCGCGGCGAGCGGGGCGAGGACCACCCCGGCGAGGACGGCGGCCGGTCCGGCGGCGAGGCGCAGGGCCGCGCGCAGGGGTCCCGCCGCCGGGTGCGCGGGGGTGGCGCACCGCCCGGGGGTGCAGGGCGCGGACGGCAGCCAGGCGCTCGTCACTCCGCGCCGAGGGAGAGGAAGTGGCGCAGGTAGCGGGGGTTGGTGCGGCGCATCGACAGCAGGACGTACAGGTCGGCGGTGCCGAAGTCCGGGTCGTGGGCGGGGGCGCCGCACACCCAGGCGCCCAGGCGGAGGTAGCCGCGCAGCAGCGGCGGGAGTTCGGTGCGGGCGGCGGGGCGGGCGGCGCCGTCGGGGGACCACAGGCGGCGCGGGGTGACCCAGTACTCCTCGGGGGCGAGGTGCCTGGCCTTGACGGCGTCCCAGGTGGCGGCGGCCAGGGTGCCGCCGTCGGCGAGCGGCAGGGAGCAGCAGCCGGCGAGCCAGTTGTGGCCGGTGCGGGCCATGTAGCGGGCGATGCCGGCCCAGATGAGGGAGATGACGGCGCCGTCGCGGTGCGCGGGGTGCACGCAGGAGCGGCCGACTTCGACGAGGTCGTCGCGGAGGGGCGCGAGGCGGGTGAGGTCGAACTCGCCGTCCGCGTAGAGGCGCCCGGCGACGCGGGCCCGCTCGGGCGGGAGGAGGCGGTAGGTGCCGACGACCTCTCCGGTGGCCCCGTCCCGTACGAGGAGGTGGTCGCAGTACGCGTCGAAGGCGTCGCTGTCGAGGCCGGGCTCCGGGCCGTCGAGGCGCGCGCCCAGTTCGCCGGCGAAGACGAGGTGCCGCAGGCGCTGCGCGGCCCGCACGTCCTCCTGCTCGCGGGCGAGGGAGACCCGGTAGCGGGACGCGGGCACCGCCGGGGCGGGCGGGGCGGTGGTGACCGGGGCCGGGGTCGTGGTGGTCATGGTGGCTCCTTGGGCCGGGCGGCGGGGGCGGCCGCGGGGGTGCGGTGGCCCGTACCCCTACTTGTGCCGTCGCCGCCTGGCCTCGACGTGACCGCCCGGCGGAGCGGGGATGTGCGGCGGCTGAATGCCCGGTTCGCCGGCCGCCGCGCCCGAGGGTCAGCCCGCCAGGGCGTCGGTGATCCGCTGGGAGGCCCGGCGCGCCGCCGCCGCGGGGTCCGCGCCCTGGAGGACGGCCGTCATGTACGGCTTGATGGGGTTGTCCGCCTCGACGTCGGCCCACTTCGGGGAGTTGGGGGTGGCCCGCCCGTGCGCGGCCCCGGCGGCCATCGCCGCGGTGGCCTCCTCGCCTTCGACGACGGAGGCGAGGGAGGTCTTGTTGGGCACGTGGTTCATGGTGCGGGCGAGGTCGGTCTGCCACTCCTTGCCGGCGAGGGCCGTGACGACGTCGATCGCGGCGGCGCGTTCGCCGGCGTTCACGGGGACGACGAGGTCGGAGCCGCCGGTGAACACGGCACCCGGCTTGTCGGCGGTCTTGCCGGGGATGGGGAAGAAGCCGAGCTGGGAGGCGAGGGCGGGGTTGCGCTCCTGGACGGCGGCCGCGGCGCCCGGCGTGGCGATGATCTGGGCGACCTCGCCCTTGGCGAACACCTCGGCCTGCGGCGGGTTCTCCTCGTCGGAGTCCTTCGGGCCGGAGCCGAGGGACTGGAGTTCCTCGTAGAACTCCATGCCCCTGAGGGCGGCGGGGGTGTCGAGCGCGCCGACCCACCGGCCGTCCTTCTCCACGGCGAGTTCGCCGCCCTCGTCCCAGACGAAGCCGGAGAGGGTGTACCAGTCCTGGCCGGCGAGGTAGATGCCCTGGGCGCCGGTGCGGTTGATCTTCTCGGTGGCCTCCAGCCACTGCTCGCGGGTCTTGGGCGGCTCCTCGATGCCGGCCCGCCGGAAGAGGTCCTTGCGGTAGATGACGACGCGGTTGGCCGCGTACCAGGGGATTCCGTACTGGCTGCCGTCGATGCTGCCGGGCTCGGCGAGGCCGGGGACCCAGTCCTCGTGGCCGAGGTCGCGCACGGACTCCAGCGTCAGGTCGTACAGCAACTCGGTCTCGGCGTACTGGGCGACCTGGGTGTTGCCGACCTCGATGACGTCCGGGGCGTCCTCGCTCGCCAGGGCCGCGGTGACCTTCTTGCCGATGCCGGTCCACTCCTGGAGGACGATCTCCAGCCGGACATCGGGGTTCTCCCGCTCGTACGCGGTGGTGAACCGCTTCAGGAACTCGTCGGAGGCGCTGCCCTTCATCAGCCAGACGGTGACGGTACGGGTGCCGCCCTGACCGGGGACGAGGCCGCAGCCGGCGAGGGCGAGGGCGGAGACGACCGCGACGGGGCAGGCGAGCAGGCGCTTCTTCACGTAGGTCACCTTTTGCTTCCGGTGCAGGGAGGACGGACCCGACGTGGGGGGAGCGAACGCGTTCGCACGGGCGATGGCTGGATTTTGGTATGTACCAATGGCCGGGTCAAGTCCGGTGCGCTCCGCCTCGCGGTCCCGGGCGGCCTGGGGCACCGTGGAAAGGGCGCGCCAGCGGGCGCGCGCGCACCACCGGCGACGAGGAGGCCGCCATGTCACACCACACGTACCGCGTCACGGAGATCGTGGGCACCTCGCACACGGGGGTGGACGAGGCGATCCGCAACGGGATCGCGCGGGCCGCGCAGACGCTGCACAACCTGGACTGGTTCGAGGTGACGCAGGTCCGGGGGCACCTGGAGGAGGGCAAGGTGGCGCACTACCAGGTGGGGCTGAAGGTGGGCTTCCGGCTCGACGGCCCGGACGCCGGCGAGTCCTGAGCCGGGCCCCGGCCGCGCGGGCACCGGCCCCCGCCCCGCGCGGGCGGCCCGGCCGGGCACGGCCGTGCCCGCACGGGGGCGGACCCGTGCGGGGGCAGACCCGTGCGGGGGCGGGGCGGGCCGCTCGGGACGGGCCGTCCCCGCGTGGGGCGGGCCCGTCAGGTACGGCCCTCCTTCTCCTGCGCCCGGCGCAGCGCCCGGGAACCGAGCGCCCAGTCGGCGCGCACCACGTGGAACCCCGCCCTCGCGGCGTCCTCGCACACGAGCTCGTCGTCGTCGACGAGCATGCGGACCTCCCGGTTCCGGCCGAGCCGGCGCAGCACCTCCAGTTTGGTCAGCCGGGCGGGGCGCCGGTCGTCGTCGCGGCGCATGTGGAGGCGGCCCCGGGGCAGGCCGTGCGCCGCGAGCCAGTCGAGGCTGTCCTGCCGGCAGCGCTCGGGGCGTCCGGTCAGGTAGCGGATCTCGCACTGCCGCGCCGCCTCCAGGCACAGGGCGACACCGGGCGGAAGCGGCGGGTCCTGCGGGGCGGCGCCGAAGAAGGCGTCCCAGTCGCGCGGCGTGCGCTCCAGGAAGTGCAGCCGGTGCCGCGCGTCGGAGAGGGTGTTGTCCAGGTCGAACACGGCCAGGGGTCTGCTGTCGCTCGTCACGTCGTCAGCGTAGGGAATCCCTCCGGGCGGGAGGCGTTGAACCTGACGTGAGTCCTTCAACCGCCGCCCCGCTGCCGTTCCGCCTCTCCGTCCTGGACCGCTCCCGCGTCCGCGAGGGCGGTGACGCCGCCGGGGCGCTGCGGGACACGGTGGAGCTCGCGCGGGAGGTCGAGGCGCTGGGCTACCACCGGTTCTGGGTGCAGGGTACACCCTGCTAGCTGAAAAGTGGCAGGTCAGAGCCGCTTGGACCTCCTCAGGCCCTCCGTAGTGGCCGCCATGGGACAGTTGCTGACCAAAACCGTGCCCGCGTGAGCGCTGCGGTCACCGTCGCGCTGCTGACCGTCGAGCACGCCGCTGAGGCCCCGGCGATCTACCAGGCTGGCACCGACGAGGGCAACGCCCTCGAGGTCATCGCCCACCTGGGAACAACTTCGACACGACGAAGCTGCCCGAGCACCGCTTCGCCGCCCTCGACGAGACCGGGCGGGTCTTCGGCTGGGTCGCCGCCACGAAGGTCTCCGACCGGGACGCGTACGCGGGCGTCGTCGAGCACTTCGTCTACGTCCACCCCGACGCCCGTGCCGCGGGGTCGACTCCATGGGGCGGCAGGAATCTGGACCATCCAGTCCGCCATCTTCCCCGAGAAGGCCGCGAGTCTAGCCATGCACGAGCGGGCGGACTTTCGGGTGCTCGGGGTACCCGAGCGTATCGGCTGTCACTACGGCGTGTGGCAGGACGTGATCCTTGTCGAACGCTACAGCCGCGTCGGCTGACGTCTCGCATGGCCTTTCAGGCCCTGCTCACGACTTGCGGAGGCCATGAGGGAAAGCGTTGTCGGCGCAGCGTCGTAAACTGTGGTCAAGGCGCGGGGCCGAACAAGGATTGAGGGTTCATGCGTCGCTCTCGCGTCACCGCGGCAAGCTTCATCGCCCGCGTGCTTCCCGACCCGTACGAGACCGCACTCGGAGGTCCGGACCCCGAAACCACTCACCATCTTCTGGCTGCCGTCCACGCGGATTTCTGCTGCCCGCCGACCGGTCACTCGTTTTCCTGGCAGGACTGCTATGACGCGGCACAGGAGCGTCCCCTGCCACACAAGGCGAGCTTCCTTCTGGACTGGCGCGGCGACCCGGTACCCGTCCCCGCCCACATGGGTGGCGAGGCCGCCGACCGGGCCCGTACGGCCCAGGCTGCCGCAGCCCGCATCCACCGAGAGGCGCGGGGTATGCCGCTGGGTAACCAGAGCTGAGAGACTGCCGGCCGCACCCCTCTCCGCAGGGACGCGGCCGGACCGTCGCCCGCTGCGGGCGGAGCCTGCAGCGTCTTTTCGCGCTACACGAGCGCGCAGGGTTCCGGGTGATCGGCGCCCGCGAGCGCATCGGTCGCCGCCGGGACCGCTGGCGGGACGTGGCCCTTGTCGAACGCCGCAGACCCCAATCCCGGTGACCGGCGCAGGGTCCCGGCTGGTAGAGCTCAGACGGCTCTACCTTCTTGA
Organism: Streptomyces sp. NPDC045287; assembly: GCF_056432325.1. Lineage (NCBI taxonomy): Bacteria > Bacillati > Actinomycetota > Actinomycetes > Kitasatosporales > Streptomycetaceae > Streptomyces > Streptomyces sp. NPDC045287. Next base: position 21,141 of record NZ_JBWKJG010000036.1, read on the forward strand.
TCGGGTTGATCGAGCCATTCGTAGGGTTGGGTCGCCCAGGGGTGCTGGGTGTGGCTATCAGGCGGCTGCCGTCTCGTGGTTTCCCTGGCTTCGCCGCCCGGCGCCCCACGACGACTCGGCCGCCGATTAGGAAGTGCGAACAAGTCGCTGTGTAGAGCAATGCCGGCGAGGTCGTCCGTGGCACGTACAGAACGAACACGCACGTCAGGAGCGCGATGAGCCGGATATGGGCGGGGATCGACAGTGGCAAGGGGCACCATCACGGCCTCGCCCTGGACGCGGACGGCAGGACGCTGCTGTCGCGACGGGTTGCCAACGACGAGCCCGAGCTGCTGGAGCTGATCGGGGATGTCCTGGATCTGGCCGACGGCCGTGAGGTCACCTGGGCGGTTGATATGACCGGCGGCGAGCCCGCGTTGCTGCTGGCTCTGCTGGTCAGTCACGGCCAAGAGGTCCTTTACATGCCCGGCCGGCTGGTCAACCGGGCCTCCGACGGCTACCGCGGCGAGGGCAAGACCGACGCCCGCGATGCTTACGTGATCGCCGACCAGGCGAGGATGCGCCGGGACTTGCGGCCCATCCGCCCCGGCGACGAAGCCGCCGTCGAGCTGAAGCTGCTGACCGGCCGCCGGGCCGACTTGGTCGAGGACCGCACCCGCGTGGTCAACCGCCTGCGCGGCACCCTGCTGTCCATGTTCCCGGCCCTGGAGAGGCCCTGGACATGACCAACACCGGCCCGCTCAGGCTGCTGACGGGCTACCAGACCCCAGCCGCGATCCGCCGCGCCGGGGCCACTCGGCTGACGAAGTGGCTGGCCAACCGCAAGGTCCGCAACGCCAGAGCCTTGGCCGAAGCGGCCGTCGAGGCCGCCGAACGCCAGCACACCGCCGTCCCCGGAGAGAAGACCATCGCCAAGCTGGTCCACACCCTGGCCGAGGAGGTGATGGCCCTCAACGAGCACATCGCTGAGCTGGACGAGCTCATCGAGGGCCGGTTTCGCGAGCACGAACTCGCCAGCATCGTCCTGAGCATCCCGGGCATCGGCATCACCCTCGGAGCCGAGTTCCTCGCCGCCGTCGGCGGCAGCCTGGACGAGTTCGACTCCCCGGACGCCCTGGCGGCCTTCGCCGGTGTCGCCCCGGCGCCTCGCGACTCGGGCAAGGTCAGCGGCAACCTCCACCGGCCGCGCGTCTATCACCGAAGGCTCCAGCGGGTCCTCTACACCTCCGCCCTGGTCAGCGTCCGCTACGACCCCAACTCGCGGAGGTTCTACGACCGCAAACGAGCCGAGGGGGAGAAGCACGTCCAGGCTGTGCTCGCACTGGCCCGCCGACGTGTCAACGTCCTTTGGGCGCTGATCCGTGACCGGCGGCCCTACCAGGTCATACCGCCCGTTACTGCAACCGCTTGACTTGGGCCTGCGACTTCGTCCGAAAGCGATCAACGGGTTGTTCTCTGTCCTGCAAGATGGCAGTGGCCATGTGGCCATCGCCTTGATTGGAGAACGCTCGTGTCCGATATCCCTGCCGATCTGCGCTTCGCTGAGAGCCACGAGTGGGTACGCCTTGAGAGCGACGGCACCGTGTCCGTCGGCATCAGCGACCACGCGCAGGAGGCGCTTGGCGACATCGTCTTCGTCGAGCTGACCGAAGTCGGGAAGGTCTTCGCGGCCGGCGACCAAGCCGGGGTCGTGGAGTCCGTCAAGGCCGCCAGCGACATCTACGCCCCCGTCGGGGGAGAGGTGCTCGCCGTGAATGAGGACCTTACCGGCAGCCCTGAATTGCTGAACGCAGACCCGTACGGCGCGTGGATCTTCAAGCTGAATCCGTCGAACGTGCAAGAGCTCGACAGGCTTCTCGATGCCGCGGGCTATAAGGCGGCCATCGGCGAGTGAGGGCTGGAGCGGCGGCCTCCAGGTTGCCGCTCCAGCAGGAGATCCAGGCCAAGCCCTGGAGCGAACAACGATCCCTCCAAGACACATTGACAACAGCATTAGGAAGCCAGGAAGCGCCTGCATCGGTCGATGTCTCCGGGACTCAACTGGTTGTCGCCCAAGGTGCGCATCACGCTGGTGTCCCACGGTCGTGTTCGGTCTTTGGGTGGCGTCAGGAGCACGGCGAGCGTGAGGGTCTCGTCCGCGAGCCCTGTGTGCTGGCCAAGTTCGTGGTGTCGGAGCATGACGTAGGACATGAAGGTTGCTTTCACCGAGGGATCGTGCCGGGTCGCAGTCCCCAGAATCAGCTGGCGAGATCCTCTGCCGTTGACCACGCGGCGCCAGCGCCACGCGCACTGGCCAAGGGGCGCTCTGCGTACCGCATCGAGCATTTCCAGCAGGAGCCGTCCCCAGTTGGCCCGCTCGCTGACGGGCAGGAGAGCATCGAGTTCGGACATGAGGGTGAGGCGGTTCGCCTCCGTCATGCCATCGTGCATCCCGCTTGTGGCGATGTCTTCGAAGATCACGCGGGTGACGAGGTGGGCCCGATCGGCGGAGGATGCCACGGGTGTCTGAGGCAGGCGCGGGAGGGAGACTCGCTTACCGCCGAGCTCGTTGACTGCGTCGGTGAGCTCCCCGGGCTCGGCTTCGAAATCGTGTGCGGCGAGTTCGTAGTAGCGGACGGGTTCGTCCCCCAGGGGCACGGGTGGCCGTTCGGCCGCTCGGAAGAGGTAGTCGAGTACTGCTGTGGTCGAGCGCAGTTGGTTGAACAGGAAGTCCCAGTCCCGCCGTGCCAGGGCGATGCTCGGCATGTCTCCCACTGGACAGTCGATGATCGTGTCCGCTGGCACGCGATCGTGGTCGAGAACGACGACGGCTATCCACTCGTAGTCCTCGCCCCGTACCGTGATCGTGCGTCCGCGGCCGTTCTTCAGCTCGGTCGGCATCGTACGCAGGCTCCGTACCGTCCCTTTGGCCTGCCGTGCGGCCTTGCTCCCTCGACTCTGGAGCCACGAACGCTCACCGGCCTCGTCCTTGTACTCGCCTTCGCGGCTCTTGATCTGCACACTCGCGCCCCGACCACCGGCCAGGAGTATCCGGTCCCCGATCTCGCGCTGGCCTGAGGAGACCTTCCGGATCGCGGAGCGGAAGACGAAGTCAGGCAGACCCCACATGGCGGCCGCCTGATGGGCCGCGAGCTCGGCGCCCGTGCCTTGGTCAACGCCTTCGGGAAGTGGAAGTGCCGCAGGCACCGTTCGGACGCACACGCCTGTAGGTGTGTCGACGATGAGCTGTAGTACCTGTGCGCCGGGAGCCGCCGTGTTTCGGTTGTCCATCGCCTCATTAGACGGCAGCGTGGCCACGTGCTGTGCCACTTTTCACGACGAGGCAGTACTCAGTGCAGCAGCTCGGCGATCGCCCGAGCGGCTTCTCGAGCAGGCCACCGCGAGGACGTAGCCGGTGCCGCGTTCCTCCGGTGCGGTTCGCAGCCTGGGGTTGCCGCCGTAGACCTCGTCACCCGCGACCCATGCGACCTGATAGCCGGCCGGCGTCCAGGAACCGGGCGACCATGCGGGCAGCCAGCTCCAGTTTGGTGGCGAAGGAAGTCTCCCCGCCAAACCCGGCGGCGCGGCAGCGGTCGGGGTCGGAGGTCATGAGCGCGGGACGTACAGTTCCCGGTCCACCGCCGCGTGCCCGCGCCGGCCAGCGTAGACCAGGTAGACGGCGACCTGAGCGTTCTCGATCCTACCCGCGGTGCCGATGTACTGGCGCTGGACGCCGACCGTGCCGGTGCCCTTCTTCACATCCCCGGTCTCGTCGACCACCAACACCGCTTGGTCGTCGCGCAGGTGCTCCACCACGTACTCGCGCAGGTCGTCGCGTACCTGGTCGGCGTCCCACTTGGCCCGGCCGAGCAGGTGCTGCATGCCGTTCGGGGTCCTCTCCCGGCCCATCCGGCGATGGTCCAGCAGTTCTTGCGCGACAGGTCCGACAGCAGTCCGAACACCAACTTCCGGACCCGGAAGCGAGGTTCGACCCGTGCGAACCGTCCCGCTATCCGGCTCATCAGGCCCTCGAACGCCTCCTGCCAGCGGGCAGGGTCTACGCTGTGACCTGCGGCCACCGCATGATCGTTTGTCTTCACACACCGAGGATCAACGGGTGGCCGCACCCGTCTCCACGGCGCGTCGGGGCCGCGCAGCGTCCGCCCGCCGTCCTGCGTCAGGAGGACATGTGCAACGTGGCGAAGTCTGGTGGGTGGAGTTCGACGAGCGGCGGCCGGTCGTGCTGCTGTCGGGGGACGACGCGTCCGGGATCCGGGTGATGCAGGTCGTCGCTCCGGCTGGTATCGACATCACCGGTCTAGGCGTCGAAGTGGCAGTAGGCGCCGTGGAAGGACTGCCCTTTGAAGGCGTGCTGCGGTTCGCGTTCCCGCGTCCGGGCTTTACCCCTTGCACGTGGCTGACCACCGTTTCCCGGGACGACCTGATCGAGCGGGCGGGCACCCTGTCCTCCGCGAAGCTCAGCGAGGTTGAGAACGCCCTCCGACTCGGTGAACAGGAGAAGGAGGGGACCCCGGCGACGACCGCGAAGCTCAGCGAGATAAGGGACGCCCTCCGTCTCGGCGGACTCGCGTAGGCCAAGAAGGAACGGACGCCCCCGATGGCGTGGCCGATCTGGTCCAGACGATCGACGCTGGCCACCTGTCTCCTCGGCGCCCCTCACCATCGAGATCACGAACTACGGCTGGAGTACTAAGGGTTGTCCCGTAAATGATCTGCGGGTCGCCTCGGGCATGGTTGGCTGCCGTGCGGCCCACTGGCCTATCCGGCGAGGGCGAGGTTGTGCA
>NZ_JBWKJG010000037.1:0-25816 GCF_056432325.1 Streptomyces sp. NPDC045287
ACGTCGCCGAAGTACGACGCCTGGTCATCGACCCCCTGACCAAGGCACAGGCCAAGCAGCTCCGGGAGATCAGCCACCGCGTCAACGACGCCATCGGCCACCAGCGCGCCTGCCCTTCGGTGCGCACCACCTGACCGGCGGCAGCGCTGTTCACCAGCGGCGCACGGGCCCCACACCCCGAACAGCCCGCCCCGACCGTCAGCGACGGCCACCTGGCCGGCCTCGCCAGGCGCTTCTTCGAGCCGAACCGGCCCGTACCCCGGTCTCAGAACACCGGTCATCGGAAGCGACGGCGCAGCACGCCGGATCACGGGAGCGTACGGGTATGAAGACACCGCATCGCGAGTCCGTCCTGTCCCGGGCCGCTCGTATCCTGGAGGCGTTCAGTCAGGACGATCCCGTGCTGACCGTCTCCGAGATCGCGCGCCGCTCCGGGCTGCACGTGGCGACCGCGTCCCGGCTCGTGGGTGAACTCGTCGCGCACGGCTTCCTCGGCCGGGGCGCCGACCGCAGCGTGAGGATCGGCGTCCGGCTGTGGGAACTGGTGACCCGGGCCTCGCCGACGCTGTCGCTGCGCGACGCCGCCATGCCGTCCATGGAGGACGTGCACGACGTCGTGGGCCGCCACGTCCAGTTGGGTGTCCTCGACGGTGACGACGTGCTGTTCCTCGAACGCCTCTCGGTCCCCGCGGCCGTCATCAACTACACCCGGATCGCCAGGCGGCTGCCCCCGCACGCCTCCTCCAGCGGCCTGGTCCTGCTGGTTCACGGTCCACCGACCTGAAGGAACGGGTCCTGGCCGGCCCGCTGACCGCCTACACCCCGGCGACCCCGGCCACGCCCGCACGGCTGCGCGCCCTCCTGGCCGAGATCCGTCGGCGGGGATACGCGTACTGCCCCGGATATGTCCACGCCGAGGTGCTCGGCATCGCCGCGCCGGTACGCGGCACCGTGGCGGCGGCGCGCCGTAGTGACAGCCGATACGCTCGGGTACCCCGAGCACCCGAAAGTCCGCCCGCTCGTGCATGGCTAGACTCGCGGCCCTCTCGGGGAAGATGGCGGACTGGATGGTCCAGATTCCTGCCGCCCCATGGAGTCGACCCCGCGGCACGGGCGTCGGGGTGGACGTAGACGGAGTGCTCGACGACGCCCGCGTACGCGTCCCGGTCGGAGACCTTCGTGGCGGCGACCCAGCCGAAGACCCGCCCGGTCTCGTCGAGGGCGGCGAAGCGGTGCTCGGGCAGCTTCGTCGTGTCGAAGTTGTTCCCAGGTGGGCGATGACCTCGAGGGCGTTGCCCTCGTCGGTGCCAGCCTGGTAGATCGCCGGGGCTTCAGCGGCGTGCTCGACGGTCAGCAGCGCGACGGTGACCGCGGCGCTCACGCGGGCACGGTTTTGGTCAGCAACTGTCCCATGGCGGCCACTACGGAGGGCCTGAGGAGGTCCAAGCGGCTCTGACCTGCCACTTTTCAGCTAGCAGGGTGTACCCTGCACCCAGGGGCGGTGACATCCGGAGGGCGGCTACCACTCCTACGACTTCTGCGTTCCGATCGTGGCGACCACACTGGAGGAACTGCGCGAGCACGGCCCGGCCGGGCCTGCCTCCTGGCGCTTCGGCCGCGACCACCGCCAGCCGCTGCTGGACGTGATCGGCAACATTCCTGGTGGTGCCCCTGGACGTCCCTTTAGCGTGTCATCGCTGACGAGTGTCAGCCACGCACGTGGTGAACACACTGGAGTACGGATGGCTCTGCCCGCACGGCTCATCGCCGCCCTGGGACGACACCCCGATGACCTCACCGAGGACGACCTGCAGCGCGCGGTCGACAACCAGATCCCCGAGGGAGTCGACCTCGACTGGAAGAAGGACTTCTACGCGGGCACTGACGCGGGCAGGAAGGAACTCGCGAAGGACGTCAGCGCCATGGCCAACACCGTCGGCGGCCTGGTCGCCATCGGTGTCGACGACGGCAAGCAGGACCACGCACATGAGCGGGCCCCCGTCGAACCGGTCAAGGGCCGCGGCGAGGAGTGGATCCGCTCGGTGTTGGCGAACTGGATCCAGCCCGTCGTCCCCAACGTGGGCGTGCGCCGCCTGGACTCCTCCGAGAGGGAAGGCCGCGTCTACTGGCTGATCACCGTGCCGCCCAGCACGCAGGCCCCGCACGCGGCTGCGGCCCCCGGCAACGACTACCACTTCCGCGTCCACGTCCGAAACGGCACGACGACCCGCACACTGGCCGAATCCGAGATCGCGCAGCGCTACCGTGATCGCTTCCACGCCATATCCGACGACATCGACCGTCTCCACCAGGTCGCCGACGCGGGCTTCGGCTACCTGAACAGCTACCTGGCCGCCGAAGGCCCCGACGGCGGCACGCTGGCGCCCCACTATCCGGTGTGGCTCGCCCTGGCTGCCGTTCCTGCCGTCCGCGGCGACTACCCCCTGACCGCACGGCGAGAACGTCAAGCGGCCTTCGAGCGCTTCTACAAGCTCGCCAGCGTGGGGGCGACCGCCGACATGCAGCCCGATTACCCCATCCTGGTCGGCCGCCGCCAGCTCCGCTTCGAAGGCAACCCCACCGGCCAGCTCCACCAGGACGGCTCCTTCCACGGAGCCCTGCCACTCCACGTGAGCAGCGACCGACATGCACCTGACGGCCCCCAGCTGCTGTACCAGCAGGGTCTCGAACTCGACCTGCTGACTCAGGTCCAAGCGGCCGCGGCCTGGGCGGGCGAGACCGGCGCGACGGGCGACATCATCCTCTCCGCCGCACTCCACCGCTTCGACAGCAACGACCAACCACTACGTCTCGCCGTGTCGGAGGACACCTTCCAACGAGGCCCCGTGGGAGCACTGCCCGCAACCCCGGCACAGACCACGGCAGACCTCCCCGCGCTCACCACCGACAAACGAGAAGCCGCCGTCGCGGCCTACGCACTCGCCTCCGACCTGCTGGCCGACATGGGAGCGCACCAACCACACCTGCTGACCCCGGAAGGAAACATCAAGATCGCCCACCTCAACTCCAGTTGGCGCGCAAAGCTCACCAGCTGGGAGTGACAAGCAAAGCGACGGCACACGCCGGCTCACAGAGGTTGCCAGACGCGACCACCGGGACCGCACTGCGCCCGAGCCCGCCTCCAGCGCACACCGCGTCTCCCGGCTCGGTATTCGCGGATCAACGGGGTGTACGTCCTCACGCTGGCCACCTCGGTGATCAAGCTCTTCGGCACGGAACTGTCCAACCGCCCCCGATGACAGCGCAGGGCCCCGGACCATGCCTCCCGGGATCCTGCGCTGCGCTGACGGGGCTGACCGGGACAATGACAGGACGACAGCGCGGTCACGCCTACTCCACGCCCGTACCGTCCTGCCGGCTTCGGCGGCGCGATGATGCCTTGGGTCAAGGCGCACATTCGGTAGATACCGAGGGCACTGCCCTGTTGGTTGACCGGGCGGTGGGGGAGTGGTGCGCCGCCGGTGACCGGTTCGGGGCCGGTGGGTGGTCGGGCCGAGCGCGCGGCGGCGCCCGGTGGCCGGGTGTCCGTCAGGCCCGGGGCGGCTTGCGCGGAGGCGGGGCGTTGGGGGGTGCGGGTGGCAGGCGGGTGCCCAGGGCGAGGGCGGTGCGGGCGAGGGGTGTGTTCATGATTCCGGCGACGCTGGTGTGGCCGGCGATGTAGGCGTCGAGTCGGTGCCAGGCCGTGGGCAGGCGGGTCAGGGCCGTGTGGACCAGGCCGGGGTTTCGGGTGAACATCCGCATCAGGGAGTCGCTGGCGCGCATCTCGACGCCGAGGGTCGCCTCGATCTGCCGGGCGTAGTGGGCGGTGGCGGTGGCGGTCTGCTCCGGGCCGGTCGCGGTGGCGAGGCGGACGGCGGCGTGGCCGGCGAGGTCTCCCGAGCGCAGGGCGTAGGAGATGCCTTCCCGGGACCAGTGGTCGAGGAGCGCGGCGGCGTCGCCGGCGACCAGGACGCGGCCGCGTGCGAGGGGGGAGTCGGGGTGGCGGCACCGGGTCAGGTGGCCGGTGTCGTGGAGGGGGCGGGGGGTGAGCAGACCGTGGCGTCGGAGGAAGTCGTCCTTGTAGGCGCGCAGGGCGGTGGGGTTGCCGCGGGCGGCCACCACCCCGGCGGTGCAGATGTCCCCTTTGGGGAAGATCCAGCCGAAGGAACCCGGCAGGGGCCCCCACTCGAACAGGACACGGCCCCGCCACCGGTCGGCCGTCCGTTCGTCGACCGGCGCCTCGACTTCCAGGGCGAGGTCGACCTGCGCGCACCGCACCCCCACGTACCGGGCGACCCTGCTGGCGCTGCCGTCGGCACCGACGACGGCCCGGGCGTGGAAGGTGTCGCCGCGGTTGGTCTCCACGGTGACGGTGCCGTCCTGCTGGGCCAGGGCGATCAGTGCGGTGCCGTCTCGTACCTCGGCACCTGCGGCGGCGGCGGCCTCGGTCAGTGCCGCGTCGAGTTCGCTGCGGAAGACCATGGCGCAGGTGGGGGAGGCGCAGGTGCGGGTGCGTTCCCTGTGGCCGTGGAGGGTGAAGGTGAACGACTTGGCGGTGTCGAGGACGTTCAGGGGGAGGTCGGGGGGCAGTGCGGCGAGGGAGGCTCCGATGAGTCCCCCGCCGCAGGTCTTGTAGCGGGGGATGGTGGCGCGCTCCAGCAGCAGGGTCGTGCAGCCGTTCTCGGCGGTGACCCGGGCGGCGGTGGCGCCGGCCGGGCCGGCACCGGCGACGATCACGTCCCAGGTGCCGGGCTTGCGGGCGGGGGTGCGGGCAGGTGGTGGCATGGCTGGTCACCTAGCGGTTGGAGTCGTACGGGTGACGGTGGCCGTCAGTTCGGGACGGCCGAGGGGGAGGGGGCGGGGTCCGTTTCGCGGTGGGTGTCGGCCTGGGACTGTTCGGGCAGCAGGCGGGCCAGGAGGTAGCGGGTGAGGGCGGATGCGGTCGGGTGGGTCCACATCACCGTGGTGGGAAAGTCCAGGGACAGCTCGCCCTGGAGGCGGCTGCGCAGGGCGATGGCCATGAGGGAGTCCAGGCCGAGGCTGACCAGGGAGGTGTCGGCGTCGAACCGGTCGGTTCCCACGCGCAGTACGGCGGCGATGTGCTCGATGACGCGGGATTCCAGCAGCTGGTGCTGCTGCGGGCCGTCGGCCTGCCGCAGGGCCTCGAACAGGGCGCTGTGCGAGCCGGTGGCGTCCGCGCCCGCTGCCGGGGTGGCCAGGTCGGCGAAGAAGGCGGTACGGGCGGTGGCCGGGTAGGAGTCGAGCCACCGCGGCAGGTCTGCGGGGGTGTAGGCCGTGCGGTCCCGGTCGTGGGAGAGGAGGCGCTCCAGGGCGGTGATGCCCTCGACGGGGTCGATCATGCTGTAGCCGCGTTCCTCCATGCCCGCCCCGCGGCCGACTTTTGCCCACGGGCCCCAGTTGACGCTCGTGGCGGGCAGCCCCTGGGCCCTCTGCCAGGAGGTGAACTCGTCCAGCCAGGCGTTGGCGGCCGCGTAGGCGCCTTGCCCGGGGTTGCCCAGCAGGGAGGCGGCGGAGGAGAAGGTGACCCACCAGTCCAAGGACTGCCCGCGCACGGCGTGGTGGAGCAGCCAGGCTCCCGTCGCCTTGGGGCGCCACACCTTCTCCAGGAGGCTGGTGGAGAGGTTGGCGATGGTGGCGTCCTCGACGACGGCCGCGGCGTGGACGACGCCGCGCAGCGGGGCGCCGGTGTCCAGGGCGGTACGCACGAGGGTCTCGGCGACGCCCGGTTCGGCGAGGTCCCCGTTGACGATCTCCACGCGGGTGTTGAACGTGGCGGTGAGGGCGTCGAGGGTGCTTTGCACGGCCGCGGTGGGCGCGCCGCGGGAGGTGAGCACCACGGCCTTGGCGCCCCGTTCGGCCAGCCACCGGGCCACGAGGAGTCCCAGCCCGCCGAGCCCGCCTGTGACCAGGTAGCTTCCATCGGGTCGGACGACGGGGGCGTCCTCGGGGCGGACGGGCAGGGTGTCGGTGCCCTCGGTGGGCCAGGTCAGGACCAGTTTGCCGGTGTGCCGGGCGGAGGCCATGGTGTGGAAGGCCGACGACGCCTCGGTGACAGGAAGGTCGGTGACGGGCAGCAGCGGCAGCGTGCCGTCGGCGAGCATGCCGGTCAGTTCGCGGTAGCCCTCGGCCAGCAATTCCGGGTCCTGCTGCATCATCATCAGCACGTCGACGCCGGCGAAGGTGACGTTGCGGCGGAAAGGCAGCAGACCTACACGGGCGTTGGCGTAGATGTCCCGCTTGCCCAGCTCGACGAACCGGCCCCGGTGTGCCAGCAGGTCGAGGCCGGCTGCCTGCGCGGGACCGGTGAGGGAGTTGAGCACCACGTCGACGCCGCGGCCCCCGGTGAGATCGCGGACCTGATCGGCGAAGTCGAGGGTGCGCGAGTCCATGACGTGACGGACACCGAGATCGCGCAGATAGGACCGCTTGGCCTCGCTGCCCGCGGTGGCCAGGACCTCGGCGCCGCGGGCCCGCGCGAAGTTCAGCGCGGCCAGGCCGGTGCCGCCGCTCGCCGAGTGGATGAGCACCTTCTCGCCCGGTCGGAGCCGGGCCAGGTGGCCCAGGGCGTACCAGGCCGTGAGGTAGGCGCACGGCAGGCCGGCGGCGTTCCGCAGCTTCGTCCCCTCGGGCACCGGCAGGAGGCAGTCGGCCCGGACGGTCGCGAAGGAGGCCATGACGGCGGACCGCGTCCCGTCCACGAACATCGCGGCCACGCGGTCTCCCTCCCGCACGTCCCGGACGCCCTCGCCGACGGCGGTGACGACGCCCGCGCCGTCGAAGGCGCAGACGTCCGACTGCTCTCCGTCCGTGCGGAAGCGCTGGTAGACACCCATGGCCTGCAGCACGTTGATGAAGTTGACGCTGGTGGCGTCGACCCGCACCTCGACCTCGCCCGGCCCGGGGCGGCGACGCGGCTGGGCGACGGACTCCAAGGAGTCCAGGTCTCCGGGGCGGGCGAGGTGCAGCGCCACCCGGTCGCGTCCGCGGTCGACGGTGGCCTGGCGGCGCTCGCACTCCTCCAGGGGGGCGTTGCGCAGCCGGGCCAGGTGACGCGTCCCGTGCCGGTAGGCGATCTCGTCCTGCTCGTCGGGGCAGGACAGCAGCTCGGCGGCCACGTCCCGCACCGGCGTCCGCGAGTCGACGTCCAGGACGCTCGGGCGCAGTTCGGGACACTCGTAGCTCAAGACCCGCACCAGCCCGCGCAGACCCGCCTGCGCCAGGTCCGGCCGGTCTCCCGGTGCGACCTGCTGGGCGGTTTCGGTCACGGTCCACAGACGTGGCGCCGCTTTGCCCTGCGCGGCCCGCACCAGTTCGCGGGACACCTCCACCAAGCGGGCGACCTGCTCCCGCGCCCGGCGGTCGGGGACCGCGTCGCCGCTCTGCGTACCGGGCGCCGGCAGGTACACCACGGCCTGGGGCACCCGCGCGTCGGGCCCGGTCGCCTCCACCGCGGCCGGGCCGTCCTTCGGCCGTCCGGCCGCGGGCAGCGTCAGCACGTCCACCGCGGCGCCGCGTTCGGCGAGGGCTCCGGCGAGCGCGGTCGCGTACGGCTCGCGCCCGGGTTCCACCAGCAGCGTCCAGGGGCCGGTCGCCGGCTTCGGCGCACCGCGCTCGCCGGGCTCCCACAACGCCCGCAACAGACGGCGGGCGAACCGCTCCTGCGGACTCTCCGCCGGCACATGGCGGAACTCCACGCCGGTGGCGTCCGCCACGACGGAGCCTTCGTCGTCCCACAGCCGGAAGTCCGCCGTGTACCGGCCGTCGTCCATCTGCCCGAGGGTGACCAGACAGTACCCGCTGAGCGGGACCTTCCGGTACAACCGCAGCGCCTCGATGCGGCGCGGCAGGATGCCTCCGGCGGGCACACGGCCGGTGCGCAGCACGGCACCCGCGACCACCTGCAGGCAGGTGTCCAGCGCGACGGGATGACAGTGGAGCGCCTGCGCGCCGGCCCGGCCCTCGTCCGGCACCCACACACGCGCCAGAAGGCGGTCGCCTCCGCCGTGCGCCGCGGGCCCCTCCGACGCCCTGTCCGTGTACAGGGCCTGGAGGCCGAGGAACGGCGTCCCGTGGTATACGCCGCGCTCCTCGCGCATCTGCCGGTAGACGTCCGACGCGTCCACGGCATGCGGGAACTCCGCCAGCAATTGCCGCGGGTCGCAGCCCGCCGGAACGGCTTCCGCATCGGGAGTCACGTGCAGGCGCGCCTGTGCGTGCTGAACGCGAGTGCCGTCGGAAGCCGTACTGACCACCCGCCAGCGCGCGCTGTCGGGGCCGGACGCCTCGGCGCTGGCGGTGACGGGCGTGCCCTCGGAAGCCGGCAGCAGCAGTCGTTCCAGAGTGATGCCGGTGATGCGCAACCGCTCCGGACCGGCCGCGTACAGGTCGGCGGCTGCGGCGACGGCCATCTCGCACAAAGCGGCGCCGGGCACCACGACGACGTCGTCGACGCGGTGCGCGTCCAGCCAGGGCAGCGTCGCGGGGGTGATGCGGGTCTGCCACAGGTGGCGGCCCTCACCGTCGGGGTCCGCGGTGTGCGGGCCGGTGAGCGGGTGCGAGACGGCCGACCGCCGCAGCGGAGAGGGATCGACGATGTGCCGCGTGCGCTCCCAGGTGGTGGGCGGGACGTCGGCCAGGGAGCCGTCGCCGTAGCGGGCGGCCCAGTCCAGAGGGTGGCCGGCGCAGTGCAGCGCCGCCACGTGGGTGTGGAAGGCCAGCATGTCATCGGTGTCGCGCAGCAGGGAGGGGACGACCGCGGTGCCGGTGTGGCCGTGCGCGGCGAGGGTGGCCTGCACCGGCTGCACCAGAACGGGGTGGGGGCCGATCTCCACGAACAACCGGTGGCCGTCGTCGGCCGCGGCCCGTACCGCGTCGGCGAAGCGCACCACCCGGCGCAAATTGTCCGACCAGTAGGCCGCGTCGAAGGCGACGTGCTCGCGCGGGTCGTCGGTGACGGTGCTGTAGAAGGCCGTCACCGGCGCCCTGCCCCGTACGCCGGCGAGCGCGTCGGCCAGGTCGGCGAGGATGGGGTCCATGTGGGCGGTGTGCGAGGCCACGTCCACGTCGATCACGCGGATCCCCACGCCGCGCGCGTCCCACTCCTGGGCGAGACGGCGGATGCGGTCGGCGTCCCCGCCGACGACGGTGTTCTCCGGGGATGCCACGACCGCGACGGTCACCCCCCGCACGTCCTGTTCCGCCAGCAGCCGCTCGACCTCGGGGCGCGCCAGGGCCACCGAGGCCATCAGCCCCTTCCCGGCGGTCCGCAGGATCAGGCGCGACCGCCGGCAGATGACCCGCACCCCGTCCCGGACATCCAGCGCTCCCGCGGCCACCGCGGCCGCCACCTCTCCCATGGAGTGTCCGATCACGGCTGCCGGTTCGACACCGTGAGAGCGCCACATCGCCGCCAGACCGAGCTGGATGGCGAAGATCACCGGCTGTACCCGGTCGAAGCCGGTCACCACCTCCGGCCGGCACAGGGTCTGGCGGAGGGAGAAGCCGGACTCCTCGGCGACCAGCGGCTCGAGCATGTCGATGACCCGGGTGAACTCGCTGTCGCGGTCCAGCAGCTGCCGGCACATGCCCGCCCACTGCGAGCCGTGCCCCGAGAAGACCCACACCACGCCCCGTCCGGTGTCCGGCACCGCCCTGCCGGTCGCCACCCCGGTGGGCAAGGAGGCCCCGGCCGCCAGTTCCTCAAGCCGCGCCACCAGTTGCCGCCGGTCGTCGGCGACGACGGCGGCCCGCTCCCTGGCCGGTGAGCGGCGCACGGCCAGCGTGTGCGCCACGTCCTCCAGGGGGACCCGCGACCCTGCGCCTCGCAGCCACCCCGCCAGGCGGCCGGCCGCCTGACGCAGCGCGGCGGGCGTACCGGCCGAGATCGGAAACAGGCGCGGTGCCCCGCCCTCCCCGGCCCGGCGGGCACCGTCGGCCACGGGAGGACGGGCACCACGCCGGGCGGGGGAGAGGGAGGGAGGCTGCTCCAGGACGACGTGGACGTTGGTTCCGCTGATCCCGAAGGAGGACACCGCAGCCAGCCGGGGACCGCGTCGCACCGGCCACTCGGTCGTGTCGGTCGGCACGAACAACCGGGTCCCGCTGGGATCGATCTGCGGGTTCCAGCGGCGAAAGTGCAAACTCGCCGGCACCAGCCCGTGCCGCAGGGACGCGATGGCCTTCAACAGACCCGCCACACCCGACACCGGTTCGGTGTGGCCGATGTTCGTCTTCACCGAACCCAGCGCGCACCGGTCCCGGCCCTTGCCGTAGACCGCGGCCACCGCGGCGAACTCGATGGGGTCACCCACCGCTGTGCCCGGGCCGTGCGCCTCCACCATGCCGATGTCGCCGGCCTCGACGCCGGCGCGCTCCAAGGTCAGGCGGTAGAGGTCGATCTGCGCGGGTTCCGAAGGAGCGCTCAAGCGTGTGCCCCGGCCGTTCTGATTGACCGCCGTGCCGCGCAGTACCGCCAGCACCCGGTCCCCGTTCCGCACCGCGTCCGCCAGCCGTTTGAGGACCACCACCCCGCAGCCCTCACCGCGTACGTAACCGTCGGCGGCGGCGTCGAAGGCGTGGCAGCGGCCGGTGGGGGAGAACACACCCCACAGCGCGGGAGCGGTGACCCCTTCCGGGCCCAGGGTCAGCATGGCGGCTCCGGCCAGGGCGACGTCCGACTCGCCGGTCCGCAGGCTCTGGCAGGCGGTGTGCACCGCGACCAGCCCCGACGAGCAGGCGGTCTCGATGATGACCTGGGGACCCTTCAGGTTGAGCATGAAGCCCACACGGCCGGGACCGATGCTGTCGAACCCGGTGTACATCGCGTAGGCGTTGACCTCCTCCAAAGGCCGCTGCACGCGCAGCATGTAGTCCTTCTGGTAGAGCCCGAAGAACATGCCCGTCGGCGTACCCGACAGTCGCTGGGCCGGGATGCCGGCGTGCTCGATGGCCTCCCAGATCACCTCTGCCAGCAACCGGTGCTCCGGATCGACCCAGGGCGCTTCCTGCGCGTTGATGCCGAAGAACTCCGGATCGTAGGCGTAGACGTCCTCGTCCAGAAAACAGCCGTAGCGCAGCCGGGCCGCCACCTGCGCGGGCAGGCCGGCCAGTTCCGCCTGCTCCCAGCGGTCGGCGGGGACTTCGCGTTTCGTGTCGCGGCGGGCCATGAGCAGCCGCCACAAGGAGGCGAGCGAGCCCACCTCACCCGGGAACCGGCAGGCGGCTCCGACGACCGCGATGGGCTCGTCCTGACCCGCGCCGGGCTTCGCGACGCCGAACGGTGCGTGCATGGGTTGTCCATTCCTGTTCCCGGGAGCCCAGGAGACGGCCGATCGCCGGCTCGCCCTCCACTGGGCTTCCGCTTCCTGTAGGTCGTTCTCGTTCCGCCACCCGGCCGATCGCCTTTCCGGGGCGTACGGGCTTCTGGAAACAACGGGGAGGCCTTCCACGCCTCCGCGTGTCGGGTCCGGCTGACCACCGAGGGCCTTCAGGCGCTTCCCACCTCGGTGCGGGGTGACGTCACCGGCCCTTGACACAGTGGTTCCAAAGCGCCGCGGCGGCCAGCGCCAGTGACATGTCGACGGCCCTCCTCCGCAAGGAGGAGTGATCCCCCGACCGTAGACGGTTCAAGGACATGCGCATGCCGAGATCACGGTTGGACAGGTCCCGCGTGAGCCCTCGCAGCTGCTGGGGGGCGGCGGTACCGGCCGCCAGAACTTCCAGCGCGATGCGCACGGCCTGGTGCGGGGAGAGGGACTCCTTAACCAGGTCGGTGACGATGCCGACCAGTTCCTCGGAAAAGACGTCAATGATGGAGAGCTCCGGGCACAGGTGCCGAATGGACCCCTCGATGTTGGCGAAGGACTTGCCCAGGACGGAGATCATGGGGCTGGTGCGGATGCCGCGACGGGTCGAGTGCTGCAACACAGCGCTGAGGGTGACCCCGAAGTTGAGCTCCTCCAGTGACGCCGTGGCCACCTGCGGGACGAGCGCGGCCATGTCGCTGGCGAACGCTGCCGCGTTCGCCCACGAGGTGGCGTTGCCCATGTCGATCCAGGCGCGGGCGGTGCCGGCGCCGTCGTTCATGGCCAAGTTGAGCAGCAGCAGCAGGACGCTGGTGCTGACAGGTCGGTCGATGCGCCCGACCATGCCCCAGTCGATGATGGTGGCCGGACGTCCGGGCTCGACGAAGATGTTCCCCGGGTGCGGGTCGGCGTGGAAGATCCGGTCGACGAAGTAACCCCGGTACATGAAGGCCAGCAGGTCCTGACCGATGGCCTTGCGCTCCTCGGCGGCGAACACCGTCCTGTCCGCTTCCCGGATCGGTTTGCCGGGAGCCAGGCTCTGCACCAGCACCCGTTTCGTGGCCTGAACGACCTCCGGCACAGCGATGTGCTCGAAGCCGGCGGCGGCCTCGGCCGCCTCCGTCATGTTGCGGGCTTCCATCACGAAGTCGAGTTCGGGCCGCATCGCGTCGAAGACGACGTTCAACATGGCCTCGACATCGATCACCTCATTGAACCGGGGAGCGCGACGTGCCGCGAAACGCGACAGGGCCCCTATGAGTTGCATGTCACCGCAGACGGTCTCGCGGACGCCGGGGCGCTGGACCTTCACCGCCACTTGGCGGCCGGACGGCAACTCGGCTCGATACACCTGGGCGAGCGAGGCCGTGCCGAGGGGATTGTCCCGGTCGATGTCACGGAACTGCCGTACCCAGCCGGGCCCCAGCTCCTGCCGCAGCACCGGCTCGAAGTGGCGGAACGGCGCGGGCGACACCTCATCCTGGAGCTTCTCCAGCTCGCGGATCATCTCGGCTGTCACAATGTCGGGCCGCGTGGCGAGCATCTGCCCGACCTTCACGTAGAACGGCCCGAGATCCTCCAGCGCCTCGCGCACGTCGCGGGCGCGGCGGACCGCTCGGCTACCTCCGTACGGCCCGTTCCCGACGGGCAGCAAAGAACGCGCGGCCTCCCGCCGGGCCAGACGGGTGAGCGTCTGCACCAGCAGGCGCCCTCGAGAAGGAGTCATCGACGCCTCTCCCCGCCACGCGCCGCTCCCGTGCTCCCACTGCCGCGGTCCCACAACGACGGGCCCAGGGGCGGGTCAGCGAGCTTCACGGTCGCGGTCAATACGATCAGCCAGCCGCGCGATTTCCTCCCGGAGCGCCCCGACGTCGTCGGACCCACGTGGCTGCGGCACGGATCCGGTGCCCACCTGCCCCTCGTCGGCCCAGCGCTTGTCCACCCGCCCTCGCAACAACTCCAGTTGAGCCTTCAGGGCTCCGAGCTCCTCCGACTCGCGTGCAGGACCGGCGGACCGACGCGGCCGTGGCCTCGGAACATCCTGGTCGTACGGCTCGCCCTCGTCCGGGTACCGCTGGTAGAAGTCATCGTCACGGCGACCGCGGTCCCGGTCTCGGTCTCGCTCGCGGTCGCGGTCGCGGTCGCGGTCGCGCTCTCGGTCCCGGTCGCGGTCTCGATCGCAGTCCCGGTCTCGGTCTCGCTCGCGGTCGCGGTCGCGGTCGCGCTCTCGGTCCCGGTCTCGATCGCGGTCCCGGTCTCGCTCGCGGTCGCGGTTCCGGTCCCGGTCGCGGTCTCGCTCGTGGTCCCGGTCGCGCTCTCGGTCGCGGTCGCGGTCTCGCTCGCGGTTCCGGTCCCGGTCGCGCTCTCGGTCGCAGTCCCGGTCGCGGTCCCGGTCCCGGTAGTGATCGTGGTCGTCGTCCAAGGCCCGACTGACCGACTGCCGGAAGCCGCTTTCGAAGTCCCCTGCCCTGTCGAGGGCGTCGTCCACGAGGTCCTCTGTAGCGTGCAGGATGCGGCGCAACGCATGGCTGAACGAGGTACGAGAGTGTCGACGGGACACAGAACCGCCTTTCGTGAGAGGCAAGGGCGGTGTTGACGAACGTGCCGCTCATGCCGGGGAGGCGTCTGGTCCTGGGGAAAAACCAGACCAGGCGGGCATGATTTCAGAATGGCCTTCCTCCGCGAGAGGAAAACCGTCGCATTTGCCAATTCGCCCATTCGAGTGAGCGTAATGAACGGTAATCTCGAATGTCCGGTATTCGCCAACGCGTCGGGCCGGAATGGTGGTATGCAGCTTGCTCTGCCCACCCTGAAGGCAGCATTAAGGTAAAAATTCTTGAAGAATACAGGACTTGTGTGATGGTTCGGCCGCAGCGGTGTTGTCGACGGGTCGTGGAATGCTTGTGGTGTCAGCTTGATCATTTGCCGCCCTGAGTGAACATTTTGTGAGATATTTCGATCTCGATCGAAAGGAAGGTGGGTTGAAGTATCGTGAAATGAGTCATTCTCGGACTTTGTTGAGAGCGAAGGGTTCAATTTCTATAAGTAAGCGGAATAACTCGCTTCGAGGCCCTGAAGTGCCCACCGAAACCGGTCGGACAAAGCGGAGGAATCCCCATGGCGAAGATCACCAGGATCGAGGCGCACATCAGGACCGCCGACGTGCCGCACGCAGGCACACAGGGATGGGTGTACCTGGGTATCGCCGGCCGCGAGTTCGTCCTCGACGCCGCTGGCACCTCCAGCGGAACCCGTACCGGCGACAATTGGATCTTCGTGCTGGGCGAGAAGGCTAACGTCGCGAACGCCTCCTACAACGACCCGCGCAGGCCACAGCTCTACACCGACAACCTGGACCGCTACCCCGTCTACTTGCGCTTTGAGCCTGTCGGGCCCGATCCGGCGTGGTGTCTGGAACGAGTCGTCGTCGACGTCAACCCCCACACCGACCACCCGCAGACCTTCGACAACCCGGACCTCCTCGACTTCGGAGAAGACCGGCGCCTGTGGCTGGGCCAGGAGTACGGCAAGCAGCTCTTCCTCAAGCGGTACAACCCCTGACCTCCCGCGCGGGCGTGCGGCGCCGCAAGCCCTATGAGATGTTCCACCGGCTGCACCAAGCGCCGCCCCGGCTCCAACCGGCGGCCTGACGGCTGGCTTGCTCCCGATCCGGCCCCGTCCCCTGCCTCAGGGGCTTTGCACAGGGCTTGCCGGAACCGGCTGGCCTTGTCGCAGCCGTAACGGTCGAGGCAGCCACCGACCGCTGCGCTGCCGGCCTCGGGGAACATCGGTACAGCGGTTGGCGCTGAGAATGATCATGGTCGGCTAGCACACCGGCTGGAGGCTCCGCTGGGGTTCGCGGAAAGATCGCCAGACGGGCGCCGGGGCTGGCTACGGTCCGCTCGTGCCAGTGGAGTTTCTGACTGATGAGCAGGCTGAGGCGTACGGGAAGTTCGCTGAGGAGCCGACCCGCCCCGAGCTGGAGCGGTTCTTCTTCCTGGACGATGTCGACCGCGATCTGATCGCGCGGCGACGCTCCACGCACCACCAGCTCGGCTTCGCGCTCCAGATGTGCACGGTTCGCTACATCGGCCGGTTCCTCCCGGACGACCCGCTGGAGGCGCCGTGGCCGGTGGTCGAGCACCTGGCCGCGCAGCTCGGCATCGAGGACCCGTCGGTGGTGAAGCGGTACACCGAGCGGCCGAAGACGGCGTACGAGCACGCGTGGGAGATCCGGGACGCCTACGAGTACCACGAGTACGACGATGCGGAGTGGTCCCGGCGGTTCCGCACCTTCCTGCACGGCCGGGCCTGGACGCACGCCGAGGGCCCGAAGGCGCTGTTCGACCACGCGGTGGGCTGGCTGCGCCGCAACCGGGTGCTGCTGCCGGGAGTGAGCGTGCTGGCCCGGCAGGTGTCGGAGGTGCGGAAGGTCGCGGACAAGCGGCTGCACGCCACCGTCGCGGGCGCCGCCCGCCGCGCGGACCCGGCGCTGCCCGGTGACCTGGTGGCGACGCTGAAGACGCCGGAGGGCTCCCGGTTCTCTGAGCTGGAGCGGCTGCGCCGGCCGCCGACGCGGACGACGGGGACGGCGTTCGCCCGCGCGCTGGAGCGGGTGGATGAGATCGGCGCGTACCGGCTGGGGCGGCTGAAGCTGTCGCAGATCCCGCCGAACCGGATGTCGGCGCTGGCCCGATACGCGCTGGGGTCGAAGGCGGCGCTGCTTGAGCGGGCTGCGGAGCCCAAGCGCACGGCGATGCTCACCGCGGTGATGCGGCACCTGGAGGCGAAGGCCATCGACGAGGCCCTGGACCTGTTCCAGATCCTCATGGCCACCCGGCTGCTGAACACGGCGAAGCGCAAGACGGAGAAGGAGCGGCTGTCGACGCTGCCGCAGCTGGAGAAGGCGTCGCGCATGCTCGCGCGGGCGGCGAAGGTGCTGCTTCAGGAGCTGGAGCTGGTCGAGGAGCACGGTACGGACCTGGACGTGGCCGCGCTGTGGGCGGCGCTGGAGGAGGTCGCGCCGCGCGCCGCCGTGATGACCGCGGCGGCCACGGTGGTCTCCCTGGTGCCCGAGGACGAGAACTCGGCGGAGATCGCCATGCGGGCCGCGCTCGCGAACCGGTACGCCACGGTCCGGCCGTTCCTGTCGCTGCTGGGCGAGTCGAAGGCCCTGGACGCGGCGAGTGCCGGGAAGCGGGTCCTGGCCGGGGTGCGCGGCCTTCCGGCGCTGGCCCGGCGGAAGGTGGGCGTCAAGCCGCTGCTGCCGCGCGAGGTGGACGACAAGCTCGTGCCGCCGGCCTGGCGCAAGGCGGTGTACGCCAACCCGGATCTGCCGCAGGGCGCGGTGGACCGGGACGCGTACGTGGTGTGCGTGCTGGAGCAGCTGCACCGGGCCCTGAACAACCGCGACGTGTTCGCCTCTCCCTCGCACCGCTGGTCCAACCCGCGCGCCCGCCTGCTGGACGGGCCCGACTGGGACGCGGTCGAGGAGGACGTGCTGGCCGGGCTGAGCCTGGACAGGCCCGTCGAGGAGCACCTGGCGGAACTGGTGCGGGGCCTGGACGCCGGGTGGAAGCAGCTCGCCGAGCGCCTGCAAGAGGCGGGGCCGGCGGCGAAGGTGTCCATCGAAGTGCAGGACGACGGGCGGGTGAAGCTGAACGTCGACAAGCTCGGCGCGCTCGGCGAGTCGAAGTCCCTGACGTGGCTGCGGGGGCGGGTCGAGAAGATGCTTCCGAAGATCGACCTGCCGGACCTTTTGTTCGAGGTGAACGCCTGGACCGGCTTCCTGGACGCCTTCGTGCACCTCGGGGACGGCACCACGCGGATGAAGAACCTGTCCACATCGGTGGTCGCGCTGCTGGTCTCCGAGGCGTGCAACATCGGCCTGGCGCCGGTAGTGAACCCTGGCTACGAGGCGTTGACCAGGGCCCGGCTCGTGCACGTCGACCAGTACTACCTGCGCGCCGACACCATCGCCGCGGCGAACGCCGCGCTGATCGCCGCCCAGGCCGAGGTGCCGATCGTGAAGTTCTGGGGCGAGGGGCTGCTCGCCTCGGTGGACGGGCTGCGGTTCGTCGTCCCCGTCCGCACGGTCAGCGCGGCCCCGTCGCCGAAGTACTTCGGGTTCAAACGGGGCATCACCTGGCTCAACGCCGTCAACGACCAGGTCGCTGGCATCGGGCAGATGGTCGTCCCCGGCACCCCGCGCGACTCCCTGCACATCCTGGACGCGCTGCTGAACCTCGACGGCGGAGTCAAGCCGGAGATGGTAGCCACTGACAACGCCTCGTACTCCGACATGGTGTTCGGCCTGTTCAAGATCCTCGGCTACAACTTCAGCCCCCGGTTCCGCGACCTGGACGACCAGCGGTTCTGGCGGGCCACGATGCCCGGCGTCGAGACGGGCAGCTACGGCGCGCTGGAGGACCTGGCCCGCAACCGCGTGAACCTGAACAAGGTGATCATGCACTGGCCGGACATGCTGAAAGTCGCCGGTTCCCTGGTCACCAACCAGGTCCGTGCCTACGACCTGCTGCGGATGTTCGGACGTGACGGGCGCCCGACGCCGCTGGGGGCGGCGTTCGCGGAGTACGGGCGGATCGCAAAGACCGAGCACCTGCTGCGCGTGGTCGATCCGGTGGACGATACCTACCGCCGGCAGATGAACCGGCAGCTCACCGTGCAGGAGTCCCGCCACAAGCTGGCGAGGGACGTGTGCCACGGCAAGCGCGGCACCATCCACCAGGCGTACCGCGACGGCATGGAGGACCAGCTCGGCGCGCTCGGCCTGGTCCTCAACGCCATCGTGCTCTGGACCACGAAGTACATCGACGCCGCCGTCGAACAGCTCCGCGCCGAGGGCCACGAGATCAGGGACGAGGACATCGCCCGGCTCTCCCCGCTCAAGCACAAGAACCTGAACCTGCTCGGCCGCTACAGCTTCACCGCCTCCACCCCTGCCGCCGGCGCCCTGCGCCCGCTGCGCGACCCGGACGCACCGGAACTCGACGAAGACGACGACGGCGAGAACTGACACCCCACGGGCCGTGCGTCACCTCACAGAACATCGGGCTTGGCCCGCAGCCGGGACTCGGCAAGAGCGAGGGCGGCAATGGCCCCGAGCAGGATCACCGTGCCCGCGACGGTGGCCGTGGTGAGTCGTTCGTCAAGGAACAGCACGGCCAGGACGGCGGCGCTGACCGGTTCGAGCAGCATCATCACCGACGCGGTGGCGGCCCTGAGTACGGCGACGCCGGCGAAGTACAGCGGGTAGACGAGCGCCGTGGTGACGGTGGCGATGTACAGCATCAGCAACGCCGCCTCGGTGAGGTTCCCGCCCTGCGGGAGAAGGCTCTCGTGGAAGGCCAGCGGCAGCATCACGGCGGCGCCGATGAGGAAGGAGAACAGGGTGAGGGTGAAGGCGTCCTCGCCGGTACCGTGCCGTCCCGTCCACCGGCCCAGCAGGTTGGAGACGGCGTAGCCGGCGGCGGACAGCAGCGCCATCGCCACGCCCGTGGGGTGGACGACGCCGGGCTGGTTGCCCAGCACGAGCACGGTCAGTCCGGCCAGCGCGCCGGCGACGGCCAGTACCCCGGTGCGGCCGATGCGCTCGCCCAGGAACAGGCGCCCGCCGGCGGCCGTGAACACCGGTGCGGCGCCGAGCGTGACGATGGTGCCCACCGCCAGGCCGGTGTCCCGCACGGCGGCGAAGTAGGCGGTCTGGAAGACGGCCAGCCCCACTCCGGTGCCCGCCAGCAGCAGCACACGCCGCCCCGCAGGCTGTGGCGCGCGGGGCGCCTTGCGGGCCGGGCGAAGGGCCCAGGCCGGCAGCAGCAGCACCGCTCCGGCCAGGAACCGCCAGAACGAGATGGCCATGGGCCCCAGGTCGCTGGTCCGGTAGATGACCTCCACGGCCGCGCCGGTGGTGCCCCAGGCGATCCCGGCGAAGGCGAGGAAGGCGAAGCCGCGCCGCACGGAGAGCGAGCCGGTCAGTGACCGGTCCCCGCCCCGGCCCAGCGTATCCGCGTCGACGGCGGGGTCCTGTGAGGTCTTCATCTCCTCACCGTGCGCCTCCGATCGTGATACGCAAAATGCATCCAGCCCCCTATCGATACGCTGAGCGTATGGAAGCACGCGAAGAAGGTAGTGCGGGGCTGGAGCTGAAGCACCTGCGCTGCCTGGTGGCCATCGTCGACACCGGCAGCTTCACGGACGCGGCCCTGGAGCTGGGCGTCTCCCAGGCCGCGGTCTCCCGCACCCTGCTCGCCCTGGAGAAGACCTTGGGAGTGCGGCTGCTGCACCGCACCAGTCGCACGGTCGAGCCCACCGTGGCTGGGGTGCAGGTCCTCGCCCGAGCCCGTCTGCTGCTGGCCGGCGCGGACGAACTCGTCGCCGAGGCCGCCTCCGGCCACAGCCGCCTGCACATCGGTCACGCCTGGTCGGCCTTCGGGCGCCACACCACCGAGTTCCAGCGCCGCTGGCACCACGACCACCCCGACATCGAGCTGAGGCTCGTCCGCCACAACTCCTCCACCGGAGGGCTGGCCGAAGGACTGTGCGACCTCGCGGTCATCCGCAGCGCCCTCGACCTCAAACCCTGGTCCCACGCCTTCGTGGGCCACGAGGACCGCTACCTGGCCCTCGCCTGCGACGACCCCTGGGCCCGCCGCCGCAGCATTCGCCTGGCCGAAGTCGCCACCCGCACCCTCGCCCTCGACCGCCGCACCGGCACCACCACCCTGAACCTGTGGCCCGAGACCGAACGGCCCGCGGCCGAACACGTCCACGACATCGACGACTGGCTCGCCGCCATCGCCTCCGGCCGCTGCGTTGGCGTCACCCCGGAGGCCACCGCAGCCCAGTACCGCCCCTCCGGCATCACCTACCGCCCCCTGCGTGACGCCGAGCCCGTCCCCGTCCACCTCATCTGGCGCCGACAGGACCCCCACCCCGCCACCCGTGCCGCCGTCGCCCTCGCCATCGACCTCTACCGCACAAGCCACCAACCCCCGCGCCGCTCCCGCAGATGAGCGGCAGCCGCCTGTCGCTCAACGACCACGGCCGCGCTCCGTCTGTCGGCAAACGATCGTTTGACGACAGGCGGCCGACGCGTCCAATGAACCCGTGCAATCCGGGGGTTCGAGGCGGCCCGAATCCAATCAGATCCGATGAGGATTGTTGACAGGGTTTGACGACAGATAGGGTCCGATCCTCCGCACGGAAGGGGCCCAGAGTGGCGAACCTGGTCTACAAGCGGGTCTCGACCGACCAGCAGTCGACCGCCCGGCAGAACCTCGTCCTGGACGAGGCCGGGATCGAGGACCCGGTCGTCTTCGAGGAGGACCCCGGCACCTCCAGCCGCCTCCACCCGCTCCAGCGGCCGAAGTTCCGCGCGCTCCTCGACTACGCACGGCCCGGCGACACCGTGCACATCTCCGAGATGTTCCGCCTCGTCCGCGGCACCGGCCACATCCTCGACGTGCTCGACGTCCTCCACCGCGACCGCCTCGCCCTGCGCATCCACGACGGCGCGTTCTCCGCGATGGACCTCACCGCACGCCACCCCCGCACCGGTGAGCTGCTGTCCACCGTGAAGTTCATGGTGCAGACCCTCGCCGCCGCCGGCGAACTCCAGCGCGACCTCCAGCGCGAGCTGACCTACGACGGACTGCGCGCCGCCGAGGCCAAGGGCAGCAAAGGCGGACGCCGACCCGCCGTGGCGGCCGCGAAGACCGAGGCCGTGCGCGCCGCGTACCTGGAAGGGCGCTCCATCGCCGCCCTCGCCCGCGAGTACCGGGTCAGCCGCGGCGCCATCCGCACGGCCGTCGCCGACCTCCTGCCCGACCACACCGCCATCGAGCAGGACGCGCCCGCCCCGGAGCTGCCAGTCACCCTCGACATGCCGGGCAAGGTCGCGGACTACCTCCGCAGCACCGAGCTGGAGCCCGCCGAGCGCGCCGCGCTCAACCAGGGCGTGACCGTACGGCGCGGCCAGGGCTACACCCTGCGCGTGACCGCCATCCCTGCGGTGCACCACCAGCTCCTCGCCCGCTGCCAGCCGCTCGACGCCGGTCAGGGCGTCCCCGCAGTCCCCGCCCAGCGCAAGGCCCGTCGAGAGTACGAGAACCGGGTCAGCGCACTCACGCCCTGACCATGATCGTTCTCAGCGCCAACCGCTGTACCGATGTTCCCCGAGGCCGGCTGCTGTCCCGCTACGCTCGGCGCCCGATCACGCCCACCCCGGCCGCACCATCATCCACCCGTCGATGCAAGTGTCTTTCTGACATGGCCTACAGAGTCTTGACCTGCTGTTTTGCCCGCTACCAGGGTGTACGATGCACCCAGAAGCGGTGGGACATAGTGCTTTCATGAAGGCTGGCTGCCAGCAGGTTCTTCGTCTACTAAGGGCTGTCCCGTAAATGATCTACGGCGTGTCGACTGACCTGCTGGTGCTTCCGTCATCCGGCGAGGGCAAGGTTGTGCAGGCGGGCGATGCCGAGCATGGCGTGATGGACGCCGTCGCCCTTCAGGCGGCAGTCGCGAAGGATCTTCCAGGTTTTCATCCGGGCGAAGACGTGCTCGATGCGGGCACGGACCTTGCGGTGAGAGCCGTTGTGCTCCTCCTTCCAGGCCGGGAGTTCGGCCTGGCCGCTCTCCCGACGGTGCGGGATGACCAGGCCGGTGCCCCGGTAGCCGCCGTCCGCGATGACCGTGGTCTTGCCGACGACCTCCTTTGCGCCGGACAGTTCCCGTGCCTTGCAGTCGTTGCGGTTGCCGGGCAGGGGCCGGCCGATGGCCACGACGAGCCGGGTGTCGGCCTCGATGACGGCCTGGTGGTTGGTGGAGTACCGGTAGTTCTTGGACTGCTCGGCGACGGTGTGGTCGCGGGTGGGCACCAGGGTGCCGTCCACGATCAGCACGGTGTCCCGGCGGAACCGCTTGCGCTGCTGCAGCGCAAGCGCCGACCCGAGGTGGCCGATGATGCGGTCGGCTGCCGACTTCGATACCCCGAACAGGGGGGCGAGTTGGCGCATTGTGAGGTTAGTACGCCAGTACGCGGCGACCAGGAGGAGCCGGTCCTCCAGTGGCAGGCTCCAGGGTCGGCCCTTGCGGACCGGGTCCGCGCCTTCGCGCCGTAACGCGGTGATCAGCTTGTTGAACTGCCGCGGGCTCAGCCCGGTGAACGGGGCTATCCAGGACGGCTCCGACGCCGTGATGACACCAGCCACGGTGAGATCATTTCAGTTGCCGTCGCTCTTTCCTGGGGCCGATCCTGTGTGCTCGGTCAATGAGGAGGACATCGTGGGGCTCGTTCTGTTCCCAGGGGACGACGACATCAGCAGCCCGGACGTGTCCTGGTCCTACACCGGCTTCGGAGTGTTCCGGCGGTGGCTGGCCCAGGCCGAGGGGTTTGCACTCG
Organism: Streptomyces sp. NPDC045287; assembly: GCF_056432325.1. NCBI lineage: Bacteria > Bacillati > Actinomycetota > Actinomycetes > Kitasatosporales > Streptomycetaceae > Streptomyces > Streptomyces sp. NPDC045287. The sequence goes on from NZ_JBWKJG010000037.1 coordinate 22,747, forward strand.
ACGAGATGAACGGCTTCGGTGGACAGCGCCCCTGGAACGACGTCTCCACCCCCCTGGCACCACTCCTCAATCATCCCGACGGCGACGGCCCTGACCTCACGCCACTCCAGTGCGCTGCGATCCTGCCCCGCCTGCAGGAGATCGCCGACCAGCCTCAAGAGGGAAGCACCGACCGGCTCCTTCAGCGGAACATCAACGACGCCCGCCAATTGGTGGTCGTCCTGCAGCTCTGCATCGAGAAGGACGTCGATCTCCTCTTCGGCTGACGTCGGCCAGGGGCAACGGCTCACTGTGACAGCAGTAACGGGACAGCCCTTAGTGATACAGCAGCCACATTCATCTTGACCAGCCCAAACAGTAGTTAAAGCGGCCTTCTGTCGGGGGCCGGACTGGAAAAGGTCCGGATCTTGGTACGTGCCCGGGCAGCAGGGATCGGACAGAAGCGGGAAGTCGTGGGAGTGATCGGGATTGGGGCGGGCGCTCCCGCGGATGATCTTTCCTATCTGTTACGGCCGGTGGCCGTCGCAGAGCCATCCGGAGGGATAGAAGCGCGCGGGCGCTCCGCATGGTTGTTCCCCGGCCCCGCACTTGCCCCGGTAGGTGATCGGCAGCGCCTCCATCACCGCAGGCCCTCTGCCTGGTACGGACTCAGGGGAGCTAGATGCCGGGATGTAGGGGAGCGGCGCGGCATCGTGGTCGGGCGCGACCGGTGGCCGGACGCGGCAGGTCGGGTCGCCGTCCTCCATAGGGCGTAGGACCTGTCGTTGCTTCGGCATGACGGCGGGCGGTTCGCCCGATGTCGCGTCGAGGTATGCGGTGTAATCGGCAGTGGGGGCCCAGAACTCGAACGCGGTCCGCTTCACCTTGACGATCGCTCGCACGTAAAGCCCGGAGGCGGCATCTCGGATGAACTCGTCGAAAGGGCGTTCCGCAGGCCGCGTGGTCGGATGCCAGCCTCCGCACTTTCCGGTCCGCTTCTTCGGGCACGGGCCCGGGAACCGCTCGTCGCACTTGGCGAGTTCGATGTGCCGGATACCACCTCGGAACGGGATGGGGGAGTCCCGCTTGGTGATCAATTCCAGTGGAACCCGGTCGGTACGCAACCACGGCACCGTCGCGTCGCGCGCCATGTCCTGGCTGTCCGTCTGCCATGCGTCCAACACGCCCGCCCGTCGGGCGGCGACGTCTCGGGCCTGGATTTCACGGGGGTTGCGTAGAGACAGCTGCGACTCGAACCCGAGGAGTACCCCATCCGCACCGCGGATCAGGACGTCGCTACGGACTGCGCGATCCTCGCTCGAACGTTCCTGGACAGCAGTGTGCCCACCTTCTTCGGCAGCCCGGACTGCCCGGTCTTTGTATGCCTTGTGCTCATCAGATTCTCCACCACCGTGGTGTCGGTCCTCGGCGTCGCTGCGCATGTGGGCGGCGACGACTTTGCCCAGCCGTCGGTATATCGACATCGGCTCGATGAAGCCCCGTTTCTCGCACACCTCCGCGCATGTGAGGCCACGGAGCGGTACGGGCAACCGGCGGTCGTTGAGTAACTGTTCGAGCAGGGCTGCGCCGCTGGCCACTCCGAGGTCCGGTTTTGTCAGATCCAGTCGTTGGCTGAACCCTGCGAGTCGCACGTACCGGTTGGGCATGCTGACCTCCGCTCGCCACGCGGCCACGATGGGCCGCCGTTCCGATTGTGACAGGGGCCACTGACAACCGCACGAGGTTATGGCCACTGGTCTGCCGCCAGCGAGCGCCGTGCATGGGCGAGAGCTGAGTGCGATGCAAGCCGCGTGGATAACGGGACTGTGCCCAGGCCGTCGAAGCCTGCCTGACAGCCCAGGCCGTGGACGGACTCGACTATGAGAGTGGAACGACGGCCACGAGAGTGTCGATGACATCGGGCAGAATGGTGAACTGCCGAGCTTGGGGATGGACCCTGTGTTGGCTGGGGAGGGTGCTGTGAAGTTCAGAAGGCGGACGCTTGAGTCGCTCGGAGACCTCATCTGCGGGAATCTCGGCTCATCGGATCCCGCTGACGGTAAGCCGCCATACTTTCCATACAGGTCGAGCTCGTACATCACCGAGTTCTTCGGAGAGTTGGACATGGACTGGCAGCACGATGGTTCGACGCGGCATAGGTGGGTGGCCGAAGTGTTGGAACAGCTCCTGGCCGAGCCGCACGAGGGGCCCGCGCACCCGCCAGAAGCCTTCTGTAGGGTGATCGATCACCTCATGAACCCGGCGGACGCGTTGAACGAGGGGCTCGACAGGTCCAATGCCCTGCGCCAGCTGAACGATGTGCTGATACGGGAGGGATTCGAAGCCTTTTATGGCGAGGACATGCACTGCTACCTGCGCCACATCGGAACAAGCACCGTCTCGGTGCTAGCCAAGAACCCGCACCGACCACTCAGCGTCGCCGAGATGCAGCGCCGTTCGGCCCTCGCTGCGTTCCTGGATACGTGTAGCGAGGACGAACTCATCGAGCAGGTGCTGCTGCCGATGTTCCGGCAGCTGGGGTTTCACCGGATCACGGCGGCCGGCCACCGGGACAAGGCGCTGGAGTACGGCAAGGACATCTGGATGCGCTACACGCTGCCAACGCAGCACTTCCTGTACTTCGGCATCCAGGTGAAACGTGGGAAGTTGGATGCGATGGGCAAGTCCCGCGCTGGCAATGCCAACATCGCCGAGATCCATCATCAGGCGCTGATGATGCTCGCCCACGAGATTTTCGACCCTGAGACCAACCGGCGAGTGCTCGTCGATCACGCCTTCATCGTGGCCGGCGGGGAGATTACGAAGGCCGCGAGGAACTGGCTGGCCAATGTCCTGGATGCATCCAAGCGAAGCCAAATCATCTTCATGGATCGCGACGACATTCTCAACCAGTTCGTGGTGACCAGCTTGCCGCTCCCGGAGCGGGCAATGCCTTCGGTTCCGACATCAACGCTGAGTACTGTTCAACCACCTTTCTAAGGGTTGTCCCGTAACTGCTCGTCAGTGAGCCGAGTGTCGCGGCAGACTCATGGTCATGGTGCACCTGCGGATTCTCACGACGAGCGACTGG
>NZ_JBWKJG010000038.1:0-23986 GCF_056432325.1 Streptomyces sp. NPDC045287
TGAACGGGCCTATCCAGGAGGGCTCCGACGCCGTGATCACACCAGCCACGACAAGATCATCTCAACCCTGACCAGCAGTTACGGGACAACCTCTAGCATTCGTGCTGCCCCCTTTTTTCATGCCCTCGGGCAGGTGTCTCCCGTGGAGAACGAGGAGACAAGGAAACCTCATGGTTGCTCAGGGGATAACCCCCTTCGGCGATGGCGACGCGGAGAAACAGGAAGCGTCGCACCACGGCGAAGAACTCGCCGGTCAGTTCATGGGGTTCGGTAGCTGGCTGAAGCGATGGCGCCAGGCGGCTGGGCTCACCCAGACCCCGGTGGCCAAGGCCCTCGGCATGGGGGTGCGGACCTACCGCAACGTGGAAAAGGGCGCGACCCCGCCGCGGTTCACCAAGGCCCAGTGCGAAGCGCTGGCTGAACTGCTCCAGCTCGACAAGAGCGAGCGCCACGCACTGCTGCTGTACAACATCGGCACCACCCTTGACGATGACCCGCTCGTTGGCGTGAATCCCGAACTGCGCAAGGCGATGCGTCTGCTGATCGACCGGCAGATGCCTTCGCCCGCTTACCTGACCGACCGCAACTGGAACATCCTGGCCTACAACCAGGCGATGGCCGAATGGTGGCCATGGGCCATGGAGCCACGCGCCAACCTGATGCGCTGGGCACTGACGAACCTTGAAGCCCGCACCCTGTACCACGACTGGGACATGCACGCCACGGCCTACATTCGGCTGCTGAAGTTCGCCCAGGCCACCCACAAGGACAACTCCGAGCTGGCGGAACTGATCGCCGAGGTCCGCCGGAACCCCGACGTGGACCGTATCTGGCGCACCGAGGCCGACATGGAGGCCGACCGAGACGGCCACGTGTTCCGGATGATCGTTCCCGCCCTGGGCTGGCAGACCGTCGAGGTCGTCTCCCACGTCCTTCACCCGGCGGCGACGCCGCACTGCCGATTCGTCGTGATCACCTGGGTCGAGGCCGAATCCTCCAACGACACGACCGACGCCCTCGGCGGCAAACGCAACGCCTGGGCCGGCGCCGAGCCCGAGGCGCAGCCGCCAGCTCAGGCCGAAGCCGACGCCGCTCGGCGCCGAGCGGCCCACGCGCTTACCGCCAACCTGGTCGTCGACAGCGCCGACGAGGCCGCAGCGCTCGCCGGTCCGGGCGGCGTTCCCCTCCCTGCGCTCAGCGCGCTGGTCGGTCCGGACTGCCGGCTCACCCTGTCTCCCGAGACCCGTTCCGTGGTGTGGGCCACGGAGGAGGCCCCCGGGGAGTGGAGCATCACCGAACTGGGCGCCGGCGCCGTCGTCGACCGCATCCACACCCCCGTCATGAGCCTCGAAGCCCGCACCGAGCTGAAGCTACTGGTACGTGCGTCCCTGCCCGACTGCGACCAGGCCGCCACCGAGCATCTGGCCCAGCAACTGTCCCAAGCGGACTTCCGCACCGCGTTGCTGAAGGAGATCCTCGGAGACCTGCAGGACCGCGCAGGCCGAGACCGCTACTTCGGCGCCGCCTGACGGTGGGCCCGACCCCATGGCCCGGCCGCCGAAGGCGGCCGGGCCATGGGCAGTAGTGGGTGCCTTCGAAGAAGGCGCCGCTGTCGAAGATCAGGCCGTGGCCGCAGGCGTGATGGAGCGTGGCGGCCAGGTCGGCGGCGCGGTCGAGCGAGGAGTGGAAGCCGGTGGTGGCGGTGACGACGTGCATCGATCGGCTTGCGGGTGGGCCAGAAGTAGTCATATGGGGCTTCGCCCGTGCGGAATGGCGGTTCCGGGCGCGGGTTCGGGCCAGCTGCGTACGGCGGCGGTCAGGAGGGCGCGGGCCTCGTTGGCGAAGGCGTGCTGCCCGAGAGCGGTGGCGGTGACGACGATGGCGGCGGCGTCGGTGACCGTGCAGATCCGGATCAGTTCGGTCTCGGCCGGGTCCGGTTCGCGGCCGTACCCGCAGTAAAACGCGGTCCGAAGGTCGGGGCGGCGGTGGAGGGTGCGCTGGGTGATCCGCAGGAAGTCGCGGCCGGCGGCCTCGTAGCGGCTGGTCTCGAAGTCGATGACGCTCACTGTCCCGCCCCGCACCAGGAGATTGCGGCCGGTGAAGTCGAGGTGGGAGGGGTGTGCCTGCTGTGCGGGGAGGGCGTCCAGCAGGTGGAGTGCCTCGTCGAGAACGGTGAGGTCGTCACCGGTCAGAGGGGCAGTTCCGTTGGTGAGTTGCCGGCGGATGTACGCGGCGCGGTCGGGGCCGAAGGAGGGCAGGACGGTGCGGGGCGCGGTGGTGTGGAAGCGGGCGAGCAGGGCGCCGGCGGCCCCGTACGCGTGGCGTTCCTCGCGTCGGGTGAGGGGGAGGGACTGCAGGGGGCGGCCGGCGACCGCGGTCATCAGCAGCAGGTGTTCGTCCTCGTCGACGTCGAGGAGCTGGGGCGCGCTGGGGCCGAGCGCGGGGGTCCAGCGGGAGAGCGCGGCGTACTCGCGCTGAAAACTGCCGGTGCTGGTGTTGGACTTGAGGATCGTTTCGTGGCCGTCGGTGTCCCTCAGACGCAGCACGGTGGTGGACGTGCCGGGCCAGCTGTGGTCCGCGACGACCTCGGCCGGCCCGGTCATCCGGGCTACCGCGCTGGTCACGGGCGCAGGAGGGGGAGGGCGCGGGCGAGGACCTGCTCGGGAGTGAGGCCGGTGGTGTCGATCACCTCGGCCTGCTCGCCCAGCCAGGTCGCGTACGCCGCCTCGTAGTCGGCGAGCCGGCGGCGCCGGAAGGCGCGGACCTTCTCGCTGCGCTCCTCGTCGCCGGGAAACTCCATGCTGCCCTCGATCCGGGCGTGCAGCGTGTCGGAATCGGCGTGCAGGAGGAGGTGGCGGACCTTGACGCCGTCCTTGTTCAGGGCGTCGAAGATCTCGTCGGCGTACTCGCGGCGCAGCAGCGTCATCGGCGCGATGACCGGGCCGCCGTGGGTGTGGTGGTCCAGCTCGGCGCAGACCTGGGCGACCAGGCTGCGCCACATCGGGTAGTCCTGGAAGTCCTTCCGCCGGCTGGGGTGGTCGCCGAGGCTCTTGCGGAGGAGGAACCCGACTTCCTCCGGGTCCGTGATCACACTTCCGGCGAGGTGCTGGTGGAGGAGGCGGGCGGTGGTGGTCTTGCCGCCGCCGAAGGGGCCGTTGATCCAGATGAGCATGCGCTTCTCTTTCGTGTTCGTCGGTCCGGTCAGCCGGCCGGGAACCGGGGCCCCGGCCGGTGCGGTTACTGCGGGTGGTCGGTGCCGCCCGGGAGCGGCAGGAGGGGAAGGCGGTACTGGTGGTAGGCGACGTGGAAGTCGTCGGCGTGCACGACCCAGAGCCGGTCGAGTTCCGGGAGCGGGTCCGCGGGCGGGGTGAGGGTGACGGTGTGCCGGCCCGGGGCGGCGCGCAGGACAGCGTGATCGTAGGAGCCGCGCCGGGTGGAGCGGGGGCGCAGATGAACAGCGCACAGGCCCCGGGCCTGCTCGGGGAAGGTGACGTGGAGGGCGGCCGGTTGACCCGGGACCAGGGCCTGCGGAACTTCGACGTCGAGCGGGCCGAGGGTGGCCGGGAGGCTGAGGGCCGGCCCGCATTTGGGGCACCGGACGGTACGGCGGCCGGTGAGTCCGAGAGGGCTGGCCAGGTGCTCGTACTCCCGGGGCGCGCGGCAGTACCCGCACGCGGGGGCGGGTGACCAGTGGGAGGTGCGGTGGTGGGCGCGGGCGGCGATGAGCTGGCGGGAGAACGCGCCGCCCCTGGTGCGGCTGAGGATCGCGAGCGTCGCGTGGGCCCAGCGCAGACTCCGCTCCTCCATACGGGACTGCCACTCTCCGCCCGGTACCCGGATGGCGGCCAGGAGTATGGCCAGGGCCTCTTGGCGGTGGGTGGTCATCTCTTTCAGGCAGGCGGCGAGGTCCTGGTCGGGGCGCTCGTGGAGGGCGGCGCGCAGGGCGTGCTCGAAGGCGTCCGCGTCACCCAGCCGTACCTGCCACCGGCTGAGCTCCTCGGCTTCCGCGCTGGTGCGGGCCGGGGCGCGGCCGGGGGCAGCGGTTGGGCGGGCGGGGGACGTGTCGTCGCCGGGGTGGAGCCGCTGCTCGGGGTCGCCGAGGAGGATCGCGGAGGGGCCGCGGATGCCCCGGTGGGCGCCGTCGTCGTCGAGGAGGGCGGCGCACTGGCCGAGCCGGGCGCCGGAGTGGAGAGCCTCGGCGGTGAGGCGGGGCTCGTGCCCGCTGGTGTCCAGGTCACCGCGGAGCAGTCCGAGGATCGCCTGTGGATGGCCCTCCACGGCGTCCAGGGCGAGGTTCACGTCGGACGGGAACTGCTCGCCGCCGTGCGGGGTGATCGCGTTGCATACGAAGAGACCGAGGACGCGGGTTTGTAGATCGTGCGGGGCGAGGGGCCGCGTGCGTCCGTGCGGGTCGGTCTTGCAGCGCGCGGGCGTGCACCCACCGGGCAGGACGGCGCCGTCGAGGGTGCGCTCGCGTGGTCCGCTGAGCCCGCACAGGGTCACGGCACCGAGGGAGGCGTGCGCGGCGGAGCCGTGGGCGTCGACCAGGAGGGCGGGCCAGGGGGCGGCGAGGACGTCGGCGATCGTGCTGCGCTCCTCCTCCCTTCCTCCGGTCAACACCCGGCCGATGCCGGTGGTGCCGTCGAGGAGCCCGGCGCGCGCCGGGCCGGCGGCGGGGCGGGCCAGGAGTTTGGCCGCGGCGAAGGTGCAGGCGGCGTCATCGCGGCCGGTGAGGAACCCGGCGAGTGTGTCCTGTTCGGCCAGGGCGGTCAGTAGCGGCATCAGAACGCCGAGGCGGAGCGCGTGGGCGCGGGCGACGACGAGGACGCTGCCGCCCCGCCTCCCCAGGACACCCGAGGAGTAGAAGAGGGCCGGGTCGAGGGAGTGGTGGGGGCGGCCGAGGGCCTGGGCGACGAGCTCGCCGAGGTCCTCGTGCCCCGCCAGACTCACCACCCGCGCCCCCGGCGGCGCATCCGGGCGGACCTTGGGGCCCGGGTAGGTGTGCAGGACGTTCGCCCACCGGTCGGCGCGCTCGCGCTCCGCGGGGCGCAGGACGGGAACCATGCCCTCGGCCAGCAGCCGGGCGGCCTCGACGAGGGTGGCCGCCCACTGGTACCCCTCGGGCAGGCGGGGCATCAGCGGACCTCCTGGTCGGCGGGCGTGATCAAGGCGCGGAGCCGGTAGCCGACCGCCGTGGCCGTCGGCATGCGGGCGGCTGCCTGGGAGGCGGCCTTCATGCCGCGCTCGTGACGGGCGTCGGTGAGCTGGTGCTGGTAGGGCCAGGCCCGGTCCGCGAGCGCGTCGAGGGCCTGCCGCGGGGTGCGGTCCTCGGTGAACTCGGCCAGGAGCCGGGTCCGGGTGGGCCATCCAAGGGCGGCGAGGTACTCCGTGACCCGCTGGTCGGTGCCCTTGCCGAAGAACAGCGGCAGCGGGCCGCCGTCGAACGCCGCCTTGCGGTAGGCCGCGTCGATGGCCGCGAGCGGATGGGAACCGGCCGGGTGCAGGAGCAGGCGGACGAGCCGGCCGCCGGGGCGCAGGACGCGCAGCGCCTCCTCGGCGGCGAGCAGCGGGTCGGCGGTGAACTGCAGCACCTCGTGCTCGACGACGAGGTCGCAGCTCCCCTCGGAGAGGGGAAGCATCAGGGCGTCGGCTTCGACGACGCGGACGCCGGGCAGCCGCGCCTCGGCGAGGAGGGCGGCCATCGCGGCGGACGGCTCGACGGCCCGGTAGGACTTCGGGCCGTGCACGGCGAGCTGCCGGGTGATCCGCCCCGTCCCCGCACCGAGCTCCACCACATCACGGCCGGCCACGTTCTTCGCCGCCCAGGTCCCCAGCGCTTCGACCATCGGTGCGGCCAGAGGGCGGTGCCGGTCGTACACGGCGGCCAGGGCCGGGGTGTAGAGGGGGTCGTCGGCGGCCCGCGCGCTGAGGTCCGGGACCGTGCCGAGCAGCGGGGCGAGTGCGGTCGCGGTGTACCGCCACGGCCAGGAGCTGGTGGTGTCGAGGACGAGCTGGGTGAGGTGGAGCAGGTGGCGCAGGACGTCGAGGAGCGGAGTGAGGGCGGTGGCGAGACCGTTCCGGGTGGTGGGGTCGGCGCGCAGGGAGGCCGTCAGCGCGTCGCGAACGGCGGCGGGGAGGTAGCGGGAGGCCGCTGTGCCGGGCCAGGGTGCCGGCTGGTGCCGCAGGAGCATCGCGGCCAGCGCGGTCAGGTTCTGGCGGGCGGTGTCCAGGTGGGTCGCGGCGGCCAGCAGGTCGTCCATTTCCGCGGCGGCGGCGAGCTGGCCGAGGGACCAGCCGGTGTGGTGGAGCAGGTCGGCGGCGCGCGGCGCGGCGGCTGTGCGGGTGGCGGGGAGCCAGGGCGGCAGGTGTTCGGCGTCCACGCCGGAGGAGGTCGCCGCCCACGCGTCCAGGTACCCGGCGGCGGTGCGGGGGTCGGCGCCGTGGGGCATCAGCCGCCAGGTGGTGAGGTGTCCGCAGGTGGTGACGGTGGCCAGGGCGTCGGGGCCGAGCGGCACCGCCGTGGTGGTCGGGTCCTGCGCGGTCAGCTGGGCGGCGAGATCCGCCGGGGCCCGGCCGGTGGCGAGGAAGCGGGTCGAGGCCGCGGTGCGGCCGTCGGCTTCGGCGTGCCCGGCGGCCGGTGCCGTCCCCGTCGGCGCGGTCCGCGGCTGCGGGACCGCCACCACCGGCGGGAGGGTGAAGCCGAGGCCGGTCAGGAAGTCCTCGAACTCCTCGGCGCCGGTGAAGTGGTGGGCGTGCAGTCCCAGGTGAAGGGCGGCGGTGACGTTGGTCCGGCTGTCGTCGGTGAAGGCGACGTGCCCGGCCGGCAGGTCCATCATCGTCAGCGCCGCCGTGTAGGCGCCGGGGGCGGGCTTGGTCACCTTGATCTCGGCGGAGTTGGCGATGTGGTCGAACACGTCGTCCAGCCCGTGCAGTGCCAGGTCGGCGGCGACGACGGTGGTGTTGTTGGTCAGGGCACCGATCACGAGACCGGCGGCGCGGGCCCGCCGCAGCAGGTCGGCCATCGCCGGATTCGCCTCACCTCGGTCGGCCGCCCACAGGTCGGCAGCACGCTTCCCGGCGTCCCCGAAGACGGAGGTGAGACGGTCGCGGACCTGGTCGACCCACTGCTCGTGGGTCCAGATGCCGTGGTGGGCCAGGTCGAAGCCGCCGTCGTAGGCGACCTCGCGGACGGCCTGCTCGGGCAGGCCGCACGCGAGGGCCGCGGTGATCGCGCTGCGGCGCGGCCACAGACGTACGACGCCGTCGAGGTCGACGAGCAGCCCGAGGATCGGCTGGTTCATGACGTCCTCCCGGACAGGATGGTGGAGAGGAACCGGGTGGTGGGGTCGGCGTGGAACGCGTCGAGGGTGATCTCGGTGCCGTAGCGCTCGTTGACCAGCTGGAGCAGGAGCAGCGCGGCCAGGGAGTCGCCGCCGGCGGCGAAGAAGTCCCGCGTGCCGTCGGCCGGCGTGCCGGTCTGCTGCCGCCACCAGGCCGCGACGTCCTCCGGCAAGGCCGGCCCCGCCTCCTTCGCGTCCGGCGCGGCGGCGTCAGGAGCGGCGGCGAGGGCGCGGCGGTCGATTTTTCCGGATGTGGTTCTGGGCAGGCAGGGGCGTCCGATGATGAGCGCCGGAACGGCGGAGGGCGGCAGCTGTGCCGCCAGGCGCTTGCGCAGCCGGGTCGGCAGGTCGGGGTCGTCCGTCTCCACGTGCAGGACCAGCCGGGGGCGGCCCGTTGTGCTCTGGTCGGTCAGCAGCACGGCCGCGCGCACACCGGTCGCCTGTGCGGCGGCGTGTTCGACCTCGCCCGGTTCCAGGCGGACGCCGCCGAGGTTGAGCTGGCCGTCGACGCGGCCGAGGAACACATACCGCCGGTCCTCCGGTCGCTGCCGCACCACGTCCCCGGTCCGGTACACCCGCTCGGGTCGTCTCCCGTCGCCGGGGCCGGGCAGGCGCAGAAGGAGGAATGCCTTGGCAGTCTCCCCCGGCCGGTCCAAGTAGCCGGCGGCCAGTCCTTCGCCGCCGAGGTAGAGCTCACCGGCCACCCCGACCGGTACCGGCCGCTGGTAGGTGTCGAGGACCCAGGCGCGTACGCCGGGCAGCGGACGGCCGACGGGAACGGGGCCCTCGCCCGGGGCGACGTGCTCGTGGACGATCGCGTCCACGCACGCCTCGGTCGGGCCGTAGGCGTTGGCGACGTCGTACCGGTCGATCCACGCGGCGAGCGGACCGGGGTGGAGTGCCTCGCCGCCGAGGACGATGCGCCGCAGGTGGGGCAGGTCGGTGAACGGCGCGGCGGCCAGGTAGGTCGGGGTGGCGGTGAACGCGGTGATCTCGTGGTTGGCGAGGAAGTGGGGCAGAGCCGGGCCGGGAACGCGGTCGCGCGGCGCGGCGATCTGCAACCGGGCCCCGACCGTCAGCGCGCCCAGAACCTCCCACAGCACCGCGTCGAAGGTGAGCGCGGTCAACTGCGCCACACGGTCGCTGGAGGTGAGGCCGGACCATCGCGGCAGGACCGACGCCCGGGCGGCGATGGCGCGGTGGGACACCAGGACGGACTTGGGAGTGCCGGTACTGCCGCTGGTGTGCCAGATGCAGGCGATCTGGTCCTCGTCCGTACAAGCCGCGGGCAGCGGGGCCTCGGACCGGGTCGGCCCGGTGGCCGGGGCGGTCGCGGTGAGGCCGTCGGCCCATCCGGGAGCCGCGGCGGGGGTGAGGATGCCGGTGGCCCGGCACACGGCGGCGATCCGGCGCAGCCGCTCGGGCGGGTGCGTCACATCGACCGGGACGGCCGGGCATCCGGCGTGCCACGCACCCAGGAGGCCGGTCACCCACGCGGTGCCCGGCGCGAGCGCCAGCAGCACCGGGCCGCGACCGGGGTTCGCCTCGCGCAGGCGGGCCGCGGTGTGCAGGACGGCCGCCCGCAGCTCGGCGTAGGTGAGCTCGCCCTGCTCGTCGGCGACGGCGATGGCGTCCAGGTGCCGGTCGGCGACCGTGTCCAGCAGGTCGGTCAGGGCCGTCATCTACACCACTTCCTTCCGGGGCGCCGGCAGCACGACGCCGCGGTGCGCCGCGCGCAGCAGACCGAGGGTGTGCAGCAGGTCCTGGTGCGGGACGGACAGGTTCACGCGGATCCGCGGCGGCCCGGGGTACAGGTGGTGCCAGGACTCCTTGGTGCCGCCGAAGAGCAGGTGGGCGTTGAGCTTGAGGTCGAACTGGCGGCCGACGGCGTTGACCCAGGCGACGGTCTGGTCGGGACGGTCGAGATCGGCGACCAGGCGCGGCAGCAGCGAGTACCCGGAGATCGGGCGCAGGTGGGTGCCGGTCTCCAGCAGGTCGCCGGCGTGCTGGTTCAGCAGGTCGAAGCCGCGGGCGAAGTGCCGGCTCATCGCGTCGAGGTGATCGACGATGGCCCGGCAGTCCTTCTCGGAGGGCACGGTGGGCACCTGGTGGCGCGCGTACTGCTCGGTGATCCACCGGTGGCGGCGGGAGAAGGCGGCCGGGTCGCGGTCGTGGGCGGCCTCCGCGAGGAGCAGAACGGTCAGGTAGAGCAGGACGACCTGCCCGGGCAGGGGGTTGCTGGAGGCGGTGCGGTCGAAGAGGTCGTCGCGGACCGCGCCGAGGAGGGAAGTGCTCCCGCTGATGAGCAGGCCGGGGCGGATCCCGGGGATGCACAGGTCCTTCGACGGCGTCATCAGCACGGCCCTGTCCGACACCCCGCCGGACAGGGTGGCGCGGACCCGGTCGGTGACCTGGTGCGGGCTCGGGCCGGTGCCGCCGGCGAGGAAGACGACATCGACGACCCGGAAGTCCGCCTGGAGCGGCGGCGGGGTGTAGAGGGTGCCGGTGACGCCGTTGGGGAAGATCTCCACCAGCGCGGTCGCCGTGGCGCCGGCCCCGGTGGTGTGGAGGGCGCCGTCGTGCCGGTAGCGGCCCAGGATCGTGCCGCCCCACCGGCGCGGGGTCTGCTCGAAGGCGTAGTAGCAGGGCGCGGGCAGTACCAGCCCGGCGTCGCAGGAGGCCAACCAGCGGGTGACCAGACCGATGCCCTCGGTGGCGCCGTTGGTGAAGACGACCTGCTCGCCGTCCAGGTCGACGCCCAGGTAGGCGCCGGCCAGGGCCGCGGCCAGGGCCCGGTCGTGAGCGTCTTCCGGGGTGCCGTACTCGTGCAGGCGCCCGGCGCGCGCACACGCCTCCAGGGCCTGGTGGAGGAACCGGTGGGTGGCGGGCGCGGCCGGGTACAGGTTGTAGCCGTAGCCGATCTGCGCGCTGGCCGGGGAGACGCCGTCGCGCAGTTCGCGGTAGACGGCCACGCAGGGGGCGTCCTCGGTGACGGGAGCGGTCAGCGAGCTCATCGAAGCACCCCCTCAAGGACGCCGTGAACGTCAGCCACCGCGCTTGCCAGCACCGCCTCGTCGAACCGGGGCGTGAACGGATAGGGGCGGGCGGGCCGCAACGCGGCCGTCCGCTCGGCGAGTTCGTCCAGCGGGACGCTCCCGCCGGTGGCCGCGATCATGATCTCGGCCAGGCGCGGCATGTCCTGGGTGCCCAGCCCCCGCCACGTCGCCTCGGCCAGCCCGAGGCGCAGGGCGATACGGCCCAGCGGAAGGTCGGAGAGCCAGTTCACGTGCAGCCCCGCCCCGTACAGGCGTGCGGCAGCGTCCCGGGCGGTCGGCTGCGGGGTGCGGGCGACCCACAGCTGGTGGGTGCCGGTGAACCCGAACTCACCGCCGGCCAGCCCCCATCCCCCGCGGGCGAGTTCCTTGCCCAGGGCCCGGGCGTTGGCGATGACGGCCCGGGAGTACGGGCCGGCCTGGTCGGCGAACACGGCGAGGCTGAGCCCGAGCGCGGCGACCGTGCCGAAGTGGTGGTGGGACACATGGCGGGGCTGGACCTTCTTGAGCTGCTCCGCCAGGCCGCGGGTGCGGGTGGCGATGACGCCCTTCTGCGGGCCGGGGAAGCTCTTGTGGGTGGAGGCCGACAGGCTGTCCGCGCCGCTGGTGAGCGGGTTGGGCAGCGCCCCGCCGAGGACGAGGCCGAAGGTGTGGGAGATGTCCACGTGCAGGAGCGTGGGCAGACCGCACTGGGTGATCGCGGCGGCCAGCGGACGGATGTCGAGGCTGGTCAGAGCGTGGCACTGGTCGACGTAGACAAGGGTCGGGCGGTGCGCGGTGAGGAAGCCGGCGAGCTTGTCCTCGTCCAGGTCGTACATGCCGCGTCCGGGGAGGTGGACCGGCGTGTAGCCCATCTGCCGGGCCACGTCCGCGGTCGCGTAGTGCCCGCCCTGGGCGGGGGCCAGGCACGCGATCGTGCTGCCGGGCGATCCGCCGAACGCGGCGACGACCATCTGCATCGCGTGCAGCCCGGACAGCGGGCGCACGTTCACCCCGGCGGCGCCGGTCAGGCGGGCGAGCAGCGGGACGGCGAGGCCGGTCTCCAGCCACGCGGCCTCCTTGGCCGCGGGGAACCGCCAGTCGCCATCCGCCGGGCCGGGGGCTTCGTCGAACATGTACCGGCCGTACAGGTCGGCGATCAGCGGCAGCCGGGTGATCGGGGCCATGGAGTTCTCGGCGGGGATGAGGCTGAGGGTGCGCCGGGCGCGTTCCTCGTGAGCGCGCAGCACATCCAGGCCGCGGGCCAGCAGCTCGGCGCCGCTGGGAGGGGACGAGTTCATGGTCCGGACTCCTGACGGGAGAAGGGATTACGCGAGCGGGCGGCGGGTGAACAGGGCGCGCAGCAGCAGACGCGGCGGGGCGTACGGGGCGTCGCGGAAGGCGGTGCGGCCGTGTCCGAGGCGGTCGTTGGCCAGGACGAGGGCCTGCCCGGGGGCCAGGGTGAAGTCGGTGCGGAAGGCGCTGCCGGGCCGGGCGGCGGCGTCGAGGAACGCCAGGGCCCGCCCCATGGCCGCCTCGCCGCCAGGCGTGGGGTGGTAGGTGTCCGTGGCCGTCCGGCTGTAGCGGGTGGTCCAGGAGCCGGAGCCGTCGCGGGCGAAGGCCGGTCCGGACGTGGAGTGTCCGACGGCGAACGTGCTGGTGCGCACCAGGGCCGCATCGTGGGCGAGCTGGTCGGCGGCCTCCCGGTCCAGACGGCGCAGTTCGGCGTAGGCGTCGACCAGGTTGACCAGGTAGGAGGCGCCGCCCTCGGCGGCGGCGGTCGCGCACAGCATGAGCGTGGTGGGGATCTGCCCGAGGTGCTGGAGTGTGCCGTCGCAGTGGACGTTCTGGCCGGCGCGGTCCTGGAAGGGGTGGCTGCCGCCCGGACTAGCGGTCAGATGGCTGACGCCGGTGGTGGTGTGGCTGCTGCTGGAGTAGAGCGGCGGGGTGAACGTCTCGCCCAGGTTCAGGGCGGCGGCCAGATCGCTCAGGTGCCGGGCCTCCGGGGCGACGTGGGGGACGTGCACGATCGCGTACCCGCAGCGCCGGTACTGCTCGACGATGCGGTGGCGCTCCCGCTCGCCGGGCAGGGTCCAGGCGCCGGCCTCGATGGGCGCGGCGGGGGCGGTGGCAAAGCCGGGAAGGTGCCGGGCGTCGGTGGCGGCGGGGGCGATCAGCGGGGTGGGCATGGTGAGACGTCCTTCCGTGGGCGGAGGGTCAGATCACGGCCGGGGCCTGCCGCAGCAGGTCCGGGTGCTGGGCGAGGAGGGTCTGGACGCGGTCCTGGTGGCGCCGGTCGGTGCGATCGGGCGCCCGGTGGCCGGCGTCCAGCAACCGAAGGAGTGGCTCCAGGTGGTGCTCCAGGGCGAACCGGCCGCGCGGGGCGCGGGCGCGGTCGAGGGCGGTGAGGTAGGAGCTGCGGTCCGGGCCGTCGGTGACCGCGCGGCGCAGGGCGGCGGCCAGCTCGTGCGGGTGGCCGGGGTCGACGACCGGTCCGATGCTGAGGGCGGCGACGAGGTCGCCGGTGGCGCCATGACCGTCGACGACGACGGGCAGCCGGTACAGGGCGGCGTCGCGCAGCCGCAACCGGTGGCACGTCATGTTCTCCGCCGTACGGCCGCCGGTGATCACCACGGCGCGGGCGGCCTTCACCCATCCGTCGCGCTCCCGGTGCGCCACCGGCTCGCCGGGCCACGACACCCTGTCCTGCACCCCGAGTTCGCACGCCGTCGCGAGCAGCGGTCCGAGCCGCTCGGGCGACGGGGCGTACAACAGGCGCAGAGTGAGGCGGCTGGTCCGGTCCGCCGCGAGCGCGCGCAGGACGGGCTCGGGGTGGCAGTAGTCCCACACGCCGCCGTTCCACAGCAGCTCGCACGCCACGTCCACGCGGGCCGTCGCGGCGTCCGCTACCGCGCGGGAGTGCTGGTTGTAGCCGATCGGGACCAGGCTCACCAGGCTGGCCAGATCGGCGCCAGCCCGGTGGTGCAGCGCCGACATGCGGCCCGCCGCGACCAGGGCGCCCAACGTCGAGGCCCGCTCCGCCTCCGAGCGGACCAGCAGATGGTCGGAGAGGAGGAGCTGAAGCCGCCACCGCGCGACCGTGTCCCGGTACAGGTCCTCCGCGCCGGGCCCGGCCAGCGCGTCGAAGTGGAGGTGCTCGATGGGCGGGGCGTTCTCCGCCACCAGCAGCGTGCCGCGCTCGTAGGCGTCCAGCAGCAGGCGGGTGTCGGGCAGGTCGGTGCTGATCACGGCGTCGCTGGAGGCGACGGTCTCCTCGTGCCCACCGGCGGTGATCGTGACGCCGGGGTGGGTGAAGTCGGAGGCGCGGGGCGCGCAGAGGGCGACCTGGTGGCCGGCGTCGGCGAGGACCTGCGCCGTCTCCCACAGGCGCAGGCCGATACCGCCGAGCTGGTCGTCGACCGGGTAGGGCCCGGCGAGGATCGCGATCCGGCTCACGCGCCTTCTCCCTTCCAGTGGGCGCTGACCGCGGGCCACGTGCCCAGGTCGGTGAACGGCCCGACCTCGACGGCCACCGCGCGCAGCACGGGTTCCATCCGGTGGGGGCGCTCGGGCCGGCCGAGCGTCGCGTGGTGCAGTGCACCGACGAACCCGCAGGCCGCGCGGCGGGCGAAGCCGTAGCCGAACCAGACGGCGTTGAACCTGCGGATGCGGGCCCCGGTCAGGCCGGGCTTGTCGGCGTAGTCGGTGACCCGCAGCAGCCCGCCGTCGTCCCTTCGCACGCGCAGCACTCCGTCGACCGCCAGACGCTCGGCGCTGTCCTCCAAGGCGGCGAGGAACACGGACTCGTGTCCGGCGTGGATCAGGTCCAAGGCCCGGCCGACGGCGTCGGGCTCCGGGGCGTCGAGGACCTGGTCCGCCAGGAGCACCAGGGTGGCGGGCCCGAACCAGGGCTCGGCGGTCAGGACCGCGCCGGTCGACTCCGGCAGATCCGGGTCCTGGCGGATCACGGCGAGCGGCAGGCCCATCGCGCGGCAGCGGCGCTCCAGATGCCGCCCGGTCGGCTCCCGGCCCTCACCGAGCACCGCGACGAGCCGCAGCCGGGCGGCGTGCGGGGCGAGCAGGACCAGGGTGTCGTCCAGAGCCACGCGGCCCGGCCCGATCGGCAGGAGTTCCTTCGGGGTGGGCAGACCCAGCCGGGCGCCGCGCCCGGCCAGCGGCAGGACCACCGTGTCGCGCGGCCCGGTCACCGGGCACCGCCCACGGTCACCGAGCGGATTGCGTCGGACAGCGCACGCGCGCCGTCCTCGGCCTCCTCGGCGCTGATGACCAGCGGCGGGGCGACGGTCAGGACGGGCCCGAAGGCGCGGATCAGGACGCCCCGCTCCTGCGCGACCCGGGCGACAACGGAGGCCAGCTCCATGGAGGCGACCTCGACGCCGATCAGCAGCCCCCGCCCGCGCACGTCGCGGACGGCCGGTACCTCCCTCAGCGGGGCCAGCGCGTCAAGGAGCTGCTCGCCGCGTGCGGCTGCGGCCGTCACGAGCTTGTCGCCTTCGATGATGTCCAGGACGGCGAGCGCCGCGGCGCAGGCGGTCGCATGGCCACCGGTGGTGTGCCCGTGGCGTAGTCCGCCCAGCAGCGGGTCACCGGCAAACGCCCGGTAGATGTCCTCGCGGACGGTGACCGCGGCCAGCGGCGCGTACCCGCCGGTCAGGCCCTTCGCCGTGGTGATGATGTCCGGGGCCGGCCCGTCGGCACCGAGATCGTGCTCGAAGCCGAACATCCGCCCCGTGCGCCCGAAGCCGGTCGCCACCTCGTCCGCGATCAGCAGGATGCCGTGGCGGTCGCACACGGCGCGCAGTCCGGCCAGGTCGCCGGCCGCCGGGACAATGACGCCGCCCACGCTCAGGATCGGCTCGACGAGAACGGCGGCGACCGACTCAGGGCCGACGGCCTGGATCTGCGCCTCCCACTCAGCGACGCCGGGGACGTGGCACTCGGCGTGGTTCCCGCCGGCCGCGCACGGCGTGCAGCGCGGGGTGGCCAGGTGGGCGTAACCGCCGGGCAGGGGGCCGGCGCCGTCGCGGCGGAACGGCGCGGCGGTCGCGGCGATCGCGGCCGTCGTCGCGCCGTGGTAGCCGTCGGCGAACGACATCACGGTCGTCCGGCCGGGCCGCCCCTGGAGGCGGTGCCACATCCGTGCGATCTTCACCGCCGCCTCGGTCGCCTCCGACCCCGAGTTGCAGAACAGGGTGTACTCCAGCGGGGCGGGCAGCAGGCTCGCGATCCGGGCGGCGAGCTTCCGCGCCGGAAGCGTCGACACCTCGGCGAGGTCCCAGGTCATCAGCCGGGACGCCTGCCTGCTGATCGCCTCGACGACCGCCGGGTGGCCGTAGCCGACGGTGGCGTTCAGGGTTCCCGAGCGCAGGTCCAAGTACTTGCGCCCCTGGTCGTCCTCCACGTGGCAGCCGCGGCCGGCAACGAGCGTCAGCCGCTCCGGCTGCTGGATCGGCGTCCACGGATGCCAGACGCGGTCGCCGTCCCCGGAGGGAATTCGCGGCGGGGCAAGAACGGTCACTTCTGCTCCTTCGGGCGCGGTGTCAGTGGTTGCCGGGCGGGGCCCGGCGGGGTTCGGGGCGGCGAGCGCACGTCCTTCGAGAAGGCGGTCCGCGACCTCGCGGGCCATCTCGCCCGGGAGGCGCCGACTGCTGTCGAGGACCATGAGCCGGTCATGGCGCCGGCCCATCCCGTACAGGTGGAAGGCGTGGAAGCGCTCGGTGAACGAGTTGACGTGGACAGTGCGCTCGTCACGGACGTCGATGCGCGCACGGCTCTGTCCGAGACGGACTGCCCTTGCCCCGGGCGAGGCGTGGAGGAAGACCGCGAGGTCGAACCGTGCGAACGCGCGGGGCCATCGCAGAGCGAGCGCCGCCGCGAGGTAGGGCCCTCCGGCCATCCCGAACGCGACCGTCCTGTCGCCGTAGCCGTCCTGGACGATCACATGGCCGCGAGGCCGCGGTGGCAGCAGACGGACGAGCAGCCCGTCGAGCAGGAATCCGCCGATCACGTACGCGGTGGTCGTCCACCAGCTGTCCGGCTGACGGGCCGAGGACAGACGGCGCAGCAACGGCTGGAGGGGGTGGAGACCGGCGAGCATGCCCCGGTGCCGAACGGCGGGAACGCCGCGCTTCTCCAGTTCCGCGACCAGGGCTCGCACCAGTGTGGACTTGCCCGCCATGTCGACCCCGTCGACGAGCACCCGCAGCTCCAGCGCGGGGCCAGCGGTGTCCGGCCTTGAAGCCGAGGGTCTTGTCGGTGGATGAGGTGCCGGGAGGCGCTGGTGCGGAGCCCATGGTTGTCCCTGGAGTCGATGGGGTGAGGCGGCTTCGGTCTTCGAGGAGGCCATAGGGGAGGTGAGTGGGATAGGCGGACGGCATGTGCCAGGTGGGCCGCGTGCTGTTCGCAGGCCCAGAGTGCGCCGCGCAGAGCCTCACGCTGCTCAGGGTGTGCTGTGCGCGGGCTTCCACGATGTGCTCTTTGCTGACTGGCCGTCATTGTGCGTGTGCAGTATGTACATTGACCGCCGCGGTCAATGTCGACCCGGAGTCCGCCGGGGCCGGATGACCGGGGGCGCGGTGGAGCGACGAGGGGGCGGACGGTGGGGAAAGTCACGCGAGCACGTCGTGCGGAGATTCAGCGTGAGGCGGCCCGGCTGCGGGCTCAGTGCCAGCGTGAGGGCCGCACCCAGGAGCGGACCGTCACCACGCTCAGAGCGGCGCTTCCCGAGCTCACGGCGCTGGAGGCATGGCGACTGGCTCTGGGGTGGTCGCGGGCGCACGCGATCCGCGAGGTGGCGGCGGTCTACCTGGCCGACGGTCTGCTGCCGCCGAGCCTGTCGCAGGCCCTGCTGTGCCGGTACGAGCACGGGCAGGCGGAGCCCGGCGACGAGTACAGGATCATGATCTCCCGGGCGTACGGGGCACGTCCGGAACAACTCGGCCTGGAGACACGCCACCTGTGGTGCAGTACGTGCGCGGCCCCGCTGCCCCTCCACTACGGTCAGCGGCAACGCGAGGAACCGACTACCGGCCGAAAGGAATCCATGACGACCACGAGCGGACTGCCCGCCATCCGTGAATCCGTACAGTGGGCCGTCCAGGACGCGCCCGAGGGCTCTCCTTCCCTTGTGACCCTGGCCGAGGCGGCCGTGGAGCACTACGCCCTCAACTACAGCAAGCACCCGCCGGCCGTCCTGCTCGACGAGGTCCGCGCGACCCGCAACCTGCTCTCCACCGTGGTGGCCGCCTCCGACCGGGAGACCGCCCGCAGCCTCCGCCAGCAGGTCGGCTGGCTCTCGGCGCTTCTCGGGAACCTCGCCTACCACTTGGACGACCGCGCCGGGGCCCGGGCCCACCTGACGCTGGCGGGCACCTTCGGCGAGTCCACCGGCGAGACGGCCCTCACCGCCTGGTCCAGCGGAGCCCTGGCCATGGTCGCCACCGCGCGCCAGGACTGGGACCACGCTCGCCGACACGCCGAGTACGGTCTTCAGCACGCACCCGAGGGGCTGCGCCGCGCGCAGCTCCTGGGCTGGGCCCTGCTGCCAACGCTCGCCGCCCTGAAGCGCGCTTCGGAAGCCGATGACGTCATCAGCGAGAGCGACGACATCATGCGCTCGGCCGTCGAACTGCCCGGCCGCTTCGGATACGACCGAGCCGAACACCGCCTGCACGTCGCCGAAGCCCACCTGACCCTCGAACGGTACGACCGAGCCGCTGGCGTCGCCCGCGAGTCCATCGCCGCCGCCCCCGCCGCGACACCGGCGTGGGTGGCAGCCACCCTCGTCCTCGCGCTCGCCGAGGCCCGCGACCAGCCGGACCAGGCCGCCAGCCGCGCACTGGGCGTGCTCGACCTCATTCCGCCACCACGGCTTCGCGCGACCGCCCGGAACCGCCTGTCCCGTCTCGGACGTCTGCTCGATGACTCGACGAATGCCTCGGCAAACGAGCTGGTCGAGCGCCTGCGAAGGCTTCCAGCCCCGATCCGTGCCGACGGAACAGCCGCGTAGCCGCCTGGCATGACCGACGGGGTGTCTGCGGTCATCGACGTTGTCGTTCACCGCGCTGAACCGGCCGTACTGCTCCAGCGCCTGGAAGAGGATGTTGGCCAGACAGGGTCCGTCGAGGGTGACGCGGTTGCTCACGGTTTTTCTCCGTGCCGTCCGTGGCCGGCGACCGCCGAGTTCAGGCAGGCCGCGGGGAGGCCGGGATCCGTGTTCCGCTGTCCGGGTACGGCCAGGGCGGTCGTCCGCTGCAGCCGCACGGCGGCGAGGACCAGCCCGATGTGGCTGAACGCCTGCGGGTAGTTCCCGAGCTGGCGCTTCAGGCGCGGGTCGTACTCCTCGGCGAGCAGGCCGACGTCGTTGCGCAGCGACAGCAGGCGGTCGAGGACCGCGGTGGCTTCGTCGGCGCGGCCGATCCGGGCGAGGGCCTGGACCAGCCACCCGGTGCAGATCAGGAAGTGGCCTTCGTCGCCGGGCAGGCCGTCGACGCCGGCGTGCTCGCCCTCGGTCTGGTAGCGCAGCAGCAGCCCGCTGTCCGTGCCGAGGTCGCGCTGGACCGCCTCGATCGTGCCGATGACCCGCTTGTCGTCGGCGGGCAGGAACCCGGCGAGGAGGGCGTGCAGGAGGGAGGCGTCGAGCGCGGTTCCCCCGTAGTACTGCACGAAGGTGTTCCGTTCGGAGTCGTAACCCCTCTCGCACACCTCCTGGTGGATCGTCTCGCGCAGCGCCCGCCACCGCTCCAGGGGGCCGGTGGCATAGCCGTTCTCGATGAGCCGGACCGCCCGGTCGACGGTGACCCAGGCCATCACCTTGGAATGGACGAAGTGGCGGCGCGGACCGCGGATCTCCCAGATGCCCATGTCGGGTTCGCGCCAGAACCTCTCCAGTTCCGCGGCCAGCTCGACGACGACGGTGGCGATGCCGGGCGCCTCCTGCGGGCAGGCGAGCGCGACCTGGTAGAGGAGGTCGGCGACCTCGCCGTACACGTCGATCTGGAGCTGGCCGGCCGCGCCGTTGCCGATCCGCACCGGCGCCGAGTTCTTGTATCCGGGCAGGTGGGGCAGCACCTCCTCCGGGAGGTCCGGTACGCCGTCGATCCGGTACATGATCTGGCGGCGTCCGGGGGTTCCGGCGCACGAGCGGACCATCCAGGCGATCCAGGCGAGGGCCTCGCGCCGGTACCCGCAACGGAGAAGGGCGTCGAGGGCGAGGGCGCCGTCGCGCAGCCACGCGAAGCGGTAGTCCCACTGGCGGACGCCGCCGATCTCCTCGGGCAGGGAGGTGGTCGCCGCGGCCACCAGCGCGCCGGTCGGGACGTAGATGAGGGCGGCCAGGACCAGCAGCGAGCGGATGACCGCCTCGCGGTCCGGACCGGCGTAGGTGCACCGTGCTGCCCATGCCGTCCAGTGGTCGAGGGTGTGCTTCAGCAGGGCGTCGGGGGCGGGCTGCGGGGGCGGGCTGTCGGTGCCTTCCTGCCACGACAGGGTGAGGGCGACCGTCTCGCCCTCGGTGAGGGTGAAGTGGGAGTGGAGGTCGCCGCCGTCCGCCCGAACCGGGACGGTGGCGGTGGCCCACAGCCGTCCGTCGCCGTCTTCACCGAGGTCGACGGCCACACACCGCTCGTCGCTGCGGTCGAGACGGGGGAGGGTACGTCCGTAACCGGGCCGGACCCGCAGAAGCGTCCGCATCGCCACTTCGCCCCGGACTCCGGTCACGATGCGCACGACCTGCGGTGCCTCGTCACCCGGGACCATGAAGTCGGTGACCTTCACCGTGCCGGTCTCAGTGACCCACTCGGTCTCCAGGACCATCGTGTCGCCCGCGTACCGCCGCACCGGGACGGGCACGGAGACCGCACCGGGGAAGGCAGCGGGGGCGAGCTGCCAGAAGCCGTGCTCGGAGGTGCCCAGGAGGCGGGCCAGGGGCGCGGGGGAGTCGAACCGGAGCAGGCACAGCCAGTCGATGCTGCCGTCCCGCCGGACCAGAGCGGCTCCCCGCTGGTCGCCGATCAGGCCGTAGTCCTCGATCGGCCCCGGGCCGTCCGCGTCCGGCACGGGTACGGCCACGTAGAGGCGAGGGCCGCCGGGCTCGTCCCGGTGAACGAGGAACCCGGAGCCCAGCAGGGGCCGGCACACCCGCGCCATCCGCCGGGGCTCCAGGCTGTGCCGGCGGATCAGCACTCCGGTCGGCAGCGGCGTACCGGTCCGGTAGCGCCCGGAAAGGATCCCGTCACGGATCTCCCGCACGAGCTCGTCGTCCTTGGGGTGCGCCTCGTCCGGGCGCAGGCGCCGCGCCGGTCCCCTGCGCGGTACGACGGCGTCACCGTCCGCGTCCAGCTCACGCAGTGCCTTGCGGGTGAGCTTCACCGTCTGGCCCACGCGGCGGGCCAGTTCCTCGATCGGGGGCAGCACCGTGTCGTAGGGGAGCTGGTCGACGATGCTGCGCAGCGCGGCACAGGCCGCGGCGAGTCGCCTCCGCTCGGCGAGGTCCCTTTGACGGGTGGGGGTGCTCATGCGGCCACCGCCGTCGCAGGGCGGTGCGGGGCGATGATCTGCCCGTCGGGGAGCAGTTCCCCGGTGTCCTCGAAGAGCAGGACGCCGTTGCACAGCCGGCTCCATCCCTGTTCGGGGTGGTGGGCGGTCAGGCGGGCCGCCTCGCGGTCGGGGGACTCTGCGGTGGGACAGGGAGGTTGGTGGACGCACATCATGGTGAATTCCTCGTGTGGCATGGGTGGTTGAAGTGCGAGGGGCGGGGACGGTGATTTCGTCAGGCGGATCGGTCCTGGTAGAGGGGCGGTTTCCTTGGCCGGCCAGGAGCGAGGCCGTGTCCTGCGCTGGGGGTCGCCTCCTGGCGTCTCCAGCTCACGCGGAACGGGCCGTCTGGGCGGTCGGGGGGTGTGATCTGCAGGTGGGCGTAGCCGTCGCGGCCGGAGAGGAACCGTGCGGCGGCCTGGGCCTCGGTCTCGTTGGAGGCGTCCAGGTACCGGGTGGGATGGGGGCCCCAGGCCGGGAGCGCCAGCCGGTGGCCGCTGGCGAGCGGCACGATCACATGGCACCCCAGGTCCGGCTCCGCCGGCTGCTGGGCACGCAGCCGGGCCAGGTTGGCGGCGAACATGCTGGGGCCGAGGATCTGCCGTTGCCAGGACCGTCGTATCAGGGCGGGGAGCGTGGCGGCGTCCAAGAGGTTTTGCGCCTTGCGCGCGATGTAGTTGGCCTGGGATATGGACACCCCCTGCTTTCGCGCGTACTCCGTGAGCGTCCCGCCCGCGGCGATCATCCGGACCAGGTCGTACTCCGCGTCCCTCAGCACGAGCGGCTGGGCGGGTTCGGGGGCGGGCAGAGCGCCGAGGGTGTAGGCGAGGTCGACGAGCTGCGGCTGGGTCGCGCCCTCCAGCCCGAAGTACGTGCTGATGCGGCGGATCCGGTAGTGCACGCGCTGGGAGCTCGCCAGCCCGAGCCGGGCGGCCACCTCCGGGCCCCTGTGCCCTTCCGCGAGCAGCGCGAGGACCTTTCGCTCCAGATCCGGCAGGAGCGGCGTGGACGACGCGGACCGTAACGCGGTCGTACCACGCTCGCCCCGCCCTTGGTCACGTCGGCGGCCTGCTGCCGACCGTATGCACCCCTCGGGACTCCCAGCGCCGGGCGCCGCACTCGTGACGATCGCCCTGCCGCTGGCGCGGACCTCCACCAGACCTCTCGCGGCCAGGTCCGCGAGCGCCAGGTCGACGTGCTCGACGGGCACTCCTACCTTCTTCGCCAGCGCGCCGGGGAAGATTCGGGTGGCCGGAGCCAAGTCGCCGGCCCGGATCAACTGCTCGATCCCAGCTGCCACCGAGCCGACCGACGGGCACGGTGCCAACGTCTGCCGGAGTGCCCGCAACATGTCCCGGGCCTTACCGGCCAAGACACACACATCGGCATGGCTTCCCCCGGCAACGAGGTGTTCGGGCGGCGTCAGAGCCGAGATCCAGGCACTCCAACGCGCCCGGTCCGCGGGAGAATCGGTGCCGTCGCGCCGGGACCGCGCCAGCTTGAGCCACGGCCCGGCCGTCGCGTAGACGTGGTGGTACGCGTACTCGACGGTCGTCGGCGTCCACTTGCGACCCCTGGCGAACACCCGTCGCAACGCGATGATGTCCTCCGCCAGCATGGCTGCCGTCTCCGCGACGTCCGGGTCCACCGGCCGGTGAAGCGGGGAAGAGAACACGGTCACTCCGGGTTCGAGGATGAGCAGGCGACGCGGTAGACGAGGAAGTCGGCGCTCTCCTCGTCGGCCGGATCGAAGGGCCGGGCGCGGGACCGCAGGGCGAGCCCCGCGGCGGTCAAGGCCCGGCGCAGGTGGTCGAGGCACTCGCGCCAGTGCTCCTCGGCGCCCGGGGGCAGCAGGCCGGTCTCCCGGTCTCGGGCGAAGGCGTCGGTCGGCCACCAGGTCACCCAGGCGCAGCGGTCGGCCTCGGGCGGCCACACCGTCTGGGTGATGCTGCGGACGACGATCCGGCCGAACGGAGACCGGTCTTGCCGATTCGGGTTGAGGCCGGCCTTGTCCAGCGCGGCACAGACGATCTCCTCCGGCGGCTGCTCGAAACGCGGCCAGCACTGCTGCTGGTAGTGCGGGGGGACGGGCTTCGACAGTGCCCAGGCGGTGTCCGCCGCTACCCGCCTCGCAGGCACCCCGGCGGGCATCCGGTAGACGAGCAGCTCGGCGGTGGGGTGGTAGCGGGGCGAGCACTTGAACCGGCTGGGTTCCACGACGTAGCCGAGGCCCTCCAGGGCCTGAGCGGTCGCGGCGACCCGTTCGCGCCAGTGCTCCTCGGTCCCGGCCGGCACCTGGCCCGTTCTGTCGTTGCGGCTCAGCGCGGCGTCCGGCGACCACTCCACCGTGACGCACAGCTCCGCACCCTCGGGCCAGGCGGCCTCGGTGAGCACGTAGGCACGGCACACTCCAATATTCCGAGGCATCAGAGGCTGGCAGCTGCGCTGGCCGTCGTCCGCGACCTTGACGAGCCAGCTCTCGCCGAGCCCCAGCTCGCGCAGGTGATGGTTTACCAGGGCCCGTCCGCTCTGCGGGTCGGCCGGGTTGTAGACGGGTTCGGTCGTGGGCTCTTGGCGAGTGCCCTCGCTCATGCGGCACCGTCCTCAGCAGACGCGGGCCGCTTCCGCGCGCCGCCACGGCTGCGAAACGTCACGCCGGCCTCGCTGAGCGATTTGTGGACCGCACCGTAGGACCGGCCGCTCCTCTCGACGATCCGCCGAATCGACCAGTTCGCGTCGTACATTTTGAGGGCCCAGGCCCGGAACTCCGCCTCTTCCTCGGGCGTGAGGCGGGCACCGCGCTTGTAGCGCGGCGGGGAAGACGGTGTGGTGGTCATGGCTCTTTCTGACTGAGTTGGAGAGAATGAAGGTCAGAGGTCTGCCGCCGGCTTCGGCGGCGCGTCTCAATGCCAGCGACGTGCATCGCGCCCGGGGCCGCGCCCCGGTCCGGTCCGGCTACGGGACGGGCTCCATCCGTACGACGTCCGCGAGTCGTTTTGACCACTGGCCCTTCGTCGTGCCGAGTGCCACTTCCGCGAGTCGCAGCAGTTGGACGTCGGA
>NZ_JBWKJG010000039.1:0-21185 GCF_056432325.1 Streptomyces sp. NPDC045287
CGCACTGGTCCGACGAGAGCAAGCAGTCCTCGGCCCCGGCGAAAGCCGGATCCCACACGGCCGGGGCCTCGGCCGCGTAGTGCATCGGCAGCTCAAGGTGGTGGGCCCCGCAGCATGTGCAGGTGAATCCGAGATCACTGGTCATGGCGCTGGAGCCTAACTCGCACACAAGAACGACTTGACCGAACGGGAGTCCGACGAAGACCTCCGCTCCCGGCCCCCTGAGCCACCCCGCCTGCCCGACCGGTGAGGAAAGGAAGCTCCCGCCCCCCTTTTTTCTCGCCGGCACCCGTCGGTGGCCCACCCTCACGGCCTCACCAGCGTCGGACCTCCAAGCCACCTGCCGCTGGCGCTTCGCCGCGAGGCGCAGCCCCGGTAGCAGGCCCTGCTCCCCCGCGTACCGGGGCCACGAGGAGGTCTCGAGGCAGCAGGTGTCCTGCGTGAAGAAGTCCCCGGTCCAGAGCGCTGGAACCGGAGGCAAAAGCGGCGGCGGGCTCCGGCAAGCGATCACCGGGCGGTGGCGACCCGGTGGTCGGGCAAAGCGGCTACCGGGGCCGGCACAGCTCGGCGGGTGCAGGCTTCCTGAGCTGGTCTTCAGGGGTGAAGGTGTGGCGGAAGGGACCTTCGCCCAGCCATTTCGTTCAAGCCTTGCGAGGCTTGTCATACTTCCCGAGTGGAGATGCAGGCCGAGGAGGCGGCGCGGCGTTGGCTGGCTGGTCAAGGCCTTAACCAGGTGCACGAGGGATGGGTGAGCAACGAGAAGCCGGACGCGTTGCTCACCGCCAACCAGGTGGCACATTCCTGGGCCGGCGATGTATTCGCCGAAGACCTGGACGCGGCCGACCAGGTGCGGTTGGCTTTCGGGCTGCTGGACCTCCTCGACGAGTACTGGGTCACATGCGAGATCCGGTTCGCGAACGAGGGTGCGAAGGGTCCCTTGCCGGCCGACGTGCTGTGGGACGGCTACCGTCAGCGGCTGGAGGCGGACCGGGATGCGAAGGCCGTCACCTACTCGCTGTGGGTGGACTGGTTCGAGGACCACGCCACTTCCGCAACGGCTTTCGCCGAAGTTCTCGGCAATGACATCGACCGAGTGGTGGCCGAACAGTCGGAAGCCCTGCTCCGCCGAGCCCGTCGGGTTCTGAAGTGTTCGGGACCGGTGCGCTGGACGGTGAAGGAGCCGGCGTACCGCACCGCCATGCGGCTTCCTGCCCTGCACTCGGCCGTCTTTCGCGGCCTCCTGGCGAGCTTCCACGACGTCTACGGCGACCTGGAGCCGGCTACTGCACTGGTCTTCCTCGGCCGGCTGGAGCTTCCCGCGAACACCCGGCACCTTGCCGAACTGCACCATGTACTTGCCGCGGGGCACAAGAACCACTACCGCAGCCCTGGTGCCTGGGACGATGCGGTTCGCTCCTGCTCCTGAGTCGTTGACCTGGCAGACCAAAGAAAGATGCCGACGACGTAGGGTCCGGGTGCTCGCGGATCGCACGGGAGGAGTACGCCTTGTCGGCCAGGACCACGTCCGGCCTGGTACAGGGGACGTCCCCGCTGCCGAGGCACACGGAGGCGAGCTATGAGGTGAGCGAAGGCGGGCGCGTCACCGGCCTGTTCGGCGGTGAGCACGAAGGCCAGTGGGCATCGGAGGCAAGGTGGATCTTCGTGGTCAGTCCGCCATGAGACCGCCCGATGGCATGGTCATCGGGCTCGCTGGCCGGGGCCCCTTTGGGCGGGCCCCGGCCGCGTGCTGGTGAGCGCGCACGACAGTGCAGTCGACCGAGACGGCCCAGCTGAGGTCTTCCTTCGCGTCGGCCTGCGCGAGGAGCGCGGTAAACACCCGCTTCCAGGTGCCGTCGATGGCCCACATCCGCAGCCTGCTGCAGGCGCCCCTCCCGTTCCCGTACACAGCGGCCTTTGTATCGTGGCGTCATGACGGGCGAGGCGGAGTCGGGATTCCCTTACGTGAACCGCTGGGGCGACACGTCGGGCACGGGGCGGCGCCGGGTCCGTCAGGATGCCTGCGGGTGCTTCGACCAGACCATGCCGCATCCGCGGGCCCGGGTCGGATTCCACCCCGAGCGGCAGGACACCTCCGCCCCGGGCTGGCGTCGCCTGCTGGAACTGGTCGACGAAGCCGCCGCCGACCGGCGCGAGGAGTTCCGCCCCCTGGTCGATCTCACCCCTGAGGAACGGCGGCAGATCATCACCCTGCCGCCGAGCATCGCCCGGCTGACGGCGGTCAGGCACCTTGTGCTCTACGGCAGCAACCTGGTCCGCATCCCGCCCGAGATCGGGGCCATGACCAGCCTGGAGGAGTTCACTCCCTACACCTCCTACCGGCTGCACTGGTTCCCCTACGAGATCACCCGGTGCCGGAAGCTGGCCCGCAGCACGGTGAGCACACGCGCCCTGTTCGGCAACCACAAACTGCGGCCGCCCTTCCCGCGGCTCCGACCCTCCCTGGACTCCGCCTCAGACCTGGACCTCGCAGACCTGGACCCCGAACGCTGGGGCGCTACCGCCATCCGCGCCTGCAGTGTCTGCGACCGCCCGATCAGCCAGGGCGGCCTTCACCAGGTGTGGATCTCCCCGCGCGTAGCCACCGACGTGCTGCCCCTCCTGGTCAACGCCTGCTCACCGACATGCCTCGCCGCACTGCCCGATGGCGCCCCTCACCACATCGCCTCACCGCACAAGGGCGGCCGAGACGACCAACCGCCACCCGCCCGGGACTGACCGACCGGCTTCCCCGCGCACAGCCCCGGAGAAGCGAACACAGCCGAGGACCTGAGACCCGGACACCTGGACAGGCGAGGCGATGCTACTGATCGGGCAACGTGGCCTCGGGACGGGTTGCTGCCGGCGCCTGTTTGGTCAAGTGGTACTGGTTGCAGACGGCTGGCAGTGCTGCAGGAACGATGGCGGAGGATACTGTACGGATGAGCGATTTTGGTGACTCCCGCAGGCTGGCGTCGGCCGAGGAAATCCACGCGTATCTGGTCGAACGACTTAACAGAATGTTGAGTGTGCCAGAGATATTCGGGGGCGAGATTTCGCTACGGTTGCTGATCGGCCATCTGTTGATGGCCGAACGGGAACCGGAGGCGTTCGGGCGGTTGCAGCAATCGTGGGAAGAGCGCGGGATATGGACCTCGCTCGGGGTGACCGGATCCTTCCGGGAACTGATCCCGAAGCCGAACTACAGCTGCGGGATGGCGTCGGTGTACGCGGAGTTCGCGCAGGCGCGTGGCTGGCTCAGGCCGGACCGTGCTCTGGCCCCCGAGGCCTACCAGGCCATGGTCGACCAGGTGCGTGAGTGGGCGGGCAAGGACCGCACCTGGGCCGATGTCACCGACCGGTTCGGGCCGCCCTCGGTGCTGTTCGGCGGCAGCAACCCGTTGTACAGCAAGTCACTGGGCTACCTCACCGACGACCCCGGGCTGCCCATGGTGGTTTTCCACTTGTGGAATGGCACCGAGACCGGACCCGGCGACGGCTGGCCCCCCGCGCACGAGCAGCCGTTGCTGCTCGCCGTGCGCCACGGCGGCGGCCCGTTCCGGGATTCGTTCACCTTCACCCCGCACGGACAGCGCCTGCGCCCGGTCGTCGATCAGCCCTGGCTTGCCTAGAAAGTGTCGCTGCCGCACACATCCGGCACCCCGTCGCACGCGGAGGCGGGACCCGGTCCAGCCTGACACCGGCCAGGTGATTGCTCCTGATGCCGCCGTCTGCCGCGCCCGCCCGCACGCTCGGGCTGATCGACTGCCGCGCCCCCGCAGCCCGATCCCGTACGTCTCCCGGGTGTGCGACCGCCCCCGGCCAGAGCACCTGGGCCTGGGGGACGGGGTGACGGCGGGTGCTGACAAGCGACACTTAGGTCAAAGAAGGCGGGCAGCACATCGTCTGGCGGCGCATCGGCGGGATGATCGGAGCGGCAGCCCCGCCTCAGCGGGGCTCGACCAGTCCCATCGGAGTCGGACGAGCCACCGTCTGCCTGAGCCGGGCCGCAGCCGTCAGCGGTCTTGCTGCTGGATCCGAGAACCCGTGCTGTGGGCGCCCGCCTGTACGCGGCAGCGTTCCAGTCCCGCCTCCACCTCTGCTCGGCTTGGGCTGCCCTCAACCATCAGCAGTTCGCCGGCCGCGATCATGGTCGCCCAGAAATCGGGAGGCGAGCCCCGCCCATCCCGGGTCCGGGTCTTCGCGAAGTACAGGAAGATCTTTGTGAGCTCGCCGCCGCGAAACCGTTCGAGCATGCCGCCGGGACAGCTCCCGCGAGCGCCGGCCGCGGCACTCGAGAGGTCGCGGATCCGCTCTTCGCGAGCGTCCAGTATCCGGTCCACGATGAACACGTGCCCGCAGGTGAGAAGTACAGCGACGAGGCCTTCCTCTCCTGGCGCGAACTCCTCGAAGAGGGGCCGGACCTCGCGGACCCGGGCTTCGGCGTCCGTCCGCGGCACCCCCAGGGCCACGCACACGGCCACCGCGCAGGCATCCCACTCACCGGTGCGTGCGGCCAGTTCGACGAAGACCTCCTCCTCGTCCACTCCGGAGGCCAGGCTCTCCCGGGCCTCCACAACCAGCCTGCCTCCATCTCCCCCAAGCCCCATGACCCGAGGCTACAGCGAGAACTCAGGCCAGTGCGGTGTTGGTTCCACTCGGCACAGTCGACAGCCCGGAGCCTCCGCTGGTTCCGTATCCTTCCATGCTCGATGTCTCGCATGAGCTGGTCGAGCACGTCTCCTGGCTGCTCTACGCCCGAAGGCATGAGCTGAACCCACCGTGGAGACGGCTCAGTTGCTTCAAGCAAGCCCTTCTCACGCTGGCCCGCCTTCGGAAGAACGAGACGTCCGCCCAGCTCGCGGCCGGGCTCGGCGTCTCGACCACGACGGCCTGGCGCTACGTCGACGAACCCCTGGGACGTCCCCGCGGCCCTGGTGCCATGCCTGCACGAGTCCCTGACCGGGCTGGGCAAGGGCGAACCCGTGATCGTGGACGGCGCCCTGATCGGCCTCGTGCCGGACCCGGCACGAGGCCGGTATCCCGACGGTCTACGGGCTGTCCGGCGCCCGCGCTTTCTACCGGATCTTCAGGACGGCTTGGCGGACAGCGCCAGTGGTGACCATTCCGACGGAATACGACAGCCGACGGTTCCGGCGGATGAGCCGGTTGGGAAAGGCGCGGGTACCTCCAGCGAGGTCAGTGCGGGTCAGGGTCTACCGTCCTCACCGCGGGTGTTCGGGGGGTCGAGCCAGCAAGACGAGACGGGTGGGGGTGCTGTGGCCGCTCGCGGTGTTGGAGCCGGCGTTGCCGGGCTGCGGCAGCACGGTTACCGGCTCCCCGGAACCGGCCTGGCCGTGGTCGAGGCAGAGGAGCACGCTCAGGCCCCGACTGGGGCCGGCAGCGACTGAAGCGAACTGAACTTCCCGGACGCCTCAAGACGGCCACAACGCCGTGCAGAGGGGTATCCGAGCATTGCCCGGGGCAGAGCGCCCAGAGAAAGTCCCACGCAGCTTGTCGGACCCCGGCTCTACTCTGGGGGCATGTCTTCCCACCCGCGGCCCCGTAGCCTGCCCCGCCCCGTGGCCGCGCGGATCAACGCGCGTATCCGCCGGCTGATGGAGAAGGACCTGGACCCGGAGCGCCGTGCGCGGGAGTACTGGCGGCTCCTCGTCCAGTGGGCCGAGGCCACCCGGGGCGGCGATCTGGTCGAGGCCGCCTGTCCTGAGTGCCAGCGCGGTCGAGCAGCCGGCGCCGGCCCAGCCTGCCGGTATGTGCTTGGAACGGGCACCCGCAGCCTGGCTCCGCAGGTCTCCCCCGTGCGTAGTCACCCCGGGCCCCGCAGGCCACCCGGTAGGTGGCGGAGCCGACAGCCCAGATAGGCGCACCGGGGACAAGGCGGGCCTGCTCGCGAAGCGGGCACGGCGTCAGGCGGCCCCGTATCGTCTGGCGACGAGCTGGACCTCCTGCACCGCTCCGGGCCGTTCCAGCAGCATCGTCCCGGCCTCGCGCCCCTCGTGGTGGATGCGCAGCCGCGGGCCGTCGACCACGACGCGCAGCTCCGGCCACGGGTGGCTCCACAGCAGGACGGCGCGCTCCCACATCTGCACTCCGCAGGTGGTCACGCGCAGGTGGTACTGAGGGCCCTCGTGGGGGGAGGGCGGGGTGTGCTCGGTGTACGGGGGACGTACCGTGTACGTGCCGATCACCCTTTCTCCGGGTTGCAGGTGCTCGTCGCGGATGCCGTTTCGGCGCCCGGTGCGCGCTCCGGCCCAGCCCGCGAGACCCACTACCGGCAGGGCCACGCCCACCAGTACCCAGGAGGGCAGATCGGCCTCCATGCCCGATCCGACGACGGTCGCCCCCGCGAAGAGCGTCGCTGCGGCAGCGGCGGACAGCCCGGCGTGCCGGACCCGCCGGGTTCTGCCCTCGTTCACGTCCCACCCCTGTCTTCGGTGCCCGGCCCCGGGGCCGACCTGCCGTGCTGGTTGCGCACTGCAACGATACGTGGTGCCATCCCCCGCCCCGGCCCGGGCCCCGCCGGTGCGGTGGGGCCCGGGCCGGGGCGCCTCGCGCGTATGCCGGCAGTCGGCGGCGTGGTCGGGCAAAGCGGCTACCGGGGCCGGCACACTTCGGCGGGTGCAGGCTTCCTGCGCTGGCCTTCGGGGGTGAAGGTGAAGGTGCGGTGGAAGGGGCCTTCGCCGTAGCGCACGGCGAGGAGGAGCGGCTGTTCGTGCTCGGGGGACCATGTCCCGGCGCCCGGTGCGCTGCCGTTCCACAGGTGGAAGAACACCATCGGCTGGTCCGGGTCCTCGCCGAGGTACCCCAAGGTCTTGCCGTACGAGGGATTGCCTCCGCCGAACAGCACGCAAGGCGGGCCGAACTCCGCGGTGACGTCGGCCCATGTCCGGTCCTTGCCCGCCCACCGGCGTACGCGGCCCTTCAGGTCCTCGTAGGCTGCGCTTGCGAGGACCCGGTCCGGTCGGAGCCATCCGTGCCGGTGCGCGAACTCCGCGTACACCGATGCCACGCCGTACTCGTAGTCGCGCCCCGGGATGAGGTCGCGGAAGGCACCGGTCACACCGGTGGCGGTCAGGGCCCCGCGCTCCTCCCACACCCGCTGCTGCCGGAGGAACGCCTCGGGTCGGCGTTCGGTGAACAGCAGGTGGTCGATCAGGATCCGAAGAGCCGTCTCACCTCCGTACATTCCAGGCCGGCGGAGCGCCAGGTTCAGCTGGTCGACCAGGTGGGTGTGTATCTCGTCCGAGGACGCGAGCAAACGGAAAGCGGTCACCTTGCCAGTCTTCCGTACGACGAGCACGCCAAGGGCCCGGACGCCGTGTGTCCGCAACAGCGCTCCCCCGGCCGGCGGGCAAGAGGGCACGCCGGCGGACCCGCCGCTCCTCAGTGGCGGGGGGCGGGTTTCTCTCGGGCGGTGGGGTTGCCGACGGCTTCGCCGCCGTGGTGAACGGCTCGGCTCCGCCGGCCCCGGGCCAGGGGTGCGGGGAGGATGGCGGCCGGTTCCTTCAACGGCTGCGTGGGCTCTTGAATGTCGTCGAGGGCCAGGTGGTGAAGGCCGGGCCGCGCCCCCTCGGAGCGTGTCAGAGGGGTCCCTTACGCTCCTTTCGTGATCGGTGGGTGGTGTGTCCGCGTTGCGGGGAGGAGCCGAGGTGGGCTGGCGGGACAGGAAGCCGAAGGAGCGGGCGCGGTGGGTGCTCGATCCTTTGGTGGGGGTGGGGCCGCTGCGGTTCGGGATGGATTCCGACGAGGTGAAGGCCGCCTTGGGTCGGCCGCTCTACGGCGGTGGGCAGGTCGCGGCCGACGGGAAGTTCTGGGAGCGGTACCAGGAGACGGGACTGACTTGCGTCTATGACCGGGGGAGGGTCCTGGTCGCCGTGGCGGTCGACGCCCTGGAAGGCCCGCTGGTCCGGCTCGGGGAGGTCGAGCTGATCGGCCGGGTCCCTTCCGAGGTTCGCGCCGAGATCCGCGAACTCGCCCGCCGGGAGGGGGCTGCGGTGCGGGTGAACTGGAGTGGGGATCCGGAGGTCGCGGCCTGGGGGGTGTCCATGGACACCGCCCAGGAGTGGGGACTGTCGGCGAAGGGGCACCTGGAGCGGAAGGACACGGCGGTCACCTCTGCTCTGTTCGTCGGCCCCGACCTCGCCGGTGACCCGTACGCGACCGGGCCGGTCATCCACTGGCGCGATGTCCGCGAGCGGGAGAAGAACCCGGGGGCCTGGCCGGTGAGGCCCGACCGCGACCGCGAGCGCTGGGAGTGGATGCCGCTGGAAGGGGTGGGCCCGCTGCGGTTCGGGATGACCCCGCCGGAAGTGGCGGCCGCGCTCGACGGCGAGGCACCGGCCGGCCGTCTGGGCCACTTCCCCTTCTGGTGGCACGGCAGGAGCGGGCAGTGGGATCTCGACGAGGACCGGTTCGACAAGGCCGGGGTGAGCGCGCACTACTCGGCCAGCCGGGACGGCGTCCCGCGGCTGGGGGCCGTGACCGTCCACGGCCGCACCGGCCCGCAGGTCCTCTACGCCGGCATCCCGCTGATCGGCAGGGCACCCTCCGCCCTCGACGCGGCCGTGCTGCAGCATCTCGTCGACCACGACCTGGTCCTGCGCTTCAGCCCCAGCGGAGCGGCCACCCCGGACGGGCTCAACCTGGTCTTGGACACGACCAGGGCCGGAGACACCACGGTCAGCCAGGCCACGTTCTGCGCGCAGGACTGGGAGATATAGGACCACACGCCGGCCCGACCCCTGTGAACTCGGTTCGCGTACGCCGTCCTCGGGGTCCACGGGACGGGAAACACCTTGCGGCGCCGGTGGTGCCGGAGTCGCAAGGAGGTTCGAGGCGGCAGGTGTCCTGTGCGTGGAGAAGCCCCCGGTCCAGAGCGCTGGAAGCCGGGGGCAGAAGCGACGGCGGGTGCCGACAAGCGATCACCGGATGGTGGCCCGCCGCCACCTGGCACCGTACCGGATCCCGGTGCCGGCCTACCGGAGCACCGTAAGGGCCAGCGAGCTCTACCAGCGCGCCGAGCGGTGGCGTGACGAATCCGATGTAGGGGACCATGCTGAGGAGCTGCGAATCTGGCGGTCACGCCCGCAGGCCGGAATGATCATTGTCGGCTCGCGTGCTCAGATCGCACCCCTGCGGCACCGAGGAGCTATGTGACACCCGAGCTGGACGTCGACTCCGGATCCTTCCCCTGCGCACCGCCGGCCGACCTCGACGATCCTGAAGTGATCGTCGGGCACGACTGGCGTGCCTTCCAGGCCGTCGAGCACATGAGCAACCACTGGGACCGGCCAGGATGGTCCAACCAGCAGCGCGTCTACTACTGGATGCTGACCTTCCCCGGCGCTGCCGAGCTACTGCGCCGAGCCCAGCACTGCCAGGATGTTCTGTCCCCTTTGGGCATGGACCTCGTTCCCGCCGACGGGCTGCATGTGACGATGCTGCGCGTCGGTGCCGTCGACCAGGTACCAAGGGCGCGGGCGGAGCACCTTCTCGCCTTGGCGAAGGACCTGCCCGTCAGCGGGTTTCGTGTCTTGGCCCACCCTCTGGCCGGCTCACGCGGAGCCATCCGGTTCAGCCTCTCCCCCTGGCGGCCCCTGGTCCATCTACACTCCGCCCTCAGCGCCATCGGTGAGCAGGCCGGTGTCCCCGGAGGCCGGCCGACCAGGACGTTCCGCCCTCATCTGGGTGTCGCCTACAACAACCGGCAGCGGCCGGCAGCGCCCGTCATCGAAGCCGTGACACCCCTGCGCGCGCTCCCCCCGGTCCCCCTCGACATCGCCTCGGTGGACCTCGTGGAACTCCGCTGCCAAGGCCAGGCATACCGGTGGGAGACCCTCCACACCCTCCCCCTGCGTCCGGTGATACCGCCGCGGGCCGCTTCCTCGTAGGAGAGGGGCGCGCAGAGCCGTGCCGCATGCGGTAGGGCCGCGCACGCCTTCTCGGGCCGCGACCCATGAGCGGATCCTGACCCACCTGGGACGAGGTGCGCGCCGCTGGTCCAATCCGCACCGTCCTGATCGACACGGTGGCCGCTCTGCCCGCCGAGGCCCGCGACCGTACCGAGAAACTGGTCGAGCACGGCGACCGGCCGGTTCCTCGGATCCAGCTGCGAGACCTGCGGCACCTGGCAGCCGGGGGCGGGACAGGCGACTGGATGGACGAACGAACTGGGCGTGGATCCTTCTTCCCGCCTTACAAGGACAACTGGTCCGCGTGGCGCTTCGCATGAGCTACCAGGCTCGCCAGGAAGTACCTGGACGCCAACACTGCGACCGACACGGCCACCATGCTCCCTTACCCGCCCCACAATCCGAGTCCGGAACCATCGCTGCCCCCGAGCGACTGCAACTCGAAATTCCAGGCCTAAAGAACGGGTCACTGAGGTTCGTTGAGCGGTGCGGCCCTGTGGTATGCCCGCCCAGGTGGGCTCAGCGTGTCCTCATTCTTGCTGCTGAAGGTGACGGTGGCGGCCGAGAGGTACGCAGCTTCATCACTGCTGGTCGAATGCTGCCGCGATTGCCCGGCAGGCCAGCTGTGATCCCGTGCAGGAGTGCCTCTGTGCGGGCGCCCAGGGGAACCGCCTCCTTGTTCGCTCGCGCGGTCCGCGCAAGCGCAGAGCCGTGGCCGCCGTGCCACCCACTCGCCGCGTGCTGTGTCGGGCCGTTGCCGGGCCGGGTACTTTGCCGCGTGCCGTGTGCTGTGCCGCTCCCGTCCGCCCATCTGCCGCTGCTTTCGGATCTTGCCCTTGCTTGCGTGCTCTTGCCTCGCCGCTCCCGTCCGCCGGGCGGCAGGATGGGCGGATGGCGATGAGCGAGACGGAACTGCTGGCCCTCCTGCGCGAACTCGACGACCCCGAACGGCTGGAACAGCCGCTGCACTACGACCGCGTCGCGACCGGCCTCGCGTTCGGCGGCCTGGTCCGCCGGCTCGAAACGGACTTCGGGGCCTCGTGCGAGTGTGAGCGGGACACCCAGGACTCCAGTGAGTACGGGCGTATCCGCGTGCCCGCGGACGCGACGATCCGCGGGACGCGGATCGTGATCTGCGTGAGCAAGTTCGGCTCCCTCGTCGAGGTCTGCGCCGACAATCCCGGGGCCTTCCTCGGCACAAACGAAGCCCAAGAGGAGGGCGCGCTGGATCCCGCCGACCTCGCCACCGTGGAGCGGGCCCTGGCCGAACTCGGCTACGTGAGCGTCCCCGAAGAACTGCTGGAGAGCCGCTACGAGGGCCCCAGCGCGCTGGAGCGCTTCGCAGCGCGGCCCACCTGGTGGACGCGGTACTTCGGCTCCTTGTGATCCGCCCGCCCAGATGCCCCCGCCGCCGGCCCTGGGCCTGCCCCGGGGCCTTCGGTGCCCTGCGAACGGTACGAGCCTCGGTCTGCCCCGGGCAAGACACGTACCAGGCCAGGAAGGGCAAGGGGGACAAGGGGGCGACAGCAGGAGGGTGGGAGAAGCACGCAGGGCCGGCCCCGGCCAAGGAGCCGGGCGGGCCGCGGCAGGCGCTACCCGGTCCGGGCGGCATCCGGAAGGGGCCTGCTCAGGTCTCTCCGGTGGTTCAGCCGGCCGTGGCGTCGGCGGCGACCACGTCCAAAACCATGAGCCCGGGTCCGCTGACGTGCCGCTTGTCGGTACGTACAGCCCTTGCCCCGGCACCGTGCGGCGGTGCGGTTCGTCGACGGCCGCAGAGCCACTCCGGTGGGTGATCCCGGCCCGGCGGACTGCCGGCAGTCGCCGCCCCCAGACTGAGCGGGGCCGTGCCGCGCGGGGCAAAGGTTCAGCTGTAGGGGCTCCAACCGCCGAAGCGGGCCAGCAGCTTCTTCGCGTCCTCGACGGTCAGTCCCAGTCCCTGGGCGGTTTCCTCCGGGGACAGGGCACTTCGGGCCTCGTGGGCGGCCCAGTAGCCGACACGGCCGGCGATGATCTCCAGTTGGCGGGCCAGTTTGACGGCGCCGACCGGGGACTGCTTGGCGTACCGCTCGATCCGCGCCTCCACCTCGGCCAGCAGGTCGGTGATCTGCGCGGGCACCGGTGTGGTTGTCTCGCCGACCTCCTCGGTGTGCTGGTCCCAGTCGCTCACGCACCGGGCCGCGTCCTGGGCGCCGGCCTCGTACAGCGGCTGGCCGCCGATCTCCTCCCAGTCCAGCGTGCGGACCTGCCCGGTCCATCCGCACGCGCACGCCGCCTGGAACGCGGCCGCGCGCGGCGTGCGCGCCTGGCCGTCGTAGATGCTCCAGTGGCCGCTTTGATGTCCCGCTCCTGCCGAGAGGGCGTCGAAGTAGACCGGCTTGGCGATGCTTCCGTCGGCCAGGAGGACCTGGATGGTCCCCTCGTGGGACGCCCCGTACATGTCGTGGGTCCACCGCTCCTGTGATGTCCCGTAGTACCGCAGCTGTGTCACCGCGCGCTCCTTCCCGCCGCCGGCACCTCGGCGACGCCCTACTGCACTTGCAGGGAAACGACCCTGCCGGATGAGGCACCACCCGGTCAGCGAAATGGACAAAGTCACCCACGGCCCTCACATGTCCGCGCCCCTCCCCCGGCACCCGGCGCCGTCGGACCTTACCCGCCCGGTCGCGATGCCACCGGGCAGCCGCCCGGGGAGTCTGCGGCTACCGGGGGGCGAACTCGTGATGCCGCCTGGCCGCCGGCCACCGCGTCGACGTCCCGCTCCGTGGCGCGTCGGACCCGAACCCGGCAAGACCGGCCGCCGCGCACCACAAGCTCGCGCACGCCCCGGATCGGCGCCTTCAAGACCGCTTCGGTCTTGACGCCCGGGAGCACCAGATCGGCCGTCACCCCCTCGACCCACACCGCGGGCGAGCCCTGCCCGCATGTTTCCGGATCGATTCCGGTGAACTGCAGACCCCTGCTTGCCTCCAACCAGATCGGTCTTGTTGGCCGGTGGCGGCTGGCCTGACGTGGCCGCTGCGAGACCGTTCGAGGGCGGGCCCGGGAATCGGTCTGCACCCGGGGGCGTCGGGCAGGGCTCTCGGTATGGCTGAACCTCCCGCTCGCCCACGCTTCTATACCTCGGCAGGGTGAAACCGGTCCAGCACGCCCTCCGAACGGCACAGCGGTGGGTTACGCTCCGAGGGCATGCTGAAGACCTTTGCCGGTATCGGGTGCACCGGGCCGCTGAGTTTGCCCCTCGGCGGCACCACTTGTTTGCTTGCCATGGCGTCGAGCCGTGGCACCTGCGGGAAGAGCCCGAGCTGGTGCGTCAAGCGAGTGGCAGCCCCAGACGCTGTAGGAGCCGT
Source organism: Streptomyces sp. NPDC045287 (assembly GCF_056432325.1). Taxonomy (NCBI): domain Bacteria; kingdom Bacillati; phylum Actinomycetota; class Actinomycetes; order Kitasatosporales; family Streptomycetaceae; genus Streptomyces; species Streptomyces sp. NPDC045287. Next base: position 13,277 of record NZ_JBWKJG010000039.1, read on the forward strand.
GGAACTTCCGGCCGACCAGGTGTGGTCCCCTCGCTGAGGACCACACCTGGTCCTCCACCCAGCCGCGCGCGGCCGGACCCTGCTGCAGATACACCGCCAGTTTCTTACGTACCCGAGCGCAGCCCCAAGGCACTGTGCTGCACGAGTCCAGCGGAAACGTCTGCGGCACCCGACGACTTTCGGGTCAACTCCACCAGTTTCGAGCGGAGTTCCCGCGCCGGCTCGCCGAGCACGATAGCGCTGAGCACCAGTTCCAGCATCAGGCAGTCGTACGCGTCGTCCTTGCCCCGATAGCGCTCCCGATCACGTTCCACCACGGCCTGGGCAACCCGCCAGCCGCCGTCCTCGGCCGGAGCGAAGGTGGCCTCGACGAACCCGTTTCCCGTCCAGCTCCGGTGCAAGAAGACGACGTTCCCCTCGACGAAGACGTCCCACTTCTCGTCCATGTCCCGAGACCGGTAGCCCAGCTGAATGCGCTCCCATTCCTCGTCTGACCAGATCCGGGCCGGCAGGAGTGACAGCGGCTGGGGAACAGAGATCCGCTGGAGGCGGTCGGAAAACGAGGACCGGGTCACGCGTTTGTCGGCAGGCATGCCGTGATCCTACGGTCGGGCCGGCATGACGCCATAGCTGCCCGCCGTGCCACACCGCCTCGAACGCGGGATCGTCGGCAGCCAGCAGGTCGACCGGCTTCACCACGGCCCGGGCGACCGAGAGCAGAATTCAGATGCTTCGCCTTGCGGAAGGGCAGGTAGCAGTACGCGGAGTTCACCGGCAGGCACAGCGTGACCAGCCGCACGATCACCGCGCGCGGCCCGCTGCGCGAGTGCCTCCGGGTACTGCTGTGCCGTCTGGAAGGCGAACGCGACCAGCCAGAGCCGCACGGACGTTCAGCCTTCTCGATTTTCGTGCCGCTGATGTGCAAGGGACACGCCTGGGGCACGGCCCATGGACACCGAGTGTCCAGCGCGAGAGGCCAACAGTGACTGTGGTGCCGGCCAGCACGCTCTGCCTGGCCGACGGGGTCGGCGTCTGCGGGGATGGCCGAGGGTCGTGCCGTATCCGACAGGGCAGAGGTCGTCATGGTCGGGGTTGAGGACGGCATCGAACTGGAACGTGCTGTAGCAGAGCAGCACGTCGGGTGCCCGGGAAAGCTGGTTGTGGTAGCGGCGGCCTACCGCGGAGCCTGAGATTGGCCGATGAGGTGGAGGAGGGTGGTGGTGGCGGTGAGGTCGGAAAGGACGTGCTGTGCTCCCGCGGAGCGGAGCTGTTCGGCGGTGGTGGTGCCTGATGCGACCCCGATGACCCTGGCGCCACCTTCCAGGCCGGTACGGACGTCTTCCAGCGAGTCGCCCACGATGACCGTGTTGTCGCGGTGGAACCGGCCTCCGTGCTTGGCGGCTGCCCGGTCTTGGGCGATGCGTACGAGAGCCGGGCGGTGGGGGTTGTCGGACGCGTAGCCGCCGATGGTGGTGTCGAGGTAGCCGATGAGACCGAGTTCGGACAGCTTGGTCTCGGCGCTGCCCCGCAGGTTTCCGGTGACGACGGTCGGGATCAGGTCTTCCGCCTGCTGGACCGCGGCGAGTGCGTCCACCGCTCCGCGCATGACGACCCCGTCACGGGCCAGCAGCTCGCGGTGTCCGGCGAGGCGTTCGGGGAGCTCGGCGACGATGCGGGCTGCGAGCGTCTCCACGTCCTGTTCGGGAACCTGGTTGACACGCAGAAGCTCGCGGACGGCCAGGGGCATGGTGACCCCGGTGCCCCGGGCGGGCAGGGCTGTCGGGGGGCGACCGACGACGCTGGTGAAGGCTTCTCGGTAGACGCGGCGGTCGATGTCGCCGGTGTAGACGAGGGTGCGGTCGATGTCCCACAGGACCAGGACCATGCGGGTCATGCGGCGCGTTCTTCCATGACGGCCTGCCCACGTTCCAGGAGTTCCTGGGCGGGTGCCGCCGAGGAGTAGCGGCGGGCTTCGGTGAGCATCGCGGCGAGGTTGTCGTCCAAGCGCGCGGAGCGGACTCCGGCGACGAGAGCGAGGACTTCGTGCCCGGTGGCGGATCCGGCGTCGACGTCGCCGGCGCGCATCTGGGCTGTGGCGGCACGGGAGAGGAACTGGGCGCGGGTGCGGATCTCATCCGGGCTGAAGGCGTTGCGGGCGTCGGCGAATGCCTGGGCGGCCTGGTCGGGGCGGCCAAGGTCAAGCAGGCAGCTGCCGGTCTGGCCCATGATCTCACCGGGGTTGATCCAGTACAGCCAGTGTGGGTCGTCTTCTCCGCGTCCGCGGGCGCACAGGGCTTGTGCCTCCTCCAGTGCGGTGAGGGCTTGGCGGTCTTCGCGTAGGCGGGCGTGTCCGCGGGCCTGGCGGGTGAGGAGCATGGCGTGCAGGGCGGGTGCGTCCTGGTCGGCGATGATCTGGCGGGCGGTGCGCGTGGCGGTGACCGCGTCGCGGGGGTCGCCGGCGGAGTAGCCGTGGATGGCGATGAAGGACAGCGCCCCGGCTCGCAGTCTGCTGTCGCCGCTGGCGTGGGCAGCGCGCAGGGCTCCGAGGAGGAGGTTGTGGGCGACGGTGTGGGCGCCGCTGTCGAAGTGGTACCAGCCGGTCTGGATCGCGGTGTCCGCGGTCACCGCCGCGAGGCGTCGGCCTGTCGCCTCGTTGAAGTCTCCTTCTTTCAGGAGACGGAGGAGGACCTTGAGGTGCGCTGTGGCGGCTCGGGCGAGGTTGCCGCTGCCGTGGCTGGCGTCGGCCTGGCGCAGAGCGTCGGTGGTGGATTGCAGGCTGGCAAGGAGCTGGTCGGAGATGCTGATTCCGTTCCGGGCGGTGGCGGCGACGGCCTCGGGAGGGGCGACGGCTGCTTGCAGGATGTACTGCGTGAGGCCGGCCCCGCCCAGTGCGGCGATCACGCTGCGGCGGTTCAATCCGTTCATGGCTCCTCCGACGGCTGCTTCCAGTGAGGTCACCATACGAGCCGCTGTCCATGGCAGAGCCGGGTCGATGGTCTCGACAAGTCGCTGCGATTCGGCCTGTGCGAAGGGGGCGAGGAGGAGCGGGCGTAGGTCGGCGGGAAGCCCGAGTCCGGTCAGGAGATCGATGATCGTTTCGCGGCCGTTGACCTGTTTGAGACCGCGTTCCAGGTCCGAGATGAAGCCCTGAGTCAGTCCGGTCAGCTCCCGTACGGCCTTCTGCGAGAGCCCGGAGCGGCGACGGACTAGACGTACGACCGTTCCGAAATCCCAGGCCGCGAGGGCCCGGTGCACTTCCTCGTCGCGCCAGGCCCGGTCCGGGATCGTCGGTGTCGCATCGGACCGGGCGCAGGCGGAACAGCGTGTATCCGGGTTGTACCGGCTGATCGGTAGTCCGCACCGCACGCACGTGCGCCCTGGTTCCCCTGACATGTTCACCCCGGCTCTCCTTGTCACGATCCAGCTCGCTCCAACCGTGAGACCAGGCTAGGTGGAGATCGATATCGCTGCAGCGATATCGCCACAGCGATGCCTGCAGAGCGGGCACACCTCCAGACTCGTGGCACTGCACCGGCCGCTCACCGTCGAACTGTGCTGGTGACAGGTCGTTTTGATCCGCCGCCCCGGAGAGGAGACGCCTGATGGGACCAGGATGTCTGGCTGTGCCCGCGTCGTATGGCACCTGCCTTCGGCTATGCGGCGATCTCGGTACGGAGCTGGGCCAGAGCGCGGGTGGCGGCGTCATGGGTCTCGGGCAGCCTGCCAACGGTGGTGCGTTGGACGCGCTGGAGCTGGTGGGGGAGGCGCTGGGCCTGGGCTTCGTGTACGGCGGTGGTCAAGAGTTGCGTAGCGCCGTGGCTGTCGCCGGCGAGGAGGCAGACGCGGCCGGTGGTGATGAGTTCGATGACACGCCACTGGGGTGCGACCGCGACGGTTGGGGTGGGCGGGGTGGACTCGGCATGCCGTATCGCGTCGCGGGTGCGGCCGGTGGAGATGAGGCCGCGAAGGCGGATCTCGTGGAGGGCATTGGGGTTGACGAGGCTGGTGTGCTCGACCGTGTCGAGGAGTTGGTGGGCTTCGCTGACGGCCTGGTCGAACAGCGCCGCATTGCCGAGGGCGCCGGCGGCGCGGGCCAGGAGCGGCAGTACCGCGGCTCGCTCCTCGGTGCCGGGTGCGGTGGCGGCGGCTTGGGTGAGCCGGTCGACGGCCGCGCCGAGCAGGCCCGCCTTGCGCAGTTCGTTGCCGTGCATGCGCAGGGCGGTGGTGGTCAGGGCCCGGTCGTCGAAGGCGCGGACGACGTCCAGGCTCTTGGCGGTCCAGTGTGCGGCGGTGGCCAGCCGTTCCTCGGGCAGCACGTTGCCCAGGGCCGTCCCGAGGCTCAGTCGGGCGTGCGCAAGGAGTCGAAGGACATCCCGTTCGGTGCTTCCGTCCCGGGCGCGGGCTTCCAGGCGAGCGACGAGCGGCCACAGTTCGGCGACGGCTTCGGCCGCTCGCCCGCACTGGCGGGCGACCTCGGCGAGCCGCACGGTGGAGGTGCCGAACTGGATCATCGCCCGGTGGTCGGTGTCGGCCGGGTCGGTGACGCCCAGAACGTGCGCGGGCAGAGCGAGCCGCTCGGCGACGTGTCGCAGGCTCCCGACATCGCTCAGATGTCGTTTGCCCAGTTCCAGGGCCGAGATGTAGGTCTTGTCGTAGCCCAGGAGCGCGCCGGTCTCCAGCTGGCTGGCGCCGTGGACGTGCCGGTAGTACTTCAGGATCGAAGCCAGGTCGCGCGTGGCGAGGACGGCCTGAGCCTCCGGTGTCGCCCAGCGCCAGGAGACCAGCCGCGCCGACCGGCGCGGGGCCGGCCTGGAAGCAGAAGGGAAGGCGTCCATGCCGGGTTACCTTCCGGGGTGGTCGTACCAGGCCGCGATCGAGCGCTTGTAGCCTTCGGGCATGGTCAGGCCGTCGACCTCGTGCCGGTGGAAGAGTCCGATCTCCTGGTGCTCGTGGCTCAGGACCGGCACACGGTCGGGGGACAGGACCGTGCAGCCGTAGGTGACGATCAGGACCCGGCGGCCGGGGATCGGCTCGTAGATCCAGGTGCCGCCGTCGAGCAGAGGCCCGGCTTTCACCGTCCAGCCGCTTTCCTCGGCTACCTCGCGCTCCAGCGCCGCGCCCGGACTCACGTCGGCTGGTGCCGACCCATTACCCGCAGGGCCGATCTCCAGCCGGCCGCCTGGCAGTTCCCACTCGCCGCGCTCGTTGTGCAGGAGCAGCACGCGTTCGCGGGGATCGAGGGCAACACCCTTGACGGACACCGGCCACAACGACGGCTTGTACATGGACTGTCCCTGAGACGTGAGGGCGGGCATGTCCTTCGGAACGTAGCACCCGCCCGCAGGGCGGAGCCGGGCTTGCCGTCTTTGTCCGGATCGACAGTTTGTCGCTTTACACCCTCCGTCGACCGTCCGGACGCTGGGTGTCCCGCTCGATCCCAGAGGAGCACGTCGATGACGACACCTTCGCTCACCCTGTTCGAGGCGCACGCCGTCCCCCTCACCACCAGTTCCGGCCGCACCCGTGCCGTAATGGAGCGCCTGCGGACGCGGGGTATCGCCACCCTCAAGGGCCTGGACACCCGAGCCGAAGTTCTCGCATTCGCCCGGCAGGTGATGACGCTGGTGCCGCACCCCGACAGCGACCCGGATGCGCTGACCACCATCCGTGACAGGGGTGCCGCCTCCCGCCGACCCGGGCTGACCGGGTTGGGCTCCGGGAATCTGCTCGCGCACACCGAACGCTCCAGCCTCCCCCGCCCACCCCGTCTGATGCTCCTGGTCTGTCAGCAGCCCGCGGCTTCCGGCGGGGAGGTGCTCCTGACCGACGGCCGCGCCCTCCACGCCTTCCTTGCCGAACACGCGCCCCAGGCCCTGGAGATGATGACCATGCCCGGTACCGCGTTCTACGGCGACGGCGGCGGGCACCCTTCCCAGATCTTCACCCGCCACCAAGGCGCACGGATCTCCATCCGCCTGCGCCAGGATGCCCTCGCCGCATTCAGCCCACTGATCACCGGACACCTTCCCCATCTCCGTGCGGCGATCGATGCCCTCCAACAGCGCATCACGCTCGACACCGGGCAGGGCTACCTGATCGACAACAGCCGCTGGCTTCACGCCCGCACCAGTTTCCGCGGCGATCGTGTGTGCCTGCGCGCCCTGGGCAACCCCCGAGCCCGGATGGCCCCCGGCTTCCCCGCCCCGGCCCCCGTGGTCGACGTTGCGCTGGACGACGTGCCCGGTGTTCTTCCCGCGCCGGCACCCAGCGGCCGAACCGCTGCCATGTGCCCATCCGTACGACGCGGCTTCGCTGCGGGTGCAGACCCCCGTCACCCTGGCCAGTCCAGAACTACCCGGAGGAGTGCGGCGTGGCCTTCGACGTCGTACTAGCTAACCGGTCGCTCACCAAGATGGCCTTGCGCCCTCTCACCCACTACGAACGGTCGTTCGAGCCTACGGTGCCGTTCACCGGCCTCCGCACCGCCGACGTGCTCGCCCCTGGCAGCGAACAGATCTCCCTCCGCGAAACCGCGCCGTCTGTCACCCGGTCATACCTGCGCGCTCCGAAGAGGACGTGATGACAACGACCGCCGCACAAACGCCCCGGCATCTTCCTCGCGGCTCCCAGCTCATGGAGGTCTCCTTCTCCATTGCTCCGCGCGCGATCGGCACACCGCTGGCGCCGCAGGATGCCGCCTGCGTCGGGAAGATCCGCAAGGAGAGCCGCGACTGCCTGGGCACCTGCGGCCTGTCCCGCCTGGCCGAGGACGTATGTCTCGTCGTCTCCGAGCTGGTGACGAACGCGCTCGTGCACAGCGGAGGGACCGAGATCACCCTGACGCTGGAGCTTCGCGACGACTTCCTGATGGTCGCGGTCCGCGACGGAACCCCGTCCTACCCGGCGCCCCGCGGGCCGGGAACGGGTGAGGAGAGTGGCCGCGGCCTGCATCTGGTGGAGGCAGTCGCACACCAGTACGCGGGGATGTGGGGCGTCAGCGACCGCGGTGCGGTGACCTGGTGCACCCTGTCCGTCCGGGAGGCGGCGTGAACGGCACCGCCGTGGTCGACGCCGACCAGCTCCAGGCCGATCTTCTGGCCGTGAGGCGGGCGGCCGGGAGCCGCGGGGCGGCCGCGCCCGCGGCTGTCGCGCGCCATCACCAGGTGGTGCGGCAGGTGGCTGAGTCGTGGTTGCCGGTGGCGGCCCGGTGCCGGGCAGCGGCTGCCGGTTCGCCGGCCGATGTGCGTCGCTGGGACGAGCTGATCGCGGCAGCGACCCCCGATCCCGATCTGCCGGGTGTTTCGTCGTTCACCGAGATCGTGGTGGCCGCCGGCGCGGTGCGTGCGTTGCTGCGGGCGATCCGCGATACCGCCCCGTCGTGTCCTACCGCGGCGGGGGTGGCTCGTCGTGTCGCGGCGGCGATCGACCGCGGCGCCTACCCCGTGGGGGCCTCCCTGAGTGCGTCGCGCGTCGCGGCGGACCTCCAGGTCCCGATCGAGACGGCGAAGCTGGCCTTGTGCGACCTCCGGGACGAGGGCGTGCTTGAGCCGTTCCACAACCGTCTCCTGGTGGCGGGCCGCACTCCGCTGCATCGCCGGCAGGCCCGGTACGTGGCGGGGAGGCTGAGGCGCCAGATCGCCTTCGGCCTCTACCCGCCCGGCCGGTCCCTGCCGAACGTGCGGGACCTCGCTACCGTGTTCGTGTGCGACGCCGCTGTCGTCATCGACGCGCTTCGGCAGGTGGCGGACGAGGGCCTGGTCGACGCGCGGTACGGCCTGCCGGCCCGTGTCCTCGATGCGGCCCGGACTCTGCCCGCGCCTCCCTGCCAAGCCCCCGCGCAGCCGGCGACCGCCGGGGTGTTCACGCGCGCGGAGATCCGCGCGGCCGTACGGGCCGCGCACAGGCGGTG
>NZ_JBWKJG010000040.1:0-19704 GCF_056432325.1 Streptomyces sp. NPDC045287
TCCGGTCCGACAACCGGCCACCCGACGACTTCACCTGCCCAGGCCTTGGCACACCACAACCAACGACCCACACCACTCAAAGTCACCGGTATTGGACCTAGGGCCCGTCTTCAAAGATCATCCGGGTGGTAGATCATGGTGGGGTGGTACGTCACCATGAACTCACTGATCAGGAGTGGGAGTTGCTCGCTCCGCTGATACCCCGGGCTGCGACGGGACGGCCCCGCGTGGAGGACCGGCAGGTCATCAACGGGATGGTCTACAAGATCCGCACCGGGATCTCCTGGCGTGACCTGCCGAAACGCTACGGGCCGTGGAAGACCGTCCACACCCGCTTCCGCCGCTACGCCCTCGACGGAGTCTTCACGTCGGGCTCGGGCTGCATCTCAAGGGCGAGGCGCGGTGCCTGCCTCCGGCGGCGCGTGCGACGGCACGCGAAGCGCCAGGGGCCCGTCCGACCGCCGATGGGCTGCCGCGGCCGTCGGCGCCGACCCGACGACGGCTTCCATACGGCGTACAGTGCCACCCGCAGCCGGGACGTGTCGGTGAGCCGTCCCAGGCGCTCCAGGAGCTCCGGTGAAAAGCGCGGCAGCGCGGGCAGGGTGACCGGCGGACCGGATCACCGCCGCGCTCGGCACCCCGAACACTCCGTACGAGAAGGGGGCGGTCACGTCCTTCGTGGTACGCCGCGCTTCATCGCCCGTGGGCTGCTGGTCGACCGGCCCGGCAACCCGGAAGGAACGCTTCACCACCCAGGGGCAGGTCGAGGAAGTCTGCCCTCACGCGAACCTGGTCGAGCTCGTCGCCGCCGACACCCCGCCCGATCCCGGGCAAGCTGCACCCCGCCTTCGGGTGAGGCGGGTGCGCTCCGACTGGATGGTCCGGCTCGGCTGGATCCGGTGCACGGAGACGGCCGAGGTGGCGTTCGGCACGTCGCGGACAGGGACGGTCGACGTCCCGCTCTACCGCGCGGCCATGTCGACGCGCTCGTCGACGCGCACCCCGAAGCCGACTGGGAGCAGCTACGCGCGGTGGGAAAGACCGGCACTCCCCGCACTGCGCCCGAAGGCGAAGCAGGTCACCGCGACCTGACCCGGGCCGCCCGCCGGCGACGCCGCCCCTCCCCCATGTCCGGTGGGAGGAGCGGCGTCACCGCACCGGGGGTGGCTGCGGCTTGGTCGATCCTCAGCGTCCCCACAGCGGATGGGCCTCACCACCCCCGCCGCAGTGCGCGCAGCGTCCCCGGCGGGCGATACCGGCGTGCCGATCGTGTCGGCGGCGTCCAACAGGAACCGGGTCAGGCCGGTCAGGTGGTCCTGGTGCAGGGCCAGGTCCTGACGCTTGCCGACCATGACCTGTAAGGGCGACGTCGGGGCCGAGAGGGCGGGCGTCGAAGCCGATGTCGCGCGTGGCGGTGGCCATCAAGGTCGTGCGGTTCGCTCAGGACCTACGCCCCGACCGACTGCAGCCGTGACGCAAGGACGATGTCCGGCACCCGGACGAAGGACACGACGCCCACGGGCCGGGCGGAAGGACCGGCGCTGACGACCGGATCGCGGTGCGGGCCGATCAACCGGGCCAGCGCGTGCTGACGTCCACCAGCAGTCCGTCGAGGGGGCCGCCGTGCGGGGCCGCGTAGGTCCGGCCGGGCTTGGGCCAGGGGTGCGAGTCGTCGTGGTCAACCCCGCCACCCGGGCCGCGGACTTTGCGTCATGCCCGCCAGCATCCCGCACGGCAGGACCCCGGCAGGGACGGTTTGACAGCCCAGCCCAAGGCAACGCGGACCACCGTCCAGACGGCCGTCGGAACGCCGGACGGCGTCGTCGGGGCGTGATTCATGTCGGTCTTCTCCGAATCAGCGCAGCGCTGCGGGAAGGGTGATCCGGACGGTGGCGCCGGTGGTCATGAAGTAGAAGTCTTCTTGCTCGATGGCGGCCCGAGTCTGTTCGCCGATGTACAGGTCGAGGTGTTTGGCGTCGTCGCAGCCGATGCTGCACAGATCTTCGACGCGCCAGTGCGCGGACTTCAACCGCGTGCAGATGTCGCTGGGTACTCCCGGGCCGCAGTCGGTGATACGGATCTGTGTGCCCGGTGAGAAGTGGTTGGCGGCGAGGGACTGCCAGGGCACCAGGGGGTTGTCGTGGGAACCCACCGGGGGGACGGTGGTGGCGAAGTAGCAGTGCCGGTCGAAGTCCCAGCCGAGATGGTCCCCGCGGGCGTTTCTGCCGAAGCCTTCCACGCCAACGCGCTCCAGATAGTCGGCGGGGAAGCTGTCCGGCGGGTTCTCGCCGGGGCAGATCTGCTCGCGGATGCTGCGTCGCGGGCCGTGATAGTACTTCTCGCTGGGAGTGAAGTACACGGTGAGGGTGTATCCGCTGTGGGGGCCCGTGTGCAGCGGTTCGATGGTGGTCAGCCGGTGGTGCAGCCGTAGTCCGGCGCAGGCGAGGGCGGCCAGGGCCAGCAGGCCGCACAGCACTACCGCCAGGATCCTGCGGCGCCTGGTGCGCGGGCGGTTTCCGGGCGGTGCGGGGGTGCCAGGCGAGGCGGTCTCCAGGTGTACGGCCATGGATGAGGGTCCTCCGTGCGGTGCGCTGCGGCAGGGGTGGTGAGGGGCTGCTCCCGCCGGTGACACGACGGTCAAGGTGTGATCATGCGAAACCATAGACGCGTTGGCCCGGTTCGCCGCATTTGCCGTCAAGACGCGTGCCTGCAGCTCCTGCCTGCGGGGGAATGCCCGCGCGCCATGGGGAAGGCCCGCAGACGGTCTCCCTAACATCCGGAGCGTGATCCACAAGGTTGCCGGTCCGCCGCATCCCTCGCCCGCCCCGCCCGTGTTCAGCGATCCGCACGACCGCCGCCGCAGGACCCTGACGGCTGTGGGAGTGGTGCTGTGCCTGCTGTGCCTGGGCGTCCTCGTACTGGGCGCCAGCGTGCTGTACGCCGACCCGCAGGCGCCGGCCACGGGCCCGGTCGAAGGCGTCGACACGGGCCCGCTGCGATGAGGGCGATCTCGCCCCGCGGGCACTGGTGGGTGCTGGCCGGCGTGCTCACGGTGTTCCTGGCGGCCCTGTTCGTGGCGACCTCGGTCCTGCGCGCGGCCGAAGGACCGGGCGCCGACCGGCCGGAGGAACCGGACGGGCTCGTGCCGCACTCCGTGACCAGCGGGGGACCCGTCATCGACACCCGCAGCGTGCCGCCGGTCAGCCTGGACGTGCGCCCGCGCACGGTGGCACTCACCTTCGACGACGGCCCGGACCCCACCTGGACCCCGGAGATCCTCCGGCTGCTGGCCGCCGAGCGTGTACCGGCGACGTTCTTCGTCACCGGCCGGCATGTGGCCGAGCACCCCGAGCTGGTCCGGGTGCAGAGGGCCGCGGGACACGAGGTCGGCCTGCACACCTTCACCCACGCCGACCTGGCCGCCGCGCCGATCTGGCGGACGCGCCTGGAGCTGGCCGTCAGCCGTGCCGTCCTGGCCGGCGCCACCGGGACGAGCACGACGCTGCTGCGGCCGCCGTACTCCTCCCTGCCCGACGCGGTCGACGACCGCGACTGGCGCGCAGCCCTGCGCAGCGGTGCGCTCGGCTACCTGACCGTCCTGTCCAGCCACGACGGTCTCGACTGGAAGGTGCGCACCGTCGGTGACATCGTGCGCGGTGCCGCGCCGCAGGACGGCCGGGGGGCTGTCGTCCTCCTGCACGACGGTGGCGGCGACCGGTCCCGGACCGTGGGGGCCCTGGCGCAGCTCATCGACATCCTCAAGGCACGCGGCTACCGCTTCACCACCCTGACCCAGGCGGTGGGCCTGCCGCCCCAGACCACCCCGGCCCCCTGGCTGGAGCGCTGGTACGGCACGGCGCTGATCGGGCTGATCCGGGCGGCCGTCGCCGTGCCGCCCGCTGCCGCCTGGGTGCTGTACGCGGTGGCGCTGCTCACCGCCGCCCGTCTGCTGCTGCTCGCCGCGGCCTCGGCCGCGCACCGGCGGCGCACCGCCGACCAACCCCTGCCGTCCCAGGCACCGCGACCGCGCGTCTCCGCCGTCGTCCCCGCCCACAACGAGGAGGCGACCATCGCCTCCTGCGTGCGCGCCCTGCTGGACGGCGGTTGCCCCGACATCGATATCGTCGTCATCGACGACGGCTCCACCGACGGCACAGCGGAAGCCGTGCGCAGCGTGGTGGACTCACGGGTACGCGTGGTGACCCAACCCAACCAGGGCAAGCCCGCCGCGCTGAACGCCGGCATCACCAACGCCGCCCACGACATCATCCTCATGGTCGACGCGGACACCGTCATCGCCCCGGGCGCGGCAGCACGCCTCGCGGCCGCCTTCGCCGACTCCTCGGTCGGCGCGGTGGCCGGCAACACGAAGGTCGCCAACCGCAAGGGCCTACTCGCGCTGTGGCAGCACCTCGAGTACGTCATGAGCTTCGGCCTGGAACGCCGCCTGTTCGACCTGATCGGGGCCAGCCCGACCGTTCCCGGCGCCATCGGGGCCTTCCGCCGCTCTGCCCTGGCCTCCTGCGGCGGCATCAGCGCCGACACTCTCGCCGAGGACACCGACATCGCCATGGCCCTGTGCCGGGCCGGCTGGCGCGTCGTCTACCGCGGCGACGCCCACGCCCTCACTCACGTCCCCACGACCGTCCAGGACTTGTGGCACCAACGCCACCGCTGGGCCTACGGCACCCTGCAGTCCCTCTGGAAACACCGCCGTGCCGTCAAGGAGACCGGCGTCGCCGGCCGTCTGGGCCGCCGCACCCTTCCCTACCTGGTGCTGTTCCAACTCGCACTGCCGCTGGCCGCCCCCCTCATGGACACCGTCGCCCTCTATGGGCTCATCACCGGGGCGACCTCGACCCCGGCCATCGTCTGGGGCGCTTTCTGCCTCGCCCAACTCGCCCTCGCCGCCCACGCCCACCACCGGGACGGCGAGAGCCTGCGCTACCTGTGGCTGGTACCTCTTCAGCAGATCGCCTACCGCACCGCCCTGTGCCTGGTCACCATTCACGCCTTGGCCACCGCGGCCCTCGGCGCCGGCCCCCGATGGCGTAACCAGTCGACCACCCCGGCGGAGCCACAGGCGCATCCGGCGACGGTGTAACCCGCGCACGCTCTTTCCGGGGCCGGCAGGTCATGGACGACGCAGGCCATGGACATGGAGTCGTCAAACAAGCGGTGTAACGAGGGTGTTGACAGACCCGCCCCCGGGGCGGGTGGAGCTGCTGACCGCGATCGGCATGCACTGGTCGTGATGGGCGTCGTCGTCACCGCGGTCGTCACGCTCGCGGTCGGCTATCTGCTCGGGCGACTGCGTCCGTGGCGGCGCCTCGGCGACCGGGCCGTCAACGAGTTCCGGTTCGTCGGGCCGTGGGTACTCGGTGGCCGGGGACGTCAGGCCGTCGTGATCCCGGCCCATCTCCTGACCGCGCCGCGCGCCAGCTGGCAGATCGCGCGTGCTCCGGCCGCGAGGACGCCGGGACCGGTGCCCGTGCGCCGTCCGGAGGGGGTCACCCGACGTACCCGGAACGACGAGGGAGGAGCGGCGTGAGTGCGGGATCGTACGACGCGGGCGCCTACGGACGGGACCTGGCCCGGACCCACCAGCACCAGCACCAGCACCAGCACCAGCACCAGCACCAGCACCAGCACCAGCACCAGCAGGATGATGCGCTGACCGCGCGGGCCGAGGTGTTCCGGGCCCTGGCCGCCGTCGAGGTTCCAGCCGGGCGCGCGGACGAGCCCGTCGCGCGGCCGAAGGCCGGGGCGGTCGCCGGGGCCCACACCTGGATCGCGAAGAGCGACGCCCCGCACGGAGTCGAGGAACGCTTCCGTCACGCTGCGGTTCGCCGCCGAGGGCGCGTCGTGGCCGGCGGCGGCCTCCTGCCCGAGGAGGTCGCCGACCGTTCGGCCGTGAGGGGACAGCGGGCTACCGGTCGGCGCCGACGCCCTCACGGCCTGGTGCGGTTCCGGTGTCCTCGGAGGCGCGACGGCGGGCGTCCTCGTCGGTGCGGGCGTCATAGCTGATGAGTTTCGGCAGCGCGGCGGCGAGCAGGCCCACCGCCACGACGCACGCGAGTCCACCCGTCCAGATCGCGGGGCGGACGCCGGTCCAGCCGGCCATCGCCCCGGCGCGGACCTGACCCAACTGCGGGCCGACGCTGTAGGAGAGGACCTCGATGCCGGCGAGCCGGCCGCGCAGCCGGTCCGGGATGGTCTGGTTCCAGATGGTGGAGCGGCCCAGTCCGCTCAGCATGTCCCCCGCTCCCGCCAGCCCGAGGCACAGCAGCACCAGCCAGACGTTCGACGTCCAGCCGGCCGCCGCCATCGCCAGGCCCCAGCCAGCAGCGCCGAACACCACCAGCAGGCCGTGCCGCCGCGTCCGGGACACCCAACCGCTGGTCAGGCTGACCAGCAGCGACCCGACGGAGCCCGCCGCGTACATCAGGCCCAGCGACCAGTCGGCGTCGAGCTCGTCGGCGAGGAAGGGGAAGACGGTGTTGGGGAAGGCGAAGAACATCGCCGCCAGGTCGACCGCGTAGGTGCCCAGCAGCACCGGCCGGGACCAGGCGTACCGGGCCCCCTCCTTGATGCCGCGCAGCGACGGTCTGGCCGCCTGCTCGACCGGTGGTACCGGCGCCAGCCGGCGGCACATCAGGACCGACACCGTGAAGCTCACCACCGTGGTGGCGTACGCGGTGCTGTTGCCCACGTACGCGACGACGAGGCCCGCCAGCGCCGGTCCGGCGATCGCGCCGGTCTGCCAGCGCAGCGAGTTCAGCGCGGCCGCGGCGGCGAGTTGGTCGTGCGGGACGATCCGGGCCAGCAGCGAGTCCAGGGCGGGCCGCTGGAGTCCGGCGAGTGCCGCGACACCGGCCGCGACCACGTACAGAGGCCACAGCATGGGGCTGGGCAGCAGCGCGTTCAGCAGTAGGACGGCGGCCAGCAGTCCCAGTCCCACCTCGGTCAGCACGATGACCTTGCGCCGGTCCACGGCGTCGGCGAGTGCCCCGCCGTACAGACCGAAGACCATCAGCGGCACCAGTTCGACGGCGCCCATCGCGCCCACCGCGAGCGGTGAGCCGGTCAGTTCCTTGATCTGCAGCGGTAGCGCGATCAGCGCCATCACGCTGCCGACATGGGTGACGACGCCCTGCGTCCAGAGCAGGCGGAAATCGCGGGAGGAGCGCCAGGGCGAGAGGTCGGGGAGTACCGCGGCGAGTTTGGCGTGCATGGTCAGCGGCTCCCGGCCGTCTCCGACGCGGGGGCGTCTTCCGTGTCCCCGGTCCTCGCGTGGTGGCGTCCGATCGGCAGGACGAGGGGCTTGCCCGAGACCGGGTCCTCGATGACGCGGCTGTGCATGCCGTAGACGGCCCGGACCGTGTCCTCGGTCATCACCTCCTCGGGCGTTCCGGCGGCGTGGAGCCGTCCGGCGGCCAGGGCGACGAGCCGGTCCGCGTAGCGGGCGGCCAGGTTGAGGTCGTGCAGGACCATGACGATCGTGGTGCCGCGGGTCCGGTTCAGGTCGGTCAGCAGGTCGAGGACCTCGATCTGGTGACTGATGTCGAGGAACGTGGTGGGCTCGTCGAGCAACAGCAGGTCGGTCTGCTGGGCCAGCGCCATCGCGATCCACACGCGCTGGCGCTGGCCGCCGGAGAGTTCGTCGACCGCCCGGTCCACCAGTTCCGTCGTGTGGGTGGCCTCCAGCGCGGCGGCGACCGCGGCGTCGTCCTGGGCCGTCCAGCGGGAGAAGGCCCGCTGGTGGGGGTGGCGACCCCGGCCGACCAGGTCCAGGACGGTGATGCCCTCGGGGGTGACCGGTGACTGCGGCAACAGCCCGAGGGTGCGGGCGAGTTCCTTGGCCGGGGTGCGGTGGACCTCCTTGCCGTCCAGGACGACCCGGCCGGTGCGCGGGACGAGCAGCCGGGACATCGAGCGCAGCAGCGTCGACTTGCCGCAGGCGTTGGCGCCGACGATCACCGTGATGCGCCCGGCCGCGAGGGTCAGGTCCAGGCCCTCGATGACGGCACGGTCGCCATAGCCGAGCGTGAGGTCCTCGGTGGCGAGGGTGTGGGACGCGGTCACAGTGAGCCTCCGGCCCGGTTGGTGCGGACGATCAGGTAGACGAGGTAGGGGGCGCCGAGGACGCCGGTGACGACGCCCACGGGGTAGCGGGTGTCGAAGGCGTACTGGCCGGTGAAGTCGGCGACCAGGACGAGCAGGGAGCCGACCAGGCCGGCCGGCACCAGCAGGGAGCCGCCGGTTCCGGTGAGCCGGGCGGCGATCGGCCCGGAGAGGAACGCGACGAAGGCGATCGGTCCGGCCGCCGCCGTGGCGAACGCGATCAACCCGACGGCGGCGACGATCACGGTGACGCGGGTGCGTTCGACGCGGACGCCGAGCGCGGAGGCCGTGTCGTCGCCCAGGCTCAGCGCGCTCAGATTGCGCCCCTGGGACAGCAGCACCGGGCCCAGCGCCAGCACAGCCAGGGTGGTGGGCGCGGTCTCCTCCCAGGTGGTGCCGTTGAGGCTGCCGGTGAGCCAGCGCATCGCCGCCTGGAGGTCCCACTCCCCGGCCCGGGACAGGACGTAGGAGGTGACGCTGTCGAGCAGGGCGGCGATGCCGATGCCGATCAGGATGAGCCGAGTGCCGGCGACCCCGTCGCGGAACGCGAGGACGTACACCAGCAGCGCCACCCCGAGCGCGGCGGCGATCGCCAGCGCGGACACCTGGGTCTCGCTCAGCGAGAAGGTGACGATGGCGATGGCCGCCGCCGCGCTCGCCCCCGCGCTGATGCCGATGATGTCAGGGCTGGCGAGCGGGTTGCGGAGCATCGTCTGGAAGGTGACGCCGGCCATGCCGAAACTGAACCCGGCGGTCAGGGCGAGCACCGTGCGTGGCAGCCGCAGCGTGCCGACGGTGAAGGAGGCGCCCGGCACCTGCTCGCCCGTGATCACGCGCAGCACGTCGGAGGCCGGGTAGAAGGTGTGCCCGGCCATGAGCGTGGTGGCGAACGCGGCGACGACGAGGACCAGCAGGGCGCAGACGATCAGCCGTCGCCGGTACGCGCGGCGTACCCGCGTGCGGGTAACCGTGCGCAGTGGGGGCGGGGCGGTGACGACGGGGGCGCTCACAGTGATCTGACCTTCTGCCGGCGGACGATGTGGATGAAGAAGGGAGCACCGACGAACGCGGTCACGATGCCCACCTCGATCTCGGACGGCCGGGCCACGACCCGCCCCACCACGTCGGCGACCGTCAGCAGGACGGCGCCGCTCAGCGCGGAGAACGGCAGCAGCCAGCGGTGGTCCACGCCCACCAGCAGCCTGCAGGCGTGCGGTACGACGAGTCCGACGAAGGCGATCGGGCCGGCGACTGCGGTGGACGCGCCGCACAGCACGACCGCGCCGAGCGCGGCGCCGGCCCGCACGAGGGCCACCCGTTCGCCGAGTCCGGCGGCCAGCTCGTCGCCCAGGGCGAGGGAGTTGAGGGCGCGGGCGGAGGCCAGGCAGACGACGAAGCCGACGGCGAGGAACGGCAGGACGCCACCGAGCTGCGCGTGGGTGGCGCCGCCAACGCCGCCGATCTGCCACAGCCGGAAGGTGTCGGAGACGTCGTTGCGCGGCAGGACCACGGCGCTGACCAGTGAGGCGAGCGCGGCCGAGATGGCGGCACCGGCGAGGGCCAGTTTCAGCGGGGTGGCGCCGCCCCGGCCCAGCGAGCCGACGGCGTACACGAACCCTGCGGTCACGGCCGCTCCGGTCATCGCCGCCCAGATGTATCCGGACACCGACGCCAGGCCGAAGTGGGCGATGCCGGTGACCACGGCGAGCGAGGCGCCCATGTTGACGCCGAGGATGCCGGGGTCGGCCAGCGGGTTGCGGGTGACGCCCTGCATGACCGCGCCGGACAGGCCCAGGGCGGCGCCCACGACGACGGCGAGGAGGGTGCGCGGTACGCGGTTGGCGACCGCCGCCTCCTCCAGGGTGGCCTCCGCTCCGCCGAGCGCCGCCCAGACGTCGGCCCAGGCGACGTCGCGGGAGCCGAAGGCGAGGGAGGCCGTCATGGCGGCGAGCAGGACCGCGGCGACGACGAGGAGCCAGGTGACGCGCACGCGCGCCGGACGCCGCGGCGGGGCGGTGTCCGGCGCGGGCGGGGTCTCGGTGACGGTCACGCTGCCTTGTCCGCGGCCTCGGCGAGCGCCTTCACGTAGTCCTCCAGGACGTACGGGATGGACAGCGGGGTCGGGTTGGCGGCGGTGGCCAGCGGGGTGCTGCCGGGCAGCAGGTGGATGGAGTCCCGCTCGACGGCGGCCAGCTTGGAGGTGAGCGGGTCCTTCTTGAGGGCCTTCAGCAGCTCGCCCTTGTCGTCCCCGTAGCCGGTGATGATGTCGACGTCGTTGAAGTCGTCGATGTGCTCGGCGCTCTTGGTGAGGACGAACTTCTTCGTCGACCCGGACGGTCCGGAGACGCTGGCGGGGATCTTCAGGCCGAGGTCGGTGAAGAACTGCGTGCGGGTGTCATGGGTGGTGTAGAAGCCGACCTGGCTGACGTTCTTGGACGACACGTGCGTCATGAACATCGCCGTCTTCCCCTTGAGCTGGGGGTACTTCGCGGCGGTCTTCTCGATCTGCTCCTCGAGTTCGGCGATCAGTTCGTCGCCCTGGTCGGCCAGTCCGATGGCCTTGCTGTTGAGGCGGATGATGTCGCGCCACGGGGTCGCCCAGGCGGCCTCGGGGTAGGCCACGACGGGGGCGATCTGGCTGAGGGTCTCGTAGTCCTGCTCCGTCAGTCCGGAGTACGAGGCGAGGATGACGTCGGGCTTGGTGTCGGCGACGGCCTCGAAGTCGATGCCGTCGGTCTCGTCGAACAGCACCGGGGTCTTGGCGTTCAGCTCCTTGAGCCGCTTCTCGACCCAGGGCAGCACGCCGTCGCCGTCGTCGTCGCCGAAATTGGCCCTGGCCATGCCGACGGGGACGACGCCGAGGGCGAGCGGCACCTCGTCGTTGGCCCAGTTCACGGTGGCAACGCGCTGGGGCTTGGAGGGGATCGCAGTGGTCCCGAGCGCGTGCTTGATCGTCACGGGGAACCGGCCGGCGCCGTCGGCACCGGCGGAACTGCTGTCGTCCTTGTCTGTGGCCCCGCCGCCGCAGGCGGTGAGTCCGAACAAGAGGGCCGCCGCGAGGGCGAGCGCACGGAGGCGTGGGGTTCTCATCGACCCGGTTTCACTTTCGATCGGGGGTGCCGGGACTCGCGCGTCCGGACCGCGGACTGTGAGTCGTGGAGCAGGGCACCGGACTTGCCAAAGCAAGTTAGGTAAGGCTTACCTGCATAGCCTATGGAGTAAAGGCGCGCCGATCAATCGAGCCTTTTCGACAGCCCTTGTAGCGATCGGGACACGCGGGCGGTGGCCCCACCGCGGGAAAGGCGTCCGCCCCGACGTTCTCAGCGCGCCCGGAACCTGCCGGGCGTCATGCCGGTCGTCCGCCGGAAGGCCGCGCCAAAGGCGCTCGCCGAGCGGTAGCCGACCGCGTCGGCCACCACGTCGACCTCGTGTCCGAGGGAGAGGAGCCGCACGGCGTGCTGGGCCCGGACCGAGGCGACCCAGCGGGCGAAACTCGTGCCCGTCTCGGCACGGAAGGCGCGGGTCAGCGTACGCGCGCTGCAGCCGAGGGCGGCGGCCCAGCCGGCCAGCGTCCGCTGGTCGGCCGGGTCGGCCCGCACCCCGTCAACGATCGGCCGCAGCAACGGGGACGTGGGCAGCTGCACCAGCAGCGCCCAGGGCGACGGCTGCAGGACGTCGAGCACCATCGCCTCGGTCACGGCCCGGGAGCGCGGCGGCAGCTCCGCCTCCTCGAGCCGCTCCAGGAGCAGCCGGAGCAGCGGGGTGATCTCCACGGCCACCGGCACGTCGGGCAGCGCCGACTCCGTGCCGTGCCGGAAGAAGTGAGCGCGGTAGGAGGTGCCCGCGACCGCGGAGGCGGAGTGCAACTGCCCGGCCGGCATCCACAGACCCAGCGTCGGTGTGATGCACCACACCTGGGAGCCGACCACGGCGGTGGACGTGCCGTGCTCGTTCCAGAGGAGTTCGTGCCACGGGTGTGAGTGCTCGTTCCAGGCGGTGTCGGCGTCGACGACCTCCTCGTACCCCCGGATCACGAAGGGCACGTCCACCTCGCCGGCGGCGAGCGCCGGCAGGTCCCTGGTAACACGCATACGCCCAGGCTAACCGGAACCAGATCTTCACAGCCGCGCGTAGTTCAGCAGTTCGCGGAACCTCAGGCGCTGGAGCGGGTGGAGGTTCCCGGGGCCCCCTCGAAGACGACCGGGTCCTCGATCCCGGCCTCGTGAAGGACGGGGCCCTGCCGGGCGGTGGACTGCTGGTCGGCGGAGACGCGCTTGTAGACCAGGTTCACCACGGGAGGGCCCCCTTCCGTGCGGAGGAGCGGCCCCTATCTGTCGTCGAACCCTGTCAGCAATCACCGATCCCCTTCGACCATCTCCCGTGAGATCGCCCGCAACGGCGGCCGGGACCGCTATCGAGCCGCCTCGGCCGATGCAGCCGCCTACGAGCGTGGGCGCCGCCCCAAGCAGGCCGAGCTCGCCCAGCGGCCTGCCCTGCGCGCCCTGGTGGAGACCAGGCTGGCTCTGTGCTGGTCGCTCGAGCAGATCGCAGGATGGTTGCGACGGCAGTTTCCCGGTGACGCCTCCATGCAGATCTCGCACGAAGCGATCTACCTCTCGCTCTACGACCCTCGCCGGCGTCAGACGATCGACCGCAGCCTCACCCAGCGGCTGCGGTCAGGCAGGCCCATGCGCCGTCCGAAGATCACCCGCCGGCCCACCGGGCGGGGCATCATCCGCGGCATGGTGTCCATCACCGCCCGCCCCGCCGAGGTCGAGGACCGCGAGGTTCCTGGCCACTGGGAGGGAGATCTCGTGATGGGCACCCGGCCCTCGGCCGTTGCCACGCTCGTCGAGCGCACCAGTCGCTACACGGCCATCGTCGCGCTGCCAGACGGCATCAAGGCCGAGCAGGTCACTCCGCACCTCACCAGGAGTCTCCTCGGCATCCCGCCCCAGCTACAGCGAACGCTCACCTGGGACCGGTGCCGGGAAATGGCCGAGCACCAGGCCATCACCGCCGAGACCGGGATGCCGATCTACCTCCGCAAGCCGCGCAGCCCGTGGCAGCGCGGCACCAACGAGAACACCAACCGGTTGCTGCGGCAGTACCTGTCCAAGGGCGCGGACCTCCGCACGTTCAGCCAGGCCGACCTGGACGCCATCGCCCACGAGCTCAACCATCGTCCGCGCAAGATCCATGGCTATCACACTCCGGCAGAGGTCTACGCTGACCTCCTGAACAGCGGTGATGCGCTGACCGCTTGAGCTCGCCATCCTTTGACGACAGGCACCTGGAGCGTCCAATGAACCCGTGCGATCCGGGGGTTCGAGGCGGCGGGTGGCCCGCCGCGCTTACCGCTCATCTGCGAGAGCGTACCGGGGCTTGGTGGTCTGTGCGGTAGAGGTCGATGGCGAGGGCGACGGCGGCGCGGATGGCGGGGTGGGGATCCTGTCGGCGCCAGATGAGGTGGACGGGGACGGGCTCCGCGTCGCGCAGGGGGCGGTAGGTGATGTCGGAGGGGCGGTACTGGGCCGCGGTGGCCTCAGGGGTGACGCCGACGCAGCGGCCGGAGGCGATGGCGGCGAGCCAGTCGTCGATGTCGTGGACGTGCTCGACGGCGGGCCGTTCCGTCTCGGGCCACAGGTTCAAGGTGGTGGTGCCGGTGCGGCGGTCGAGGGCGAGGGTGCGGGGGGCGACTTCGGCCAGGCGGATGCTGCGGCGGCGGGCCCAGGGGTCATCGGAGGCGAGGGCCAGGTAGCGGTCCTCGTGGCCGACGAAGGCGTGGGACCAGGGTTTGAGGTCGAGGGCGCTGCGGACGACCGCGAGGTCGCACAGTCCTTCGGCAAGCCCTCCGGTGGAGGAGTTGTGGCGGACGAGCCTCAGCTCGATGTCGGGGTGGTCGTGGTGCCAGCGGCGCTGGAACTCGGTGGTGTGGCGCCCGAAGGCCGACCAGGCGTGACCGATGTGCAGGCGGCTGTGGCCGGAGGCGGCCTCGGCTACGAGTTCGTCCGCGCCGGCGAGCAGCAGACGGGCTCGGGCGAGGACCTGCACCCCCGCCACGGTGGGTTCGACCGTGCGACTGGTGCGATGCAGCAGCCGCACACCCAAGGTCTTCTCCAGGGCGAGCAGGGTGCGGGAGACCGCGGCCTGGGAGACGCCCAGCTCCAGGGCCGCGTCCGTGAAGCTGCCGGTGTCGACGATGGCGACCAGGCAGCGCAGGTGCTTCAGCTCCAGCCCCGCACCACTTTCTCCGCGTGCATCCATACGCTCAGCGTATCGATAGGTGGCTGGATGCATTTTGCGTATCGTGCGCGGAGGCGCACGGTGAGGAGATGAAGACCTCACAGGACCTCGCCGTCGACGCGGATGCGCCGGGTCGGGGCGGGAACCGCTCACTGACCGGCTCGCCCCCGGTGCGGCGCGGCTTCGCCTTCCTCGCCTTCGCCGGGATCGCCTGGGGAACCACCGGCGCGGCCGTGGAGGTCATCTACCGGACCAGCGACCTGGGGCCCATGGCCATCTCGTTCTGGCGTTTCCTGGCCGGAGCGGTGCTGCTGCTGCCGGCCTGGGCCCTGCGCCCGGCCCGCAAGACGCCCCGCGCGCCCCACCCTGCCGGGTGGCGTGTGTTGCTGCTGGGGGGCACCGGAGTGGGGCTGGCCGTCTTCCAGACCGCCTACTTCGCCGCCGTGCGGGACACCGGCCTGGCGGTGGGCACCATCGTCACGCTCGGTGCCGCACCGGTGTTCACGGCCGCCGGCGGGCGCCTGTTCCTGGGCGAACGCATCGGCCGCGCCGGAGTGCTGGCCGTCGCCGGCGCGCTGGCCGGACTGACCGTGCTCGTACTGGGCAACCAGCCCGGCACCGTCCACCCCGCGGGCATGACGATGGCACTGCTGTCCGCCGCCGGTTGCGCCGTCTCCAACCTGCTGGGCCGGTGGACCGGACGGCACGGCACCGGCGAGAACGCCTTCACCCTCACCCTGTGGTCCTTCCTGATCGGCGCGGCCGTGATGCTGCCGCTGGCCCTCCACGAGGGCCTTCTCCCGCAGGGCGAAAACCTCACCCGGGCGGCGCTGCTGATGCTGTACATCTCCGCCGTCACCACGGCGCTCGCCTACCCGCTGTACTTCGCCGGCGTCGCCGTCCTCAGAGCCGCCACCGCCTCGGTGATGATGCTCCTCGAACCGGTCAGCGCCGCCGTCCTGGCCGTGCTGCTCCTTGACGAACGACTCACCGCCGCCACCGTCGCGGGCACGGTGATCCTGCTCGGGGCCATCGCCGCCCTCGCCCTCGCCGAGTCCCGACCGCAGGCCAAGCCCGAGATTTCGCGAGGTGACACAAGGCCCGCGGGGGGTGCCAGTCCTCGCCCTCGTCCGCTTCGGTTGCGTCCGGGTCGCGCAGCGGGGCAGGGCGCCGACGACCGGGGTAGAAGCGGTGAAGCTGTAGCGACCGAGCAGGTTCAGGGCATGTGGCACTGAGCGACGGAAGCCACGAGCAACTCCTCAGGGTTCCATCGCGCGGGGCCGCCTCGGAATGCGGGATCCGACGAGGCGTCGATCCCGACCTTGCAGTCCGCCAAAACCTCATGATCCCGACTGAAGGACCGATAGCTGTCCGTTCCTGTCCCGAGGTTGCCCGTCCACTCGACCGTGACGTCGTAGGTATGCGTTGTCGTCATGGGACCAGAGCTTAGTACTCCAGTCACAGTTCGCTATCGCTGCTGGTCAGGTCCAGGTTTCCGAGGGTACTTGGCTGACGTTCAGTCAAGTTCGGGGAATTCGTGACCTCGGACGCGGCGGCGGTAGTGGCAGCGTCTGGCGACAGCCCGGTGGCGCCCGCGCCCGCGAGGACCTGGCCGAGCCGGTCGCCGCCGTCACCTCTTCGGACCCGAGCAGGCCGCAGCCCCGCTCCGGGTACGCCGTGCCGATTGGGACCACGTGATGCGGCTCGGCTGGGTCCGCTCCCCACACTCGGTCGAGGTCCGCTTCGGCACCTCCCGGGCCGGCGCTGTCCCGCTCTGCCCGATCGCCGACGTCGACACACGCCCGCCGCGCACCAGAAGGTCGACTGGGAGCATCTGTACCAGGTCAGGAAGGGTCGGCGCCCCCGCCGCGCCGGCGAAGCAGGCCGCCACGTCCTGACCCTGCCCCTCTCCCGTGACGCCGCCCTGCCCTGTCCGGCGGGTGGGTCGGCGTCGCCGTACAGGGTCACCTCCGGCTTGCTCGGCCCTCAGCGCCCCCAGCGGGCGGACCTCGCCACTGCCGTCGCAGTGCGCGCAGCGCCCCGAGCGGACGATCCCCGGCGCGCCGATCGCGTCGGCGGCGTCCAGCAGGAGCCGGGTCAGGCCGGTCAGGTGGTCCTGGTGCAGGGCCGGGCCCTGACGTTTGCCGACCATGACCTCCAGGGCGATGCCGGGGCCAGGAACCCAGGCGTCGGAGCTGATGCCGCGCATGGCGGTGGTGATCAGGTCGTGCGGTTCGCTCAAGGTCCGTGCCCCGGTCAGCCGTACCCGTGACGCAAGGACGACATCCGGCGCCCGGACGCAGGACAGGACGCCCGTGGACCGGGCGAAGGGGCCGATACCGACGACCGGGTCGCGGTGCGTGCCGCTCAGCCGGGCCAGCGCGTGCCCCGTGTGGTCGCCCGATCCGTAAGGCCGGGCGGCCGCGGTCGCGATGCCCACACCCTTGTGCCCACCACGCCCCATACCCGCAGCTCCCCTCCCATCGGCGAGCTACGCCGTCCCCCTCTTCACTACGCCTGGTGGGCGCGCGGCCCGAGCCCCGGCCTTGGCCGTCTCACCCGGTGACGCGGCGAGTTCGAAAACCGCCCCGCCAGGCGGTGCCGGCGGCCATCGGTGGTGCCCCCAGCCGTCGTGCCAACCCTTGGCTGGAACGTACGCCGCGAAGCGTGGCCGGAGACGGGTCCGGCCCGGGCGGGGGCCGGGCCCGTCGTGTTCACCGCAGCGTCGGCAGCGCGGCCAGTGACCGCCGGTCTCGCCGTGGCCGACGACCCGCCACACCGGTCGGTCGGCCCCCTGCGCGGTCAGCAGGGGCAGGGTCGTCGGCGCCATGGTCATCTGGTGGTTCCCGGTCAGGACGTGGCGGGCGCGGGCGTGGAAGGCGGCCTCCCTCGTCACCGGGGCCGCGCGGCGCGGGGCGGGGGCGAAGACGAGCAGCAGCGGTGGGAAGGGCCGGTCCGACCACGGCCCGGCGTAGGTCTCCTGCCAGTGGGAGCGCGGAGGCGGACGACATTGTCACGCCCGGACGCGGGTGCGTTGCGGTAGGCGTCGTAGCGCTCCGGCTTGGCACGCAGGCGGGCGTAGGACATGGTGCGGTCGACCTCCACGAACGCGCTGGAGCCGCTCGTCAGGAGCACGTGCCGGACGGACGCTGTGGAGTGGGGCGGAGTCAGCGGGCGGCGGGCTTCCGGGCGCAGACGAATAGGTGACTCTCGTCGCCCATGCCGGGAAAGAGCGGGCGGAAGTTCGTCAGCTCGTGGCGGGCGATCTCCAGCCCGCACGCCCGCAGCTTCTCCAGGTAGGTGGCGGCCGGGTAGCTGGTGGCGGTGACCTGGTGGCCCATCCAGATCATCGTGTCGTCGTCCCAGTCGCAGGGGACGGTCGCGAAGACGAAGTACCCACCGGGTGCGAGGCCCTCGACAATGGCGCGAAGGGTGGCATCCAGCTCGGGGCGCGGCATCGACAGCAGCGGGAAGAACGCGCACACCGCGTCCCAGCCGGTCGCCAGGTCCGCATAGCTGCGGATGTCGGCGAGCTCGAAGTGCGCGGCAGGGACCTGGGCGCGGGCGAGGTCGACCATGGTGGCCGAGACGTCGATGCCGGTCACCCGGTGGCCCGCCTCCGCGAGGGCCTCGGCAGTGGGCCTGCCGGTGCCCGAGCCGATGTCCAGCACCCGGGCGCGGGCGGGCAGGCGCTCCAGGAGCCATTCCAGCGATGCCAGCTGTTCGGGCAGGTTCTTGTACGCCTGCTCGTAACGCAGGCCGATCGTGTCGAACAGGCTGGCCACCGCCTTGGCCGAGGCGACCGACTCGGCGGCGGGCCCAGTGGCGCCGATGCGGTAGATGTGGAAGTCCATGTTCGCGCCGTAGGGCAGCGTCGGCTCGGGGGTGACCGTGCGCAGATGGACCGCGTCCTTGAACGCGGTGTTCAGCGAGTCGTGGGCGATCTGGTCGTTGGTCTTGATGATGACCAGACACGGCTGCCCGTCCCGAGAGCGCAGGATGTCCTTGAGGATCTCGGGCACCGGTGGCGAGGTGCAGGTCAGGTCCAGGCCGGCGGCGGTGAACGCCGGCCCCCAGGGCGGCTCCACGACGTAGGTGTCCTGCGGGCTGCGCGGTGGCAGCTTGCCGAGCAGGTCACGGTAGTCGCCCTCGTGGAGCTCGATGGCGGAGTCGATGCGGTCCAGGTTGTGGCGGGTCGCCGCGAAGACGTCGGGGTCCAGCTCCGAGGCGAACACCGGGCAGCCCAGGTGGGTACCCAGGTGGTGCCCGAAGTTGCCGGACCCGCAGAACAGATCCACGACCATGGCGGACTGGGCCGGGGGCATGGCGGCCTGCAGTTCGGCGACCGCACGGGCCACCGCCGCGGAGTAGGCGTCCACCGAGCACTCGATGGTGGTCCGGCCCAGGAACCTCAGCCCCAGGCCCTCCATCTCAGGTGCCGGGACTCCGTACAGGGACAGCCCCTCGGGGCTGCCGTAGATCAGGCGGCCGGCTTCACACAATTCCTTGCCGTCCAGCACCCGGGTACGGGAGGCACCCAGCAACTCATCGCGGAACGCGAAGTAGGCGGCGCGGCTGGATTCGGTGGCGCTGGTCATCGGCACGGACTCCTGAAAGTGAGCATGACGGAACACACCACATGATGACACAAAGTAGTAATAAAACTACCCACTGTGATTTTTGCGAGTGTTCGGAATGCCCGTCCCGCTCACGCGCGGGAGTCCATTACCACCGCCGCACCTCCGAGGACCGCGTGAGTGCGCGAGGAACCCCCGACCCGATGGAGGGCGGCGCCGGCCGCGCCGCCTCGCCAGTGAACATCTGCGAGAGTTCCGAAAGACCCCGAGCCGTGTCCGCTTTGACCACGAGATCACTCACCGTAATCCTCGCAAAACCGCAGCGAGCATTTTCCAACCTCAGTTTGAGCTGGTCAGGCGCAGGCGGAGGACGGCTTGAACGAGGCGGGTGATGCGGGTGTGGTCGCGCATCGGAGTTTGCGTGGGGCCCTCCTCCACCGTCAGGGCGGCTGCCTAGACCCCCGGGCGGCCGGCTGGCCGAGGCGGGGCGGCGTCGAACGGCGAGGACACCCGGTGTCGGCCGTTACGGCGGGGCGTGCCGATCATCGTGCGGCCGGATGGCGATCCGAGAAAAGCCAACCGGGGCGGTGGCGGCCGGGGCGGGGCGCCGGGTGGGGCGGCGCCCGGGTGGGTGATCTCCCCTTCGCGTACGCGGGCGCAGCCCTAGGTCCTGTCTGACAAAGGATCTTGGTTGGGTTCGCGGAGCCAGAGGATGAGTGAGGCGAGGTGGACTCCGGCCTTGTAGCGGGTGGCGAGT
>NZ_JBWKJG010000041.1:0-16418 GCF_056432325.1 Streptomyces sp. NPDC045287
AGGTCGCGCCACCGCTCCACGGGGCCGTCGGCGTCGCCGGACTCGATCAGCTTGATGGTGCGGTCGACGGCCACCCACGCCATGACCTTGGAGTGCACGAAGTGGCGGCGCGGACCGCGCACCTCCCAAATCCCCTCATCCGGCTCGTCCCAGCGCTGCTCCAGATGGGCGACGAGCCGCAGTTGGAGCGCGGTGGCTTCCGGATCGGGTTCGAGACCCGCCTCGCGGGCCTGGTGGAGGGCGTCGATGACCTCGCCGTACACGTCGAGCTGGAGCTGGGTGGCGGCGCCGTTGCCGACGCGGACCGGCGAGGAGTTCTCGTAGCCGGGCAGCCACTCCAGCGTGCACTCGGTCAGGTCGCGTTCGCCGCCGAGGCCGTACATGATCTGCAGGTTGTCCGGGGCGCCGGCGATGGTGCGCAGCAGCCACTGCCGCCAGGCGCGGACTTCGTCGAGGTGGCCGAGCGAGGCCAGCGCGCCCATGGTCATGGCGGAGTCGCGCAGCCAGCAGTAGCGGTAGTCCCAGTTGCGCACCCCGCCGATCTCCTCCGGCAGCGACGTCGTCGGCGCCGCCACGATCCCGCCCGTCGGCGCGTGCGTCATCGCCTTCAGTGTGATCGCCGAGCGGGCCACCGCCTCGGCGTGCGGGCCGTTGTACGTGGACAGGTCCGACCACGCCCGCCAGTGGATGTCCGTGCGCAGCACAGCATCTTCAGCCCGCAGCGGCTGCGGCATGCCAGCGGAGCCGGGATGCCAGGTGAGGGTGAAGGTGAGGACCTCGCCCTCACCGACCCAGAAGCCCCCACGGGTGTCGAGGCAGGCGGTGGTGGTCAGCTCGAGGAAGTCGTCGCCGACGGCGAAGACCGTACGCCCGCCCCCCGGCGTTCGGCGGGGCGCGGAGTCCTGCCCGTAGAAGACGCGCGGGTTCAGCGCGGAGCGCATCCGCACGCGGCCTGCCAGGCCCTGGACGGTCCGCACCAGCTGTGGAGCGCCGGTGTGGAGGGTCATGCAGTCGGTGACGCGCACCGTGCCGTGCCCGGGGATGTCCCATTCGGATTCCAGGACGAGGGAGTTGTCGCGGTAGCGGCGGCGGTCGGCGGCGGGGGGCAGGGTGGTCTCGGGGTGGGCCGGGCCGATCCGCCAGTACCCGTGCTCCTCGGTCCCCAGGAGGGCGGTGAAGACGGCGGGGGCGTCGAAGCGGGGCAGGCACAGCCAGTCCACGGAGCCGTCGCGGCCCACCAGGGCGGCGGTCTGCATGTCTCCCAGGAGCGCGTAGTCCTCGATACGGCCAACCATGCGTCTTGTTCCTTCGGTACGAGGGGTGCAGTTCGGCCGTGCGGGCGACGACTGCACACAGGGTGAGTGGGTGAGGTGGTGCAACAAAGGGGGCTGGTGGGGGTTCAGCCTTGGGGGGTTTCGGCGGCGACGATCAGCACGGCCAGGGCCAGCACGAACACCGCGACCCGCCACAGGTTCTTCCAAGCGGGGCGACCGTCTGCCGGCTTCCCGGCGCCGCTATCGGAGCGCGGGGATGGGGGCACGGTCGCGGGTGCGGAGCCAGCGCACGGCCTGGACGACGTCGGGTACGACCGCGTCGGGGACGAGGTCGCGTGGCGGGCGCCGGGGGTTGGTGGTGATCCACACGGTCCGCAGCCCGGCCGTTTTGCCTCCGGCGATATCGGTGTCCAGCCGGTCGCCGACCATGACGCCGGTACGCGCGTCGAGGTCGTCGAGCGCGATACGGATCAGGTAGGGGTCGGGCTTGCGGATGCCGTACTCCCCGGACACGATCACCGTCGGGAAGTAGCAGTGCAGGCCGCTGACGTGGAGCTTTTCCCGCTGCGTGGCCGGGTCGCCGTTGGTGACCACGCCGAGCTTCCACCCCGTTTCCGCCAGGGAGGCGACGGCCTGACAGACCTCGGGCCGATGCGGGACGAGTTCGACGATGCGCTGCCGGTAGTCCCGGTAGAGCTGGTCGACGGAGGCGTCGATACCGAAGCGGGCCTTGACCTCGATGAAGAAGCGGTGGCGCCGGCCGGCGTGGCGCTTCTCGGCGTCGTGCAGCGCGGCCGCATCGATGCCGTGGCGGGCGGCGAACTCCTCGGCCCACGCGGTGAAAGCGTGAGCGTGGTCGATGAGGGTGCCATCGAGGTCGAACAGGGCCGCGGGCATGGTGGAAGGCGGTGTCATGCCGCCTCCCGGCAGGCGAAGACGCCTACGGCCCGCCACAGGGCTTGAAGGCTCGCCTCACGGTCCAGCGCCGCGTCGGCGGCCCTGTCCAGGGCGGTGCGGTAGGGCGCGGAGGCGTGTCCGGTGTGGTAGACGGGCAGGAGCCCCTCGTGCACATACACCCGCCCTTGGGGCAGGGTGAGTTCGCTGATCATCGGCCCGACGGGGCAGACACCGTGCTCGTAGGGCACGATCCGCACCGTCAACACGCCGAATTCGACCAGGGTGATCACCCGTCGCAGTCGGGCGGCCGCGGCCGCGTAGCCTCCCCGGGGGCGCAGCAGCACGGTGTCCTCCACCAGCAGCGTCACCTCGCCCCGCACGGGCCACGGCCGCGACACGGGTACGGTCGGCGCGCCATCGCGGGGCGGGGGAGGGGTGCTGTGGGTGTCGGGGATGATCGGCGGCAGTGCGAAGGCGGCGAGGATCCGCAGACGGGTGGCGCGGGCCTCCAGCACGGACAGCACCCCCTGCGGGTGGCCGTAGACGTCGGCCATAAGGTGCCGGTGCTCGTAGTCGGCGAGCTCCTCGACCTCCCGCACCCGATCACCCCGCAGGCCGTAGGCGCGGGCCAGGTCGACGACGTCACGCCGGCGGGCGGGTACCTGCGCGCACTCCAGACGCGAGATCGTCGACGCCGACTTGCGGATCACCTCCCCGGCCTCGGCCGGAGACAGTCCGGCCTGCTCGCGGTGGTGGCGCAGCAGCGCCCCCAGGACCAGCGCCGGCACGGACAGCTCCGCACATGGTGCGGCCTCGCACGCCCCCGCGCGGCGGCCGTGCACGAACGCCGCCTGCGACGGGGCGCTCACCGCGCGGCCCCAGGCGTCGTCCGCTTCGCGTCCAGGGCGTCTTCGATGCGGTCGGCCAGCTGCTGGGCCCGCTCCGGATCGAGCATGCCGACGAGGACCTGGTCTTCCCGCGTGCAGGTCCTGCACACGGGATCGCCTTCCACGACCACTTTGGTGCCGCTCGCCCGTCCGAGGCAGTCCATGAGCTGGTCGGCCAGCCTCTCGATCTCGGCCGGGACCATGTTCTGCAAGGAGAACACCCTCGCCTGGTCGGGACCGTCGAGGATCGTCAGCAGCCGCAGCGCGTCGGGAAGGGTGAGGACACCGACCTCGACACGGCCGTCGTCGGCTGCGGCGCAGGTGTGGATGCCGGCGCGGGCAAGGACGGTGCGCAGGCGTGCCGCGGCGCGGTGCTGGGCCGACATCCCTTCGATGACCAGATCGGTGAGACGCTCGGCATCAGCGGTGGACGGCATGGTGAGCCACAGCGACATCTCGTCGACCACCGCCCGGGCCGTGATCCCCTGTCCTGCCAGGACACGCTGGACGTGCCCCTCCACGTCGCTTGCGGGCAGGTTGTCCTGGCCCGTCACCCACCAGGCGCCGCTACCAGGCCCGTTCTCGTGCGGGGTGCGGATAGTGATGGACGGATCCCCCGCCTGGCCGGGGATTTCCAGGGGGATCTGCCCGGCGTCGTACAGCGCCTCATACAGCGCGCGACGGGCGGTATCCCGGGCGCGCTGCTCTTCTGGGCTGAGGGGCGCGGCCGGAGCGTCGGTGTGCGGGTCGATCATGTGCGTGTTCCTGACATGAGGTAAGGGCTGAGCCCGGTGGGCGTGAAGGGCGCGGAAGACCGGTGCCACGGGAAGGGGCGCCGGTGGGTGGGGTGGCGAGGTCAGGGGGCCGCCTCGTGTGCCCACCAGTTGGCGGCCTGCCGGATCAGGGCGTAGGAGTCCTGGTGGTCGTGCGCCTGTTCGAGGGCGTGGGGGAGGGCGGCGT
This sequence comes from Streptomyces sp. NPDC045287, assembly GCF_056432325.1. NCBI lineage: Bacteria > Bacillati > Actinomycetota > Actinomycetes > Kitasatosporales > Streptomycetaceae > Streptomyces > Streptomyces sp. NPDC045287. The sequence continues at coordinate 4,019 of NZ_JBWKJG010000041.1, forward strand.
GGATGGCGCGGGCGTAGGGAGAGTGATGGGTCGTATACCAGGGCGACAGGTCCATCCCCGCCACCAGCCGGTGGTCGTGGACGGTGAAGTCGGCGACCTCCCCGACGAGAGGGAGGACGCCGAGCGACACGACGCGTGGCAGGACCCGGATGGTGACAGGCCCGGCGCCGGTGGCGTCGTCCATCAGTTGCAGCAGGTGCCGCATCTGCTCGGCCATCACCCCAGGCGCGCCGACCGGCTGCTCCAGGACGGCATCGTCCAGCAGCAGGACCCGATGCTGGTCGACGGTCGGTTCCATCTTCGCGAGCCAGGGCGGCATCACGGCGGGCTCGTCGGGAACCGGGCAGTACTGGGCACAGGTGACCGCCACCCGGTAGGCCGGGGTGCGGTAGGCGGGCGGGATCCGCGCCGCGGTGTAGTGCACGACTCTGCTCGCCACCTGGGCGATGAGCGCGTAGCGGGCTACTGCCACCTCGCCGGCCACATCGGACCACCGCCCCAGGTTGTGGTGCGCGAGCTCGCCGACCAGGTACCGGATCTCCCGCACCTCCGCCCCGTACAGCCGCAGCAAGACCTCCAGGTCGGGCGACGGGATCGGACACAGGGCGCGTTCCCAGCGGCTGACCGTAGAGATATGGACACGTACACGACGCGCCACCTCGTGCAGCATCCAGCCATTCGCTTCGCGCAGGGCGCGCAGGTAGGCGCCCACGACGATCCCGACCGGAGCCGGAGCCCCTTCGCCTTCGGCAACCGGCGAGGAGGTTCCTACCAGGCGCGGTCGAACACGGCCCCCTACGGCCGGCGTCTCGGGGGTAGTCGTCACAAGGCACTCCACTCGGTGCGCGGAGCCAAGGGGATCGTGCAGCCGATGAGGGGGGTCAGGCCGGGCCGGAGCTCGGCGGGCAACTCAAGACGAGCGACCCGCTCGCCACTGACCCCCGGCCCTTGGCCCTGCACTTCCCAGCCCATCTCCCGCAGGCGGGCCAGGACCCGGGCGAAGGGATCCAACGACAGCTCGCGCCGGGCCAGGGCCTCGGCACGCACCACGGGCACACCCAGGCGGGCGGCGAAGTCACACGCCCACAAGGTGAGCAGGCGGAGGATGTCGTCCGCACGCCCGGGACGGGTGTGGACATGGCCGAGGATCAGGCTCGGCCCGGTGCCGGCGGTGCCCCAGTGCGTGAGGTCGGGCCACCGGTCCAGGAGCAGGCAGGCCAGCAGAACATCGTCCTCGAACAGCCCGACCGGCTCACACACCGCGTCCCGGAACAGAGCGGGGATGTCTTCGCGAACCGGAACAGGCAAGGCCCGGCGCGCGAGCCAGCCCAGACGCTCCTCGACCAGGGTGGCGGCCTGCGCCCGCTCCGCGGCGCTGTTCAACGGCCGCATCTCGTACACCGAACGGGCCGCAGCCCCAGTGGGGTCGGCTCCGGGCATCGGGTGTGTGGTCACGCCGGCCATGCCATCACCCGCCGCGTCGCCGAGTGCGTGGGCCGGTGCGGGGCGATGACCTGCCCGTCGGGCAGGAGGTCACCGGTGTCCTCGAAGTGGACTACGCCGTTGCACAGCAACCCCCATCCCTGCTCGGGGTGGTGGGCGACGAGGCGGGCGGCCTCACGATCGGGTGCGCCCGCCGGCGGACAGGGCGGCTGGTGCGCGCACGTGCTGGTCCTCATCATGGCAGTCCTCACAGATGGTGATGGAGCGGATGGGGTGGAAAGCCGGAGCAGGTCACCGCGGGCGCCCCCAGGAGCCCCCAGGAGTGGGCAGTACCTGCGCCTCTGTCGCTGGGTGGCCGGCGGGGAGGGGGCAGCGGGCGGCCGGGGCGGTCTCGAACGCCTCGTCCAGCACGGCGTCGTGTAGCTCGCGTACGGCCTGCTGGGCGATGACGAACCGGGCCTGGGGGTCGGTGTGCCGGACGAACACTTCCGGCTCGGGCGGCTGGTCGGGCAGGTAGAGGGTGCCGCGCACCCCCACCAGCTCGGCCTGCCGCGCCCGTACGGCCACGCAGCCCTCATGCAGCACCACGCACTGGTCGGCGGCACGTTGGGCGCACGGCCGGCAGATCGGCGGTGTCACGGTGAGGATGTCGCGCGGCCAGACGGCATCCGCCGGCTGCTCGGGGTCGGCGTTCAGCAGCCACAGCATCCCGCGGCGCGGGTCGCGGTCCGGCTCCCCGCCGCACCCGGCGCACCGCAGGTTCTCCACAGCACGGCGCTGGCGTAGGGGATGGTGCAGCGCCCACTGCACCGCACCGGTTCGCGGGCCGCCCCAGGGCCACCACAGGATGCCGTCGAGGTCGCGGTCCTCGGGCTGCTGCCCGACGAAGGTGACCCCGTGCTGCGGGTCGACGATGACATCGAGGTCGTAGGGGTACTCACCGGCATGGGGAGCGATATCCAACCGCCCCGCCGACCGCGCCGCGGTAGCGACATCGGGGCAGGCGTGGTGCTGGTCACGCGGCATCACAAGGCTGCTCACCGCGCCTCCCGGCCGGGCAGGGAGCCGAGCTTGACCGTGAACGACCGGGCCGGGGCGCCCGTCTTGGGCAGCAGGCTCGCCAGGCTCGGCGCCGTGTAGCCCGGCGCGGCATCGTCGACGCGCCGGCACTGCAACAGGCGGGTGGGGGTGCCTGTCGGCGGGGCGTCGATGAGGTGGCATGCCTGCACGGTGAGGCCGTGGAAGGCGAGCAGGCCACGCCACACCTCCTCGTCCAACGTCCACCGGGGGATCTTTGAGGTGGAGCCGTCGACCAGCGGCACCCGTACCCAGTTGGGCTGTACCTCGGCGTCGGCGGGGCGGCCGTTGGTGTGGCGGGCCGGCGTGGAGAACACCAGGCGCCCTGCGGGCCGCAGCGCCGCCGCCACGGCGGGAAGCAGCACGCCGGGGTCGGTGAAGTCGACGGCCCCGAATACCGAGACGACCAGATCGAACTGGGCCGGGCGAGCGGACAGGTAGGTGGTCGCCTCGCCGCACACCAACCGCAAGGCAGGCAGGTGCCCGTAGCGGGCGGCGGCCCGGGCGATCTGCGAGGGCGAGGAGTCCACCCCCACACACGTACGGGCACCCAGGTGTGCGATGCGGGCGATGTGCCACCCGGCCCCGCACCCGATGTCGGCAACCGCCAACCCGGCCACCGAACCCACAACCTCCTCGCCCGGAGCGCCAGGCACGTCGTACTGGTCCCAGGTCAGGGGGCGATCGACGCTACGGGTCTGCTGGGCCAGGCGCAGCGCCCCGAAATGGGCCCACACATCCGCCGACGCCCGTGGCGGGGTGTTGCTGGTGGGGTCGCTCATGCGGCACCGCCCTGGGCGGACGTGGAGTGCTTCCGCGCGCCGCCGCGGCTGCGGAACGTCACGCTGGCCTGGCTGAGTGTTTTGTGGACCGCCCCGTAGGACCGGCCGGTCCTCTTACTGATCTGCCGAATCGACAGGTGGGCGTCATACATTTTGACGGCCCGGGCCTGGAACTCCGCCTCTTCCTCGGGCGTGAGGCGGACACGGGGCTTGTAGAGAGGCGGGGGAGAGGGCGCTTTGTTGCTGGTGGCGAACATGGTTCTTTCTGACTGGAGCGAAGGACAAGGGATTCAGCGGGAGCGGGGGGCCGGACCGGACCCGTACGCGGCTCCCGCGCGGTGGTCGGACGGCGCGTCACCGGGCGTGGGGCCGGGGCGGTAGTGCGCGGTCATGTCGGTGAGGACCGGGTGGAGCAGCAGTGGCGCGGTCAGCAGTCGGGTGTCGGGCCGCCGGCGCACCCACCCGAGCCGGTGACCGGTGCTGGTACAGCGCGCCGGCGGCAGGCACTCGGCGGTGATCTCGGACAGGTAGTGGCAGGGCTGCGGCCAGGCCAGATCGTGCGACAGCGGCGGCAGGAGGAACCCCCACGCGCCGGTGCCAGTGGCGAAGACGGCCCCGAGAGGATCGGCGGGATGCCCGGCCAGCAGCTCGATGACGCGCGCGGCCAGCGCCGCTTCCACAAGCACCACGTCCAGCACCTCGTGCCCGGCACGGTGCGGGAGCCGACCAGGCTGGCCGGGCCGGCCGGGCCGGCCGGGCCGGCCCGGCCGGGCGGGATGGGCGGGGTGGGCGGGTGCTGGGGGTGCGGGTCGTGTCGGCGCGAGCTGCAGAGCCTGCATGCCTGGTGCCCTTCGTAGGTCGTAGGAGAGAGGGGGGTTACGGCTCAGCGGGGGCCGGCAGGAGTCCCCAGGTGTGCGCGAGGGCCACGAGGTGAGCGGCACTGCGGGCGCCCGCCCGCTTGAGCAGGGCATTGATCTGCCTGCGGACCTTGAAGCAGCTGGTGCCGGTGGTGCGGGCGATGTCGGCGAGGCGGGAGTGCTCGGCGAGGGCGCGTATCAGGCGCCGCTCGACATCGGTGAAGTCAGGCGGGGGGCTGGGCGCGGTAGGCGGGGGGATCTGCCCTGCGGTGATCAGCAGGTGCGCGAACACGGGGCGGGAGATCCGCGGCGGGCAGCACAGCTTCGTCCTCACCGAGCCCAGGTAGGCGGTGACGGTGGACGTGGTGATGTGGGTCGCGGCGGCGATCTCCGCGTTGCTGTATCCGAGGACCACGTACGCGGCGGCGCGCTTCTCGCTGGTAGACAGCGGGGTGATGACAGCGGTGGCAGGCATGGGCGGTTCCGAAGGTCGAGGTGGTCAAACGGAGGCGGGGGAGGTGGGGATCGTGGTGGACCACGGGGTGCCAGACAGGCCCAGGGCGGATTCGGCCAGGCGTAGTCGTTGGATGTCGGAGGTGCCGGCGGGGGCGAAGATGTGGTGGGCGTCGCGCAGGTAGCGTTCGATGGGCCGGTCGGTGAACAGGCCGGCCGCCGCGTGGATCTCCATCGCCTGCCGCACCGAGTCCAGCAGCAGCTCGGTGTTGATCAGCTTGGCGTTCATCGCCTGGTCGTCGCACGGCACCCCCGCGTCCAGGAGGGTCGCGGCGTGGTAGGCGGTCAGGCGGCAGGTGAGAAGCCGGGAGTGGATCTGCCCGATCTTGGCCTTGACGGTGTCCAGTTCGTGCAGGGGACCGCCGTAGCGGTGGCGCTCGCGGGTGAAGGCGACGGTTTCGTCGAGGACGGCCTGGTGGATGCCGAGCGCGACCCCGGTCAGGTTGAGCCTTCCGTACAGGACGCTGGAGGAGTAGGCGACCTTCAGGCCGTCGCCCTCGGCGCCGAGACGGTTGGCCACCGGTATGCGGCAGTTGTCGAAGAACAGCTCGCCGAAGCCGAAACCGTGCAGGCCCAACGTCGGCTTCTCGCCGCCGATGCGCAGACCGGGCCGGTCGGCCTCCACCAGGAACGCGCTCAGACCCGCCGAGCCGGGGCCGGTGCGGGCGACGACCCCGTGCAGGTCCCCGATGTGACTGTTGCCCACGTAGGTCTTGCTGCCGGTCAGGACGTAGTGGTCGCCCTCGCGGCGGGCGGTCGTCTCCATGCCCAGGACATGGCTGCCGGACCCCGGCTCGGTGACGGCGATCGTCGGCAGGCACCGACCGTCCGCGACCAGCGGCAGCCAGGTCTTCTTCTGCTCAAGGCTGCCGAAGTGGAGGATCTTGGCGACGCCGAGCTGGGAGGCCTGCACCATCGCGCCCATCGCCGCACTCACGCGGGACAGCTCCTCGATGATGATCGTCTTGGCCAGGTGCCCGGCCCCCATCCCCCCGAACCCCTGGTCGATCGTCACCCCGATCCAGCCGCGCTCGGCGATCCGCTGTGCCAGCTCCCGCTCCACGGTGCGGGACGCCTCCATCACCGCCACGCGCGGGGCGACCTCCGCCTCGGCGAAGGCCCGCACCTCCTTACGCAGGGCGTGGTGCTCCCGGGACAGCAGGTGGTCCGACACCGTGGTGTTTCCTCTCATTCGTGTACGGGCGGGGGTTTGGGTCGTCTGCGCGGGGTGTGCGGTGTCCTACGGGGACGGGGCTGCGTTGCACTGGAGGAGGTGGTGCATGAGCTGGTCGCGCCACTGTTTGATCAGCTCCAGCGAGGGGCGGCCGGTGGCGGCGGGGCGTGGCTGGGTGCCCACGACGCACACCGTGCCCAGGACCACACCGGTCGGCTCGTGGATCAGAGGCGCTCCGGCGTAGGTGCGGATGCCGATCCGGTCGACGACCGGGTTGCCGGAGAACCGCGGGTGGGCGTAGACGTTGGGCAAGACCAGGGGCTTGCGCCGTCGGACGACTTCGGGGCAGTAGCCGTGGTCCAAGGCCATGTGCCGGCCGACGACCGGCAGAGGGTCGCTGCCCAGGTCGCGGCGGCCGTCCTCATTCGGTTGGTGCAGGCCGACGAACAACTGGCCACCGGAGTCGGGGTCAAGGAGGTTGACCATGGCGTAGGGCAGGCCGGCGGTGTGCGCCAGCTCGCGGGCGAAGTCGTCGAGCTCGCCGGTGGGCCGCTCCAGACCCAACTGGCGGATGACATCGCGACGTAAGGCGGCAAGCTCGCCGCTGCGTCCGCTGGGAGACGAGTGCACCGAAGGGCTCCTGCGAGAGTACGAAGGGATGGTTCCAAGGAGGAGGAGGGTCGGCGTGTGCGGCGCGGGGCCGCGGCGCCGGGTGTGGTCACTACGCCGCGCGCGCGGAGGTGACCAGGTGCTCGCCGACGGCCGTGATCAGGGCGCTCATCTCGTAGGCGACCACGCCCGGATCGGCGTCCCGGGTGGTACGCACGGCCAGGACGCTGCCGACCAGCTGCCCGCCGGCGCTGCCCGGTCCGGCATCGGTGCTCATGACCAGCAGGCATCCGGCGCCGTGTTCGACGAGGAGCTGCCGGACCTCGCCGTCCTGGTCGGTGCCGGCCATGGCCAGGCCCTCCCCGCGTCCCAGGGAGACCAGTGCGGAGGTGAGGGCGGCGAGCTGGTCCGCTGCGGTGTCGTCCAGGCCGTCACCGGCGTGGGCCATCCTCAGCCCGTCGGCCGAGGCGAGCAGGGCCTGCAGGACTCCGGGCACCTGCTGGACGAAGTCGTCCAGCAGGGAAGTGATCTTGGTGTGGTGCTCGGGGCCGAAAGTGGGGTTCATCGTGTTCCTCTTGGTGGTCGTCAGGCCGGGTGAACCGGGAGGGACCCGCTGGGCAAGGCAGCGGGGCGTGCTCACTTTTGGGGCGGGGTGTGGCGTGTGCCGGAGACGAAGCCGCCGATCAGGCCCTTGGTCGGCGGGCCTGCCGGACGCGCGGCGCCCAAGGGCGCGGTGGTGCCGGTGGGGGCGGTCAGCGGCCGGCGCGGCAGGGCCGGGCGCTGACCACTGCCCGCAGAAGGCGCCGGGGCGGGGGTCCGGCGGGGAAGGCCCGCCGGGGTGGTCGCACGGGTCGAGGCTGCGGTCGCCGGCCCGGCCGGGTGCGAGGGGGCGACCGCTGGCCCGGCCGGGTGCCGCGCGGGTGTGGGGGCGGGCGTGGGGTGGGCAGGCGCGTGCGGTGCGGGTGCTGCGGGGGTGGTGAGCAGGTGGCTGGGCAGCAGCACCCGGGCCTGGATGCCGCCTTCGGGCCGCGGGTGGAGGTCGACGCGCATCTCGTGGTGGGCGGCAAGACGGCCCACGACGACCAGGCCGATCCGCCCCGACAGCACGTGCGCGCGCATGGCCGCGCCGTACGGATCGGCGATCAGCCGGTTCAGCGCCTCCAGGGTGTCGGGCTTGACGCCGATGCCGAGGTCCTCGACCGTGATCTCCACCCCGCCGCCCACCACCGCGGTGCGCACCACCACCGGGGAGTCGGACGGGGAGCAGGCCGCCGCGTTGTCGATCAGCTCGGCCAGCAGGTGCACCACCCCCGGCGCCGCGTAGGGGGGCAGGGCCACCGTGGTGGAGACGGGCTGGATCTGCACCCGCTGGTAGTGCTCGACCTCCTGCAACGCCATGCGCAGCACGGACGGCAACTCCGGGGTCTCGCGCAGCGCCGGCAGGCGGTGCCCACCCAGCACGGCCAGCCCCTCGGCCCAGCGCCTGACCCGCAGCAGCAGATGGTCCACGCGAAACACGCGGTCCAGCAGATCGGGGTCCTCGATGGCCAGCTCGACCTTGTCGATCGCGGCGGTCGCGCGCTCGGCCAAGGCCCGCACCCGGGAGGCCAGCACCCGCGCCATCGCGACCTGGTCCTGCTCGGCGTCAGCCGCCTGGAAGACCGCCCGCACCGCCTCACCCCGCGCGGCGATGATCGCCTCCGCCACCGACCTGAAGCCGTCGGTTAGGACAGGGCCGTGGGCCGGCTGCGGCAGACCATGCTCACGCTCGCCCGCCTTCGCCAGGCCTACCGCCTGCGCGACAGCCGCCCTGCCCTCGGCGAGAAGACGCAGCAGATGCTCCAGCGCTTCCACCTGGGTATCGAGCTGTGCCGCCTGCCCGCGCAGCACACCCTCCACCACGCCGGCACGCCGCCACCCCCACACCGCCACGCCCGCACACCCGGCGCCCGCGGCCAAGATGCCCGCCTGCCAGGGCAGGTAACCGGCCGCCTGGGCACTCCACGCCGCCGCGCTCACCACACCCGTGCCCACAACCGAACCGAGCACTGTGGCACGGGGACGCGGCGCGGCACCGTCGGCCTTGTCGGTGTTTCCGGCGGCGTGCCGGCGGCGGGGCCGGCCCTCACGCGGTAAGGAAGGGGTGCGGAGCTCTTCGGCGGTCATGAGTCCTCGGTGAGTCGTCGGTTGGTGTGTGCTGATAGGCGGGTGGACCGGCCGCCGCGGGGCAGTGCCGCGACCGCGGCGGCCGGGAGAGCAGTGCCCGCTGCTCTCACTCCTGCTTCTCCGGCGGGCGCCGACCGCGGCGAGCCGGTAGCCGTGGAGGGCCGGGAGGGACAGGAGCCCACGGGTGGGCGGCCTCGATACGGCGTAGGGCACGCCGTAGGTGAGGCCGTCCACGTCTACGGTCCCGACAGCCCCGAGAGGGTTATCGAGCCGGTGCCGGTGAGGCCGAAGGTGACGGTTGCGCCGTCGACCGAGGGGAGAAGTGACCAGTGGGGCATCGTGAACTCCTGCCGGACGATGGGTAGGAGACGGTCGCGCGGCGAATGCGTAGGCCTGTTCAGCCGCGAACGTCCCTGCTGAAGCGCTACGTTGAGCGAACCGCGCAACACGCCCGGTGGACAGCCCCCGGCGGCGGGGAAACCCGTCAAACCCGTCAAAGATCATTTCGAGGTCGAGGACCGCTCCATGGCTCGTAAGCGCAATGAGGCACTGGCCGAGCGAATCGCGGAAACAGGCTGGTCGCAGAGCGCGGCCGCTGCCGCCTTCGTCGCGGTGGCGCGTGAGAGCGGCGCCACCGAGCTGTGCGGGACGAGCCGTTCCCACATCGCGATGTGGATCCAGGGCACCCGTCCCAGTGGCCGCGCGCCCCATATCCTCTGCGAGGCGCTGTCGCGCAAGCTCGGCCGCCGCATCACCCTGGCCGACATCGGACTCGCCTCCGAGCCCGCCAACCAGATGGATGAAGGCTCCGATTGGGGCGTTGACACCCTGACCCTGCTGGCCGACCTGGGAAGAGACGATCTCGACATGCACCGACGCCAGATCCTCGCCACCACCGCGTACTCCGTGACCGCGCTCGCCCTGCCCGACCCGGCGTGGTGGGCCAAGGCGACCCAGAGGGCCAAGGACCGGCCCGCCGCCTCGCCGCGCCCTGTGACCACCACCGACATCGACGACATCCGCCACACCACGCGGTTCTTCTCCAACCGTGACCAGCAGCGTGGCGGGGCCGCCGGACGCTCCGCGCTCGCCGCCCACCTGAAGTTCGACGTCGCCCCCCTGCTGACCGGTCGCTTCCCCGCCGAGCAGATCCGGCGCGAGGCGTACTCGGCCATCGGGGAGATGACCTACCTGGCCGGCTGGATGGCCTTCGACGCCGGCGAGCACCGCACCGCCCAGCGCTACTTCACCCTGGCCGTGCGGCTCGCGGCCGAAGCCGGCGACGGACCGCTCAGCGGCCACATCCTGCGCGCCATGGCCCACCAGGCCGTCGACCTCGGCCACCCCCACCAGGCCCTGGACCTCGCGACCGCCTCCATGGACCCCTCCCGCTACGGACAAGCCCACCCGAGGGAGAAAGCCCTGCTGGGCATCGTCCACGCCCGGGCCCTGGCCGCCACCGGTGACCGCACCGGCACCCTTACCGCGATCAACCGCGCCGAACGCGACCTCGACCGCGCCACCGCCGCCGATGCCCCGCAGCGCGTCACCTTCTTCCAGGAAGCCTCCCTCGCCCACGAAACGGCCTGCGCCCTGCGCGACCTGGGCCACCCCAGGGACGCCGAAGCGCACTTCCAGCGCAGCGTCGCCACCCGCCACCGCCTCTACGCCCGCACCCACAGCGTCACCCTCGGCTACCTCGGCGCCGTCCAAGCCCGCCAAGGCCACCTCGATGCCGCCTGCACCACCTGGAACCAGGCCCTGGACGCCATGACCGGCATCCACTCCGGCCGCGCCCGCGACGTCATCGTCCGTATGCGCCGCGACCTCTCCCCCATCCTGCGCCGCGGCGGCTGCCACGTCACCGAGCTGGACCAGCGCGCCCGCGACATGCTGCGCACCATAGGCTGAACCAGCCACGACGCAGCCCCGCTGCCGCGCACCGCGCGTGCCGGCGGCGCCGGGGAAAGAGAGGGGACAGTCATGAAGTTCGAGGTCGAGTCGATCGCCACCGTGGTCGGCGGCCACACCGAGGTCTTGGACGACTACCAGGGCGGAGTCCAATCCGTCATCCGCCTCCACGAGCACTACCCGCTCGACACCCTCCAAGGCATCGAGGAGTTCTCCCACCTCACCGTGGTGTGGCACTTCCACCTGGCCCGGCCTGAGGATGTCCAGTTCCACGCCCGCAGCCCCCGCAACAACCCCGCATGGCCGCCCACCGGGACCTTCGTCCACCGCAACCACCGCCGGCCCAACCAGCTCGCCGTCAGCTACCCCCACCTGCTGCACGTGGACGGCCGCGACCTGCACGTCACCGACCTCGACGCCGTCGACGGCACCCCGATCATCGACCTGGCCCCCTACTTCCGGCAGATGGGCCCGCGCGGCCCCGTGCACCAGCCGGCCTGGCCCGGCCAGATGCTCGACCCGCTCTACTGGAGGACGGCCAGCAGCCGCCTTTGACACCGCGCCGTGCCCGCGGCCACACGCCGCAGGCACGCACCCGCGACCCCCGCCTACGGCCGAGACGGAAGCGGACCCCTCCAGGCACCTGCCACGAAGCGACCCAGACACCATCCCCGGCCCGCCCGGCCACCGCCCCGCACGCCTGCTCTCCCCGGGGCACACCACCTGGATCCGCCTGACCAGCACGATGCTCACCGGGCCGCCTCCTGGGCGTGGCGGGCGACGGCCTGCCGCAGCACGGCCAGGCTGTCGGCCGGTGGCAGGGCGGTGGTGTGCGCCCAGCGGATCTGGGTTTGGACCGGGGCGGCGGCCACACCGTTGGTGTAGGTGGGCAGCGTGCCCTCGACGCACAGGGGGCCGCTGCCGGGCATCTCGTGCACGGCCAGGACACCGTGGGTGCTGGCGGCCCCCGCACCGGTGGGAACCAGGCGCACGGTGACCCGGGGCCGTTGGGCCAGGTCGAGGAGGTGACGCAGCTGCTGGGCCATCACCGCCGGGCCGCCGAGCGGCTTGTGCAGCAGTTGCTCGCCCAGCAGCACGGTCACCGGCCCGCGCGGCAGCGGCCGGGGCGGCGGAAACCCCGGAGCGTGGGGCTGCTGGTTCAGCCACTGGGCGAACGGGGTGCTGTAGAAGGGGGCGGGGAACATGTACTCGCTGTAGAACGTGGTGTTCAGGGCGTACCGCTCGACGGCTTGGGCGCGGATGTCGCGGTCGGCGCCGTTGTCGTCGCACAGGTGCTGGTGCGCGGGCGCCATCAGCTCCAGGGCGTCGGCCAGCTCGGTGGCGGTCAGCCCGAACGCGGCCAGCAGCGCCGCGACCCTGTCCTGTGTCAGAAGGGTGTGGCCGGTCTCGTAGTTGGTCATGGTGGAGACCGCCTTGCCGATCACCCGGCCGGCCTCGGCACGGCTCATGCCCACGGTGTCGCGCAGCAGCCGCAGCAGGGCTCCGAGCACCACCGACCCGGCCGACACCACACGACCACTGCAACAGGGATCGGGAGCAACCGGCTCGCCCAGTCGTACCCGCGACGACTTGCGCGGCTGCCACGGGCCCGGCCGCAGCGCCGGAAGAGGAGAGACCTCTGCGCGCCGCGCCGACGCCGGCCGCGCGTCGGCGATGGCCTGCCCGGTCGACTGCCCGCCTGCGACCGATCGCCGGGCGGCGTTCTGCTCGGCGGTGATGTCGACGGGCGTCAGAACAGCCAGGGAGAGCAGGGCTTCGCGGGCGAGGACCCGGGAGAGGAGCGGGTCGCTGTAGGGGGTGTCGACCACGGAGCCGGCCACCGCCCGACCGCCTGCTGTACCGGGCCA
>NZ_JBWKJG010000042.1:0-15750 GCF_056432325.1 Streptomyces sp. NPDC045287
AGCGTTAGGGAAACGCCCGGTTACATTCCGAACCCGGAAGCTAAGCCTTTCAGCGCCGATGGTACTGCAGGGGGGACCCTGTGGGAGAGTAGGACGCCGCCGAACAATTTTTCAGGACCCTTGGTCCCAGCGTACATGCTGGGACCAAGGGTCCTTTTTGTTGTCACTCGAATTTGCTCGGAGCGCGGTGGAACGCCCACTGCGCGAGAATGACTTGCGGTACCCGAAGACAGGAGCCACACCCATGTCCACCAACTCCTCCGACGACCGTCCGGAGCGTGAGCCTCGTCGTAGGGACGGTGGCGAGCAGGGCGGTTTCCGCGGACCCCGCCGTGACGACGACCGACGTGGCGGTGGCGGCTTCCGCCGTGACGACCGGCGCGACGATCGCCGTGACGACCGGCGCGATGACCGTGGTGGGTTCCGGCGCAGCGACGACCGTCCGCCGTTCCGGCGTGACGACCGGGACCGCGACCGCGGACCGCGTCGGGACGACCGCGACCGCGGCGGATACCGGGGCGGCGGCTTCCGGCGCGACGACGACCGGCGGGGCGGTGGCTACCGCTCCGACGACCGCCGTGACGACCGGGGAGGGTACCGCTCCGACGATCGGGGCGGCTCCCCGCGCGACGACCGCGCCCCGCGCCGTGACGACGACCGACGCGGCGGTGGCGGCTTCCGCCGTGACGACCGGCGTGACGAGCGGGGTGGTTTCCCGCGGGACGACCGTGCCCCGCGTCGGGATGACCGACGGGACGACCGTGGCGGTTTCCGCCGCGATGACCGGCGCGATGACCGTGGTGGGTTCCGGCGCAACGACGACCGTCCGCCGTTCCGGCGCGGGGGCGATCGGCCGGCCTTCCCGCGCGATGACCGCGCGCCCCGCCGTGACGACCGTGACCGCGGTGGCTTCCGGCGCGACGACCGCCGAGATGACCGGCGTGACGAGCGGGGTGGTTTCCCGCGGGACGACCGTGCCCCGCGTCGGGACGACCGGCGCGATGACCGGCGGGACGACCGTGGCGGTTTCCGCCGTGACGACCGGCGCGACGATCGCCGCGACGACCGGCGCGATGACCGTGGTGGGTTCCGGCGCAGCGACGACCGTCCGCCGTTCCGGCGTGACGACCGGGACCGCGACCGCGGACCGCGTCGGGACGACGACCGGCGGGGCGGGTTCCGCGGCGGCCGGGACGACCGGCGGGACGACCGCGGGCGCGGTGGGTTCCGCGGGCGGCCCGAGCGGCGGGACGACCGTCGTGACGACCGGCGGGACCGCGAGCCCATCAAGCGGCTGCCCATCCCCGACGACGTCACCGGCGACGAGATCGACAAGGACGTGCGGCAGGAGCTGATGAGCCTGCCCAAGACCCTCGCCGAGGACGTCGCCCGCAACCTGGTGATGGTCGCCAAGCTCATCGACGAGGACCCCGAGAAGGCGTACGCCTACTCGCGGATCGCGCTCCGGCTCGCCTCCCGCGTCGCCGCCGTCCGCGAGGCCGCCGGCTTCGCCGCGTACGCCACGCAGAAGTACGCCGAGGCCCTCGCCGAGTTCCGCGCCGCCCGGCGCATGACCGGCACCGTCGACCTGTGGCCCGTCATGGCCGACTGCGAGCGCGGCCTCGGCCGCCCCGAGCGGGCCCTCGCCATGGCCGGCGAGCCCGAGGTGCAGAAGCTGGACAAGGCCGGCCAGGTGGAGATGCGACTCGTCGCCGCCGGTGCCCGCCGCGACATGGGCCAGCTCGACGCCGCGATCGTCACCCTCCAGTCGCCCGAACTCGCGTCCAACTCCATCCAGCCGTGGACCGCGCGCCTGCGGTACGCGTACGCCGACGCGCTCCTGGCCGCCGGCCGGGAGGGCGAAGCGCGCGAATGGTTCGCCAAGGCCCTCGAGTCCGACAAGGAAGGCACCACCGACGCCTCCGACCGGCTCGCCGAACTCGACGGCGTCGAATTCGTCGACGCGATCGAGGAGACCGAGGAGAGCGAGGACCTCGAGGAGACCGTGGGGGCCGAGAACGACGACCGGTCCGACGACGACACCGACGACGTCGACGGTGACGGCACCGGGCGCTGAGCGCGAAACGGCATGAGGAAGGGCGGCACCCCGCGCGGGGTGCCGCCCTTCCTCCCTCTCCCCGTCGCCCTCAGTCCAGGGCCAGGCTGCGCAGGACCAGGCCCGTCGCCGGCTTCGGACCGAACGACGTCGATTTCCGGGGCATCGTCACGCCCTGGCGCGCCAGGTCCCGTACGACCTCCTCGCGCACCGGGTGCATCAGGACCGCCGTCGCCCCGTTCCGCTCCGCCTGCGTCACCGCCGCCCGCGCCTCGTGGAGGTACGCGATGTGCTCCGGGGAGTCCGGGACCCGCCACACGTGCTCCAGCAGCGTTGCGTGCAGCACCGTCGCGTCCAGCGTCCGCCACGCCTCCGGCCGGTCCCGGCGCACCGTACGCTCCAGCAGGTCCGGGTCCGGGCGGTCCACCAGGTGGAAGCGGCCGTCGCCCGCCAGCAGGAACGCGTTGCCGTCGCCCGCCGCCTCCGCCAGCGCGTCCAGGGCGGCCTCCAGCGGCACGCCCAGTGCCCGTACCCGGAACGCGCCCCGCGACGCCTCCAGTGCCGCCAGCGCGGCGGAGACCGGCAGGCGGTGCAGCAGCCGGTGAATCGCCCGCACCCGCAGCGGGTAGCGGGCCGTGTCGATGAGGAGCACCAGGCCGTAGTCCCACGGGCCCGGGCCCGACCGCTCCTCCCGCAGCCGCAGGTACGTCGCCCAGCGGTGGTGTCCGTCCGCGATCAGCGCCTGACGACCCGCCAGGTCCTCCGCGACCGCCGCGAGCTCCTCCGGGTCCGTCACCGCCCACAGGCGGTGGCCGAACCCGTCCTCCGTCGTCGTCGCCAGCAGCGGCGTACCCGCCGTCGCCCGCTCGATCACGGCCGTCGCGCCCGTCGCGCGGCCCTCGCCCCGGTACGTCAGCAGCAGAGGCTCCAGGTGCGCGCCCGTCGTGCGCATCAGGTCCGCGCGCTCCTCCACCACGTGCGGCATCACGTCCTCGTGCGGCAGGACCACGCCCTCCGCCGGCGGCGACAGCTCCAGGGCGCCGATCAGGCCCCGCTGGAGCAGGTCGCCCTTGCGCTGCTCGTACACGTACAGGGCGGGCTCCGCGTCCGCGGCGAGTATGCCGTCCGCCAGCCAGTCCGCGAGGGTGTCCGCCGCCCGGCGGGGGCGGGCGTCGGGCGTCGGGGCCTGCGGCAGGATCAGCCGCACGATGTTGTGCGGGTCCGACGACTCCAGGTGGTGCAGCCCGTCCGGCCGCACGACCACGTCGTACGGCGGGGAGGTCACCGCGGCGAGGCTGCGGACCCGTTCGGGGACGTACCGCAGCCCGCGGAACGGTTTCAGGCGCAGGCCGTCGTTGGCCGCAGGACCTCTCGTGTTCATCCTTGCATCGTAGGTGGATATGCGGATGAGCGATGATCGGGGGACGGGAACCACCGGACGAGTGAGGAGCCAGGGCGATGGGGCAGCACGGATGGAGCGCGCCGGGCGGCAGCGCGACCGCGTTGAGCGCGGCGTACGACACGGCGCTGCTGGACCTGGACGGCGTCGTGTACGCGGGCGGCGAGGCCATTCCGCACGCCGTGGAGGCGCTGGGGGAGGCGCGGGCCGACGGGATGCACCTCGCGTACGTCACCAACAACGCGCTGCGCACCCCCGACGCCGTCGCCGCGCACCTCACCGAACTGGGCGTGCCCGCCGAGCCGGACGACGTGATCACGTCGGCGCAGGCGGTGGCGCGGCTCGTCGCCGACCAGCTTCCGCAAGGGGCACGCGTCCTCGTCATCGGCGGCGAGGGGCTGCGGGTGGCGCTGCGCGAGCGGGGGCTCGTCCCCGTCGAGTCCGCCGACGACGACCCGGCGGCCGTCGTCCAGGGGTACGGCGGGCCCGAACTGCCGTGGGGGCGGTTCGCGGAGGCGTCGTACGCGATCGCGCGCGGCCTGCCCTGGTACGCGTCCAACACCGACCTCACCATCCCCGGCGCGCGCGGCATCGCGCCCGGCAACGGCGCGGCCGTGGAGGTCGTACGGATCGCGACGGGCGCCGAGCCGCAGGTCGCGGGCAAGCCGCTGCCGCCGATGCACCGCGAGACGATCCTGCGGACCGGGGCGCGGCGGCCCCTCGTCGTCGGGGACCGGCTCGACACCGACATCGAGGGCGCGTACAACGGCGGCGTCGACTCGCTGCTCGTCCTCACCGGTGTGACCGCCCCGGCGGAGCTGCTCGCGGCCCGGCCCGAGCACCGGCCGACGTACGTCGACGCCGACCTGCGGGGCCTGCTGACCGGGCAGCCCGAGGTGACCGGGACCGCGGGGGGCGGCTTTTGCTGCGGGGGGTGGACCGCGGTCGCCGACGGCGACGCGCTCGCCCTCGACGGGAGCGGCGAACCGATGGACGGGCTGCGGGCGCTGTGCGCGGCGGCCTGGAGCCGTGCCGGGGACGGGTCGTGCGGTCTGGAGGCGGGGAAGGCGCTGGCCAGGCTGGGTTGGTGAAACCCCTGCGATCATTGCGGCGAGGGTAGGCTAACCTAACCGCGTGTTGGTTGAGAGTTCTCCAGAACAGAGCGCGGAGCCCCAGGCCGCCGCGCAGCCCCGCGGGCGCCGGTCGGTGCGCGCCGCCGGGCTGTTGCTGTCCCTCGGCGTGCTGGTGCTCGTGTGTGTCGCGAGCATCGTCGTCGGCGCCAAACCGGTGCCGCTCGGCGATGTGTGGCACGGCCTGTTCCAGAACTCCGGGACCGGCAGCGACGTCCTCATCGCCGACGTCCGCGTCCCGCGCACACTGCTCGGCCTCCTCGCCGGTGTCGCGCTCGGCCTGGCCGGGGCCGTCATGCAGGCGCTCACCCGCAACCCGCTCGCCGAGCCGGGCCTGATGGGCGTCAACGCGGGCGCGGCGGCCGCCGTGGTCACCGCGACCAGCCTCCTCGGCACGTCCTCCTTCATGGGGTACGTGTGGTTCGCGTTCGTGGGCGCCGCGGTCGTGTCGGTGCTCGTGTACGTGCTCGGCGGCGGGCGCAGCGCCACCCCCGTACGGCTCGCGCTGGCCGGCACCGCCGCGACCGCCGCGCTGTACGGGTACGTCAACGCCGTCCAGCTGCTCGACTCGGCCGCCCTGGACCGGCTGCGGTTCTGGACCGTCGGGTCGCTGGCCGGCGCCGACGCGGACGTCGTCGGCGCGGTCGCGCCGTTCATCGCCGCCGGCGTCGTGCTGGCCGCGCTGGTCGCCCGGCCCCTCAACGCCATGGAGATGGGGGACGACACGGCCCGCGCGCTCGGCGCGAACCTCACCCGCACCCGGGTCCTGGCCATGCTCGCCGTGACCCTGCTGTGCGGCGGCGCGACCGCCGCGTGCGGGCCGATCGTCTTCGTCGGGCTGATGGTGCCGTACCTGGTCCGCGCCATCACCGGGCCCGACATGCGGTGGATCCTGCCGTACGCGGCGGTCCTCTCGCCCGTGCTGCTGATCGGCTCCGACATCGTCGGCCGGGTCGTGGCCCGCCCGTCCGAGCTCCAGGTCGGCATCGTCACGGCGCTGATCGGCGGGCCCGTCTTCATCCACCTCGTACGCCGCAAGAGGATGGCCCAGCTGTGACCGCGACCCCCGCACCCACCGCCCCTGCGCCCGGCACCCCCGCGCCCACGCCCGGCGTCCCGGCCGCCCGCACCCGCACCGTCCGGGCCGTCCGGACGCGCGGCGGGCTGTCCGTCCGGGTCGAGCCGCGTACCGTGGCCGTCTGCCTGCTGCTGCTCGCGCTGGCCCTGGCCGCCGGGATCGTTCTCATCGGCAGCGGCGACTTCCCCATGGCGCCCGGCGAGGTCCTCGCCACCCTCCTCGGCGACGGCACGGTCGCGCAGGAGTTCGTCGTCCTCGACCTGCGGCTGCCGCGCGTCCTCGTCGCGGCCCTCGTCGGCGCGGGCCTGGCGGTCGGCGGGGCGGTCTTCCAGACCATCACCCGCAACCCGCTCGGCAGCCCCGACATGCTCGGCGTCAACCAGGGCGCGATCGTCGGCGCGCTCAGCGTGATCGTGCTGTTCCACGGTGACGCCACCGCCGTCGCGGCCGGCGGTCTCGTCGGCGGCACGCTGACCGGTGCCGCCGTGTACGTCTTCGCGTGGAAGCGGGGCGTGCACGGCTTCCGGATCGTCCTCATCGGCATCGGCCTCGCCGCGATGCTCACCGCGATCATCCACTACCTGATCACCAAGGCGAACCTGGTCGACGCGACCCGCGCCGTGGTGTGGATGACCGGCTCCCTGGAGGGCCGGGACTGGACGCAGTTCTGGCCGCTGCTCGCCGTCAGCGCGGTCCTGCTGCCGCTGGTCCTCGCGTACGGGCGGCCGCTGCGCATGCTGGAGATGGGCGACGACGCCGCGTACGCGCTGGGCGTGCGGGTGGAGCGGGTGCGGATCGTGCTGCTGGTCTCCGCGGTGCTGCTCGTCGCGTCCGCCACCGCCGCGGCCGGCCCCATCACGTTCGTCGCGCTCAGCGCGCCCCAGCTGACCCGCCGGCTGACCCGGTCGCCCGGCCCGAACCTGGGCGCGTCCGCCCTGATGGGCGCGGCGGTGCTGCTGGTGGCCGACTGGGCCGCCACCAACGTCTTCGGCGAGCGGCAGCTTCCCGTCGGTGTCGTCACCGGCATCGTCGGCGGCTGCTACCTGCTGTGGCTCCTGGTCACCGAGCGCCGGGCAGGCCGGATATGACCCCCACGAACGACCAGAACGCCAGGAGTACGTCCATGCAGTCCCAGCCCCCGCAGCAGCGCCTCGCCGCGGAGTCCGTCACCCTCGCCTACGAGCAGCGGACCATCGCCCGCGACCTGTCCGTGGCGATCCCCGACAACTCCTTCACGGTGATCGTCGGGCCGAACGCCTGCGGCAAGTCCACGCTGCTGCGCGCCCTCGCCCGGATGCTGAAGCCCACGCGGGGCCGGGTGCTGCTGGACGGGCAGGCCATCCACTCCATGCCCGCGAAGAAGGTCGCGCGGACGCTCGGGCTGCTGCCCCAGTCGTCGATCGCGCCGGACGGCATCACCGTCGCCGACCTCGTCGCCCGCGGCCGCTACCCGCACCAGGGGCTGCTGCGGCAGTGGTCGCCGCAGGACGAGCGGATCGTCCAGGAGTCGATGGACGCCACCGGCGTCGGCGAGCTGGGCGACCGGTACGTCGACGAGCTGTCGGGCGGGCAGCGCCAGCGCGTCTGGATCGCCATGGCGCTCGCCCAGCAGACCCCGCTGCTGCTGCTCGACGAGCCGACGACGTACCTCGACATCCAGCACCAGATCGACGTCCTCGACCTGTGCGCCGAGCTCCACGAGACGCAGGGCCGCACCCTCGTCGCCGTCCTGCACGACCTGAACCACGCCGCGCGGTACGCCACGCACCTCATCGCCGTACGCGGCGGGGAGATCGTCGCGCAGGGCCCGCCGTCGGAGATCGTCACCGCCGAACTCGTCGAGCGGGTCTTCGGCCTGCGCTGCCAGGTCATCGACGACCCCGAGACGGGCACCCCCCTGGTCGTGCCGGCGGCCCGGCAGGCGCGGGCGCCGCGGAAGTAGCCGCGGCGCGCCAGGGCCGAGACCAGGTCGAGGCCGCTGAGGCCGAGGCCGAGGGCGGCACGGCACCGGTGCGGACCGGCGGCGGGCGGAGGCTTCGCGGTAGCGTCGGGGCATGGACGCCACGCCCTCCGGACAGCTCCGGCCCCCCGCCGCCCCGGACCCCGCCGACCCCCCGGCGCCGCCCCCGGCCGCGCCCGGCGCGGACGGCGGCGCGCCCGCCGGTGGCGACGGGGGAGGGGCCGGCGGGCCCCTGCCGCTCGGCGTCGCACGGACCGCCACCGGGCACGGCCCCGTGGACGCCGTGCTGGAACGGCTGGGTGACGCCGATCACCTCGCGGCGGACGGACACCTGGAGGTGTACGAGGATGTACACCGGGGGCTGCGCGACGCGCTGGCCGCGCTGGACGCAGACCCCCGCCCGGGACCCCCGAACGACCACAGGAGCTGAACCGAACGTGGCAGGAGTGGCACGCCGCCGTCTCGACGCCGAGCTTGTGCGCCGCAAGCTCGCCCGCTCGCGCGAACACGCGAGCCAGCTGATCGCGGCGGGGCGGGTGACGGTCGGCGGCGGCACCGCCACCAAGCCCGCCACCCAGGTCGAGACCGCCGCGGCCATCGTCGTCGCCCAGGACGACTCCGACCCCGACTACGTGTCGCGCGGCGGCCACAAGCTCGCCGGGGCGCTCGCCGCGTTCGTCCCGCGCGGGCTGGCGGTCGAGGGGCGGCGGGCGCTCGACGCCGGGGCGTCCACGGGCGGCTTCACCGACGTCCTGCTGCGCTCCGGCGCCGCCCACGTCGTCGCCGTCGACGTCGGCTACGGGCAACTGGCCTGGTCGCTGCAGAGCGACGAGCGCGTCACCGTCAAGGACCGGACCAACGTACGCGAGTTGACGCTCGACGCGATCGGCGGGGAGCCGGTGGACCTGGTCGTCGGAGACCTGTCGTTCATCCCGCTGGGCCTCGTGCTGCCCGCGCTCGTCGGCGTGACCGGGCCCGGCGCCGACCTCGTGCTGATGGTCAAGCCGCAGTTCGAGGTGGGCAAGGAGCGGCTCGGCAGCGGCGGTGTCGTCCGCAGCCCCGAACTGCGCGCCGAGGCCGTACGGAACGTGGCGCGGCAGGCCGCCGGGCTCGGCCTCGGGGTGCTGGGCGTCACCGCGAGCCCCCTGCCGGGCCCGTCCGGGAACGTCGAGTACTTCCTGTGGCTGCGGGCCGGAGCGCCCGCGCTCGACCCGGCCGACGTCGACCGCGCCGTGGCGGAGGGGCCCCGGTGACCCCGCGGCCGGCCGCCGCGCCGGACCCGGCGCCGCGGACCGTCTTCCTCCTCGCGCACACCGGGCGGCCCGCCGCCGTGCGCAGCGCGGAACTCGTCGTCCTCGGCCTGCTGCGCTGCGGCATCGGCGTGCGGGTCCTGGCCGCCGAGGCCGCCGACCTGCCGCTGCCGCCGTCCGTGGAGACCGTCCCGGAGGCCACGCCCGACGTCCTCGACGGCTGCGAACTGCTGATCGTCCTCGGCGGTGACGGGACGCTGCTGCGCGGCGCCGAGTTCGCCCGCGCGTCCGGCGTGCCGATGCTCGGCGTCAACCTGGGGCGGGTCGGGTTCCTCGCGGAGGCCGAGCGGGACGACCTCGACAAGGTCGTCGACCGGGTCGTCACCCGCGCGTACGAGGTCGAGGAGCGCATGACCCTCGACGTCGTCGTCTACGACAACGGCGACGTCCTGCACACCAACTGGGCGCTGAACGAGGCCGCCGTGCAGAAGGTCGCGCCCGAGCGGATGCTGGAGGTCGTCCTCGCCATCGACGGGCGTCCGGTGACCGGCTTCG
Organism: Streptomyces sp. NPDC045287; assembly: GCF_056432325.1. NCBI lineage: Bacteria > Bacillati > Actinomycetota > Actinomycetes > Kitasatosporales > Streptomycetaceae > Streptomyces > Streptomyces sp. NPDC045287. The sequence continues at coordinate 9,429 of NZ_JBWKJG010000042.1, forward strand.
GCTGCGACGGAGTGATCTGCGCGACACCGACCGGGTCCACGGCGTACGCCTTCTCCGCGGGCGGGCCGGTGATCTGGCCGGAGGTGGAGGCGCTGCTGATGGTGCCGATCGGCGCGCACGCCCTGTTCGCGAAGCCGCTGGTCACGACGCCCGACTCGGTGCTGGCCGTGGAGGTCGAGCCGCACACCCCGGACGGGGTGCTGTGGTGCGACGGGCGGCGCACCGTCACCCTGCCCGCCGGGGCGCGGGTGGAGGTGCGGCGCGGGTCGGTGCCGGTACGGCTGGCGCGGCTGCACCACGCGTCGTTCTCGGACCGGCTCGTCGCCAAGTTCGCCCTGCCCGTGTCGGGGTGGCGGGGGGCGCCGCACTAGGGGACGCGGCGGGCGCGGACGCGCCACTCCCGCGGGTGATTGCGGGGGCGTCCCGCCCGGCCGTTCCGGCGTGGGGGACGGGGCTCGTCGCATCGGGGCCGCCAGACCTCGTATGGTCTTCCACGTGCTGGAGGAGATGCGGATACGGTCGCTCGGAGTCATCGACGACGCGGTGGTCGAGCTGTCGCCCGGGTTCACCGCGGTGACCGGTGAGACGGGCGCGGGCAAGACCATGGTGGTGACCAGCCTGGGGCTGCTGCTCGGCGGGCGCGCCGACCCGGCCCTGGTGCGGATCGGGGCCGCGTCCGCCGTCGTGGAGGGGCGCGTCGGCGTCGCCCCCGACTCCGCGGTGGCCCGCCGCGCCGAGGAGGCGGGCGCCCAGCTCGACGACGGCGCGCTGCTCATCAGCCGCACCATCTCGGCCGAGGGCCGCTCGCGGGCGCACCTCGGCGGGCGCACCGTCCCCGTGGGGCTGCTCGCCGAGTTGGCCGACGACCTCGTCGCCGTCCACGGCCAGACCGACCAGCAGGGCCTGCTCAAGCCCGCCCGGCAGCGCGCCGCGCTCGACCGGTACGCGGGCGACGCCGTCGCCGTGCCGCTCGCCGCGTACGCGAAGGCGTACCGGCGGCTGCGGGCGCTCGACGCGGAGCTGGACGAGCTGACCACGCGCGCGCGGGAGCGGGCGCAGGAGGCGGACCTGCTGCGGTTCGGGTTGGCGGAGATCGAGGCGGTCGCGCCGCGCGCCGGCGAGGACGTGGAGCTGGCCGCCGAGGCGGAGCGGCTCGGCCACGCCGAGGCCCTCGCCTCCGCCGCCGCGCTCGCCCACGGCGCGCTCGCCGGGGACCCGGAGGACCCGGAGACGGTCGACGCGACGACGCTCGTCGCCGGCGCGGGGCGCGCCCTGGAGGCCGTACGGTCCCACGACCCGGCCCTGGCCGCGCTCGCCGACCGGATCGGGGAGATCTCGATCCTCCTCGCCGACGTGGCCGGCGAACTCGCCGGGTACGCCGACGACCTGGACGCCGACCCGCGGCGGCTGGCCGCCGTCGAGGAGCGGCGCGCCGCGCTGACCGGGTTGACCCGCAAGTACGGCGAGGACGCCGCCGCCGTCCTCGCCTGGGCGGAGGAGGGCGCCGCCCGGCTCACCGAACTCGACGGCGACGACGACCGGATCGCGGAGCTGACCGCCGAGCGGGACGCCCTGCGCGCCGAACTGTCCCACCTGGCCCAGGCCCTCACCGACGCCCGGACGGAGGCCGCCGCGCGCTTCGCGGACGCGGTCACCGCCGAGCTGGCGTCGCTGGCGATGCCGCACGCCCGCGTGTCGTTCGACATCCGGCAGAGCGAGGACCCGGACGGCGTCGAGGTCGGCGGGCGGCGCGTCGCCTACGGGCCGTCCGGCGCCGACGAGGTGGAGCTGCTGCTCGCACCGCACCCGGGCGCCCCGCCGCGGCCCATCGCGAAGGGCGCGTCCGGCGGCGAGCTGTCCCGGGTGATGCTCGCCGTGGAGGTCGTCTTCGCCGGGACGGACCCGGTGCCGACGTACCTGTTCGACGAGGTCGACGCCGGGGTCGGCGGCAAGGCGGCCGTCGAGATCGGCCGGCGCCTCGCCAAGCTCGCCAGGACGGCGCAGGTGGTCGTCGTGACGCACCTGCCGCAGGTCGCGGCCTTCGCCGACCGGCAACTGCTGGTGGAGAAGACCAGCGACGGCTCCGTCACCCGGTCCGGCGTCACCGTCCTGGAGGGCGAGGACCGGGTGCGGGAGCTGTCGCGGATGCTCGCCGGGCAGGAGGACTCCGAGACGGCCCGGGCCCATGCCGAGGAGCTGCTGGCCACCGCGCGCGCCGACCTGTGACCCGGGGCCGTGCGGCTTCCGACCCGTGACCCGGGGCCCCGTGCGGCTTCGGGCGCCGGGTGCGGGCGGCCCCGGTAAGGTGACGATCATGATCGACCACCTTGCGAGGGCCGCCGCCGTCTGCGGTACGGCCGCCGCGGCGACCCGTGCCGTACGCGCCGGGCTGGCGCGCCGCCGCAGGCCGGCCTGGGAGCGCGCCAACCACGCGGGCCGCACCGTCGACCTGTACGCGGCCCCCGCCGTCACCGCCGGGACCGCCCTCGCCTCCCTGGGCGCCGCCGCGCCCCGGGAGCGGGGCGCCGCCGTGCTGGCCACCCTGGCCGGGGCGGCCTGCGGGGCGTACGACGACGTGCGCGGTGACCACCGGCGCGGCTTTTGTGCCCACCTGGGTGCCCTCCGGCGCGGCGAGGTCACCAGCGGGGCCGTCAAGCTGTTCGGGATCGGCGCCGCCGGGCTCGCGGCGGGCGCGCTGCTCAAGGAACGGCCGCTGGACCGGCTGCTCGCCGGCGTGGTCGTCGCGGGCGCCGCCCACTTCGTCAACCTCGTCGACGTACGGCCCGGGCGCGCCGCGCTGGCCGTCCTGGCCCTCGGGGCGCCCGGCGTGGTGCGGGGCGGGCCGCTCGCCGCCGCGCCGATGGGCGCCGCCGCGGCGGTCCTCGGCGACGACCTGGGGGAGCGCACGATGCTCGGCGACACCGGGGCGCACGCCCTGGGCGCTGCCCTCGGCGTGGCCGTCGTCACCGGGAACGGGCGGCTCGGGCTCGCCCTGCACGCCGCCGCGTTCACCGCCGCCGCCGTCAACGGAGAGCGCGTCAGCCGACGCGCGGGTTCACCCGTGTGAGTGGTCCCGGCGGCGGTTCCGCGCCGCCGGGCGCCGGAAAGTGGCGGGACGCGGCGGGCCACGCCCGGGAGCGGTGCCGGAACGCGCGTACGGACTGGCATCCTTGGCGGGTGACACAGCTGCGTACGGTCCAGGTGCTGGGCGGCGGCGGCACGGGCAGCGGCGCTCATGTCAGGTCACTGGCCGCCGGGCTCGTGGCGAGGGGCGTGCGGGTGACCGTGTGCGCCCCCGCCGAGTTGGACCGGTCCTACGACTTCCTGGGCGCCGGGGCGCGCTTCGTACCCGTGCCGTCCCGCGGCGACCCGCTGGCCGTGGGCGCGCTGCGGGCCGTGTGCGCGGGCGCCGACGTCGTCCACGCGCACGGGGTGAACGCCGCGGTCCGGTCCGCGATGGCCCTCGCCGCGCAGCCGGTGCCGCTCGTCGTCACCTGGCACTCCCGGCCGCACGCGGCGGGAGCGCGCGGACAACTGCGGCGGCTGATGGAGCGGAAGGCCGCACGCGCGGCGGCCGTCGTCCTCGCCACGTCGTCGGAGCTGGTCGACCGGGCGCGCCGGCGGGGCGCCCGCGACGCCCGTCTGGGGCCCGTCGCCCTGCCGCCGCCGCGCGGCCTCGCGGACCCGCCCGGCGAGAAGGTCCGGTCCGAACTCGGCGCGGTCGGCAGGCCGCTGGTGGTGACGGCCGGGCCGCTGGAGCCGTACCGGGGGCACGGCACGCTGCTGGACGCGTCCCGGCGGTGGCTCGGCCACGACCCGGTGCCGCTGGTCGCCGTCGCCGGCGAGGGCCCCCGGCGGGCCGCGCTCCAGCGGCGCGTCGACACCGGGGGGCTGCCGGTGCGGCTGCTCGGGCGGCGCGACGACGTGACCGCGCTGCTGGCCGCGGCGGACGTGGCGGTGCTGGCCGGCCGCTGGGAGGCGCGGGCGCCGCTCGCCCAGGAGGCGCTGCGGCTGGGCGTGCCGCTGGTCGCCACGGCCGTGGGCGGGGTGCCGGAACTGGTCGGCGACGCGGCGGAACTCGTCCCGTACGGGGACTCCGTACGGCTCGCGGCGGCCGTGTCCCGGCTCCTGGCGGACCCGGCCCGGCACGCGGAGCTCGCGGCGGCCGGGCCGCGGCAGGCCGCCACGTGGCCGACGGAGGAGGAGACCATCGCCCAGGTGCTGAGCGTGTACGACGAGCTGTGCCCGCGCGGCGGGCACGGCCCGGGACCCCGGCGCCCCGCCGCGCCCCCGCCCGGTCAGGGCGCGTAGCGGCGGGCCCGCAGGGCCAGGGAGAGGGCCAGGACCGTCTGGGGGTCGTCCAGGTCCGTGCCGAGGAGCTCGGCGATGCGGGCCAGCCGGTTGTACAGCGTCTGACGGTTCAGGTGCAGCTCGCGCGCCGTCTCCGCCTTGCGGCCCGCGTGCGCCAGGTACGTCTCCAGCGTCGGCAGCAGCGGCCCGCGCGACGCCGCGTCGTGGTCCCGCAGCGGGCCGATCGCCCGGTCCACGAACGCCGCCAGAGCCGTCCCGTCGTGCCGGTGCAGCCGCCACAGCAGCAGGTCGATGTCGAGGCGCCGCGCGTCGTGCCAGGGCCGCTCGGGCAGCCCCCGCGCGGCCGCGGCCGTCTCCGCGGCGTGCCGCAGCCCCGCCGACGCCGCCGCCCAGCCACCCGCGACGCCCACCACGACGACCGGCGGACGGCCCCCCGGCCGGTCCAGTCCCGCCCGCTCGGCACCGGCCCGCAGCGCGGCCGCCACCCGGTCCGCGACGGCGGCGCGCTCCGACTCCGCACGCAGCCCCAGCAGCACCGGCACCCGGCCCTCCACCGGGCGGACCCCCACCAGCACCGGCACGCCCACCCGCGACAGCTCCTCGGTGACCGTCCGCGCCAGCAGCGCCCACCCGCCGGCGGGGGAGTGCTCGGCGGCCGGCCGCATCACCACCGGCAGCAGCGGCCCGCCGCCCGGCCTGAAGCCGAGGACCCGGGCCTGCGCGGGCGCGTCCTCCGCCGCGATCCGGCCCTCCGCCAGGTCCGTCAGGAAGTCGCCGCGCCCGCGCGCCGCCAGCTCCTCCTCCTGGCGCGCCTGCATCAGGACGACCGCGAGGACGCCCGCCACCCGCTCCACCGCCATCCGGTGGACCGGCAGCAGCCGCCCCGACACCGCCGGCAGCACCAGCCGCGCCCGCACCCCGCCGGGTCCCGCGCCGCCCTCCGGCCCCCCGCCCGGCACGTCGACGAGCACCGAACCGGCGGGCGGTGCGCCGCCGCGCTGGCCGCGCAGCCCCTCCCACACCTGCAGCGGGTCGGCGCAGGGCGTGCCGGAGCCGCTGTCCGCCGCGTACAGGAGCTGCCCGTCGGCGGTCTCCAGGAACACCGGGTTGTCCGCGAACCCGGCCAGGACGCGCAGCACGCGCGGCACCCCGCCGCCGTCCAGCAGCGCCTCCGTGCACCGCCGGTGCACCTCCTCGGCCTGCCGCAGCAGCGCGTAGTGCCCGTTGACGATCTCGGTGTGGACCTCCTCGGTGACCGAGACGAACGGCACCTCCCGGTGCAGCTGGACCAGCGGCAGCCCGACCGCCCGCGCGGTGTCCACCAGCGCTCCGGGCAGCCGCGCGAACCGCTGGCCCAGCTCCACGACCAGGGCGGCGATCCCGCGCTCCGCGAGCCGCCGCACGAACGCCCGCTGCTCCGCCGGGCGCGCGCCGACGCCCAGCCCCGTGGTGAGCAGCAGCTCGCCGCCCTTCAGCAGCGACGCGATGTTCGGCACCTCGCCGGCGTGCACCCAGCGCACCGTGCGGTGCAGCCGGTCGGCGCCCGCCACCACCTCGGGGAGCCCGCCGCGCAGCGCCGGCAGCTCCAGGGCCCGCCGTACGGTGATGCCGCCCTGTTCGTCCATGGGGCGGGACGCTACCCGCGCGCCCGCCCCGGGACGTCCCCGGGGCCGGGCGCCCCGGGCGGGTCAGCCGCCGTACGCGCCGCTCGCGGTCAGGCGCAGCGCCGTGTCGATCAGCGGCACGTGGCTGAACGCCTGCGGGAAGTTCCCGACCTGCCGCTTCAGGCGCGGGTCCCACTCCTCGGCGAGCAGCCCCAGGTCGTTGCGGAGGGCGAGCAGCTTCTCGAACAGCTTGCGCGCCTCGTCGACGCGGCCGATCATCGCCAGGTCGTCGGCCATCCAGAACGAGCACGCCAGGAAGGCGCCCTCGTCGCCGGGCAGGCCGTCCACGCCCTCGTCGGTGCCCTGCGTCGGGTAGCGCAGGATGAAGCCGTCCGGGGTGGACAGCT
>NZ_JBWKJG010000043.1:0-8260 GCF_056432325.1 Streptomyces sp. NPDC045287
ACGTCGCCGAAGTACGACGCCTGGTCATCGACCCCCTGACCAAGGCACAGGCCAAGCAGCTCCGGGAGATCAGCCACCGCGTCAACGACGCCATCAACCCCCACCGCACCTGCCCCCCGATGCTCAACCCCTGACCGGCACCAGCCCCCAGGACCGGCCCGGCGCATCGGCTCCCCGCCCCGTCCCCACGTGCTCGACCACCCGCATCCGCCCGGAGGCCCGCCATGACCGACCCGCTCAACCCCGCGATACCCGCAGGCGCCTACGACGCCTTTCTCCCCGGCGCCCTCACCCGGGCCGCCGCCCAGCGGCCCTGGACACCGGCCGACGGGCCCCTTCCCGCGATCTACCTCAGCCACGGCGCCCCGCCGCTCTTTGACGACGGCCCCTGGCTGCGCGAGCTTTCCGACTGGGCCCTGTCCCTGCCCAAGCCCAAAGCCATCGTGATCGTCTCCGCGCACTGGGAGGACGCCCCGCTGATGCTGTCCGCCCCCGCGGCCGGCACACCGCTGTACTACGACTTCGGCGGCTTCCACCGGCGCTACTACCAGATGCGCTACGCCACCCCCGACGCCACCGGCCTCTCCGCCCGCATCGCCGCGATGATGCCCGACACCGAACCTCTCCACCAGCACCCCACCCGCGGCCTGGACCACGGCGCTTGGATCCCGCTGATGGCCATGTACCCGCTGGCCGACATCCCCGTCGTACAGATGTCCATGCCCACCCACGACCCCCAGCGCCTCCTGGCCCTCGGCCGCCGCCTGGCCCCCCTGCGCGACGAAGGCATCCTCGTCATCGGCTCCGGCTTCATGGTCCACGGCCTGCCCCACATCACCCGCGACATGATGCTCCACGGCACCGTCCCCGCCTGGTCCTCCGGCTTCGACGACTGGGCCGCCGACGCCCTCGCCCGCGGCGACGTCGACGAACTCGCCTCCTACGCCACCCGCGCACCCGGCATGCCCTACGCCCACCCCACCCCCGAGCACTACCTCCCCATCTTCATCACCCTCGGCACCGCCCAGAACCCCGAACAGCCCGCCCGAACCGTCATCGACGGCTACATGGCCGGCCTCGCCAAACGCTCCTTCCAACTGGCCTGACCCCTACCACGACCCCATCCCCACACTTCGGGAACCAGACCAGCAATGACCGCCCCTATTCCCGGTCACTGAGCAACGGGCACCACCGCCGCACCAAACTCAGCTGACCAGCCGGCCCTCGTTCTGCCTACTCACATGATCCAAAGGAAACGGCCTAGTACTGCAACGGTGCTTGCCGTGACTGATGGCCAAGTTGGTCGTTGGTGTGGTTATGGGTGGGGACCTTGCTGATGTCAGGTTGTGGGCCGGTGAGCTGGAAGCTGTGCATGGGCGATTCGTGCACCGTTTCAGCAGGTCGGAGCCCCGGGAGTCGGCACTGGCCTATATGCGGGGCCTGATCGCTCCGCTGCAGCGGAAGAACGGCTGGACACTGGCGGAGGAAGCCGGCCATGCGGGCCCGGACCGCATCCACCGGATGCTGAACCGGATCGAGTGGGACGCCGACGAAGTCCTCGACGACGTGCGCCAGTACGTCGTCGACCACCTCGGCGACCCAGGCGCCGTCCTGATCGTGGACGACACGGGCTTCCTGAAGAAGGGGACACGTTCGGCAGGAGTGCAGCGGCAGTACTCCGGCACCGCCGGACGGACGGAGAACTGTCAGGTCGGCGTCTTCCTCGCCTATGCGGCCGACCGCGGGCGGACACTGATCGACCGCAGGTTGTATCTGCCCGCCTCCTGGATGGATGACCGCGAAAGGTGCCGCCGGGCCGGCATCGACGACACGGTCGCCTTCGAGACCAAGGTGGCCATGGCCAAGGCGATGGTCCGCCGCGCCATCGCGGACAAGATCCCGTTCCGGTGGGTGACCGCGGATGCCGCCTACGGCTTCTCCAAGGGCTGGCGCTCCGAACTGGAGCGGGCGGACGTCTTCCACGTCATGGCCACCACCCGGCACGACACCGTCGTCACCCGCTGGGCGATCGACCACCCCGTCCACGACCTGTTCCACGGCCTGGCCCGGCAGAAATGGAAGCGCCGTTCCTGCGGCACCGGGGCCCACGGCCTGAGGATCTACGACTGGGCCCGCGTCGAGGTACGGCCCTGGCACCGGCCCGACCGCCGCCACTGGGTTCTCGCCCGCCGCAGCGTGAGCCGGCCCGGGGAGATCTCCTACTACATCGCCTACTGCCCCGCCCAGACCACGCTGGACGAGCTGATCCGCGTCGCGGGCAGCCGGTGGGCCATCGAGGAGTGCTTCCAGAGCGCGAAGCAGGAATGCGGTCTGGATGACTACCAGGTCCGCCGCTACCCCGGATGGCACCGGCACATGACCCTCGCGATGACCGCCCACGCCTGCCTGACCGTCCTGCGGGCCCGCGAACTGGACGCGGGGAAAGCAGAAACGGATCCTCCCAGCTCATCCACCTCAGCCTCGCCGAGATCAGGAGGCTGATCACCCGCCTCACCGACCGCCGGCCCGCACCCGTCGAGCACATCCTGCACTGGTCGACCTGGCGCCGACGACGCCAACACCAGGCCCGCACCAGCCACTACAAACGACGCGGACACAGCCCCTGACCTGGCCACCAGTCACCACAAACACCGTTGCAGTACTAGCCCTGCTGCTGCACCGACCCACCTGGGCCACCCCCGTCATCGCTGCGCTCGCCGCCATGATGCTCATGGCCACTGCCGTCGGCGTGCTCGTCGCCGTCACCCGCAGCTGAGCTCGTCTGGGCGGCACGCGCGGACGTGCCGCCCAGGCGAATCTGCCACACTTTCGCGCCGGGTATCCCCGGCGATATCAAGGCGATGACTCTGGTACAACGACCGTGAACGCTCAGACCGGCCAGATGGAGTGCTCATTGGCCAACCGTGGCGCTCAGTCACAGCAGCGGGAGCGCTTACCCGTCGCTCGTCCGGATCTGTGCCCCGTGTGCGTTTCGCTCGTACGTGCGGCGTGCGTTCTTTTCGATCTTCCGTGTCACCTCGGAGTCGAGGTCCACGCCGTTCATCTCGGCCAGGGCCGTCAGGTAGAGGAAGACGTCGGCCAGCTCTTCGCCGAGGTCGGGCAGGCCCTTGCGCCAGGCGGTGAAGGCTTCGCCGACCTCGGCGGTGAGGAGACCGAACTCCAGGGCTACGTCCGTGGTGTTGAACCCTTTGAGGGTCTTGTTCTCCCAGGCGAGTTTCTGGGCCGATCCGATGTCCACGGCTTCTCCGGCGGTGGTGCGGCAGGTGCTCTCGTAGCCTAGCGGGAGCTGTGTGCCGGCGCGCTGGGTTCGGCGGGCTATCGCCCTCACCGGTGGCGTCACCGTGGACTGCCTCCAGAAGGCGATGGCCCCCTCCTCGCCGACCCCATACGGCGGGCGGGAATGGTGGAACGGGCCCGGGCGTGTGGAAAGTCGGACGCGGCGGACAGGCTTGTGGAGGCGGCCTTGTCCACCGCGCCCGGCTGATCGACTCGGGACTTCTATGAGGGGGTGTCGGGCAGGACCCGCTGGACCAGGTAGAGCAGGTGCTCGTCCAGCAGTTTGTCTCCGTCCGGATTGATCGTGGTAAGGGCGACCATGCTCGTCACGATGACGTCGCACAACTCCCTCTCAACGTCCTGTCAAGTGTGGGAGACGCCCTTGCGGGGATTGGCGCCGAGCACGCCGTGGAGGACCTCGGCGACTTCCCCGTACTCCTCGGCAATCTTCAACACGCGCAGCAGCTCGACGGAGCCCGCATGCTCGGGGCCACGTTATCGTCCAGCCATGGACGTAACCGCCTCACGTGCTGCCACGTCTCATCGCTCATCGAAGACCTCCTTGAGGGGGGTAGGGGTTCAGGAGCAGGGGATCGCGGCCGGGGTGGGCCGGTTCAACGCCTCGGCACTGCCCTGGTACGAGCCCTGTGCGCCCGCCCTGGCCGTCAGGTCCGGCATCGGCGTGCCGGTGTCCGGCAGGGCGGGCGTCGGGTCGGGCTCTAGAACAGCGTGGGAGCGGCGTTCGCCGCCTTGGCGGGGTCGGTCACCGGTGGTGGTGTCCTTGCACGGAGGGCGCGGGAGCGGAGTGGTCGGTCAGCAGGTCCGGCATTCTGCCGTCTGATCTGAAAGGCGGATGCGAACGAGCGGAGGGCGGTCCGTCGTACCGCCAGGTGCGGTTACCCCTCCGTTCCCCGGTCGTACAGGTGCGACAGCACGTCGTGCAGGGGGAGGTGTTGGTCCTTGTCGGTTTCCCACCGGTTGTAGAGGAGGGAGACGGCCTCGGCGACTTCTGCCGGGAGGCGGGCGGCGCGCAGGGTGGCGGCGATCTCGTGCATCTCCGGCCCCCAGCGCCATGCGCGGGCCGCGACGCTGGGCAGGTAGTCCGGGTCGGAGAGGATCGCGGAGGTCATCGTGTTGGCTTCCTCGGTGAGGAGGTCGCTGACCCCGTGGTGCGCGGCCAGGGCGTGGGCGAGGCCGGCGAGGGCGCGGGCCGACTTCTGGTAGCTGGCGAACGACATCTTCAGGGCCGATGCCGCGCCGATGTCGCGGCCGGCCGTCCGCACGGTGACGTCGGTCTTGCTGAACAGGGCCTCGACCACGGCGATGGCTTCTTCCTGCCCGGAGAGGTACAGGCGGGCTGTTCGGCCACCGGTCGGGGGCGGGCCGATGATCGAGCCGTCCAGTACGGTGCAGGCGTTCGGCATCGTGTGGGAGATCCGCTGCATCCGCTCGGGGCTGATGGCGTTCGCGTCGATGAAGGTGCCGCTGTAGTCGTGCTGGGCCACGGTGGCGGCGACCTGTTCCGCGGCCTGCGGCGGGCAGACGCTCAGCACGATGTCACTCACCGCCAGGGCCTCGGCCAGGGACGCACAGGGGACGAGACCGGCTTTGCCGGCGCGCTCGTGGGAGAGGGGGCTGCGGCCGTCCGGTATCCACAGCACTTGGTTCCCGGCCTGTACCGCGTGGGCGGCCAGTGGTGCCCCCATCGAGCCGGGGTGCAACAAGGTGAGGGTGGTCACGCAGCGTCTCCTGGCGGGAGTTCGAGGGAAGGCCGTTCCCGGTGGGCGGACAACGCCTCGCGGAGGCCGATGGCGATAGGGGATTGTGCCCCTGGGTGCGCGGACAGTTGGTGCGAGAACTGCCCAAGGCGCTTCCGCACGCTTTCCGTGCCGCGTCGCGTGTTGATCTGGATGACCTCGTGCACTTGCAGCGCCGCGCCTTCCAGATCGCCGCGCCCCATACGGGCTGCCGCGAGGTCCATCCGAGCCAGCGACATCTCGCCCAGGCGCCGTCGTTCTGGTTCGGTGGATTCGAACATGGACACCGCTTGGTCGGCTGCCGTCTCGGCGTCGCTGAGGTGGTCGCGCCCTCCGAGCCACAGGTGTGTGCTGCTCGCGTAGAACAGCTGTTTCTCCAGAGGGAAGGCCATCATGCCGCCCGGCAGGTCGTCGCCTGAACCGGCTTGCTCACGCAGCCTGTCGGCTTCGCGCAGTGCGGCCAGCGCCTCGGTGGACTGGTTGAGCTGCCCGTACGCGCGGGCCTTGATGCTGGCCAAGCGGATGTTCGCCGTTCCCTGCGCAGAGACGAAGTCACTGCCGGATTCCGCGAGACGTACCGCGTCACGGGGTCGCCCGTCCCAGTAGGCGATCAGAGCCTGCAGTCCTCGTACCCAGGCCCTCAGTCCGTTGTGGCCGGCGGCTTGGCCGCAGGCGAAGGCAGTTCGCGCCTGGGTCTCCGCGGCCTCGTACCTTCCCAGGTCGAAGCTGGCGTTCGCCAGGACCCCGCACAGCACGCCTGCGGCCAGGAACAAGTCGATCGTCTGATGGGGAGGTTGCCTGCCTTCCAGGAAGTCGAAGGCCCTGTCTCGCAGGGCACACACCTCGTGGAACAGCGGCTCCACAGGCCGGTTGGGATAGGTGGTCACTATCCGCCGGATGTCGGCTTCCATCTGTTCCAAGGTCGTCGGGCCGATGTTGCTGGCCTCTGCCCTGGCCACGAACTCAGCCGATTCGTTGGCCGCCGCCATCACCACATCCTCAGCCACGTAATCGCCCTGCCTTCCCGCCCCGCATTGTGCACGCTCCCCCACGGCGGGGCCGATGGGGGTGGCGTTGTCGGCCACCGGCACGAAAAGGCTTTCGACGGGGACAGGACGGAAGAGATGCGCCAGGATGCGACGAGCTTCCGTTCGCGGAAGGCTCCGGATCTCTCCGTGGGCCCACCGGAAGAACTGTCGCTTCTCGATCGACGCGGTGGCCAGGCTCCTCGGACCTTCGGTGTCTGCCAACTCGCGTGCCGCCTGCTTGTAGCGGCGCACGAACACCTCGAAGGCTTGCCATCCGCGCTGCTTGATCAATACCTGGAAGAGAGTCGGGCTAGATGGCTCCACGGACACCCTCCGAATCGTGATTGCTCTGAAGCCCACGCTAGTCAGCAACGCGTCTCAGGAACAGCAAAGCTGGCCTGCACCACCTGTCTGACACCAAGAAGACACGGTTGAGGCAGAAGAAGACACAGCAAGGCGCCGTTACGGCCCTCGTAAAGACCTTCCCTCCCGGCCAGGCTGCGATCTCGTCGGCACAGGAAACGACCTGTTCCATCACTGCCCGTTACACAGCCGCCGACCGGTGAGGAGACACAGCAGATGGTCACGCGAACGACCGCGCCCCGGTCAACTGGGAACGCGTTACCCCTCGCCAAGCTGCTCCCCACGCTGCGGACAGTTCCTTGCCGGCACACCGGGTTGCTGAACCATCCCGTTCGTCAGCATAGGCAGGCAGTGTGATGACGTTCTCCGCGGTTCATCGCCACTTCGAGACTTCGATCTCCGCTGACCTGGAGCAGGTCCCGGCTGCACGGCATCTGCTGGCCGAGCACCTGCTGCGGTGGTGTTTCCCGGAGGCGTCGGAGGTGGTGGAGGTGGCTACCCTGGTCGCGGACGAGTTGGTCTCCAACGCGGTCCGGCACGGCTGTGAAGGGCCGTCGGAGAAGGTGGTACTCACGGCCGAGCAGGCGCACGGCTACCTGCTGATCGCGGTCGACGACCCCTCCCCGGTCCAGCCGGCACCGCGACAGGCGACCACCGCTGATGACGGCGGACGGGGTCTGCTCCTGGTAGACGCCTTGTCCAGCCAGTGGGGCTGGCACCTCGCCCGGAACGGATCGGGCAAGCGCGTGTGGTGCATTCTCCCCAGCGAGGTGCCCGCGTGAGCACCTCCCGCCCCAAAATGCCTTCCCACCCGCGAGAGAACGGTGCGGCCACCGTCCCGTCCCGCTCCCGCCTGCCGGCGACGCCCGCGGCCACGAGTGCCACCTGGCTGCGGGAGCGTGCCGCCGAGCAGCAGGTCCCCCGCGTGACAGGGGTGGGCGAGGAAGGCGGCGTGAGCGGCACCGTGGTGGTCGACGCCGACCGGCTCCAGGTCGATCTTCTGGCGGTGAGGCGGGCGGCCGGGAGCCGCGGGGCGGCCGTGCCGGCGGCTGTCGCGCGCCATCACCAGGTGGTGCGGCAGGTGGCTGAGTCGTGGTTGCCGGTGGCGGTCCGGTGCCGGGCGGCGGCTGCCGGTTCGCCAGCCGATGTGCGTCGCTGGGACGAGCTGATCGCAGCAGCGACCCTCGACCCCGGGCTGCCGGGTGTTTCGTCGTTCACCGAGGTCGTGGTGGCCGCCGGCGCGGTGCGTGCGTTGCTGCGGGCGATCCGCGATACCGCTCCGCCGTGTCCTACCGCGGCGGGGGTGGCTCGTCGTGTCGCGGCGGCGATCGACCGCGGCGACTACCCCGTGGGGGCCTCCCTGACCGCTGTGCGCGTCGCGGCGGACCTCCAGGTCCCGATCGAGGTGGCGCAGCTGGCCTTGTGCGACCTCCGGGATGGGGGCGTGCTTGAGCCGTTCCACAACCGTCTCCTGGTGGCGGGCCGCACTCCGCTGTATCAGCGGCAGGCCCGGTACGTGGCGGGGAGGCTGAGGCGCCAGATCGCCTTCGGCCTCTACCCGCCTGGCCGGTCCCTGCCGGCCGTGCGGGACCTCGCGACCGTGTTCGTGTGCGACGCCGCTGTCGTCATCGACGCGCTCCGGCAGGTGGCGGACGAGGGCCTGGTCGCCTCGCGGTACGGCCTGCCGGCCCGTGTCCTCGATGCGGCCCGGACTCTGCCGGCGCCTCCCTGCCAAGCCCCCGCGCAGCCGGCGACCGCCGGGGTGTTCACGCGCGCGGAGATCCGCGCGGCCGTACGGGCCGCGCACAGGCGGTG
>NZ_JBWKJG010000044.1:0-6313 GCF_056432325.1 Streptomyces sp. NPDC045287
CCCGCGGAGCGGGTATCGTATCGCTGCGCGATACGCAAGCGAACCACCGCGCTGCGCGCGGTGGTTGCGCTCCCGCTCCGCGGGAGCGCTGGTGGCTCGCTGCGCGAGCCACTCACCTCCGGTGCTACGCGCCGGAGGTGACGCCCTGTCCGCTGCGCTCCCAGGGCTGGGTGTTGCGTCCTTGCTTTCCGGGTTACCGCTTCGCTTTAACCCGGGGCCGGCGAGTCCGCTGCGCTCCCTCGCCTCAACGGCCCTTGCGGCTGCGCCTCCAGTCCCTTGGGCCCGCTGCCGCGGGCCTAGCTGGCTACGAGAGCGGGGGTCCTCGTTCGTGCCGGGTTCCAGTGGAGTGCGTGCATCAGATGATAGAGCATGTAGCATTGGCGAAATCTGGGCAACCCCTCCACCGAGGTAGGCGAGCGTCATGGTAGGGCAGTTTGTTTTGGCAGAGATTTCACGTCATGACTGGGACAACATGACGTGTGGATGCATGAGAAATGCCTCTCACGTACCTCATGACTTCCTCGCCTCGTTGCGTGCCGCCCCGCCGGAGCGAGTGGGTGAGGGGTGGGCCGACAACCATGTGTACATCCAGTCCAACCTCATGTCTCCGGCCGTGGCTACTGCGTGCATGGTTGCTGCCTCACTCGCGGACCCTCTGGTGTCGGTTGCGTGGAGGAGAAGCCTCATTCAGGTTCTTTGGGCGCTATGTTACGGCGAACAGGACGATGTTGCTGGCACGTGCCGGGAGGCCGTTCGGCGATGCGTGTGGTCGCTGTATGAGGAGATCGCATCGGGGCGCTCGATGGCCGCGGCCGCGTACGCCTTCGAGCTCCTCGTAGGATTTCCTGAAGAGGCGGAGAGGCTTACCTATTTCCAAGAGAGATACCGTGAGCATCTTCCATCAGACCTCCATGCCGAGCGTTTTGACGTCAACAGCTTTAACGTCCCTGGGGAATCGAAGTGAAAGGGATTACCCTCAAGGAGCATCAAGTCGATCAGAAGTCGGCATTTAGAAAATGGGTAGGATTCCCTGCAAGGTCTCCTCTGCCCCGGGAGGGTGCGCGAGGCACGATCGTGTCAGCGACCGGATCGGGCAAGACGATCACGGCGGCTGCGTGCGCGCTGGAGTGTTTCCCAAGCGGCCGGATCCTCGTCACGGTCCCGACCCTGGACCTGCTCGTGCAGACCGCCCGGGCATGGCGCCTGGTGGGCCACACCGCGCCGATGGTCGCGGTGTGCTCGCTGGAAAACGACCCCGTGCTCAACTCGCTGGGGGTGCGCACCACCACCAACCCGATCCAGCTCGCCCTGTGGGCCGGGTCCGGGCCCGTGGCCGTGTTCGCCACATACGCCTCCCTCGTCGACCGCGAGGACCCGGAAGACCCGACGGGCCGGCGGAAGGTCCGCGGTCCCCTGGAGGCCGCTCTGGCGGGCGGAGAGCGCCTCTACGGCCAGCGGATGGCCGGCTTCGATCTCGCCATCGTGGATGAAGCCCACTCAACCGCCGGTGATCTCGGGCGGCCGTGGGCCGCGATTCACGACAACGCCCGGATCCCGGCGGATTTCCGCCTCTACCTCACCGCGACCCCGCGCATCCTGGCCTCGCCCCGGCCGCAGAAGGGCGCGGACGGCCAGGAGCTGGAGATCGCGTCGATGGCCGACGACCCGGAGGGCACCTACGGCGCGTGGATCGCGGAGCTCGGGCTGAGCGAGGCGATCGAGCGCGAGATCCTCGCCGGGTTCGAGATCGACGTCCTGGAGATCCGCGATCCCTCCCCCGTCCTCGGTCTGTCAGAGGACGCGCTGCGCGGCCGGCGCATGGCGCTCCTGCAGACCGCGCTCCTAGAACACGCGGCACGGTGGAACCTCAAGACGGTGATGACGTTCCACCAGCGGGTGGAGGAAGCCGCCGCGTTCGCGGAGAAACTCCCCCAGACCGCTGCCGAGCTATACATGAACGACGCCTCGGACGAGGACCTAGCGGCCGCGGACCGGCTACCGAAGTCGTCGATCGACGCGGAGTTCTACGAGCTCGAAGCCGGACGGCACGTACCCCCGGACCGAGTCTGGTCGGCATGGCTGTGCGGCGACCACCTCGTCTCCGAACGACGCGAAGTGCTGCGGCAGTTCGCAGGCGGCATCGACGCGGCCGGACGCCGGGTCCACCGCGCCTTCCTCGCCAGCGTTCGCGTGCTCGGGGAAGGCGTCGACATCACCGGCGAACGCGGCGTCGAGGCGATCTGCTTCGCCGACACCCGCGGCTCCCAGGTGGAGATCGTGCAGAACATCGGACGGGCGCTGAGGCTCAACAAGGACGGCTCCACGAAGGTGGCCAGGATCATCGTGCCGGTCTTCTTGGAACCCGGCGAGAACCCCACCGACATGGTCGCCAGCGCTTCCTACCGCCCCCTCGTAGCGGTCCTCCAAGGCCTACGCTCCCACGATGAGCGCATGGTCGAGCAGCTCGCCTCCCGCGCCCTCACCCACGGACAGCGCAAGATCCACGTCCAGCGCGATGAGGACGGGCGGATCGTCGGCGCCAGCGGCGGCGGCAAGGACCAGGAGGACGACGCCGAGTCCGCGCTGCTGCACTTCTCCTCCCCGCGCGACGCGGCGACCATCGCGGCGTTCCTGCGCACCCGCGTCTACCGGCCCGAGTCCTTGGTCTGGCTGGAGGGTTATCAGGCACTGTTGCGATGGCGCCGGGAGAACCAGATCACCGGTCTGCACGCGGTTCCGTACGACGTCGAGGTCGAGGTCGGCGTCACCAAGGACTTTCCGCTGGGGCGGTGGGTGCATCAGCAGCGGAAGGCGCTGCGGGCGGGTGAGCTGGAGGAGCGGCGCAAGACGCTGCTGGACGCCCCAGAGGCCGGGATGGTCTGGGAGCCGGGCGAGGAAGCCTGGGAGGCCAAACTCGCCGCGCTCCGGGCCTACCGGCGGGCCACCGGACACCTCGCGCCGCGGCAGGACGCGGTGTGGGGCGAGGGCGAGGCGATGGTGCCCATCGGGCAGCACATGGCCAACCTCCGCCGGAAGGACGGCCTGGGCAAGGACCCCAAGCGCGCAGCGGAGCGCGCGCAGCAGCTGGCAGAGATCGACCCGGACTGGAACTGCCCCTGGCCGCTCAACTGGCAGCGCCACTACCGCGTCCTCGCCGACCTCGTCGAGGACGAGCCTGGTGGGGTACTGCCCGACATCCAGCCCGGCGTGACATTCGACGGCGACGACCTCGGACGATGGCTCCAACGGCAACGCCGCAGCTGGACGGAACTATCCGAAGAGCAGCAGCAGCGGCTGTCGAAGCTGGGCGTACAACCCGCTGAGGCCCCGTCTCCCGCCCCGACGGACGTGCGTGCGACGAAGGGCACGAGCAAGGCGCAGCAGGCGTTCCAGCGCGGCCTGACCGCCCTCACGCAGTGGGTAGAGCGGGAAGGCGCGGACCGGCCCGTGCCGCGCGGCCACAGCGAAGAGATCACGGTCGACGGCGAGACGGAACCGGTGATCGTCAAGCTGGGGGTGTGGCTCTCGAACACCAAGAGCCGGCGGGACAAGCTCACCGCGGAGCAGCGCGCCGCCCTCGCCGCGCTGGACATGGACTGGGCAGGCGTGGTGCCCGTCGTCGACGCCGCGCCGCAGCCCGTGCCGCCGCCGGCGGCCCCGAAGAAGCGGCCGGTGCGGGAGCACCACGAGGAGTGCGACAAGGAGCTGTACGAGGGCGGGAACTGCACCTGCTGGTCCATCAAAAGGTACGGACCACCCTCCGAACGGGAGAGCTACTGGGACAACTTCTAACCCCCTCCCGAGCCACCGTGAGACCCCGGACCCACCGACAAGGCCCGGGGTCTCGTGCGCTCGGCGCTGCAACGCGGTGATGCAACAGCGGTCCTCGGTAAGGCGCCTGGCGCTTTCACCGCAGGTCAGACGTGCAACACGGCCGGGTGTTGCAGCAGCGGCCCGAGGGCCGGCTAGCGGTGGCGCGGGATGGTCACCTGGACCTCCGCCAGGACGATGCCGGTCGCCGGGTCCCGGTGACCGGGAACGTACAGGGCCCAGTCGGCCTCGCCGGCGGTGAGCCAGTCTCCCTTCCACGGGGCGTCGGTGGTCTCCAGTACGCGACCGGCGAGCGGACCACCCGCGAAACGAATGATCACAGTTCTGCATCCACCCGGCGGGAGCGTCCCGCCTCATCCCTTGGTGGGGCTCAGCGCCCTGTACTGCGCTAAGCATCGCCGCTCGGGCCGTCCGCCGAGCGGTGTGAGGAAATCGCTAGTAATTAGGTCAAGAGAGAAGACAAAATACCTCCGTGACCACCAGTAGTAGATGGATCAACCTCGCGGTCTCGCAGCTGCCGCCGGCGAAGCTGCGGACGCTCGCGAATGATGCAGGTCTCGAAGTGCGTCGGACTTCGGATGGCGGTTGGCGTGTGTGCGTGCAGGAGGATTACCGGCGGAGTCAGTCACCGTTGCTGCGCTCTGAGCGTGCCAGCGCATCCGACCCAGCATCCTTTTCGCGGCTGACTGAACTATTTGATACCCCTATAGAGCTTTCGTCCCTCACTCAGGCTGGCCACGCGAAGGTCTGCCAGCAGAAAACGCCCGCTGCACTGGCAGCCCAGTTCCAGCTCGAGTTCATGTTTGCTCCCGGAAGACAACTGGCTGATCTCATGCGAGCCTTCTTGAGTGAACGTGCGACGTTGCTGGACGGGCCAGCTTCTGAGATCCACGTTGTGTTGAGCGACTCTACCCTGCCTCGCCGGGCAAACTTCCCACGCATCCTTACCTCGCTTGCCTTCCAAAAAGAAGAACTTCCCGCAATAGGCGGGGAAGTCGGGAAGCTCTTCCCTGCCGCACAAGGACTCACGCAAGACGTTTCTATCGGCGCACTCACGTTTGTACTTCCAGCGCTCTCCGCAGCGTCTCCGAAAGTACTTGGTGTAGCGGCTGTCCGTTTGCTCGCATGCGGTGTGTGGCTGTTTGGTCAGGCGCTGAATGATGCGGATTGGCCAAGCAACCGTCTCACCGATGCGCTTCTCCCGACAGCACGCTTCGATACCCCGAAGGGGCGCGCTACTACCCCCAGCGTGGAAAATACGGGTCCGTATCTCAGCTGGTGGGTGCAACGCTCCGGCGAACTCCTCCGCATAGCTACCGACCCTGTTGAATTCAAAGATGAACAGGGCTTCTATTCGCCGACCCGTCACCTCGCCTTCATTGCGAGCCTGGGGCGCTTCTACCGTGACACAGCCGAGGCTATGCGCTCGAACAGTCACAGTGTCGCCCTGCGCGCGGCATACGATGCACTCGATTGCCTGGAAGGAATGCGATGGAACGCCTTCGACAACGCAACCAATCCCAGCAAAGTCCGTAAAGTCTTGGAGAGACTGCGCGAGACGCTGCCTTCCCCGGTAGCCGAAGTGGCACTTCCTCTGTGCGAGCGCGCAGCACGAGCCCTGGAAGAGGTGCGGGATGGTTTCATCCCCAGAAGCCGCCACTACTCCACCGGCGGGTTGGTTGAAATGCCAGGGAAGGGAGGTCCGCAAAGCATTTCCTGGGACAAGGCTGTCCAGATGTACATCCGTCTGGATCGGAACAGCGCTCATTCATTCGGAAAGATCGAGGAGGATCCTCTCGACCGCAGTCTTCTTTTTGCCCACGAGGGAGTGATTCCCGGAGACCTATGCTACCTTCCTTTCCTTCATTTGATGGATATGCTAGTTAACTGTGAGCGTCTCCAAGTACAGCTCTCCAAGCGCCGCTAAAGGGCGCGTGCTGCAGAAAGTCGTGAACTGGACATCTTATGGCTGGGATATTGAGGGCCGATCGACTATAAATGGAGACATTTACCGGACTGCGGGTTGATCAATCGTGTAGGCCATCCTGGATGCCGAGACTCGACTGGTGGTGACCACGGGCCTGGCCGGTGCCGGGCCGACGGCGAGAGCGGCACGGTGGATCCGGCCACCGCGCAACCGGCGGAACGCACCCTAATCCCCGGTCGCGGCCGTACCGCCCATTCCTTACTCCTTCACTCCAGCCAGGAGACATGGTCAGAAGTACCGTTTCCAAGACAGCGGAGCGGAGTGGGGTGTACCGCCCCATGACATTCACGACGACACCAGATACCGCACCACGACAGTGGCCACGCCCTCCATCAACACTCGGCCAGCGAAAACACCCGGCCTGACGTGCCGTCACTGATACCAACTCACTGCCACTAAACCCAATACCGGTGACTTTGAGTGGTGTGGGTCGTTGGTTGTGGTGTGCCAAGGCCTGGGCAGGTGAAGTCGTCGGGTGGCCGGTTGTCGGACCGG
>NZ_JBWKJG010000045.1:0-5090 GCF_056432325.1 Streptomyces sp. NPDC045287
GACGGACACCAGCCCTACACCCCCGACGAAGTACGCGAAGCACTCCAGATCGGCCCCGACACCCCCATCATCACCACCGACGCCCGCCACCGCGCAGACGCCAAAAGCGCCCTCATCACCCTCGTCGAACACGCCCTCATGGCACGGTTGAAGTAGGCGCCCCGGGGCGGGCGGAGTGGTCCGCCCCGGCCCGCTGATCAACAAGTGGGCGCACGGATACGGCAGTTGTCGTAGGCGCTCGGGGGGCGGGCTGTGTCGTCCGACACGGCCCGCCCGCACGTTCATAACGTTTCGACAGAGAATTGCAACCTCTCGGACACGAGACGCATCCACATGGTGTCGCTGCGCTCACATGGGGCCCGCTTTTTGACGGCTCATGCTCTTTATGCCCGTTTTATCTGTCGCGCGGACCGTCGGTAATCGCTCGATCGGGCTGTTTGGAACGCGGCCGCTTTACGTGCTGCAATGCACGAACTCCTGAGTAGTACGGCTCTGAAGCAGAAGAACGGCACATCGTAGGTGCCGACGCCGAGAGGTTGTTGGTCGAGTGAGGCGAAGCACGAAAAGCGCCGCGGAGCAGCAGGCGCGGGGGAACTTCACCCCGCCGCCGCGCACGGCGGCGCCGCCTGCGGATGCGCCCGTGACACCCCCGGCCGGTCCCGCCCCCGCCGGCGGCAGCCCCAGCCGGTTCTCCCCCCGCCACTGGCACGTGGCGACGCGTCTGAACGCCATCCTCCTCGTGCCCGTGCTGGTCGGCCTGGTGATGGGCGGCTTCCAGGTGAAGACGGCCGTCGACACCTGGCAGGAGGCGCGGGACGCGGAGAAGACCGCGCGCATCGTGCAGGCCGCCTCCGAGTACGGCCAGGCGCTGCTCAACGAGCGCGACCTCACCGCGGAGCCGCTGCTCACCGCCACGAGCGAGTCCGCCCGGGAGGCGAGCGCCGTCACCGACGCGTACGCCGCCACGGACGCCGCGAAGCGGAAGTTCGACGGGGCCGTCCAGGACATGCCCGAGGGACAGGGCCTGGAGCGCCGCCTCCAGCTCTTCCGCACGGAGGAGCCGCAGCTCCAGGACCTGCGGAAGGCCGCATACACCAAGGCCCTGGACCCGGTGAAGACCGAAGAGGGCTACACCCGGGTCCAGCACGTGCTCATGGAGTTCTCCAACGAGCTCGGCCTGGGCACCGGCAACATCACGAGCTTCGGCCGCACCGTCTACGCCATCCAGCTCGCCAAGGCCGCCGAGTCGCTCCAGCGCTCGATCGGCATGCACCTGCTGCTCCGGCCGAGCGAGGACGACGAGGTCTTCAAGGCCCAGTCGAAGGCGTTCAACTCGTACAAGTACCTGGAGGACATCGCCATCGGCGAGTTCGTCTCCGGCGGTACGCAGGAGGACGTCGACCGGCTCACCGAGGTGATGACCGGCAAGGCGCAGGACGGCGCCAAGGAGTTCGCCGCCTCCGGCGTGCAGCCGCCGATCGCCCAGACGGCCTCGGGTGAGAAGTCGGTCTTCGAGGGCATGGCCGTCGAGATCGGCAAGGCCGAGGACGCCGGCGACATCAGGGCGCTCGTCAAGCGCAAGCAGGGCGGAGTCACCCCCGAGACCTGGATGGCCGTCGCCACCGGCAAGTTCGACGGGTACACCGAGGTCGAGACCGAGCTGCTCACCAAGGCGCTCAACGAGGCCACCCGGATCGCCGACGAGGCCCGGACGGACGCGTTCGTCAACGGTGGCATCGTCGTGGTCGCGCTGCTCGCCGCCTTCGTCCTGGCCGCCCTCATGGCGCGCCAGATGAGCCGCTCCATGCGCCGCCTGCGCCACGCCGCGCTCGGCGTCGCGGAGCAGCGCCTGCCGATGCTGGTCGACCAGCTCTCGCGGACCGACCCGGGCAAGGTCGACACGCGGGTCGAGCCGATCCCGATCGACACGCGCGACGAGATCGGCGAGGTCGCGCGGGCCTTCGACCAGGTCCACCGCGAGGCCGTCCGGCTCGCCGCCGAGCAGGCCCTGCTGCGGGGCAACGTCAACGCGATCTTCACCAACCTGTCGCGGCGCAACCAGTCCCTGATCGAGGGTCAGCTGACGCTGATCACGGACCTGGAGAACAACGAGGCCGACCCCGACCAGCTGGAGAACCTCTTCAAGCTGGACCACCTGGCCACCCGCATGCGCCGCAACGGCGAGAACCTGCTGATCCTCGCCGGCGAGGAGCCGGGCCGCCGCTGGGACCAGCCGGTCCCCCTGGTCGACGTCATGCGCGCCGCCACCTCCGAGGTGGAGCAGTACGAGCGCATCGAGCTGTCGGGCGTTCCCGAGGCGGAGATCCACGGCCAGGCCGTGACCGACCTCGTGCACCTGCTGGCCGAGCTGCTGGAGAACGCCACCACGTTCTCGTCGCCGCAGACCAAGGTGCGCGTCACCGCGACGCGGCTGCCCGACGGCCGCGTGATGATCGAGATCCACGACAAGGGCATCGGCCTCACCGCCGAGGACTTCGCGGACATCAACCACAAGCTGGCCAACCCGCCGACGGTGGACGTCGCGGTCTCCCAGCGCATGGGCCTCTTCGTGGTCGGCCGCCTCGCCGACCGGCACGGCATCCGCGTCCAGCTGCGCCCCTCGGGCGAGCAGGCCGGTACGACGTCGCTGGTCATGCTGCCGGACGCGATCACCCACGGTGGTGGCGGCGAGCCGCTGCAGGAGGACTTCACGGTCTCCCAGATCATCCCGGAGCAGCAGGCGTACGAGGCCGCCCCGATGCGGACGGCCGCGGAGCTCGGCTTCGACGACTCCCGCTACGAGCCGCAGCAGGACGGCGCCGCGATGGACCCGGTGGGCCGCTCCCTGAGGCGCGGGGGGCGCCGTGCCGCACTCGGCGCGCAGCTGCAGGGCGGGCCGTCGCACGACGACCGGGAGCAGGAGCGGTACGAGGGCGGCCACGAGGCCCCGTACGAGCAGCGGGACGCCCAGCAGCCGTACGGGCAGGGCGGCTACGAACAGCAGCCCGGCTACGGCGATTCCCAGCCGCAGGAGGGCTACCAGGGCGACGGCGCGGGCTACCCCGGCGGCGCCGGTCACCAGGACGGCGGCTACCAGAGCGCCGGTCACCAGGACGGCGGCTACCAGGGCGACGGCTACGGCGCCGAGGACGCGTACCGGAACGGCGGCGGGTACCACGGGGACGGCTACGCGAACGGCGGTGACTATGCCACCGGCGAGTACCCGGGGCCCGCGTATGCGGAAGGCGGCTTCGCCGGCCGCGACGCCGAGCAGCCGTCGTACGGCAACCAGTTCGAGGCCCAGCCCGACCAGGGCGGGTGGCCTGTGCAGCAGACGTACCAGGGCGGCTACGACGGCGGCTACGGTGGCGAACCGGAATCCGCTCAGGGCGTTCCCGCGAACGAGCGGGACCGCGTAGGCTTCGACCGTCCGGGTTCCGTGCCCAACGCCGAGCACGAGCTGACCGGCGCGGGGCTGCCGCGCCGCGGCAGCCAGCGGCCGGCGGACCGGCCGAGCCGGAACCAGGGCCACCAGCAGGACACCGCGGACCAGCACGCCCAGCCGGCCGGGCAGGTTCCCCAGAGCGACGCGGACGACTCCGGCGCCTGGCGTTCGACCAACGACGAACGCTGGCAGCGGGCCGTGAAGCTCAAGGAGCCGAAGGCCGGCGGGGTCACTGCTTCCGGGCTGCCCCGGCGGGTTCCCAAGGCCAACCTCGTCGAGGGAACCGCGGAGCAGACCCCGCAGGGCGGCCCGCAGGTCTCCCGCGCCCCCGAGGACGTCCGCGGCAGGTTGAGCAACCTGCGGCGGGGTGTCCAGCAGGGGCGCAACGCGGGAACGGACATGAACGGATCGGCCACTTACGATCGACACAGTGGCCCGGGTAGTACCTACAACCAGGAGCGTTAGTGTGAGCCCGATGAGCCAGGCGGCGCAGAATCTGAACTGGTTGATCACCAATTTCGTGGACAACACCCCCGGGGTGTCGCACACGGTGGTGGTCTCCGCCGACGGACTCCTGCTGGCGATGTCCGAGGGTTTCCCGCGTGACCGTGCCGACCAGTTGGCCGCCGTCGCCTCCGGTCTGACCTCGCTGACCGCGGGCGCGTCCCGCATCTTCGAGGGCGGGCCGGTCAACCAGACCGTGGTGGAGATGGAGCGCGGCTTCCTCTTCATCATGTCCATCTCGGACGGCTCGTCCCTCGCCGTCCTCGCCCACCCCGACGCCGACATCGGCCTCGTCGGCTACGAGATGGCCCTTCTCGTGGACCGCGCGGGCAGCGTCCTCACCCCGGACCTGCGCGCGGAACTGCAGGGCAGTCTTCTCAACTAGCAGACGGACCGTGCGTTTCTCGCCACCGCGCCTTAAGGTGCGGTGGCGCGGGTCCACAGGGACATGGACCGGCGAACCGCAGTCGGAGGAGGAATCGTGGCAACACCCCCAGGCGGACACCACCCGTACGACGGTGCTCACCAGGTGCAGGGTGACAACGCCCAGAACCACTACCACTTCCCCTCTGCGCCGGGCAGACAGGGCTACCAGCAGCCCTACCAGCAGCCGCAGGCACCGCGCCAGCCGGTGCAGCAGCAGCGCCGTCCGGAGCCGGCCGCGGGTGCGGGCGGGGGTGCCCACAACCCGCTGGTCCGTCCGTACGCCATGACGGGCGGCCGGACGCGACCCCGGTACCAGCTCGCCATCGAGGCGCTGGTGTCCACCACGGCCGATCCGTCGCGGCTGCACGGGCAGTTGCCCGAGCACCAGCGGATCTGCCGGTTGTGCTTCGAGATCAAGTCGGTGGCCGAGATCTCGGCGCTCCTCTCCATCCCCCTCGGCGTTGCCCGGATCCTCGTCGCCGATCTGGCCGAGGCCGGACTCGTCGCCATCCACCAGCCCGGCGGCGACGAGGCCGCCGGCGGCCAGCCAGACGTGACACTGCTCGAAAGGGTGCTCAGTGGACTTCGCAAGCTCTAGCGGCGGTGCGGCCCGCTCAACCACCAGCGCGAAGATCGTGGTGGCGGGCGGCTTCGGCGTGGGCAAGACCACGTTCGTCGGCGCCGTCTCGGAGATCAACCCGCTGCGTACCGAGGC
>NZ_JBWKJG010000046.1:0-4625 GCF_056432325.1 Streptomyces sp. NPDC045287
AGCGGCAGCCAGGTCTTCTTCTGCTCGTCGTTCCCGAAGTGCAGGATCTTCGCGACGCCCAACTGGGACGCCTGCACCATCGCGCCCATCGCCGCACTCACGCGGGACAGCTCCTCGATGATGATCGTCTTGGCCAGGTGCCCGGCCCCCATCCCACCGAACTCCGGGTTGATCGTCGCCCCGATCCAGCCGCGCGCGGCGATCCGCGCCGAAAGCTCCCGCTCCACGGTGCGGGACGCCTCCATCACCGCCACGCGTGGGGCGACCTCCGCCTCGGCGAAGGCCCGCACTTCCTGGCGTAACGCGTGGTGTTCCCGGGACAGCAGGTGGTCCGACACCGTGGTGCTTCCTCTCATTCGTGTACGGGGGTTTCGATCGGCTGCGCGGGGCGTGCGGCGTTCTACGGGAGCGGGGTGGCGGGGCTGTCCTGGAGGAGGTGGTGCATGAGCTGGTCGCGCCACTGCTTGATCAGCTCCAGCGTCGGGCGGCCGGTGGCGGCGGGGAGGGCTTCGGTGCCCACGACGCACACCGTGCCCAGGACCACGCCGCTCGGCTCGTGGATCAGGGGTGCTCCGGCGTAGGTGCGGATACCGATCTCGTCGACGACCGGGTTACCGGCGAAGCGCGGGTACGAGCAGACGTCGGACAGGACCAGGGCCTTGCGCCGCCGGACGACATCAGGGCAGTAGCCGTGGTCCAAGGGCATGCGCCGACTGACGGCCGGCAGCGGGGTGCCACCGAGGTCGCGGCGGCTGCCTTGGTCGGGCTGGTGCAAGCCGACGAACAACTGGCCACCGGCGTCGAGATCGAGGAGGTTGACCATGGCGTAGGGCAGGTCGGCGGCGTGCGCCAGCTCGCGCGCGAAATTGTCGAGCTCGCCGGTGGGCTGTTCCAGACCCAGATGGCGGACGATGTCGCGGCGCAGGCCGTCAAGCTCGTCGCTGTGTCCGTTCGAGAACGTGGGATGCACCGTGGGCTCCTACGAGGGCACGAAGGGAAGGGAAGGTGCCAAGGAAGGCGGGCCGGCGTGTGCGCGGCCGCGGCGTCGGGCGTGCTCCTACGCCGCGCGCACGGAGGTGGCCAGGTGCTCTCCGACGGCAGTGATGAGGGTGTTCATCTCGTGGGCGACTGCGCCCGCGTTGGCGTTCCGGGTGGTGCGTACGGCCAGGACGCTGCCGATGAGCTGTCCGTCGGTGCTACCCAGGCCGGCATCCGTGCTCATGACGAACAGGAACCCGGCGCCGTGCTCGACGAGGAGCTGCCGAACCTCGCCGTCCTGGCCCACCCCGGCCATGGCCAGGCCCTCCCCGCGCCCGAGGGCGACCAGTGCGGAGGTGAGGGCGGCGAGCTGGTCCGCCGCGGTGTCGTCCAGACCGTCGCCGGCGTGGGACATCCTCAGCCCGTCGGCCGAGGCCAGCAGGGCATGCAGCACCCCGGGCACCCGCTGGACGAAGTCGTCCAGCAGCGCGGTCACCTTGGTGTGGTTCTCAACTGCGAGAGCAGAGCTCATCGTGATCTCCTGGTGGTCGTCAGGTCAGGCAGGCCGGGGCCGGGCGGGGTGGTGAGCTGCGCTCGCCCCGGCAGGGGGTGGTGTGCCGCGCGTTGCGGAGACGAAGCCGCCGATCAGGCCCGCGGTTGGCCCCGCGGTCGGCGGGTCCGCCGGTCGACCCGTGGGCGCGGCGGCGCTGCCCGCGGGGGCGGGGAGCGGTCGGCCCGGCGGAGCCGGGTGTTCGCCGCCGACGGCCGGCTGAGCCGGGGCGGGGGTCCGGCGGGGGAGCCCGGCCGATGTCGTCGCACCGACCGCGGCGGTGACCGGCCGAGTCGGCCGCCGCGCCGCCGCGGGGGCGGGAATGGTGCGGGCAGGGGGGAAGGGAGCGGGCGGTGTCGGGGCGAGAAGCAGGTGGTCGGGCAGCAGGACTCGTGCCTGGATGCCGCCCTCGGGTCGTGCGTGGAGGGCGACGAGCAGGTCGTACTGGGCGGCCAGGCGGCCCACGACGGCCAGACCGATACGGCCGGACACCACGTGCTCGTACACCGAAGCGGCGTACGGATCGGCGATCAGCCGGTTCACCGCCTCCAAGGTGCCCGGCTTGATCCCCACCCCGAGGTCCTCGACCGTCACCGCCACCCCGCCCGCCGTTGCTGCGGCCCGGACCACCACCGGCGTGTCGGACGGGGAGAAGGCCGTCGCGTTGTCGATCAACTCGGCCACTAGATGCACCACCCCGGGCGCGGCGTAGGCGGGCAGGGCCACATCGGGGTTGAGCCGGTGGATCACCACCCGCTGGTAGTGCTCGACCTCCTGCAGGGCCATGCGCAGCACGGTCGACAGCGACGGCGCCTCCCGCAGCGGCGACAGGCGGTGCCCGCCCAAAATCGCCAGCCCCTCGGCCCGGCGCCTGACCCGGATCAGCAGGTGGTCCACGCGGAACACCCGGTCCAGGAGGTCCGGGTCTTCGATGGCCGACTCGACCTGGTCGATCGCGGCGGTCGCGCGATCGACCAGGGCGTAGATCCGGGAGGCGAACGCCCGCGCCATCGCGGCCTGGTCCCGCTCGGCAACCGTACGGCGCCGCTCGTCGGCCGCCGCCTGGAAGACGGCCCGTACCGCCTCGCCCTGCGCGGACACGATCGCATCCGCGACCGGCGCGAAACCGCCCGGCAGGGCCGGCCCGTCAACCGTCTTCGGCAGCCCGGGCCCCACCTCGCCCGCCTCCACCCGGTCCACCGCCTCCGCGACGGCGGCCCTGCCTCCGGCGAGAAGGCGCAGCAGATGCTTCGGAGCTTCTACCTGGTCGCGAAGTCCCGCCTGCTGGGCGCGCAGGACGCGTTCCGCGGTGCCGGCACGCCGCCAGCCCCACACCATCACCCCCGCGCACCCGATGCCCGCGGCCAAGGCGGACAGATACCAGGGCAGGAGTGCGAGCACCTGGGCGGCCCACGCCACCGAGGCCACCGCACCCGTGCCCGCGGCCGAAGCGAACACGGTCGTGCGGAGACAGGGCGCGGTGCTGCCGGCGGCGTGCCGACGGCGGCGTCGGTCTTCACGCGGTAAGGAAGGGGAAAGGGTGTGAAGCTCGTCGGAGGTCATGGGTCCTCAGAAGGTGATCGTCTACGTAGTGGTGGTAGGCGGGTGGACCGGCCGCCGCGGGGCAGTGCCACGACCACGGCGGCCGGGAGAGCAGGGACTGCTGCTCTCACTCCTCCCTTCCGGCGGGCACCGGCCGCGGCCGGGCCGGTCGCCCTACGGGGAGCCGGGGAAGAGGAGCCCACTCACGGACGGCCCCGGCACGGCGACGGGGAATGCCGCCGCACACAAGGCCACCCGCGTCTACAGCCCCGCGACCCCGAGACAGCCACCGGGTCGGCGTCGGCGCGACCGGACGCGAAGGTGACCACCGTGCCGCGGAGCAGCACGGACACCACACCGAACCGCCTCACTCGCCCGGCGCCCCCGCTCCGAACGAGGCATGCCGCCCGAATCCGCCTGCCCAGCACGATGCTCACCGGGCCGCCTCCTGGGCGTGGCGGGCGACGGCCCGCCTCAGCACGGCCAGGCTGTCGGCCGGTGGCAGGGCGTTGGTGTGCGCCCAGCGGATCTGCTCCTGGACGGGGGCGGCGGCCACACCGTTGGTGTAGGTGGGCAGCGTGCCCTCGACGCACAGGGGGCCGCTGCTGCCGGGCATCTCGTGCACGGCCAGGACACCCTGGGTACTGGCGGCCCCCGCACCGGTGGGAACCAGGCGCACGGTGACCCGGGGCCGTTGGGCCAGATCGATGAGGTGACGCAGCTGCTGGGCCATCACCGCCGGGCCGCCCAGCGGCTTGTGCAGCAGTTGCTCGCCCAGCAGCACGGTCACCGGCCCGCGCGGCAACGGCCGGGGCGGCGGAAACCCCGGAGCGTGGGGCTGCTGGCTCAGCCACCGGGTGAACGGGTCGCTGTAGAAGGGGGCGGGGAAGGCGCACCTGCTGTAGAACGTGGTGCGAACCGCGTACCGTTCGATGGCTTGGGCGCGGACGTCCCGGTCAGCGCCAGTGTCGTCACACAGGTGCTGGTGCGCGGGCACCACCAGCTCCAGGGCGTCGGCCAGCTCGGTGGCGGTCAGCCCAAACGCGGCCAGCAGCGCCGCGACCCTGTCCTGTGTCAGAAGGGTGTGGCCGGTCTCATAGTTGGTCATGGTGGAGACCGCCTTGCCGATCACCCGACCGGCCTCGGCACGACTCATGCCCACGGCATTGCGCAGCAGCCGCAACAGAACCCCGAGCACCACCGACCCGGCCGACACCACCCCACCACTGCAACAGGGATCGGGAGCAACCGGCTCGCCCAGTCGTACCCGCGACGACTTCCGTGGCTGCCACGGGCCCGGCCGCAGCGCCGGAAGAGGAGAGACCTCCGCGCGCCGCGCCGACGCCGGCCGCGCGTCGGCGATGGCCTGCCCGGCCTTCTGCCCGCCCGCGGCCGATCGCCGGGCGGCGTTCTGCTCGGCCTGGACATCGACCGACGTCAGAACAGCCAGGGAGAGCAACGCTTCGCGGGCGAGGACCCGGGAGAGGAGCGGGTCGCTGTAGGGGGTGTCGACCACGGAGCCGGCCACCGCCCGACCGCCTGCTGTACCGGGCCA
>NZ_JBWKJG010000047.1:0-3164 GCF_056432325.1 Streptomyces sp. NPDC045287
ATGCGCCAGCACCGCCCGATTGACCATGATCACCACACCCGGATCATGCCACCTGCCAGACCCGACACCTCACCCGCTATCACGCACCAACTCGTTAGACGTCGTTGCATTTGGCGGCTATCGATAGACTGCGGTCGAGGTGAACATGGAGGACGAGACAGAGACCGTCTGCCGGGTCTGCGGATACGACGACGAAGTGTTTTGGGAGGGTGGCTGGCCGACGGCGGCCATCTGCCCGTGCTGCGGCAACGAGTCTGATGTCGGCGATGCCAGCGTCATGGGCCTGCGCAACTACCGCGGTTACTGGATCGGACACGGCGCCCCGTGGCACGACTCGGCGGAAGAGCGCAAGCAGAAGGCCCAGGGCTGGGACTTGCTGAAGCAGATGGCGAACGTCCCGCCGCAGTGGCGCTGACGCAAGCAGTCGGCGGCTGCCTCACGCCACGAGACGGCGGTAGCGGGTGAGGGCCGCGGCGATGCCGGCGAAGGCGAGGAAATGCTCGGCCTTGCGCTCGTAGCGGCGGTGCAGACGGCGGAAGCCACCCAGCCAGCTCACGGTGCGCTCGACGGTCCAGCGGTGCCGTCCCAGGCGGGTTGAGGACTCGATACCCCGGCGAGCGATGCGGGGCGTGATGTTCCGGCTCCGGAGCCATTTCCGCAGGTGGTCGTAGTCGTAGCCCTTGTCGGCATGGAGCTTGGCGGGCCTGCGACGCCTGGGTCCGCGGCGGGAGCGGATCGGTGGTATACCGCGCACCAGAGGCTCAAGTCCCAGGCTGTCGTGAGTGTTCGCGGCGGAGATGCCGATCGATAGGGGCAGACCGGTCTGCTCGGTGAGCAAGTGGATCTTTGATCCCTTCTTGCCGCGATCTACGGGATTCGGGCCTGTCAGTACCCCCCTTTCATCGCCCGCATGTTCACCGAGTCGACCGCGCACCGAGACCAGTCAAGGTCGCCGCTCGCCCCGAGTTCATCGAGGACCAGCCGGTGGAGCTTGGCCCACACCCGGGCCTCGCTCCACTTGACAAACCGTCGGTACACCGTCGACCAGGACGGCCCGAACGACTCCGGCGTCTGCCGCCAGGTGCACCCGGAGGTAGCCACGAACAGGATCGCGGCCAGCACCTCCCGGTCTCCGTACCGACGTCGGCCACCGCCCTGCGGACGCACCGGCGCCTCCGGCACCGCCCGCTGAAACAACTCCCACAGCCCGTCCGGGACGAGACGCTCCACAACCGTCACGCCCGAACACTACCCACCACGCCAAATGCAACGACGTCTGAAGGCGCCCTTCGTCGTTGTACCGGCCCAGCCG
Organism: Streptomyces sp. NPDC045287; assembly: GCF_056432325.1. Lineage (NCBI taxonomy): Bacteria > Bacillati > Actinomycetota > Actinomycetes > Kitasatosporales > Streptomycetaceae > Streptomyces > Streptomyces sp. NPDC045287. The sequence goes on from NZ_JBWKJG010000047.1 coordinate 1,313, forward strand.
CAGCGTCCGGGGTGCGGCCAGGGGACCCGTGACCGCACCGACCACCGCCTCCGTCGTCTCGCGCGTCTTGTAGCCAGTCCCGCACCGAAGAAGGGTGGTAGGGCTCGTCCAGCCGCAGACCGGCCTTCGGCGTGACACGGCAGTTCGTGAGGCACTTCCTTCTAACGACGCCAGGTGATGACTTTCTCGCGCACCAGCAGCGGCTTGTCGTCCGGTCCTTTGATGTGCTCGTTGATCCATATGGGGCGGTGGGCTTGTAGGCGTGGGTGCCATTGACGTCGCCAATGTCCCCGGACGACCCAGCGGTGAGACCACTCGACCACTTGGGTCTCGTCGTTGTTCCCACCCTTTGCTGTCTTGCGTCGCAGGGTGACGATGGCCACGGGAGCAGCGGGTATCTGTCCTGCCCGTTGCAGTCTCCTCCGCTGAGGGCGGTCCGCTTCCAGCTCGCCGACGGCTGCCAGTGGTTGCTGCATCAGTGTCCACATGGTGCGTGCGTATCGGCACAGGACAGCAGACTCAGGGCGCATGGCTCCGATTTCTACCGACTGAGCCATCTGGAGAGGGCGACCTGCCGGCATGAACATTCCGTTTCCCACAGGCGCGACAGGTGACCCGAAGAACTGGCGTTCCTCCTCACTACCGACAGGTCCCATCCATTGGATAAGGATTCCGTCATCGTGCTGTTCCTCGGCCCACTTGGTAGCTGGAAGGACTCGGTGGACAGGACGCCACCGCAAACCGTTAAACGGGTGGTTATCCACGCACTCCTGATCCGCGCACCGAATCGTGAAGGGCTCAGCGAGCACGAGGAAACCATGACTCGAGGGCGGCTCCTTAAGAAGAACGTCTTCGTCAGGTAGTGATTCCTGTGCCGCTTCCGCGATGCGGACCATGTCTGGTGCCACCCAGTAGTTCTGCGCGATACGCAGACTGTCCAGCTCGTCTTGCGGCGAGTTGCTGAACCCCTGCTTCGCGTAAGCCTCGGCTTCCATCTCCGCCAGCTCCGCAGCCGGCTTGCTGGCGAACCAACCTGCGAAGGCCAGCTTGATGTCCAAAGTCTCTTCGGGACGCATCGCCCTCCCTCCACACCACAGTGCAGACACGTACACAGGAGACATTGTTCAAGACCGGGTGTCGCACGCGCAGTCGTTCGCGCGATCACGGCCGACGGCCCGTGAGGCCCGGTTGCGATCTTTCGGTTTTGTGACAGTGGGGTGGGAGGCAGCGTGGCTTGGGGGGTGTTGGTGTTGGTGCTGGTCGTGGGTTGTTCCGGGGCTGAGAGGTCACTGTTCTGGAGGTGAGAGATCTGCAGAGCATCGCTGTGGTGGAGCGTTATCGCGTGAGGGGTGATGCTGTCTCAGTTTCGTGAGTTCTGACCGTCCCGCCCGGCCGCCGTGCCGCTGCGGCGTCGTCCGGCTGGGGAAGGTGCCGGGCTGGCGAGGGTGGGCGCCGGCGCTCGCGACTGTGCCGGTTCGTTCGGCGTTCCACCGTTGACGGCCGCCCGCCCGTCCGTCGTGTCCGGCGTCCTGGTGTGCCGCCCGCGGTACCGTCGTCCTGCCGCTTCGTGGTCCTGCTGCGGGCCGCGCCGCTGCTGTCCTGTCCCTGCCGGGCCGCCGCACCGACACCCTGCCGTCGCCCTGGGTCTCGGCCGTGCCGCTGCCGCCGTGCCGTCGCGGTCCTATGCCGTCCGCGGTGCCGCTGGTGCCCGTCCCGCGTTGCTGTGCTGTCCGCCTCCGCCGTGCCGTCCCCGTTGTTGCCCGCTGCTGTCGTGTCCCCGCCGGGCCGCCGCTGGTGCCCGCCCCGCGGCGCGGCCGCCCGGCGGCGCCGGCGCGCCGCCGCCATCCCGCCG
>NZ_JBWKJG010000048.1:0-1848 GCF_056432325.1 Streptomyces sp. NPDC045287
GATGGGTAGGGGAGCGTCGTGTGCCGGGTGAAGCAGCCGTGGAAGCGAGTTGTGGACGGTTCACGAGTGAGAATGCAGGCATGAGTAGCGATACACACGTGAGAAACGTGTGCGCCGATTGACTAAGGGTTCCTGGGTCAAGCTGATCTGCCCAGGGTAAGTCGGGACCTAAGGCGAGGCCGACAGGCGTAGTCGATGGACAACCGGTTGATATTCCGGTACCCGCTTTGAAGCGCCAGCGCTGAACCCAGCGATGCTAAGCCCGTGAAACCGCCGTGTGCGTCTTCGGACAAGCGCGGAGTGGTGGAGCCGGTGGCCCAGACTGGTAGTAGGTGAGCGATGGGGTGACGCAGGAAGGTAGTCCAGCCCGGGCGGTGGTTGTCCCGGGGTAAGGGTGTAGGACGTCACGTAGGCAAATCCGCGTGACACATAGTCTGAGACCTGATGCCGAGCCGATTGTGGTGAAGTGGATGATCCTATGCTGTCGAGAAAAGCCTCTAGCGAGTTTCATGGCGGCCCGTACCCTAAACCGACTCAGGTGGTCAGGTAGAGAATACCGAGGCGTTCGGGTGAACTATGGTTAAGGAACTCGGCAAAATGCCCCCGTAACTTCGGGAGAAGGGGGGCCATGTCTGGTGATGAGTCTTGCACTCTAAGCTGGGTGTGGCCGCAGAGACCAGCGAGAAGCGACTGTTTACTAAAAACACAGGTCCGTGCGAAGCCGTAAGGCGATGTATACGGACTGACGCCTGCCCGGTGCTGGAACGTTAAGGGGACCGGTTAGTTCCATTTCGGTGGGGCGAAGCTGAGAACTTAAGCGCCAGTAAACGGCGGTGGTAACTATAACCATCCTAAGGTAGCGAAATTCCTTGTCGGGTAAGTTCCGACCTGCACGAATGGCGTAACGACTTCTCGACTGTCTCAACCATAGGCCCGGTGAAATTGCACTACGAGTAAAGATGCTCGTTTCGCGCAGCAGGACGGAAAGACCCCGGGACCTTTACTACAGTTTGATATTGGTGTTCGGTTCGGCTTGTGTAGGATAGGTGGGAGACTGTGAAGTCCCAACGCCAGTTGGGGTGGAGTCGTCGTTGAAATACCACTCTGGTCGTGCTGGATGTCTAACCTGGGTCCGTGATCCGGATCAGGGACAGTGTCTGATGGGTAGTTTAACTGGGGCGGTTGCCTCCTAAAGGGTAACGGAGGCGCCCAAAGGTTCCCTCAGCCTGGTTGGCAATCAGGTGTTGAGTGTAAGTGCACAAGGGAGCTTGACTGTGAGACCGACGGGTCGAGCAGGGACGAAAGTCGGGACTAGTGATCCGGCGGTGGCTTGTGGAAGCGCCGTCGCTCAACGGATAAAAGGTACCCCGGGGATAACAGGCTGATCTTCCCCAAGAGTCCATATCGACGGGATGGTTTGGCACCTCGATGTCGGCTCGTCGCATCCTGGGGCTGGAGTCGGTCCCAAGGGTTGGGCTGTTCGCCCATTAAAGCGGTACGCGAGCTGGGTTTAGAACGTCGTGAGACAGTTCGGTCCCTATCCGCTGTGCGCGTAGGAATATTGAGAAGGGCTGTCCCTAGTACGAGAGGACCGGGACGGACGAACCTCTGGTGTGCCAGTTGTTCTGCCAAGGGCATGGCTGGTTGGCTACGTTCGGGAGGGATAACCGCTGAAAGCATCTAAGCGGGAAGCCTGCTTCGAGATGAGTATTCCCACCTCCTTGAGAGGGTAAGGCTCCCAGTAGACGACTGGGTTGATAGGCCGGATATGGAAGCCCAGTGATGGGTGGAGTTGACCGGTACTAATAGGCCGAGGGCTTGTCCTCAGTTGCTCGCGTCCACTGTGTT
>NZ_JBWKJG010000049.1:0-1605 GCF_056432325.1 Streptomyces sp. NPDC045287
GTGAAGTTGCGGCCGATGGCCATGGCCTCGCCGACCGACTTCATCGTCGTGGTGAGGGTGGAGTCGGCGGAGGGGAACTTCTCGAACGCGAACCGGGGCGCCTTGACCACGACGTAGTCGAGCGTGGGCTCGAAGGACGCCGGGGTCTCCTGCGTAATGTCGTTCGGGATCTCGTCCAGCGTGTAGCCGACGGCGAGCTTCGCGGCGATCTTGGCGATCGGGAAGCCGGTCGCCTTGGAGGCGAGCGCCGAGGAGCGGGACACGCGCGGGTTCATCTCGATGACGATGACCCGGCCGTCGGCGGGGTTGACCGCGAACTGGATGTTGCAGCCGCCGGTGTCGACGCCGACCTCGCGGATGACGGCGATGCCGATGTCGCGCAGCACCTGGTACTCGCGGTCGGTGAGGGTCATCGCGGGGGCGACGGTGATGGAGTCACCGGTGTGCACGCCCATGGGGTCGAAGTTCTCGATGGAGCAGACGACCACGACGTTGTCGTGCTTGTCGCGCATCAGCTCCAGCTCGTACTCCTTCCAGCCGAGGATGGACTCCTCCAGGAGCACCTCGGTGGTCGGGGAGAGCGTGAGGCCCTGGCCGGCGATGCGGCGCAGCTCCTCCTCGTCGTGCGCGAAGCCGGAGCCGGCGCCGCCCATGGTGAAGGAGGGGCGGACGACGACCGGGTAGCCGCCGAGCTGCTCGACACCGGCGAGCACCTCGTCCATGGTGTGGCAGATGACCGAGCGGGCGGACTCGCCGTGTCCGATCTTCTTGCGGACCTCCTCCACGACCTCCTTGAACTGCTCGCGGTCCTCGCCCTTGTGGATGGCCTCGACGTTGGCGCCGATCAGCTCGACGCCGTACTTCTCGAGGACACCGTTCTCGTGCAGGGAGATCGCGGTGTTCAGGGCCGTCTGGCCGCCCAGGGTGGGCAGGAGCGCGTCGGGGCGCTCCTTGGCGATGATCTTCTCGACGAACTCGGGGGTGATCGGCTCGACGTAGGTGGCGTCGGCGATCTCCGGGTCGGTCATGATCGTCGCCGGGTTGGAGTTGACGAGGATGACGCGCAGGCCCTCGGCCTTGAGGACCCGGCACGCCTGGGTGCCCGAATAGTCGAACTCGGCGGCCTGCCCGATGACGATCGGACCGGAGCCGATGACCAGGACGGACTGAATGTCGGTGCGCTTAGGCACGCTCGGCCTCCATCAGGGAAACGAAGCGGTCGAACAGGTATGCGGCGTCGTGGGGGCCCGCGGCCGCTTCGGGGTGGTACTGGACGCTGAAGGCCGGCTGGTCGAGCAGCTGGAGGCCCTCCACCACGTTGTCGTTGAGGCAGACGTGGGAGACCTCGGCGCGGCCGTAGGGGGTGTCGGACACCTTGTCGAGCGGGGCGTCGACGGCGAAGCCGTGGTTGTGCGCGGTCACCTCGACCTTGCCGGTGGTGCGGTCCTGCACGGGCTGGTTGATGCCGCGGTGGCCGTACTTGAGCTTGTAGGTGCCAAAGCCCAGCGCGCGGCCCAGGATCTGGTTGCCGAAGCAGATGCCGAACAGCGGCGTCCTGCGCTCCAGCACCGCACGCATCAGCGCCACCGGGTGGTCGGCGGTGGC
>NZ_JBWKJG010000050.1:0-1510 GCF_056432325.1 Streptomyces sp. NPDC045287
CTAAGGGTTGTCCCGTAAATGATCTGCGGGTCGCCTCGGGCATGGTTGGCTGCCGTGCGGCCCACTGGCCTATCCGGCGAGGGCGAGGTTGTGCATTCGGGCGATGCCGAGCATGGCGTAGTGGACGCCGTCGCCTTTGAGGCGGCAGTCGCGGAGGATCTTCCAGGTCTTCATGCGGGCGAAGACGTGCTCGACGCGGGCGCGGACCTGCTTGTGGGACTTGTTGTGCTCCTCTTTCCAGGCCGGGAGTTCGACCTGGCCGCGCTGACGACGGTGCGGTATGACGAGTCCGGTACCCGGGTAGCCGCCGTCGGCGATCGTGAGAGTCCTGCCGACCGCGGCCTTGGCACCGGACTCCTCCCACGCCTTGCAGTCGTTGCGGTTCCCGGCCAATGGCCGGCCGACCACGACGACCAGACGGGTGTCGGCGTCGATGACGACCTGGTGGTTGGTGGAGTACCGGTAGTTCTTCGACCGCTCGGCCACGGTGTGGTCCCGGGTGGGCACCAGGGTGCCATCCACGATGAGCACGGCGCCCTTGGCGAACCGCTTGCGGGGCTGGAGCGCGAGCATCGGCCCGAGGTGGTCGATGATCCGGTCCGCCGCCGACTTCGAGACCCCGAACAGCGGGGCGAGCTGGCGCATCGTGAGGTTGGTGCGCCAGTACGCCGCGACCAGCAGAGTCCGGTCCTCCAAAGGCAGGCTCCATGGCCGGCCCTTGCGGACCGCGTCCGCACCCTTGCGCCGCAGGACCGTCACCAGCTTGCCGAAGGCACGCGGGCTCAGCCCGGTGAACGGGGCTATCCAGGACGGCTCCGACGCCGTGATCACACCAGCCACGCCAAGATCATCTCAACCGTTACCGTCTCGTCGCCGCACCGAAGCGGGCAGCGCCCGTGGCCTTCGGATCGAGGGACACCGCTCCCAGGAATCGACGGGTGGACGGTTCTACTACGCACGCCTTCCTCTCAGCGAAGCGCCTTCACCATCAGACGTTCCCTGGTCACCCCGTCGGACAACAGGTCACCGAGTTCTCCCGTATCGACGAATCCGTTGCGCTGATACAGAGCGACAGCGGGTTCGTTGCCCGGCAGGACCGCGAGCTTCAGAGTCGTAGCACCCCTCTGCCGGGCCCAGCCCTCGACTGCCTCTATCAACTGGTCCCCGACGCTGCGGCCCCGTGCCTGGGGGCTGACCCATACCGACCTGAGCTCGCATGCGCCGCCATCCCCGGGAAGGCCGGCGGCCATTCCTACGGTTCGGCCGTCCAGCAGCGCAATGATGCTGTAGGCGGCGGGCATCGCCAAGCGCTCGCGCCACCGCTCTTCCCCACCGTTGTGCCATTCCGCGAGCCCAGCCTTGAAGGCGTGAGGTGCCTCACTCAGTGCAGCGAGGCGAACCTCCCGCCACAACGGCCAGTCGCTCGTCGTGAGAATCCGCAGGTGCACCATGACCATGAGTCTGCCGCGACACTCGGCTCACTGACGAGCAGTTACGGGACAACCCTTAG
>NZ_JBWKJG010000051.1:0-1469 GCF_056432325.1 Streptomyces sp. NPDC045287
CAATACCGGTGACTTTGAGTGGTGTGGGTCGTTGGTTGTGGTGTGCCAAGGCCTGGGCAGGTGAAGTCGTCGGGTGGCCGGTTGTCGGACCGGATCGCTCTGGGTGTGCTGACGCGGGTGTTTCCGCCGGAGTTGGTGGATGAGGTGGTGGCGGAGTGCGGGCGGGTGGAACAGCGTTCGCGGTTGTTGCCGGCCCGGGTGGTGGTGTATTTCGTGCTCGCGATGTGCCTGTTCTCCGGCCAGGGCTATGAGGAAGTGGCCCGGCTTTTGACGCAGGGGCTGGAGCGGGTGCGGCGGTGGGAGAAGCCGTGGCGGGTGCCGACGACGGCGGCGATCGGCCGGGCCCGACGGAGGCTGGGGCCGGAGCCGCTGAAGGTGCTGTTCGACCGGGTCTGTCGTCCGGTCGCCACACCGGAGACGGTGGGGGCCTGGTATCGACAGTGGCGGCTGGTCGCGGTGGACGGCACCGTCGTCGACGTCCCGGACACCGACGCCAACGGCGAGTTCTTCGGCCGGCCCGGTTCGGGGCGGGGGCAGCAGCGCAGTGCGTATCCGCAGGTCAGACTGGCCGCGCTGGTCGAATGCGGGACGCATGCGGTGTTCGCCGCGGCGACCGGTCCGCTGGCGGTCCATGAACAGCACCTGATCCCGAGTCTGCTGGACCGGCTCGGGCCGGGAATGCTGCTGATGGCAGACCGCGGGATCACCGGCTTCGAGCTGTGGCAAGCCGCGTCCGCCACGGGTGCGGACCTGTTGTGGCGAGTCCGCAAGAACATCGTCCTCCCGGTCCTTCAGTCCTTCGACGACGGCTCCTATCTGTCCGAGATCGTCGCCGCCGGCGACCGCGACCGCCGTGACCCGGCCCATGTCCGCGTCGTCGAATACCGGCTCGACAGCCGTGACGAGGACACCGTCTACCGGCTGGTCACCACCGTCTGCGACCCCGGCCAGGCACCTGCCGCCGAGCTCGCCGCGCTCTATCACCAGCGGTGGGAGATCGAGAACACCCTGGACGAGATCAAGACCCACCAGGGCGGCCGGCAGCTCGTCCTGCGCTCGCAGTATCCCGACGGCGTCGAGCAGGAGATCTACGGATTCCTCCTCGTCCACCACGCACTGCGCGACGTCATGCACCAGACCGCCCAGGAAGCCGGCCTCGATCCCGACCGGATCTCCTTCACCCGCACCCTCAACGCCGCCCGCCGCCACGTCACCGGCCAGGCGGCACTTTCCCCCCTCACGACTGACCCAGGCTCTCCGTCACACTGCCCGTGAGCTGCTCGAACGACTCCTGCCACCCCGCAGACGACGCTCCAACCCCCGCGTCATCAAACGCAAGATGAGCAACTGGCACCTCAAACACCCCCACCACCGCAACCCACCCCCACCACCGGCTCACACCGTCACACCGGTTCCACCCACCAAACCAACCAGCAGGCGAACGAAAACAACCTAAATCACCGGTATTG
>NZ_JBWKJG010000053.1:0-1076 GCF_056432325.1 Streptomyces sp. NPDC045287
CGCCGAGGCCCACGCCAAGGCCCTCGCCGAGACCGGCCTGCCCGAGCCCGTCGTGGAGATGCTCCTCGCGATCGACGCCGGCACCGCCGACGGCCGGCTGGCCGGCACCACCGGCAACCTCTCCCGCCTCATCGGACGGCCCACCACCCCGCTGCGCGAGACCCTCACCGCCGCACTCGCCAACTGAGCCCGACCCGACCGTCGTTCCACTCGTTCTGGAGAAACCGTCCGGCTCCAGGGTGGCCCCCCCGTGCCGGGCAGGCGTCTGTCGGCAGCACCCCCTCACCCACCGGGCACCACACGGGATTCGTAGACAGTCGCCTGCCCGGCCCCTCATCCAAGGAGATTCCTATGTCCACGTCCTCCTCCAACACCCACGCCTCGGCGCTTCCCGTCAGAACCGGGCCGGGACGGGCCGCCGTCGCAGGGTGGCTGATCGCGGGCATCGTGGCGGGAAGCGTCCTCGACGAGATCATCGCTCTCCTCGCGCGCGCCGCCGGGGCGTCGGAGGACTTCCAGCCCCTCCAGCCCGGGGCGTTCGTCTCCTTCACCGTCATAGGCGTACTCGTGGGCGCGGTGGGCTGGGCGGTGGTCCGCCGGCGTTCGGCCGACCCGCGCGCCTTGCTGTCCTGGCTGGTCCCCACCGTGGTGATCGTGTCCCTCGTGCCCGACCTGCTGATGTTCGTCAGCGACTACAAGCCGCACGCCGATGCCGCCGGGATCATCGGACTCATGGCCATGCACGTGGCGGTCGCCGCTGCGGCTGTCTTCGCCTACCAGCGTGCCCTGCCCCTGAACGACACGCCTCGGAGCTGACCCGCGCCGCCTTAGGCGTCAACCGCCGAGGAGTCCTCTGATCCGACCAGCCGTGGTCGGGAGGTCACCATGCCCAACGAAACAGCCACCCCCGGGCTTGAGAAGTCAAGTTACCGTGAGGGTATGAACACCGACGAGCCCCGCTGGCTGGACGACGAGGAAGAACAGACCTGGCTCGCCATGGTCAGCATGCTGGTCAGCCTCCCGGCCGCCCTGGACGCCCAGCTGCAGCGCGACGCCGGCATCTCCCACTTCGAGTA
>NZ_JBWKJG010000054.1:0-1029 GCF_056432325.1 Streptomyces sp. NPDC045287
GGGTAGAAGCGGACTTCCCTGTTCGCCCTGACCGCAGGAGCGACGCACCGCAGTCGTACCGCTGGGTCTTCGAGATGACGCGCAACGACGAGGGGATCGACCTCTACTTCTTCTTCGGCGACCCCGACACCCGCAGCGAGTACTTCCTTGAGAAAAGACACTCCCCAACAAGCGGCACACCCACTCCCAAAGCCACTTCCCGGTAACGGACGAAGACGAGGAAGGCGCCTGATCGGCGCCCCGACTGCCGCGGGCACTGCTTTCGAACCGCGTGGCGCCCTGTGTGCCGGCACGCTCCCTGGACGGCGCGGCGTGCATGCGCGGCTCCGCAACTGCCCCGACGGGAGACTGCCGTACCATTTTGAGTGCGTTCAAATACGGTTGGAGTCCGACCGGCGAGGGCGGTGGCCCGGACGCAGGGGAGGGGTTGGCGTGGGTCGACGGCTTTGGTACTCAATCGCCTTTGCCGGGGTGGTGATGGGGTTGACGGTGTCCTGCGGCTGGGCTGCGGCGATCCATGCCGCAGAGATCTCGGCGGATCGGATGGAAGGGCGATGGGTCAGCGAGGGCGGCACCTCCCTGACCTTCCGTGAGGATCACACGTTCACCGCCGAGCACTTCGACGAACTGCCCGCCGCATCGGAGTGCACGCAGCCTTCGGCCCTGTCGTCTGGCCGATGGGCGTTTTACGCCTCCGCTGGATCCGGCCAGGTGGAGGTCGCGGACGAGAGCGCCACGCGCGGCACGGTGGTGTCGCTGGCCTTCGCTGCCGGTGACTGCGAGGTGGACGCCTACCTCTTCGGAGACGAAGACACCCCTGTCCTGTGCCCGACTGAGGACCCCGATGCCAGCTGCCCCGGCGAGGGCTACCTCCACCGAAAGAAGACCGCGGCTCTCGGCACCTGAAACGGCCACCACCCGGCCAGCCGGCTTTACGAGTTGGTGCGTGATAGCGGGTGAGGTGTCGGGTCTGGCAGGTGGCATGATCCGGGTGTGGTGATCATGGTCAATCGGGCGGTGCTGGCGCAT
>NZ_JBWKJG010000055.1:0-1009 GCF_056432325.1 Streptomyces sp. NPDC045287
CGCCGAGGCCCACGCCAAGGCCCTCGCCGAGACCGGCCTGCCCGAGCCCGTCGTGGAGATGCTCCTCGCGATCGACGCCGGCACCGCCGACGGCCAGCTGGCCAGCACCACCGGCAACCTCTCCCGCCTCATCGGACGGCCCACCACCCCGCCGCGCGAGACCCTCACCGCCGCACTCGCCAACTGAACCAGCCGCACACGCCGTTCTTCACGGGCGGCCGGTCACGCGCCGCCGCCTCCCTCCGCCGCTCGTCCCCCTCTCAAGGAGATCCCCATGTCCACCACGCCTTCCTCCGCCACCACCGCACCGGCCCAGTCCATACCTTCCGGGCCCAGCCGAGCCGCCGCCACGGGATGGCTGATCGGGGGCATCGTGGCCGCGAGCATCGCCAACGCGGTGATCGCCCTGATCGCCCTGGCGGCGGGGGCCTCGGAGGACTTCCAGCCCCTCCAGCCCGGGGCGTACGTCTCCTTCACCGTCATAGGCGTACTCATCGGCGCGGCCGGCTGGGCGGTCGTCCGCCGGCGCTCGGCGGATCCGCGCGCCTTGCTGTCCTGGCTGGTCCCCGCCGTCGTGATCGTCTCCCTCGTCCCCGACCTGGCGATGTTCGTCAGCGACTACAAGCCGCACGCGGACGCCGCGGGGATCATCGCCCTGATGCTCATGCACGTCGCAGTCGCCGCGGTGGCCGTCGCCGCCTACCTGCGCGCATTGCCCCTGAACGACACGCCCCGCAGCTGACCTGGGTCACCCGCTTTGCGGCCCGTCCGCGGCAAGCTCCGGAGCCGAGCCGCCCAGCCCAAACCGGGAGGTCACCATGCAGAAGGAAACAGCCGACCTTGGGCTTGAAGCGTCAAGTTACCGTGAGGGTATGAACACCGACGAGCCCCGCTGGCTGGACGACGAGGAACAGCAGACCTGGCTCGCCATGGTCAGCATGCTGGTCAGCCTCCCGGCCGCCCTGGACGCCCAGCTGCAGCGCGACGCCGGCATCTCCCACTTCGAGTA